>JARLJU010000022.1 GCA_031291055.1 Rudaea sp. | reverse complement strand
GTACACGGAGGGCAAGATCTGCCGGATCCTGTGCCGGTAGCAAAGGGGATATACTCTGGAGGCCTAGGGGTTATAGTGAGTGGGGAACGGCGCCTGGCGCAACGGCACCAGCATGGAGGGCTGCGGCACCTCGCCGGGACCGTACAGCGCCAGCGGCGCCATCACGCCGATCACGCTGACCTTGGCACCAGCCGGATCGCGTGGATCCAGGCGGAATTGGCGGCCGATGACCGAATGCCCGTCGCCGCCGCCATATCTTTCCGCGAAATTGCGATCGACCACGGCCACGCGCGCGCCGTCGGCACGGTCGCGGGCGTCGAAGAAGCGGCCTTCCTGCAGGGTCACGCCAAATGCGGCGAGGAAGCCGTCGTCGACGGCCGCATACGTCGTTTGCGGTAATTCGCCGGGCGCCGGTGCCTGGCCATCGGGGAGCACGTCGTGCTCTTCGTTGTAGTCGGTGCCGGGCAACGCCATGCCGAGGCTCGCGGCCTCAACGTCCGTCTCGTCCAGCAGGCGCTCGCGCACGCGCTCGTACAGGCGCAGCTGCTCGGCCCCGGTGGGATAGGCGCGCGTGGGCAGCCGCACGATCGCGGTGAGGAGGTGCGCGGTGTCAATGCCAATATCCGTGCGTTCGTTCGCGCGGATGCCGAGGATCAGGGTGCCCACGCACAGCACCAGGGCACAGGACAGCGCGATCTCGCCCACCACCAGCACGCGGCTGACGCGCGCGAAAATCTGGCTGCCCGCCGTGCGCGCGCCGGCATCGCGCAGGCCATCGGCCGGGGTCGCGCGCGCCGCGTATAGCGCCGGTAACACGCCGCTGACGAAAGCGGTGAAGAGCGCCGCGCCCAGGGCCAGCGCCACCACCGTGGCATCGATGTCGAAGTGCAGCCACCGAAACGACCATTCATCTTCGAGCTCGGTCATCGCCTGCCAACGCAGGCCGAGTTGAGCCAGCACCAGGGCGACGCCGAACCCGCACAGGCTCAAGATCATGCTCTGCGCAAACAGGTGCATGACCAGCCGCCGCCGCCCCGCGCCAAGGGCCGCGCGGATGGCCAATTCCTGGCTGCGGCCAAGCAAACGGGTGAACATCAGGTTCGCCGCGTTGGCGCAGGCGATCAGCAGCACCATGACGACGGCCGCGAGCTTTATCCTGAAGAGCGAGCGGGTGGCGCGAGTCAACAGCATATACGCCAGCGGCTGCACGGACGGATGGTAGTCGCCGAACCGATCCGGCTGCGCTTTCGCTGCATCATCGAACCAGGATTGGAAGGCGCTTTCGAGTTGCGCCTGACTTGCCTGCGCCTGCCGCCGCAATACGGTCCAGTAACGGTATTGGTCGGCTTTCGCCGCGGTAGCGAGCGTACTGGCCACCCACAGCCTCTCTTGCCGCGGAAAACTGAAATCGCGCGGCATCACGCCGATGACCGTGGCCGGATTCGCATCGATGCGCACCCTGCGGCCGATGACCCCCGGATCGCCGCCGTAGCGGTCCTGCCACAAGGTGTAAGAAATCAGCGCCACGGCCGGCGCACCGGGCCGCTCGTCGGCGGCGAGGAAATCGCGGCCGAGGATCGGCTTCACGCCGAGCACGCCGAAGAGATTGGCGCTGACGTGGGCGCCGCTGTAGTACTCCGGACGATCCAGATCGTTCAGATTCACCATGCCGCGCGCCGCTCCCGCCACTTCAGCGACGTTGGCCAAGTGTGCGCGGATCTGCAGCAAATCCTGGTCGCTCACCAGCGAGAACTCGCCCAGATCGCCTTTGGCCAGATAGGTCTCATACAACTCTTCCGGATGCGCAAACGGCAGTGGCCGGATCTCAAAGCCATCGAGCAGGGCCAGCATGAAGATGACGCAGCCTAGGCCGGCGCCGAGCACGCCGACGACGAGCGCGGAAAAACCCGGCCGCGCCACGATCCCGCGCAAGGCCTGACGCAATTCGTGCAGAAACATGCTCATGTTCTATGTTGTCCTGGCAGGCGGATTTTCATTCGTAGAAATAACGCAGGCGAGTCTGTAACCGAGCGCACCGACTACGAGTGCCGAGAAAGCCGGACGCGTGCGCAGTGCGCGCAGTGCGTGGCCGAAGTCGTGCAATGTGCCGGTCACCATGTGCGCTTCTCCTGTCCCGAAAAATATCCATTTGTGGACACATTCATCACGACAGCCCTTACTCGCAGCGCAGTGCCTGGATCGGATCGACGCGCAAGGCGCGTCGCGCGGGCATGATGATGGCCACGACAGTGGCCAGAACAATGACCAGAACCGCGGTTCCAACGACGACCGGGTTGGAGCTGCCGCCAGTTTCATACAGCGAGTCATCCAGAAGTCTGGCGAACGGAATGCCCAAGCCCAAGCCCAGGACGAGGCCGCCGATAAGTTGCCCTATGCTGCGGGTGAATACGTCGCGCAGTATTTGTCGACTCGGCGCACCAAGCGCGCGGCGCACGCCGATTTCACGCGTGCGCCGGCTCACACTCACCGCCATGACACCATACAAACCGGCGCCCACGAGGACGAGTGCGACAATGCCAAGGACGTCGAACGCGACCGCGAACATGTGCACCGTCCTGGTCTGGCCACGGACCACGGCCGCATAGTCGCGGAAATCCAGTGGCATATCGGCATCGATTTCGCGCATCAGCTTGGTCAAATGCGGCGCGAGCGCAGTCGCGCCTTCCCGCATGCGCACGGTGACACTGGCAACGCGGTCCTGTGCCTGGCGCAGTGGAACCAGAAGGGAGGTTTGCGGCGGCGGCTGCTGTTGCGTGGTCAGCATGACGGCATCGATCACGCCGACTACCATCACCGTGGCACCATCGGGACTGCGAGGATCAAGACGGAAGCGGCGACCCAGCACCGGCGTGCCGGCACTATACTTATCCACAAAGCGGCGGTCGACAACGGCAACGCGCGGGCTCTCGACATCATCGCCGCTATTGAAGAACCGCCCTTCCCGCAATCTGATTCCGTACGTGGCGAGGAAGCGGTCGTCCACCGCGCCGAATCGCGTTCTCGGAAGCACCCCCTCGCCAGGCACAACCCCGACCGGCAATACGTCGCGGCTTTCGTTCCAATAGGTTCCCGGCACGGCCGTGCCAATGGTCACGTCGGCAACGCCGGAATCGGCGCGAAACTGGTCAGTGAGACGTCCGTACAGTCGCAATTGGTCCACGCCTGCGGGGTACGCGTCCGGGGACAGCACGACACGCGAAGTCAGCAAGCCCGCCGTATCGATGCCGATGTCGGTTCGATCGATCAGGACGATGCTGCGCACCATCATGCCGACGCTGACCAGCAGTGCGCACGACAATGCGACTTCGCCGATCACGAGGATGCGGCTCAGGCGGACGATCGACCCGCCCGCAACGCTGCGCGTCTCGTCGCGCAAATTGTTTGCAGCCGCGCCGCTGCTGGCACTCCATGCGGCTGGCAGGCCCGTGGCCAGTGCCGTGACCAATGCCGCACCCAGGGCAAACAGCAGAACCGTGACGTCGATATCGAAGGACTTCCAACGCGCGGGGCCATAATCGTTTGCCCGAAACCACGCGGCCACCCAGCTGACGCCGGCGCCGGCGACCAGCACGGCAACGATGGTGGAGAGCAGACTCAGCAGCACGCTTTCCATCAGCAGGTATGCAACCAGACGCTTGCGCGTGGCGCCGAGGGCGACGCGTACGGCGATCTCCTGGCGGCGCCCGAACAGGCGTGCAAGCATCAGGTTGCCGGCATTTGCACACGCCACCAGCAATAGCATGAATACGGCGGCAAGCATGAGGTACAGGGCTTTGTGCACGCGCCATTTGTGGACGTACTTCGCATCCAGCGAACCGATGCTCGCTCGCAGTCCGCGAAAGCGAACCGGATCTTCATGAGAAGCCTGCGCGAACCAGGTATCCAGCGCAGTCGCAATGGCAGCCTCGGTTGCACCGGCGCGGCGACGCGCCACGATGACATACGACAGGTCGTCGGTCTTCATGCCCTCAAACAAATGCCCCGCCATCCAGACGGATTCGTTGGCCGGGAAGAAAAAGCCTTCCGGCATCACCCCGATCACCGTCGCCGGCTGTGCGTTGATGCGAACTTTCCTGCCGACAATCGCAGGATCGTCGCCATAGCGGCTGTGCCACAGCCCGTAGGAGAGCATGACGACGGCGGGCGCACCGTCGCGCTCGTCGCCGCCGACAAAATCACGCCCGAGCATTGGCGCAACACCGAGTAACCCGAACATGTTCGCGCTCACGAAAGCGCCGTACTCGCTTTCAGGAACTTCGATATCCGCCAGGGTTATTGTTGAACGTGCAAATCCGCCTACCTGGGCCAGCTCGCCGAACTGGCGGCGAATATCCAGCAGATCGTTGCCTCGCACCGGTTCCAGGTCGTCGCTGCTCCAACCGTCGTGGTAGACACCGGCTGCCATCAATTCGTCCTGTGCCGCAAACGGAAGCGGACGCAGCACGAAACCGTTCAACATCGCCAGCATGAAGATGACACAGGCCAGGCCGGCTCCAAGCACGCCAACGATCAGGGCGGAGAAAGCCGGACGAGCGATCAGCGCGCGAGCCGCGATTCTCAGATCCCCAAGGAAGGCGTTCACGATCCTATGCCGGCCGCCGTTCGAAACGCCTGTCTTCTTCCTGCCTCAGCCTGTGCATGGTCGCCTCGTCGACGACGCGGCCATCGAACATGAAAATCTTGCGCTGGGCGAAATCCGCGTAGCGCGAATCATGGGTGACCACGCAGATCGATGCGCCGCCCTTGTGCAACTCATCCAGCAGTTCCATCACTGCTTCGCCGTTCTTTGAATCCAGGTTGCCGGTAGGTTCGTCGGCGAGCAGGATCGATGGCTTGCCGACCAGCGCGCGCGCAACGGCGACGCGCTGTTGCTGACCGCCGGACAGTTGCGCCGGATAATGCTTGAGTCGATGTGCCATGCCGACGCGCTCCAGTGCTTCTATCACGCGTTCGCGGCGCTCGGCCTTGGCCATGCCGTCGCGGTAAGTCAGCGGCAACTCCACGTTCTCGAACACGCTCAGGTCGCCGATCAGGTTGAAGGCCTGGAAGATGAAACCGATCTCGCGGTTGCGGATGCGCGCGCGTTCGTTAGCGCCGATGTCTTCCACCGCCGTGCCGTTGAGCTGGTACCTGCCTTCGGTCGGGCTGTCGAGCAGGCCGAGAATCGCCAATAGCGTGGACTTGCCGCAACCGGATGGCCCGGAAATGGATACGTACTCGCCGGAAAAAATGGAAAAGTGGACGCCGGCCAGCGCATGGGTCTCGACTTCGTCGGTGAAGAACACCTTCTTGATGTCGGTGAGCGAGATCAGGGCCTGGTTTTCGCTGGTCATGGGTTCATCCGAAGTCGTGTAATTGAGTGTGGAAATGCGCAAGGTCAGTGGGCAATCGATAGGGTCTGAACGATTCAATTCAGGCGTATGCGGTCGTAGGCGTCCCAGGCGGAAGTATCCGAAAGCACGACCTGATCGCCTTCCTTCAGGCCCTGGACAATCTCGATCAGGTTCACCGAACTGCGTCCGAGTTTTACCGACACGCGGTCGGCAAGTCCGTCCGCCGGGTTCAGCCGGAACAGGCGCACCTCGGAATTCGGCTGGCCGAATGCCGGACGCCCGACATACAGCACGTCCGGCAGGCGTTCGATTTCAATCGTGCCTTCCACGCTCAGGTCCGGGCGCGCGCCGGGCGGCAGTGCTCCGCTCAGATCGACGTCGACCTGCACGGTGCCATTCTGCACGGCAGGATCGATGCGCTCGACTTCGCCATCGACAATTCCGTTGCGCGTGTCGACCTTGACCTTCTGGCCAATCTGCACATCCTTGGCCTGGGTTTCGGCAATGCGCAATTCCGCGCGCAGCACATCGGGACGCGCCACCCGCGCCAGGTTGGTGCCGGCCACCACCTGCTGGCCTTCCTGTACCGGCACCTGTTGCAGTACACCGGCAATTCCCGCTTTCAATTTCAGCGCGTCGACCTGGCGCTGGCGCAAGGCCAGCGTCGTCTGCAGTTGCTTGAGCCGCGCATCATCCGCATCGACTTGCGCACGAAACGTTTCCTGCGATTTGGCAATGCGCTCCTTCTCGATGTCCAGCCGCACCTTGCGCTGGTCGGCGGTGAGCTGGATCTGGCGGTACTGGATCATCGGGATCACGCCCTTCTTTGCCAGCTCGTCCTTGGCTTCGGCTTCCAGACGCGCCGACTCATAGTCGGATTGCACTTGGGCAAAATTCGCTTTCTGGTCCAGGAGCTGATTTTCAAGGGTCATCTTCTTCGCCGCGTTGTCGGCGCGCGCAGCAGCGACAGCGGATGCGGCACTGGCCAGTTGTTCCTGGACTTCGGGATTGGACAGCTCCAGCAGCACCGTATCGGCCTGCACCTGCGCACCGGGTTTGACCACGATGCGCTCGACGTGCGCGCCGGTCTCGGCAGTGATCCAGCGAATTTCCTTCGGCACCAGGGTGCCGGGACCGCGCACTTCGCGCAGCATCTCGCCGCGCTTGACCGTGTCAAGCCAGACGCTGGCGCGCTCGACTTGCGGTGCAGCCGGTTTAAGTCGCGCCACACCCAGCGTGGCGCCGAGGAGCAACAAGCCCACGCCCGCTCCGGTCAGCCATTGCCGACGGCGCTTTTTTGCCTTCAAATCATCGCGACGGATATCCATTGCGTCATGCAGAGCACGGCCCATGCCAGCCCTCAGGTACGAGCGCAAACGCCGATGGTATGCGGGATTTTCTCCTGGCGTCCGCCGGCCGATCAGCAAAAGTGTTCGCTTTTGAACAGCGTATTGACGAAAACGATCCGTGCCGAGCCAAGGACGGCTTGTGCCGGCTCAATCCAGTCCAGCGCAACGCTTCGACGGCACCGGCGGGGAAAACGCCGCGCCGCGTTCAGTCGACGGCGACAGCGCGATGGCCTTCCTCGATCACGCCCTGGTTCATCGTCACCACACGATCGGCAAGTTCCAGTGCTTCGCTCTCGTCATGGGTCACGAAGATGGTCGTGTAGCCGGTGTCGTCGTGCAACTGCCGCAACCACGCGCGCAATTCGCGCCTGACCTTGGCATCCAGCGCGCCGAAAGGCTCGTCGAGCAGCAGCACGCGCGGTTCGATCGCCAGTGCGCGCGCCAGCGCCACGCGTTGACGCTGTCCACCGGACAACTGCGCCGGGTAGCGATTTTCCAGGCCGTTGAGCTGCACCAGTTCGAGCAGGTCCAGGCCACGCCGATGAATCTCGGACTTTACCGGTCGCCGTGCAAGCTTGCGCATGCGCAGGCCGAACGTGATGTTGTCGAGCACGGTCATGTGCTTGAACAAGGCGTAGTGCTGGAACACGAAGCCGACACGCCGTTCCTGCACGCTCAGCCGCGTGGCGTCGATATTGCCGAACTGGATGTTGCCCTGATCGATCGTTTCCAGTCCGGCGATCGCGCGCAACAGCGTGGTCTTGCCTGATCCTGACGGTCCAAGCAGGGCGAGCAATTCACCCGAGGCAATGTCGAGGCCGATGCCACGCAATGCAGCAACATCGCCGTAGTTCTTGCCGAGATCGCGTATCGTGATATCCATGCTCAATTTCCGCGTACCGCGGCGAGTTCGTCGCCGTGACGCCATTCGAGAAAATTCTTCAAGGCCAGGGTGATGAAGGCGAGCAGCGCCAGCAGTGACGAAACCGCGAACGCGGCGCTGATCTGATAATCGTTGTAGAGGATTTCCACGTGCAGCGGCATCGTATTGGTCAATCCGCGGATATGTCCGCTGACCACCGAGACAGCGCCAAACTCGCCCATGGCGCGCGCATTGCACAACAGCACACCGTAAAGAAGGCCCCAGCGGATGTTCGGCAAGGTCACGTGCCAGAACATGCGCAGGCCGCCCGCACCCAGCGTTGCCGCGGCCTGTTCTTCATCCATGCCCTGGGCCTGCATGAGGGGAATCAGTTCACGCGCGACGAAGGGCAAGGTGACGAACGCCGTCGCCAGCACGATACCGGGCAGTGCGAAAACGATCTTGATATCGTGTGCGGAAAGCCACGTACCAAGCCAGCCGTTCGCGCCGAACAACAAGATGAACACCATGCCGGCAATCACCGGCGACACCGAGAACGGCAGATCGATCAGCGTGATCAGCAGGCTCTTGCCGCGGAATTCGAACTTGGCAATGGCCCATGCCGCAGAGATACCGAACGCAGTATTGAGCGGCACCGCAATCGCCGCCGTGAGCAGGGTCAGCCGGATCGACGCCAGCGTATCGCTGTCGGCCAGCGCGGCGAAGAACACGCTTGCGCCGTGTTCGAATGCCTGCGCGAAGACCGTGATCAGGGGCAGCAACAGGAACACGCCAAGAAACATCAGGGTCGCGGCGATCAGCAGCCAGCGTACGGACTTCGGCTCCGACAACGCGTTGTTCCGGTCGCTGCGCCTAGCCACGGTGTCGATTCCAGGCCTGCAGCAGATTGATTGCCAGCAGGATCACGAACGACATCACCAGCATTGCACAGGCCAGGGCCGTGGCGCCGGCATAGTTGAACTCATCGAGCCGGATCATGATCAGCAACGGCGCTATCTCGGAAACATTCTGCAGATTGCCGGCAATGAAGATGATCGAGCCGTATTCACCGACGGCGCGCGCGAACGCGAGCGCGGTGCCGGTCAGCAGCGCCGGCAGCACGGTCGGGAAAATGATATGCACGATGGTCTGACGCCGCGTCGCGCCGAGCGTTGCGGCGACTTCCTCAAGCTGTTTCTCGGCTTCTTCCAGCACCGGTTCGAGCGTGCGCACGACGAAGGGCAGACTGATGAATACCATCGCCACGATGACTCCCAGTGGCGTGTATGCAACTTGGATCCCGAGTTGCGCCAGCGGCGCACCGAGCCAGCCATGTTCGGAATACAGCGCTGTCAACGCGATGCCGGCGACGGCCGTCGGCAACGCAAATGGCAAGTCGATCATGGCGTGGAATGCGGGCTTGCCGGGGAAGTCGTAGCGCACGAACGTCCATGCGATCAAGCTGCCGAAAACGGCATTGATCGCCGCTGCGGCAAGCGCACCGCAGAAACTCAGGCCGAGCGCATGCATCACGCGCGCGGATGCCAGTTCGTGCCAGAGACCTTCGAGGCCGAGGCCCGCGGCGCGCGCGAACAGAGCCGCGAGCGGGATCAGTACCAGCAGCGAAAGCCAGGTCAGCGTAAAGCCGAAGCTGAGGCTGAAACCGGGCAGCACCGCGCGCGACGATCTGGCGCGGGCGACAGTCCGCGGTGGCCGGGTCGTGCTCATGTCGGCGCTTGCAGGCGAGAGAACTACTGCGCTCATCCTAGCTCAGCCGCGTCGACATCGCGAACCGGATGCGGTCCATGGCGATATCGGGAATCATCCGGGCCGCCAGCCCGAATCAGGGTTTGGAGGTCTGATAGATCTGATCGAACACTCCCCCATCGCCGAAAAATTTCGGTTGCGCCGCTTTCCAGCCGCCGAACTGCTTGATCGTCGTCAGTTCGATCTTGGGAAAATCACCCGCGTGGCGTGCCACGACAGCCGACTCCAGCGGACGGTAGTGATTCTGCGCAATGATTTCCTGGGCCCGCGGCGTGTAGAGGAAGCGCAAATACGCTTCCGCGATTTTCTCGGTGCCGTGCTTTTTCGCGTTCCTGTCGACGACCGCCACCGGCGGTTGCGCAAGTATCGACAGCGAAGGGACGACGACGTCAAACTTGTCCGCACCGAATTCCTTCTCTGCCAGGTACGCTTCGTTCTCCCATGCGATGAGCACATCGCCGACATTGCGCTGGGCAAAGGTCTGGGTCGAGCCGCGTGCGCCGGTGTCGAGCACCGGTACATTCCTGTACACCTGCGCAACGAAGCCGCGCGCCCTGCCCTCATCATCCGCGCTCGCCTTCAGCGCATAGGCATAGACGGCCAGGAAGTTCCAGCGTGCGCCGGCTGAAGTCTTGGGATTGGGCGTGATCACGCTGATGCCGGGCCTGGCCAGATCGGCCCAATCCTTGACCTGCTTCGGGTTGCCCCTGCGCACGAGCAGGACGATCGTCGAGTTGTACGGGGTGCTGTCGCCGGGCAGACGCGACTGCCAGTCCGCCGGCAGCAAATCGCCGTGCTCGTGCAGTGCATCGATATCGGAGGCAATGCCGAGCGTGGCAACATCGGCTTCGAGCCCGTCGATGATCGCCCGCGCCTGCTTGGATGAGCCGCCATGCGATTGCTTGATCGTCAGCGTGTCGCCGGTCTTCGCCTTCCAGTCGGCAGTGAACGCCGTGTTGATCTGCTGGTAGAGCTCGCGTGTCGGATCGTAAGAGACATTGAGCAGGGTGGCGTCTTTGGCGGACACAGCCAGGCTGAATGCAAATGCGGCGATGAACGAGGCGAATCTGCGTTGCATATTGTCTTCCCCAAAGGTTGATATGCAGGAGCCTAGCGGTCCGCGCTCACGCGTCGAACTGGTGAATCGACATGTCGTTATATCGCGGACCCCGATCGCAGCTCCGCGGCGGATGCACATCGGGGGCGTGCCTGCGGCGCAAGTCCGCTGCCAACTCGCGCGCCAGCTTCGCCGCCGTCGCGCGGATTTCCGGCAACGCCGTACACTCCCACAGCGCGCCGCGCAGCAGCGCCCCGATGACACGCAGGTCCGGCGTCGCCGACCCGTTGGCACTCAACGGACGTCCATCGGCGGTCGTCTCCAGTCCAAGTTCCAGCGGATCGATTCGGACCAGGCCCGTCGCGAGCAGCTGACGCATGAGCCGATGCGGCGTACGCACCGTTGCGGCCTGGAAGCCGGTTGCCTGGATGACGAGATCTCCTAGGAGTGTATGTGCCGTACCGTCGTCGCGACGTCTGAAAGTCACTGCAAGCGGCGCTTGTCCCTCGATGCGATGCACCCGGCCCGCGACCAGTTCGAGCCGGCCTTCTTCCCGCAACTGCTCGATCGCTTCTGCCGTCTGCGGCGGCATGCGATGTCGCGCCAGCTCCCAGAGCCAGCGTGCGTGTCGCAGGAAGCGCCGGCGCTGTGTGGAATCCAGCGACTGCCAAAGTCCGACCGTCGCCGGACGAATGCTGTCTATCACGCTGCGCCAGTCGGAGCCTTCGACCGACACTGTCGCGCGGATCAGGCGCAGCCAGCGTCGCGCATCCGGTTGCGCACGCAGTGCATCGACCAGTCCGGCCTGGTGCACATACGACGCGCAAGGTTCAGTGCGATGCGCAGCAGGCAGGCAACCATGACGCGACAGTGCCACGATCTGCGCATCCGGCCACGCGGAGGCCACACTCAGGACCACGTCGGCGGCAGTCAGGCCACTACCAAGCACAATCACGCGTCGGGGCACCTGCGCCAGTCGCGGCAGATTCCAGGGATCGAGCAGATAGCCGCTGCCGGCCACCGTCTCTGCGCCGACCTGCGGCAGCGCAACCGGCGGCGGCGCGCCGATCGCGAGTACCACCGCATCGACGGAGAGCATCGCACCGCTTTCAGCGCGCACATGGTAGCCACCACCCGCACGGGGATGCAGCGCGGTCGCCTCGGTCGAATGGACATCGATCGTGCACCCGGTCGCATGGCTGGACATCAGCTGCGCCAGCGTCGATTCGACGTAGTCGCCGAACACCGCACGCGGCAGGAATCCGGTGGCCTCGGCGGCAAGTCCGCGCGTCTTCGCGAAACGCAGCAGTCCACCCGTATCATCGACGAACAGACCCATGTTCGCTGTGCGCACATTGAGCAGATGCTGATCGTTGCGGGTGGCGTAGGCCACGCCGCGGCCCGGCGCGCGCCTACCGACTACCCAGGTCAGGGCAACTGGATTGCTTCCACCACCGCGCAGAAATTCGCCAACGGTGGCCGCGCCGGCAGCGCCCCCACCGATGATCGCAATGCGTTGCATATGGTTCTCGTCCGGTCGATCAGGAGTCAGTGCGGTCAACAGACGCGGCCGCGGCGCTGAAAGGTCAGGCCCACGCCGCTTCGTGCCTTGCGCGCTGGCGCGACGCGCGATATCGACCACAATCATCCGCAGCGAACGTCGCGTATGTCTTGAGTGCGCTGCGGTAAGCCTGTCGCAGACTCATCCGGTTTTCCCGATTGCCGATCGTGAGTGCTATCGCAACATGCTGGCCGTTAGGACTTCGCTAAGCGGCGGTTGTCGCAGACATGAGTTTTTGTGTGGTCGATATGCCGGCAAACGCGGCGACCCAGGTGACGTCGTCGGGCGTTGACTAACGCCGCAGTCGGAAAAACCGCTTGAGCAGGGCGCCGGCCTCGTCGGCGCAGAGGCCTTTGTCAACCGCAACACGGTGATTGTGCAGCGGTGAAATCAGCGTATCGAAAACGCTACCGGCCGCGCCGGTTTTCGGATCCGCAGCAGCGTAGACGACGCGTGCGACGCGCGCATGGATCATCGCCGCGGCGCACATCGCGCATGGCTCCAGAGTGACGAAGAGTTCCGCGCCCGGCAAACGGTGATTGCCGAGGCGGCGGCCGGCGTCACGCAACGCCATGATCTCGGCATGCGCGCTGGGATCGTGGGTGGAAATATTCTGGTTCCAGCCCTCGCCGACAATTTCTCCGCCGAGCACGAGAACGGCACCGACCGGCACTTCCTCATGCGCTTCCTGTGCATGTTGCGCCAGAAGCAGGGCGCGGCGCATGAAAGTTTCGTCGACGGCCGAGAAAGCCGGGCACACCGCGCCTACTCCCACTCTATCGTTGCGGGCGGCTTGCCGCTGATGTCATAAACAACGCGAGATATACCATTTAACTCATTGATTATTCGCAATGATACCGCTTCAAGAAATTCGTAAGGCAGACGCGCCCAATGTGCCGTCATGAAATCGACGGTTTCCACCGCACGCAGCGCGACTACCCACTCGTAAGCGCGTGCATCGCCAACCACGCCTACGGATTTGACCGGCAGGAACACGGCAAACGCCTGGCTGACCTTGTCGTAGAGGCCGCTTTTGCGCAGCTCGCTGATGAAGATATCGTCTGCGCGTTGCAACAGATCCACAAACTCGGCTTTGATCTCGCCGAGCACACGCACGCCCAACCCCGGGCCGGGGAATGGATGTCGGTACACCATCTCTCGCGGCAGGCCCAGCTCGACGCCGATGCGGCGCACTTCGTCCTTGAACAGTTCGCGCACAGGCTCGACCAGTTTCAACTTCATGCGCTCGGGCAGGCCGCCGACATTGTGATGCGACTTGATCACATGAGCCTTGCCGGTCTTGCTGCCCGCAGACTCGATCACGTCCGGGTAGATCGTGCCCTGTGCCAGCCAGCCGATGCCCTGGAGCTTGGCGGATTCCTCGTCGAAAATCTCGATGAACAGGCGACCGATGATCTTGCGCTTGGCTTCCGGGTCGCTGACTCCGGCAAGTGCGGCGAAATAGCGTTCGGCCGCGTTCACCCGGATCACGCGCACGCCCATGTGCTCGGCCATCATCGCCATGACCTGGTCGCCTTCGCGGAAACGCAAAAGGCCGGTGTCGACAAAGACACAGACCAATTGGTCGCCGATGGCGCGCTTGAGCAAGGCGGCGACAACCGACGAATCCACGCCGCCGGACAGACCGAGGAGCACGCGATCCTTGCCCACCTGTGCGCGCACGCGGGCGACCGCATCGTCGATGATGTTCGCCGGCGTCCACAGTGTGGCGCATGCGCACAAGTCCACGACGAAGCGGCGCAGGAGTTCCGCGCCGCGCCGCGTGTGGGTCACTTCGGGATGGAACTGCACGCCATACCAGCGCCGCGCATCGTCGGCCATCGCCGCGATCGGCAGGCTTTCGGTGGTTGCCGTGGTGACGAAACCGGCGGGAATGGCGGTCACGCGATCGCCGTGCGACATCCATACATCAAGGCTCGTTTCGGCCGCTGCAACTTCGCTGAACAGCGCACAGGCAGACGCCAGAGAGACGCGGGCGTGACCGAATTCGCGCGTGTGGCCGCCTTCGACCTTGCCGCCGAGCTGCTGCGCCATTGTCTGCATGCCGTAGCAGATGCCCAGGATCGGCACGCCGCTGTCGAATACCTGCTGCGGTGCACGCGGCGATCCCGGTTCAATCGTCGATTCCGGGCCGCCTGACAGGATGATGCCCCTGGGCGCAAACCTGGCGATCGCCGCCGGATCGTGGTCCCAGGCCCAGATCTCGCAGTAGACGCCAATCTCGCGAATGCGCCGCGCAATCAGTTGCGTATATTGCGCGCCGAAATCGAGAATGAGGATTTTGTCTTGATGGATGTTTGTCATGGCATGGGAACCGGGAATGGAGAACGGGCAATTGGCGGCAAAGCTCTCTGGCGATTCTCCAATCCCCATTCCCGACTCGCGACTCAATCGAGCCGGTAATTCGGCGCTTCCTTCGTGATCGCCACATCGTGCACATGCGATTCCCGGATGCCGGCGCCGGTCACGCGCACGAACTGCGGCTTGCTGCGCATTTCCTCCACCGTCGCACAGCCCACGTAACCCATCGCCGCGCGCAGGCCGCCCACCAGTTGATGGATGATGTTGCGCAAGGGGCCGCGATAAGGCACGCGGCCCTCGATGCCTTCTGGCACGAGCTTGTCGGCGTCGGTCTCATCCTGGAAATAGCGGTCCTTCGAGCCCTTCTGCATCGCGCCGAGCGAGCCCATGCCACGATAGCTCTTGTACGACCGGCCCTGATACAGCTCGACTTCGCCTGGCGCCTCTTCGGTGCCGGCGAACATGCCGCCGATCATCACGCTATTCGCGCCGGCGGCCAGCGCCTTGGCGATGTCACCGGAATAGCGGATGCCGCCGTCGGCGATCAGACAGACCTGAGTACCGCGCAAGGCCTCGGCGACCATGCTTACCGCGGTGATCTGCGGCACGCCGACACCGGCAACGATGCGCGTCGTGCAGATCGAACCAGGGCCGACGCCGACCTTGACAGCATCAACACCGGCATCAGCCAGCGCCCTGGCCGCATCGGCGGTGACGATGTTGCCGCCGATGATGTGCATTTGCGGGAATTGCCTGCGCACCCAGGAAACGCGCTCGAGCACCCCACGCGAATGGCCATGGGCCGTGTCGACCACGAGCACATCGACGCCCGCGGCTACCAGCCCGGCGACACGTTCCTCCGTATCGCCACCGACGCCCACCGCTGCGCCCACGCGCAGGCGTTCGTGATCGTCCTTCGCCGCATTCGGATTGTCGCGCGCCTTTTGTATGTCTTTTACCGTGATCAGTCCGCGCAGCTGGAACGCATCGTTGACCACCAGCACTTTCTCGATGCGGTGCTTGTGCAGCAGGCGCAGCACCTCGTCTTCGTCGGCGCCCTCTTTAACGGTGACGAGCTTGTCCTTGCGCGTCATGATATTGCGCACGGGATCTTCCGGTTTCTTCTCGAAGCGCAGGTCGCGACTGGTGACGATGCCGACGAGCTGCTCGCCATCGACGACCGGCACGCCGGAGATATTGCGCGCCCGCACGATCTGCATCACTTCCTGGATGGAGGTATCCGGCGTCACCGTGATCGGATCGCGGATCACCCCGGCTTCGAATTTCTTGACCAGGCGCACTTCGGCGGCCTGACGCTCGATCGGCATGTTCTTGTGAATGATGCCGATACCGCCGCATTGCGCCATCGTGATCGCCAGACGCGCTTCGGTGACGGTATCCATTGCTGCCGAGAGGATCGGCACATTCAGGCGCACGCCACGGGTCAGACGCGTGGAAAGATCGACATCACGCGGCAGGATGTCCGATCGTGCGGGGACGAGCGAGACGTCATCGAAGGTGAGCGCCTCGGTAAGGATGCGCATGCGCCATTCCTCGGCTGGTAAATCGCGGAATTATAGCGGTGCTGACGAGTCCGCGCCAGCGAACCGGAGCTGGCGGATCAGAGCCAGCGATGGTCCGGGCCCTCGCTAGCGCGTCAGCGCCAGCGATAAATCAGGCACGTACGTGATGATGAGCACTGCAAGCAGCAGGATCGCATAGAACGGCAGACAAGCGCGGATGATCGACATCGGCGGCGCACCGAACCGGGCGCTCGCGATGAAGATGTTCATCCCGGCCGGCGGCAGGAAGATGCCAATCTGCAGGTTGGCGAGGAAGATGATGCCCAGGTGCACCGGATCCACGTCGTAGTGCATTGCGACCGGCAGGATCAGCGGCACCAGGATGATGATGGCCGGGAATCCCTCCAGCAGCATGCCGAACACGAGCAGGAAGGCATTGAGCACGAGCAGGAAGGCGGTCTTGCTGGCGATGCCGGCTTGCAGGGCAGCGAACAATTTCTCCGGCACGTCGGCGTCGATCAGCCAGTTGGTCAGCGCCAGCGAGAAGCCGAGCACGATCAGGATCGCACCGACCAGCAGCATTGCTTCCCGGATAACGCGCGGCAATTCCGCAAGCTCTATTTCGCGCCGGACGAGGACGGTTACGACCAATACGTACAGCGCTGTCGCCGCGGCCGCTTCGGAAGCAGCCAGACGGCCCGAGTAAATGCCTGCCAGAATCACGAATGGCAACGGCAGTTCCCAGGCAGCATCCTTGACCGCCTTCCAGACCTCAGCCGCACTGGTCGCTGGCGGCCGCGGCAAACCACGCGCGTTCCAGGCGCTATACAACGACAACAGCACCACCATCAACAAACACGGCAGCAATCCGGCCTTGAACAGCGCGTCAATACTGACCGGCGGCGTGGTGTGAAACTGCTGCGCGACCACGCCGTAGAGAATTAGCGGCATCGACGGCACCAGCAGCAGACCCAGACTACCCGATGAAGTCAGCAACCCCAGCGAAAACCGTTCGCTGTAATGCGCCTGACGCAACGCCGGGTAAAGGACGGCGCCCAAGGCCACCAGCGTCACGCCAGTCGCACCGGTGAACGCCGTAAAAAGTGTACAGGCGCAAATGGAGACGATGGCCAGCCCACCCGGCAGCCAGCCGAACAAGGCGTTCGTCAGCCGCACCAGCCGGCGCGGCGCGTGGCTTTCGGCGAGCAGGTAACCGGCAAGTGTGAACAGTGGAATCGCGATCAGGGCCGGCATGTCGGCCAATCGATAAAACTCGATCGCGACCGCCGTGCCCGGCTGGCCCGAAGCGCTGAACCCGATCAGGGCGATGCCCGCGATCAACGCGAACAGCGGCGCGCCGAGTGCGGCAAGCAATACCAGAGCACCCGCGACGAGCCAGATCACGCGCCCCCCTTGCCGGGATCGTGCAGCAGCGCTGGCGGATGCGCCGGCGGCATGAAGGCATGCAGGGCGAAGCGCAGCGCCATGAGGGCAAACCCGACCGGCAAGATCGTTTCCGGGAACCATGCCGGGATGGGCGATCGCGTGCCTGCCTGCGCGGCCTCGGCGAAATCTATCTGCACCAGTCCGATGCTGTACCACGCCATCGAGGCACAAATCGCCGCGGCGAAACCCAGCGTCAATACGCGTGCGACGCGCTGCGCCGCCGGCGCAAGAAATCGTTGCAGCACGTCCAGCGCAATGTGCTTGTCGTCACGCACGGCAGCCAGTGCGCCCAGGATGCCGGTCCACAGCACCAAGGTACGCAGGAACGGATCGGCCCAGGGCAATCCGGTATCGAAAAAGTTGCGCAATATTATTTGCGCGCCGGCCAGGGCGACCATAACCACGACCAGGATGGCAAGCAGCCAGTCTTCCAGACGACCGAGCCAGGTCAAGGCCCGGCGCGTCGTTTCGCTCATTTGCCTGCCCCGTGCGCGGACTCCATCGCCTTGTTCAGCGCCGCCGACATTTCCGCGCTGATCTCGCCCGCCGCAATCAATTGCGCGCGTGCGCTGCTGCCAACCGCATCCCAGGATTTCGCTTCTTCCGCGTTCGGCGCGAAGATCGCCACGCCCTGCTTTTCCAAAGCACCACGTGCCTGCGCGTTGTCATCGCGGTTGATTTTTTCCAGGCGCGCGAATGCGGCACCGAGTTCCTCGTTCACCGTTTTCTGATCTTCGGCCGACAGGGTGTCCAGCGTCTTCTTGTCGATCACCAGAATGCCGACGACGTAGGTCAGCGGCAGATCGACCATATGCCTGAGCTTGGTGTGCCACTGAAACGCGATTGCGCCCGCTGGAGTGTTCGCGACGGTGTCGATCAATCCCGTCTGCAGGCTCGTGTACACATCCGCGAGCGGCAGCGGAATCGGCGTGACGCCTCCGGCCTTGAAACCGGCTTCGGCAATACGGTCGCCCTGCGGAACCCAGACCTTCGCCGCTTTCAGATCATCCTTGTTCCTGATGTCCTTGACGCTCATCAGATAGGCAAAGCCACCGCCGCTGATGCCCACCGCCTCGAAGCCGGCCTGCTCGAAACTCTTTTTCAGCAGCGGATCAAGTTGCGCGCGCACCTTGTCGACTTCCTCCTGCGTCTTGAACAGGAATGGCAGGCTGTAGATTTGCGCGTCCTTGTCGAGCTGCGACAGCTCGCCTCCGGTGAACGCGCCACCCTGCAACTGGCCGATCTTGATCTTGCGCAACACGGCAGGCTCGTCACCCATGACGCCACCCGGGTAGTACTTGATCTCGACGCGATCGTCCGTGTGTTTCTTTATCGCGTCGGCGCCGGCGCGCATCTGCGTCATCCACGCGGTACCGTCGGGAGCAACGGTGGCGATCTTGATCGTGGTAGCGTCTGCGGCATTGCCGAACACGACAGACAACGCCAGCAACGCCAGAATAAACTTGTTCATTTTTTCGCTTTCCACAAAATCAGAAATAGTCCTTGCCGGATTCCAGCAGTGCCTTGGCCTTGCCTTTCGCCAGCAGGTTGATCAGCGTCAGCCGTGGTGCCACCGGATCAGCGGCCAGCACGTCGTTCAGCAGTTTATCGTGCAGCGCCTGATCAAAAACAAGTCGGGCGTAGAACTGCGCATACAGAACGCGCACCATTTGATTCCTGCCACCAGACAACTCCAGCGCCTTGTCGAAACAGGCTTTGCCTTCCTCCGGCTTGCCACCGAGCGAAGCTGGTCGTATCGAGTTGATGACGCCCAGATACAGATAGGCGCCGCCGTTGTCGTGGTGCGGATCCATCGCGACGATGTGGAGTAGCAACGCCTGCAGCTTGGGCAGATCGGCAATTGCATTCCAGTCGCCCGAATTGACCTGGATCTTTCCGGCCCAGGCGGCGGCGAAACCGTAAATCGTCGCTATGTCGCCGCGGTCAGATTGATCCAGTGCTACCGCAAACGCATCGTAGGGAGAATCCAGGGCAATGCACAGCGCTTTCTCGCGCAGGCACAATGCACGCTTGGCGTAGTCGTAGGCGCGTCCGGCAAGTCGCTGCGAGCGACCGGGATCTTCGACGAAGCCACCCGCGTAGGCGCCATATAGTTGAGCGCCAGCGAGCAACGCGCCGGCATTTTGCGGGTCGCCGCCGATCATGCCGTCAATCAGCAATAGATAGGCCGGCACGCCATCGCGCACCGTCACCGGATCATCCTGATTGAGAATTGCATCGGTCAGGTTGTTCGCGAACTGATTCGACGCCTTGCGCATGACGCTACCGCACGCGCTGAGCGTGACAGCGGCGAGCAGGATGGCGAAACGCAGGCGACGAGGAAACGGCATGAGACGCTGGATGCAAGGAAGGTGCGGGGCGCGAATGGTAGCGCAGACGCTGCCGCGAGAGCAGATGCCTGAAGTCCCTATTGCGCCATGATTCAGGATTACCCGGCGGCCTCGACCGTATTGGCCATGAGGGTGGCTACAGTCATCGGCCCCACCCCGCCGGGGACTGGCGTGATCCACGAGGCGCGCTCGGCAGCCGCGACGAACTCCACATCGCCCGCCAGTGAGCCGTCGGCCAGACGATTGATGCCGACATCGATGACGACGGCGCCCGGCTTGATCCAGGCACCCTTGACCAGACCCGGCCGCCCGACGGCAACGATCACGATATCGCCCCGGGCCACGACCGCAGGCAAATCCCGCGTGAATTTGTGGCAACAGGTTGTCGTGCAACCGGCAAGCAGCAACTCGAACGCAAGCGGGCGCCCGACATGGTTCGATACGCCGACCACGACGGCGTCCTGCCCGCGTACCGGACGATCGGTGTGCGCGAGCAGGGTCATCACGCCTTTCGAAGTGCACGGCCGCAGGCCACGCTGGCGCAGCGCCAGTCTGCCGATGTTTTCCGGGTGGAAGCCGTCGACATCCTTGCGCGGATCGATGCGGTTGATCAGCGCTGCTGCATCGACATGTGCCGGCAGCGGCAACTGCACTAGGATGCCGTGGATCTGCGCATCGGCATTCAACCGGTCGATCAGGGCCGTGAGTTCGGCCTGCGTCGCCGTCGCCGGCAGATCGAAATCGAGTGAACGGAACCCAACGTGCTTGCAGGCGCGGCGCTTGTTGCGCACGTATACCGCCGATGCCGGATTGTCGCCGACAAACACCACCGCCAGCCCCGGCACCGCGTGGCCCTGCGCCTTGCGCAAGGCCACGCGTGTGCGCAGCTCGTCGAGCAGTTCATCGCCGATGCGCTTGCCGTCGAGGATCTTCGCGGTCATTCGGGATGGTCACGCAAAAGGAGGCGCATTATCGCTGTTGCGCGGGCGCGGCTCAAACGGCTCGGAATCGCAGTACCATACCCGAGGCCGCGCAGCCAGCGTATCAACCGGGCAAACCTCATGACTCCCACCGCCATCGAATTGGAAGCTGCCGCATTCCGTCGGCTGCTGGATCATCTGAACCGGCACCGCGCCGATGTGCAGAACATCGACCTGATGATCCTTGCCGGCTTCTGCCGCAACTGCCTGGCCGACTGGTATCGCGATGCGGCGGTCGAAAGCGGCATGCAGATGAGCAAGGAGCAGGCTCGCGAGCGCATTTACGGCGAACCGTTTGCGCAGTGGAAAGGGAAATATCAGAAAGAAGCAACGCCCGAACAACTGACAGCGTTTGAAACAGCGAAGAAAAACCATCCCTGACGAGGGTCAATGGGCTGCACAAAACCGTGAAATATCCTCGTATCCGGAAAATTCCGCTTTCTCGCCGCAGCCAGGGCAGCCCGGATCACGTGGCAGCCGCAGTTCGCGGAATCTCGCCGCCAGCGCATCAAAGCAAAGCAGCCTGCCTACCAGCGGCGTGCCGATGCCCAACACCAGCTTGATCGCTTCCGTCGCCTGCAACAACCCGATGATGCCCGGCAGCACGCCGAGCACGCCGGCTTCGGCGCAATTGGGAGCTTCTCCGGCGGCCGGCGGCTCGGGAAACAGGCAACGGTAACAAGGCGAGTCGTCGCGGCGCGCATCGAACGCACTCACCTGGCCGGTGAAACGATGGACAGCGCCATACACCAGCGGAATCTTCAGGCGGCGACAGGCGGCATCGAGCAGATAACGTGTGGGGAAATTGTCGGCGCCGTCGATCACTGCATCATTGTCACGGATCAGCGCCTCGACATTTTCCGCGCACAGACGTCGTTCATGGGTGTGAATGAGAACGCGCGGATTGAGCGCCCCCAGCGTCATCCGTGCAGATTCGGTCTTGGCCATGCCAATGCGTGCGTCGGCATGCAGCAGCTGGCGCTGCAGATTGGATTTTTCCACTTTGTCGTCGTCGATCAGAGTCAGTGTACCGACGCCCGCCGCCGCAAGGTACAGTGCTGCTGGCGAGCCGAGTCCGCCAGCGCCGATCAGGGCGATTCGCGCCGCGCCAAGGCGTGCCTGGCCCGCAGCACCGACTTCCGGCAGCAGCAAGTGGCGCGAATAACGTTCCGCAGCATCTTCGTCGAATGTATCGAAGCGCAACGGCAGGTCTTCCGCCTTCCAGCGGCGAAAGCCGCCGGTGACCGAGGCAACATGCGTGTAACCGAGCTGCTGCAATGTGTCGGCCGCCAGCAGCGATCGCGTACCGCCGCCGCACAACGTGAGAATCTGCGCATTCCTGTCGGGCACAACTGCCGCGATCCGTTCGGGCAACGACGCGCGGGCAATTCCCACCGCACCGGCCACGGTGCCCGCGGCGCGTTCGTCATCTTCGCGCACGTCGATCAGTACGGCTCCCTGCGCCTGCCTCGCAAGGGCTTCTGCGGGGACGATCTGTTCGATGCGTGCGGCAAGTTCGGCCAGAAGTTGTTCGCGATCGACGGTCATGTGCAGAGCATAGCAGTGGCGAACGTCACCCGGGCCAACCCGGCAACGGCAAAACGTCGACGACATGGCCTGCTGCGAATTCACTCACGGCCTCCGGCAGCACGACCAAGGCATCGGCTTCGGCGACCCCGCGCAGCATGCCTGAGCCCTGCTTTTCCAGCGGTGTTGCCCACAGGATTCCACCGGCATCGCATTCCAGCCGGGCACGCTGGAATTCGGTACGCGCGTGACGCTTGCGGATGGCCTGGCGAAGACGCGCGCGCAATGCCGCGCCGCGCGATTCGGCACCGCTCATGGCTTGCAGTGCGGGCTTCACGAGACTCAGGAAGGTGGCGACGCCCGATACAGGATTGCCGGGCAGCGCAAACAGCAGCGCGCCGCCAATCTTGCCGAACAGGAACGGCATGCCGGGACGCATGCGCACTTTCCAGAAATATACTTCACCGATCTCGGCGAGCAGGCGCGGCAGGAAATCCGCCTCGCCGGCGGATACGCCGCCGCTGCTGAAGATGATGTCGGCATCCGCGCCGGCGCGGAGCAAGGCATCGCGCAATACGATGGGGTCGTCGCGCAGACGCGCATGCCGCAACAACGCGACGTCGTGTTGCTGCAGCAGACCGCCGAGGCTGAACCGGTTGCTGTCGTAGATGTGACCAAAGCCGAGCGGCTTGCCCGGCGCGACCAGTTCATCGCCGGTCGTGAACAACACCGCGCGCGGGCGGCGCGCCACTTTCACTTCGGCAAAACCGAACGAGGCAATCACGCCGACACGTGCCGGAGTCAGCCGCATGCCGCGCTTCAACGCAAGATCGCCGGTCGCGTAGTCCTCGCCTGCAGGACGCACGTTCGCAGCGGACGCAGTCCCTGGTGCGATGAGAATGTGCTCACCATCGGCGCGCGTGTTTTCCTTCATCACGACGGTGTCCGCGCCACGCGGCAACGGCGCACCGGTCGTCACCCGCACGCAGGTATCGGTCAGCACTTCGGGCGCCATGTCGCCGCCCGCAAAAATCTGTCCGAGCAGGCGGAACGGTTTTTCAGCCGACGCGGGCAGGTCTTCGGCTCGCACGGCGAAACCATCCATGGCGGAGTTGACGAAACCGGGAACGTCGAACGGTGCGCAGATGTCGATGGCCAGCACACGGCCGCCCGCGGCCTCCAGGGTTACATGCTCTGCCGGCAACATGCGCTCTGTCGCAATTTCCACAATACGGGAACGCGCCTCGTCGACGCCAACGCCGGTCGGGAACGATCGTTTGTCAGCCAAGTTCGCGTTCCTCCCAGAGCTTGAAATCTTCTTCGCTGTTGAGATTGAGGAAGCCTTGAGGCACGTCGGAAAAATCGACCTCAACCGCGCCGCACTCATCCTGCCAGCGCCAGACCGGCAGATTGCCGTTCAATGCGGATAGCGCACTGGTGGCAAGTTCACGGCTATAGATTGCAAACAGGGGCTGGCGACGCATGCCATCGTACGCCACTGCCAGCTTCGCGTCCGCCGCATGTGCGACGTCGTACAGGCGCCGCGACAGATCCGGAGGCGGTCGGGGACAATCGACCGGTACGGTGAGCAGCCACGCCGTCGTGCAGTTCACCAATGCTGCCTCGATGCCTGCGACCGGGCCGTGGAAACCGCGCGTGCGATCCGCGCACACTGACGCGAATGCAGCGTACTGCGCGGTATTGCGATTGGCGCAGATCAACAAGTTCTGTACCTGCGCGGCGAGCGCCGTGACGACATGGGCGATCAGCGGTCTGCCGCTCAATGGCTGCAGACCCTTGTCGCGGCCGCCCAGACGTCTGCCCTCACCACCGGCGAGGATAGCTGCGGTGATGTCAGCGGGATTGAAGCGCAAGGGCACGACGTCCCCGGCGCTAGCGTTTCTTGGCCTTGCGTACCAGCCGCTGGCGTTTCTTCACCTGCCGCTCGGTAAGCACATTCTTGCGTCCGGCGAATGGATTGTCGCTTTCGCGGAATTCGATGCGCACCGGCGTACCCTCGAGCTTGAAACGCTTGCGGAAGAAATTCTCCAGGTAGCGTCGGTAGTTCTCGGAGATATGCCTGGTGCGACTGCCGTGAACGACGATGGTCGGCGGATTGCTCCCACCGGGGTGGGCGAAACGCAGCTTCGGCGCATGCCCGCGCACCAGCGGCGGCTGGAAGCTTTCGTAGGCCTTTTCCAGCGCCCGCGTCAGTTCGGCGGAACCGAATTCGCGTGTTGCCGAAGCGTGGGCGCGATTGATCGCGCGCATCAATTCGGCAATGCCCGAGCCGTGCAGCGCAGAAATCGTCACCTGCCTGGCAAAACCCACGAAATCGAGCTTGCGCGACAGCGAACTGCGACACTGCTCGCGATCATAAGTCGACAAGCCATCCCACTTGTTGGCTGCAATCACGAGGGCACGGCCCTCCTCGAGCACGTAGCCGATCAGGGTGGCATCCTGTTCGGACACGCCTTCCTGCGCATCCAGCAGGACGACCACGACATGCGCTGCGGCAATCGATTGCAGGGTCTTGATGACGCTGAATTTCTCCACCGCCTCTTCGACCCTGGCGCGGCGGCGCACGCCGGCGGTGTCGATCAGGGTGTAGCGTTTGCCGTCACGTTCCAACGCAACGCGAATCGAGTCGCGCGTGGTTCCGGCGACGTCCGAGACAATGACGCGGTCTTCACCCAGCAAACGGTTGACCAAGGTCGACTTGCCAACGTTCGGCCGGCCGATGATGGCGACGCGTATGCCTTCGTTGGGGTCCCCGACCGCGAGCGCATCCGGGTCGACGGCCGGAAGATCAGCCTGAATCGCCTCGATCAGCGCCGGTATGCCGCGACCGTTGGAGGCCGACAGCGGCAGCGGCGCGGCGAAGCCGAGGACGGAGAATTCAGCCAATGCGGCATTCGCGTCGACGCCGTCCATCTTGTTGACGACCAGAAGGATCGGCTTGTCCTGGCGCCGCAACGCATCCATGACGATACGGTCGTGCGGCAACAGGCCATCGCGAGCGTCGACCACGAATACGACACGATCGGCTTCGTCGATCGCCAGCTGGGCCTGGTGAGCCGTAAGCGCGCCGATGCCTTCCTTGTCTCCGGTCAGACCACCAGTGTCAACGACGACAAATTCACGCCCGCCCAGGCGGCAGATGCCGTAGTGGCGATCGCGCGTGAGTCCGGGCATATCGGCAACCAGCGCATCGCGCGTGCGCGTGAGCACATTGAACAATGTGGACTTGCCCACATTGGGGCGTCCGACCAGGGCGACGACGGGTAGCATGATGGTTTTCGGTTGCTGGTTCCCGGTTGTCGGTGTGTGGATTCGGTCGCACCGCTTTCACCGACAACCAGGAACCGCGAACCACCAACTGTCTCCAGTTACTTGCCGATGCGGTAGGCGCCGATTTCGCCGTCGATGTCTTCGATATAGACCATGTCGCCGACGACCACCGGAGCGGCCTGGATCGGATTCTTGGAAAGGCGCACTCGCGCAGCGAACTTGCCATCTGCCGCGGCCAGCCAGTGTACATAGCCTTCCAGATCACCGAGCACGACATACTCGCCTTGCGCCGCGCCTTCGCTGACCCAGCGGTACTTCAGACCGCCCTGCTTCCAGTTGGAAGCACCGGTGCGCAAATCCAGCGCCCAGACGTCAGAATCATCGTCTGCGATGTAGATCTGCGTCGCCGCAATCGCCACGCCGGTGTAGCTCGACAATTCGTGAGTCCACAACGGCCGGCCGGTCTGCATGATCAGCGCGGCCACATGGCCGCGATAGGCCGAGGCGTAGACCACGCCGTCGCCCAGCGCAACCGTCCCGTCGACGTCCTGCAGACGTTCGATCTCGGTGCGGCCCTCGCCCGGAGCGAGCGCCTGTTCCCAGAGCACCTTGCCATCGGCCAACTGCAGCGCGACGACCTTGCCATTGTCCTCGCCGGCATAGATCACGCCCGCAGCGACGCGCGGCGCGGAGTTGCCGCGCAGGCTCAGCACCGGCACGGTGGCGCGATCGTAGACCCATTTGCGCGAGCCGTCCGTTGCGTCGAGGCCGTATAGACGTCCATCATTGGTACGCACGACCACGATCCCATCGGCAATCGCGGGCGCCGCAATGACTTCGGAGGAAACCTGTGCGTGCCAGCGTTCGGCGCCCGTGCCGGCATCCAGCGCCTGTACGTTGCCTTCGAGCGAACCGATCACAAGCAGGTCACCGCTGACACCGGGCCCGCCGGCCCAGCGCAGCGAGTTGTTGCCGTGATGCAGGATGAAGCCATGGCGCTGGCCGAGGCGCTTCTGCCACAGCGTGTGGCCACTGGCCGCATCGAGGGCGACAACAGTGCCATCGACGCCAGCCGCATAAACCTTGCCTTCGGCGTATGCCGGCAAGATGCGCGCGCCGGTCTTGCCGGCACCCTTGCCAATGTGCTCACTCCAGATCTTTTGCACGTTGAGCGTCGGCGTCAGCTCGGTGAGCACGGTCGGCGGCTCGATGTTTTCCTTCTTGACGTCGTTGAAGATGTTCTTGATACGCGTGCAACCGCTTACGGCCGCAGCCAGCAACAGCAAAGTCAGAATACGCTTCATGAGCCTTTCTTCTCCGCGCTGCCAAGGTCGTTGAGCTTCATTTCCAGGAACGCATGATTGGCGGCGCTGGCATCCAGATTGGTAAGCGCATCGGTATACGCGGTGCGCGCTTCGTCCTTGCGGCCGAGAGCGGCGAACGCATCGCCGCGCAATTCGTCGCGCAATGCGGCGTAGCCCAGCTGCGGGAGCTTGTCGAGCAGGTCGATGGCTTCCTGGGGTTTCTTCTCGGCGATTTCGCTGCGGGCCAGATACAGGCCGGCGAGTGTTTTCAATGCGTCGATACCGGCGTGGTCATACGCGCTTTGCAGTTGCGCATGCGCGGCTTCGTGATCACCGCGTCCAGCCGCGTCGTCAGCCATGCGCAGCGCCGACAGGGTAGCGTAGGGCGTGTCGGAATAGTCCTTCTGCAGCGTCGCAGCGATCTGTTTGGCCGCGTCAACGTCTTTCTTGTCCATGTCCGCGCTGAATACGCCGTACTGGGTTGCCGCATCCAGCCGATGCGTCGCGCGATGGATACGCCATTGCTGCCAGCCGAAAATGAGCAACAGGCCCAGACCGACACCGATCAGGATCGACAACGCGTTCTCGCGCAGCCATTTCTGTACCAGTTCGCCTTGTTCGTGTTCGTCCAATACATCAAAAGCCATCGCGTATCACCCGGAAGATTTCAGCAAGTGGAAAGCGGTCCTGCGCGGCGCGCAGCAACCAAATGTACCGTGTCGCACGCAGGTCGATGCCGCCGGCCGGCGCGAGGCTGCCTAGGGTAGCAGGAACCCGGGCGCGCGTGCGTCTGCGTCCGTGAGTTGTTCAGGTGCCGCTATGGGAGATTGCGGTGTCGCCATCGGACAGCTTGAAATGGGCGACGTTGGCGTGGCGAAACTGCGTCAGATCCTGTGCCTTCCCGTCGACCTCCACCGTGGCTCCCTCGGTATTGCCCAGGCGCACATCAATCGACTTGTCGCTGCTGTAGCTGCGCACCGTTCCTGCCGGAAGCAAACCATAGTCAAGCTTTTCGCCATCACCGGCGACAATCTCGACCCAGCTCGGCTTGGTCAGAGTCAATCGCAGCGAATGGCGTCCGGGCGAGCTGGGCACCGTTGCCGTTGCGGCCAGCTTGTCGGCGTCGATGCCATCCCCGGAGTCGTGCTTGGCTGCGGGAAATGGTGTCAACGAGGCAACCAGCGGAGTTTCATCGACAGCCTTTGCAGCCGGCGGTGCCACGGCGGACGACGCGGGCGTCGCCAGGCCATTTTCGCCCGTGACGGAACTGTTCACGGCGGGCGCCGGCGTTGTCGCTTCCGGAGTATCCAGCGGCGTAATCTGGGTCAAGCTTGGCTCGAAGCCGCCGCGCGTTGCCAGCAGCACGGCCGGCACGATGATGACGCCGGTGAGAATCAGATACAGCGCCGATACCGAATAGCGTTGAAACAGATAGCGAGGACGCGATACCGTGCCGGACGTGGTCAGCGGTGGCAGCGATTCCTGCCTGCCCAGCACACGCTCGGCCAGCAACTGCGGCAGATCAAGCAGGCGCAGGTATTTCGTCAGGTAGCCGCGCAGATAGATCCCTTCGCCGATACGATCGTAGCAATCCGATTCCAGCGCCTGGATGGTCGCCAGCGGCAATTTCAATTGTTGTGCCGCCTCGGCACAACTCATGCCGCGCGACTCGCGGGCCGCGCGCAGGCGCGTGCCTAGACTTTCCGCTACTTCCACGCAGGCAGGCGCCTGCCATTCCGGCGGTATGCCGGATGCCACGACTGCAGCGCTGGACGTCTCTTCCTGCGTCGTTCGCGCTTCCGTCTTGCCGGAATCTTGCTGTTCTGTATTCATTGTCGGTTGCACTGCGCCATCGAATAACTGGATTTGTTCAGCGGTTTCGCAAACAGGCGTCGCGGCTGGGACATCCGCGGCACCCACGGCAGCATTGTCGGCTTGTTCGATGCGGCCCATGATCAGTGCGTCGCGGGAGTAACCGAGTCGAGCGAACGGGTCTGCTCGGAATCGGGAAATTGTTCATGCAAGCGCTGCGCATATTCGCGCGCAGAATCGGCATGCCCCATCTTCACCTCGATGTTTCGCGCCAGCAGCAGCGCCTCCGGATTCGGCTGTCCCAGCGCCTCATAGCGCTGGATAAAAGCGCGCGCATGGAAGAAATCGTTCTTGGCGTAGAGCACCTTGGCCAGGTAGAACAATGCCAGAACGTTGTTCGGATTGGCCTCGAGCGCCTTGCGGAAATCGTTCTCCGCCTGATCGAGCTGGCCGTCGCCATGCTCCAGCAGGCAACTGCCGGCATTGGTATACAGCACGTCGGGCGTCTTGTAGAACGGGTCTTCCATCGCGCGCGCGAAATATTTCTGCGCTTCGACATACTGGCCGCCGGCGCAAAGGAACTGCCCGTAGTTGTTGTTGGCCGCGCCGGACTTCGGTGCCAGTTCGGCCGCGCGCGCGTAATGCTCGCCGGCATCCTTGATTTTCCCCAGGCGCTCGTAAAGCACCGCGATCACGGTATGCGCATCGACGTAGTTGGAATCATATTCCAGCGCTTTTTGCAGATTCTCCAGAGCCAACTCCAGTTTGCCATGCTCCATGTAGCGCTGCCCAAGCTCGACGCGCACGCGGGCTGCATCGTCGCGCTTCTCATTCTTGCTGTCGGCGACATGCGATCCGCCGGAAGACATGCACGCAACCAGGGCGCCACATAGCAGCGCCGTGCAAAGCAGACGCCAGCGCTCATGCTGCATGCTGGGCCCCCTCTTCCAGGCGCCGCCGGAAGTCCGCCTGGCGCCGGGTGCGGTCCAGCACCTGTCCCTTCAACTGGCCACAGGCCGCATCGATATCGTCACCGCGGGTACGTCGTACCATCGTCAGCACGCCGGCATCGAGCAGGGTCTTCTGGAAGGAACGGATCACCTCTTCGTCGGAACGCTCGTAGCGGGTTCCGGTGAATGTGTTGAACGGAATCAGGTTGACCTTGCTCGGCAACTGGCGCATCAGCTTGATCAGCTGCCGCGCGTGTTCCGGCAGGTCATTTATACCTTTCAGCATCGTATACTCGAAGGTTATCGTGGCGCGCGGACGCTGCGCCACATACCGCTGACAGGCCCCCAGCAGCTCCGCTATCGGATACTTCCTGTTCAATGGCACCAATTCTGTGCGCAATTCGTCATTCGGCGCATGCAGCGAAACCGCCAGGGACACGTCGCTGGCCGCACTGAGCTTGTCGATCATCGGCACCAGGCCTGCAGTCGACAGGGTGACGCGCTTGTTCGCCAGGCCGAAACCAAGATCGTCGCGCATCACGCTCATGGCGCGCACGACGTTGTCGAAATTGAGCAGCGGCTCGCCCATACCCATCATGACGACATTGGTCAGCTTGCGTTGATGGTGCGGCACGTTGCCGAGGTGCTTTGCGGCGACGAATACCTGGCCGATGATTTCCGCGGCGGAAAGATTGCGGTTGAAGCCTTGGGTACCGGTTGAGCAGAACGTGCAGTTCAGCCCGCAACCGACCTGCGAAGACACGCACAACGTGCCTCGGGTGGATTCGGGAATGAAGACTGCTTCGATCGCGTTGCCGCCGTCCATGCCGAGCAGCCATTTGTGCGTGGCGTCGGTGGATTGTTTCTCGAACAGGGTCTTCGGTGGAACGATTTCGCAGACCGCTTCAAGTTTGTCGCGCAGCTTCTTGCCCACGTCGCTCATTGCCGCGAAATCGGTGACATGGCGGTGGTAGATCCACTTCATCACCTGTTCGGCCCGATACGGCTTTTCGCCGAGTTGGGCGAACAGATCGCGCAGGCCTTGGCGGTCGAAGTCGAGCAGATTGACTTTCTGTCTTGGCGAATCGGAAGTCGATGTGTGGGGCACGGAGGTCCCATGCGTCGCCGCATCGTGACGCGGCGACGGAGCCGAGTCCGAACCTGTGCCGGAGTCGACAGGCAAATGTTGGACAGGATGTTCAATCATTTGCATAAGTACGAAATCAGCGCGAGCTAATTTCCGTCCCCGCGAAAAAGTATGCAATTTCCACTTGTGCAGTTTCAACCGCATCGGAACCGTGTACGGCATTGGCGTCGATCGACTGCGCGAAGTCTGCGCGGATCGTTCCCGGCGCAGCCTTCTTCGGATCGGTGGCGCCCATGAGGTCGCGGTTCTTCAGTACTGCGCCCTCGCCTTCCAGGGCCTGGATCATCACCGGGCCGGAAATCATGAAGTCAACGAGGGGCTTGAAGAACGGGCGCTCGCGATGTACGGCATAGAAGCCTTCGGCTTCCGCGCGCGAAAGCTGTTTCATCCTGGCAGCGACGATTTTCAGGCCGGCCTTTTCGAAACGGGAATAAATCTCGCCGATCACGTTCTTGGCAACGGCGTCGGGTTTGATGATGGAAAGAGTGCGCTCCAGCGCCATGTGCTGCATCTCCGGATCAGATGTCACTTAGGGGAATATATCAACGCAAGGATGGAATCTTAACATCAAATTCATGGCAATCCGAGGGCTTAGCTCACAAAACCGCCAAGAATTCTAACTGGCCTTCACGTCGGGCACAGTCGATGCCACGATGTGCCCGCGGTAACGCGCATGCTAGGCTTGCCTTTTCGTTGACCGTGGCGTCATGTTCGACCTATGATTCAAACGCTCGTTTGAGCACTGCCGCGACGTTGTCGCGGTGATCGTGAGATTCGATGGACGCGAGTTTGAACGTTCCCCATTTCTCCACCAAGCAACGCATACTCGATTCCGCCGAGGCACTGTTTGCCCGGCACGGGTTTGCCGGCGCATCGCTGCGTCAGGTCACGGCATCGGCCAACGTCAATCTGGCTGCGGTCAACTACCATTTCGGCTCCAAGGAAAACCTCATCAACGAGGTCTTCCGCCGGCGTCTGGACTCGTTGAACGAGCAACGCTTGCGTGCCCTGGAAGCCGTGCAGTCCAGAAAAGACTTCTCTCTCGAAGATGTTCTCGCCGCCTTCGTCCGGCCCGCATTGTCGCTGTCACATGATCAGGAAGGCGGTGCCGGCTTCGTTCGCGTCCTCGCGCGCGCCTACGCCGAACATAACGAGCAACTGCGCAAGTTCCTGCACGACAACTACGGCCCCGCACTCAAGCAGTTCGCTACCGCATTCGCTAGGCTATTGCCCGATCTGGAGAAGCAGGAGTTGTATTGGCGGCTGGATATCGTCAGCGGCGCCCTGACCTATGCCATCGCGGATTTCGGCATGATCAAGCGGCGCGGTATTTCCGAACAGCAGCACCGCGACCTTGCTGCAGAGCATCTGATCAAGTTTGCGGCGGCCGGCCTGCGCGCCGCGTAGTCGCTGCAGTCCTGCGCGATCTGGCGGTCAAGAAGCGCTCCCATTGGCCACATCCCGGAATTTTTGTACTGAGAGGTTCGACATGAGCAGTTCCAACCTTCGTATCCGCAGAGCCGCCGTACTCGGTGCAGGAGTCATGGGCGCGCAGATCGCGGCGCATTTGGTCAATGCCGGCATCGACACCGTGCTGTTCGACTTGCCGGCAAAAGATGGCGACCCCAATGGCATCGTGCTCAAGGCCATCGACAATCTGAGGAAACTCTCGCCGGCACCGCTGGCCGACAAGTCGCGCGCTGGCGCAATCGTGCCGGCGAATTACGACCAGAATATGGGTGCGCTCAAGGAATGCGATCTGATCATCGAGGCCATCGCCGAACGGCTCGACTGGAAACGCGATCTTTACGCCAAAATTGCCCCCTTCATTGGCAAGGAGGCCGTGTTGGCCAGTAACACTTCTGGCTTGAGTATCAATTCGTTGGCCGATGTTCTTGATGCAAGTATTCATCACCGGTTCTGCGGTGTGCATTTCTTCAATCCGCCGCGCTACATGCATCTGGTCGAGTTGATTCCCTGCGCCAGAACCGACGCCGCAGTGCTCGAGGGCCTGGAAGCTTTCCTGACCACCGCACTCGGCAAGGGCGTGGTCTACGCCCGCGATACGCCGAACTTCATCGGCAATCGCATCGGCGTATTCTCGATGCTCGCGACCATGCACCACACCGAGCAGTTCAAGCTCGGTTTTGACGTGGTCGATGCACTGACCGGCCCCGCGATTGGCCGGCCCAAGAGTGCTACCTACCGCACAGCCGACGTGGTCGGCCTGGACACCATGGCGCACGTCATCAAGACCATGGCCGATACCCTGCCGAACGATCCGTGGCACGACTACTTCAAGCCTCCGGTCTGGCTGCAGGCCTTGATCGACAACGGTGCCCTCGGCCAGAAGGCCGGAGCCGGGTTCTTCCGCAAGCTTGGCAAGGATATCCAGGTGCTGGATTTGGCCAAGGCCGACTACCGCCTCAGCGACGGCAAGGCCGACGACGCTGTCGCGGCAATCCTTAAGATGAAATCGCCGGCGGAAAGACTCGGCGGACTGCGTGCGAGCCAGGATCCCCAGGCGCAGTTCCTGTGGGCGGTGTTCCGCGACCTTTTCCACTATGCCGCGTTTCACCTGGCCGATATTGCCAGCACCGCGCGCGATGTGGATTTCGCCCTGCGCTGGGGTTACGGCTGGTCGCTCGGCGCATTCGAGACCTGGCAGGCTTCGGGCTGGGCGCAGGTGGCAAGCTGGATCTCCGAGGATGTCGCTGCCGGCAGGGCCATGAGCAAAGCACCGTTGCCTGCCTGGGCCAGCGATGCAAAGCGCACCGGTGTGCACAATGCGCAGGGTTCCTATTCGCCAGCCACGGACAGATATCTGCCGACATCGAGCGCGCCGGTATACAAACGCCAGTTGTTCCCGGAAAGCGTCATCGGCACCCCGGTGGACAAGGGCAAAACCATTTTCGAGAACGACGACGCGCGCCTGTGGAATCTCGGCGACGATGGCATTGCGATCCTGTCGTTCAAGACCAAGATGCACACGATCAGTGCCGGCGTGATCGACAGCATCCATCGTGCAGTGGATGAGGCCGAACGCAATTTCAAGGGCCTGGTGATCTGGCAGGACAGCGAACCGTTCAGCGCCGGCGCCGATCTTTCCGGTGCGATGACCGCACTGCAGGCCGGCAAGGTTGGTGACTTCGATGCGATGGTCAACCGCTTCCAGCAGACCAGCATGCGGATCAAATTTTCGCTGGTACCGGTGGTTTGCGCGATCCGCGGCATGGCATTTGGCGGCGGCTGTGAATTCCAGATGCACTCGGCGCGCACCGTTGCGGCGCTGGAAAGTTACATCGGCCTGGTCGAGGCCGGCGTGGGCCTGCTCCCCGCCGGCGGCGGCCTGAAGGAGATCGCGATCCGCGCCGCAAGCAACGCCGTCGGCGGCGACGTGTTCACGCAGTTGAAGAGCTACTTCGAGACCGTGGCGATGGCAAAAGTCTCGGCCAGTGCGCTCGAAGCCAAGGAAATGGGCTTGCTCCGGCCCAGCGACGTCGTCGTATTCCACACCGACGAATTGCTCTATGTCGCCAAGAACGAGGCGAATGCGCTGGCCGAATCCGGCTGGCGCCCGCCGCTGCCGAATCGTCAGATCACGGTTGCCGGCGATGTCGGCGCGGCGACGTTCAGGGCCAGTCTGGTCAACATGGCCGAAGGCCGCTTCATCTCGGCCCACGACATGGAAATCGCCAGCCGGATTGCCGATACCTTGTGTGGTGGCCAGGTCGAACGCGGATCGATGGTCGACGAGCAATGGTTGCTGGATCTGGAACGCAAACATTTCGTCGCGCTCGGACAGATGCCAAAAACGCAGGAACGCATCGTCACGACGTTGAAGACCGGCAAACCATTGCGCAACTGATATGCGACAGATCGGGCTTCCAGCCGCAACTGTCGTCAACACGGACCGGGCAAACCCCGGCCCTGTGTTCCGCGACCGGGAACGAACTCCCGTCGCGACGACACATCCTTGTGTCGGACGAGCAGCACACGAATTTCTCGGAGATCGTCACCCATGAGCAAACAGACCCAAGACGCCTACATTGTCGCTGCCGTCCGTACTCCGGTCGGCAAGGCTCCGCGTGGCGTGTTCCGCAACACGCGGCCCGACGATATGCTCGCCTTCGCCATCGACGCGGCATTGGCCAAATGTCCCTCGATCGACAAATCCGGCATCGACGATGCCGTGATCGGCTGCGCGATGCCCGAGGCCGAGCAAGGCATGAACGTCGCGCGCATTGCGGTGCTGCTCGCCGGCCTGCCGAACGTCGTCGCTGCAGTCACGATTAATCGTTTCTGTTCGTCGGGCCTGCAGGCGGTGGCGATGGCGGCCGACCGCATCCGTCTTGGCGAAGCCGATCTGATGATCGGCGGCGGCACCGAAAGCATGAGCATGGTGCCGATGATGGGCTACCACCCGGTTTTCAATCCGCGCATCTTCGACAACGAACATATCGGCATCGCCTATGGCATGGGCATTACCGCCGAGAAAGTCGCCGAACAATGGAAAGTCACGCGCGAACAGCAGGACGCGTTCGCGGTCGCCAGCCATGCGAAGGCACTGGCCGGCATCGCCAATGGCGAATTTGCCGACGAGATCGCGCCCTATACGCTGGCCGATCACTATCCGGATTTGAACAAACGCAGCATTGTGGACGACTTGCGCACGATCAGGAACGACGAAGGTCCACGTGCCGGCACGACACGCGAGGCGCTGGCCAAACTCAAGCCCGTGTTCCGCGCGGGTGGCAGCGTCACCGCCGGCAATTCCTCGCAGATGTCCGACGGCGCCGGCGCCGTCTTGCTGGCCAGCGAACGGGCGATCAAGGATTACGGCCTGACTCCACTCGCCCGCTTCGTCGGCTTTTCCGTCGCCGGCGTGCCACCTGAAATCATGGGCATCGGCCCGAAGGCCGCAATACCGAAAGTCTGCAAACAGACGGGCATCAAGCAGGACGACCTGGACTGGATCGAGCTCAATGAAGCCTTCGCCGCACAGGCGCTCGCCGTGATCAAGGATCTGGGCCTGAACGCCGACAAGATCAATCCGCTCGGCGGCGCGATCGCGCTCGGCCATCCTCTCGGCGCGACCGGCGCGGTGCGCATTGCGACTCTCGTCAATGGGTTGCGGCGGCGAAAGCAGAAATACGGAATGGTGACGATGTGCATAGGTACTGGCATGGGTGCGGCGGGCATATTCGAGGCGGTGTAGGCAACAAGCAGTCATCCCCGTCAACCGGCAGTGGCGTGTACCTCGGCCGGAAACGGGCTTCGGGGTGAGGATTGTCGGAACGTGGAGATCATCATTGCGGACACGCTGGGAACTTCATCGAACCCGCACCGGTCTTCCGTCATCACCATGACCTGACGGAGCGACCAGCGATGCCCCTGCCTCAACGCCTCACGCGCCTCCTCGCCATGAACAAATCGTTGTTCGTGTTTTTCGCGCTGATGATGATCTTCCGCTCGGCACTCGCGGACTGGATGTATGTTCCCAGCGGTTCGATGAATCCAACGATCGTCGAAGGCGATCGAATCCTGGTCGACAAGCAAGCCTACGGCCTGCGCATCCCGTTCACGACCGCGCGGCTGACCAAGGGTAGCGATCCGCAGCGCGGCGACATCGTGATTTTCGCGTCGCCAAAGGACGGCATCACCCTGGTCAAGCGCATCGTCGGCCTGCCGGGCGACACGGTAGAGATGCGCGGTGAACGCCTGTTCATCAACGGTACTGCAATCGACTATACGACGGCGCCCGGCTTCGCCGATGCTGATTTGCCACAGGCGACGCGTGATCAGGATCACCTCTATGCGACCGAGAATCTTGCCGGACGACCGCATCCGATCATGGTGCTGCCACAGCGCCAGGCAATCCGTTCATTCGGTCCGACGACGGTGCCGCCGAACCAATATCTTTTTCTTGGCGACAGTCGCGACAACAGTGAAGACTCGCGCTATATCGGTTTTGTCCCGCGCGAAAGCATCGTCGGTCGCGCATTCAAAGTAGCGTATTCGCTCGACGCGGACCGCTGGTATCGTCCACGCATGGACCGTTTTCTGTCGCCGCTATACTGATGTCGGGGCTGCGCTGCAATCCGATTGCTTACTGCTCAAAACCGTTGACGAAGATCAGATCCGGCGGATCCAGCAGGCCCTGTTTCTCGAACGCACCAAGATCGGTGGCGCTGCCCGCCTTGCGCGCGAAGCCGCGCTGGTCGGTGGTCACCGGGCCGCCTGTCGCCGGGCCTGCGTCAAGGGCGCAGGAACCGATGAACAACGGGCGCGTCCAAGTTGGTCCGCCATTGTCGAACAACGGACCGAGATGAGGGTCGCAGGTCAGGGCCGGGTTCGCCAACGTAATATTTGCGCCGTGCGCGCCGATCAGGTTGTGGTCGCCCCCCAGGGTCACCGCGGCCGGCGAATCGATATCGTTGCCCGGCTGATTTCCGGAAACAATCGATGCAGTGGAAGTCGACGCTACCTTGTACGACGTAATCGCGATACCACCGCCGATGCCGCCCGAGGCAACGGCGTTGCCTGCCACGGTGGAGAATTGCAGCGTTACTGCAGCCGCGAAAATTCCGCCACCGCTGACAGCGGCGTAATTGGTGCTGATCGTGGTATTGGTCAGAACGGCAGCGCTGGCGTAGATACCTCCGCCGGTCCCGGTCGTGTAGTTGCCGCTGATCGTGCTCTCATTCGCGTAAACCGTGCCGCCGGCATAGATGCCGCCACCGTTGCCCGCAACGGTGCTGTTCCCGCTTATCGTCGAATTCGTCAACGTGACCGAGCCGTTTTGCGCATAAATGGCACCGCCGGCGCTACCCGTCGTGTTGTTGCTGAGCCTGCAATTCGTCAATGTCACGGTCGCGCTGCCGATGGCGTAGATGGCGCCTCCAGGACCGGCATAACCGTTGCGAAGGGTCAAACCGTGCAGCGTGAGATTGTCCCCGTTCTGGATCAAACGAAAGGGGACGCCCGAGATCTCGCTGCGCTCGATCGTCACCAGCGCATTGCCATTGCCATCGAGGTTGCCGGTGATCGTGACCGCCTTGGCAATCGGCAGCGCGCTGAGATAGCCATTCACCGGCGCCGTGAACGTGATCGTCGTGGGCACGGTAAATCCCGCAAGGCTGATCGTGTCGTTGTTGCCGTTGCCGGCAATGCACTGGTTGACAGGCGATTGAGTATTGACTGCGGTCACCGCATCGAAAAGCGTGCAGCTTCCTGCCACACTGCCTGCCGACGAGCTATTCACCACGATCGTCGCCGCAGGCGCGTTGTCCACGAGACCCAGGGCTACGGCGGCAGCGAGTCGTGCCAAGCGCTGATGCAGCGAGGGACTCCGGCGCGCGCGCATGGCAGGCGCCAGATCAGGGTGGACAGGCATGAATTACCCCCAGAAAACAGAATGCTGGCGAGTTCGCGATTTGTCGGCGGCAAGCCCGTGCGGACACAGGCTCGATCCGCATTAAAGCTCAAACCACGGTCAAAATCACGTCGATATTGCCGCGCGTCGCGTTCGAGTAGGGACAGACTACGTGCGCTTTCTCTACCAGCGATTGCGCGGTCGCCCGATCGACACCTGGAATCGAGATCTTCAATTCGACCTGGATGCCGAAGCCTTGCGGAATCGGACCGATGCCGACCGAACTTTCAATCGACGTATCTGCGGGAACCGCGACTTTGTCGCGTCCGCCGACGAATTTGATGGCACCGATGAAACAGGCCGCGTAGCCGGCAGCAAACAGCTGCTCGGGATTCACGCCTTCACCTGTGCCGCCCATTTCCTTCGGCGGCTTGAGCACGACGTCGATGCGCCCATCAGAGGATTTGGCGCGACCGTCGCGACCTCCGGTGGCGGTGGCGTGTGCCGTGTAAAGAACCTTTTCGAGCTTCATGAGCGATCTCCTGACGTTGGGGTACCAGCCGATTATGCCCTCGCCTCGCGTAAAAATCTGATGTGAAAGCTGAAGACCCGCTCATTCCGAGCGATCGAGCAGCCGGCTGGCCTGGTTGCTGCGCCGTTTGCTGCAGGACAAGCCGAAAAGCGCGGCCGCGATACCCAGGAAGACCCAGTAGTCGGTCGGTGCGCCCGCCCACCAGTGGACATGCCACGGAATATTTGCAGGCGAAAAACGCGCCAGACCGAAGGCCGGATTCAACGCGAACCAGAAGAAATCCTCGGCGATCCAGAACATCAGGATGCAGGCCAACAGACGCGCTTCCAGCCGCCACGACCAGCGCCAGAAGAATACAAGTGGAAAATGCAGAAAAAGCGCGATGCTGGGAAACATCCATGCGTGGTAGCCGGTCATCGGCCGGCCACCCCAGAAAATATCGAGCAGCCAGTTCGGCGCGATCCGCCAGGTCGGCAGGTTTGCCGCCCAGCCAGCCGCGCCCTCGATCTGAATTTCGACATTGGCGAGGAAATAGGCGAGCAGCAGGATCCAGAGGATCGTCGGCACGAGCAGCCAGCGGAAACGCACCGCGTCATTCATGCGCCGTGTGATTCCGCAGTCGCTTCGAGCACAATCCGCAACACCTCGCGGGCTGCACGCGGACGCGCGATGGCCTGGGTGCGTGCGCGCAACTGCGCGAGGCGCACGGACGAGGCGAGTAATTCGGCGACGCGATACTGCAATCCGACCGTATCCACCGCCTTCAGCGCCGCACCCTGCTCAAGCAGGTAATCGGCATTGCGTTCCTCCTGCCCCGGAATGGGCGAGTGCACGATCATCGGCGCGCCCATCGCCAGACATTCTGAGCTGGTCAGGCCACCGGGTTTGGTGATGACCAGATCGGCGCAGGCCATCAATCGCTCCACCTGATGCGAGTAACCTTGCGGAAACAGTCGCGACGGGTGCTGGCGTGCCAGTTCCCGCAACGCAGCCAGCGCCGCGGCATTTTTTCCGGCAAGCACGATCACTTGGAATTCAGCGTCGAGCGCAAGCAGGCTCGCGGCCACCTGTTCGAGGTTGCCAACGCCTGCCCCGCCGCCCATCAGGAGGAGCGTGCGTTGCTCCGGATCCAGACCGAATTCACGCGCGCATTCCTGGCGCTGCAAGGGTTGCGCGAAGGCCGGCATGATCGGAATGCCGGTGACATGCACGGTCGCCGCCGCCATGCCGACGGCGCGCATCCGGAACGCGATTTCCTCGTTGGCGGCAAAGTAGCCAGTCATGTGCGGGATGACCCACATGCGGTGCAGGTCGAAATCCGTCACCTGCACCCAGACCGGTACGTTCAGGCGTCCGCGGCGGATTTCGTGCATTAGGATTTCCGCTGGCAGGAAGTGCGTGCAGATGATCGCGTCGGGTTCGAACTCGTCGATGCGCTTGCGCAAAGCGCGAGTATTGAGTCGTTCGATAGAGCGCCGCATCTTGTGCATCGTCGCGTCGGTACGCGCGTCGGCGGTCATCTGGTAAAGCATGCCCCACAGCGCTGGATGCTTGTTGACGAGTTTGATGTAGGCATCGGTATACAATTTGCGGAACGTCGTCGAGGCATAGTCCATGACATCCAGATGCAGCGCCTGAACATCGTGCAGTTCGGCTTCGGAATAGGCGCGCAGGGCTTCGGCGGCGCGCACATGGCCGGCTCCGGCCGATACGCTCAGCAACAGTATCTTGCGCGCACTCATTGAATGAATTCGGCAATGGTCATCTTGATCCGCATCAAAGCAGCCCGAGTGGGCTTTTATCGTCACAGGATAGCGGATTTTCGCAGGATTTCGCGCGCGACCGCACGCGACACGTGAGCAGCGATAGGTGGGCGGCGGAGGCTGGCGGGGCAAGGTGCGTCGCTGGCACAACGCGCCTGCGGAGGCTTCCTTTATATCGCCGAGCGCGCCGTCAAGCCTGCGCCTGCGAACTCCCGGAGCGCCGTTCCTGCCCGTCATAGTGACGACCGATGGCAGCAATTCCGACGACGGTCGCTAGCGTCAGGACCGTCGTGAGCGACGCCCAGATCCACGCATGCTGCAGCGAAACGACCCAGTCGCCCCGATCCAGCCAGTACATCAGTTGGTCCATCGCCGCATCGCCAAGTCGGTGATGCGATCAGCATGCCGTGATCAGATGACAGGCAGATGGCAGCAGGCGTGAACGGGATTCAGGCGCAATGAGGCAACGCGCCTGCGGCAATTGGCTCGAGGGTGCCGCGCGAGTGCCCCTGTTCCGCAAGATATTCGAGCCAGCGATTGAGAAAACTGGCCATGCGCATGCGATGTTCGAAGACTGTCTTCGCCGGCGGGAACGGACCCAGCGCGTGCCACAAGCGCTTGCCGGGATGACAGTGTGTTGCCTCCGCGACATGGGCATCACGATAGACGCGCAACCATGCTGACGGCGACGGACCGCCGGTATCGCGATCGGCCATGCAATAAGTCAGATGCAGTTCCATCGTGTAGGGATGGCGCTCCACGACTTCCAGATGCAAATCCAGACCATCATCGACGCAGGAACGGTAGCTGCCGAGATCCAGCGTTTGCGGTGCAAACAGGCGCGCGAGCCGATGATAATTTTCGGCATACAGCCCCATCAGGTACGCGAAGCGTCCCGGCAGTACCGCGGTGTGCTGGTCGGCGACAATTGCCATGCCCGGATCATAGCACCCGTGAGCGCAGCGGCCAGACTGCCCAAAGCGCTCGACAACGGCTAGAATCGACTTCCGCGCGCGTGTCCGGCATCGTAAAAGTCAACTTGTGTACAATGCCTTGCACGCTTCACGCGTGTTGGCAATTTCCGGGCCAGAAAAAGAAAACGGGCGAGCCGTTACCGGATCGCCCGTCGTGGATCAATTGCCTGCGACTGCATCAGTGACCGGCGTGCCAGCCCCCGCCATGCGACACACCGTGCGCCATGCCGCCGTGCCAGCCACCGCCGTGATATCCGCCGCGCCACGGGCCATGGTAACCGTGGCCATAGCCGTAATAACCACCGAAGAAGCCCAAGCCAATCACCGGGCCGTAGTAGCCGTAGCCATAGCCGTAACCGTATGGTCCGTAATAGCCCGCATAAGCCGGCGCGTAGTAGCCATCATCGTAGCCTACAGCCGCGCCATCGTAGCCAGGGGCAGCACCGTCGTCGTAAACCACGCCCGGGCGCTGATAGTAGCCGGGTCCGTAAACACAACCGCCCAGCGTGACCAACATGCCAGCGGCCAAGACCAGACTCATGAGACGTTTCATGACCTATTCTCCTTTGGTTTCTTGGGCAGAGCATAGCCGGAGAAGGTTGAATCGCTGCTGAGCATCCGGGATGGGCACGTTTTGCATTCGTCTTCTATGCGTTTCGGCATCGATTCACATGCCTGAATGCGGATGCGCAAGGCCGTCGAGAAACAGGCCGATCACCCGTGGCTCCATCACAATCGTGAAAATAACGCCGTAGGCGGCGCCCCACAAGTGGGCGCTGTGGTTGATGTTGCCGGCGTTCTGCCGATCCATGTAATAGGTATAGGCCAAGTAGGCGATCGCATAGAGAATCGCGGGCATCGGCAGGACCAGCACGATGATTTTTGCCCAGGGATTGATCAGGATGAACGCGAACAGCACTGCCGACACGGCGCCAGACGCCCCGAGACTGCGATAGCGCGAATTGTTCCGGTTGCGAAGATACGTCGGCAGGATCGAGACGACCAGACCGCCGATATAGAACAACGCAAAACCAAACACCCCGAGATAGTGGTCGTACAGTTGTTCCATCGCCTGGCCGAAGAAATACAGCGTCAGCATGTTGAAGATCAGATGCTGGGGATCGGCATGAATCAGCCCGTATGTGACCAACCGGTAGTACTGATGGTCGCGGGTCACCGCCGGAGGCCATAGGATCAGGCGTTGCATCAGTTCGGCGTTGCTGAACGTGACAATGGAAACCACCGCGGTGATCGCGATGATGATGAGAGTGGTGATCACGAAAACCTCGTCGATGCTTTGCTGAAGACGATGCGCAATATACAGGGCAGGCTCAGCAATTCATGTATTTCCAGTTGCGTTGTTTGCCTTCGCTCAGCCACTGGATCGTTGTTGCCAGCCGAACCGCCCGGGTTTCATCGCGCTTGGCCTCACCGATCCATTCGACATATTCGCGCTGCTGGCTCGGACTGAAGCCTGCAAATGTCGTGGCGGCCTTCCTGTTCTTCTTCAGCGCGGATGACATATCTTCCGGAATGGCCAGGGGTGGCTTGCGGCCCGGCTTCGCTCGTGGCGACTTGATCCCTGCTTCGTTCAGTTGCATCGCCTTGCGGACATATGCGGCGAGAACTTTCTGCGCTGGCAGTTCCTTGACGCTGGTGATGCGGCCGAATTGGCCCATCGCGTCACCGTCGCCTTGCCGCGTTCCGGCAAGAACCAGACTTTCCTTCCAGAAGCCAAACGTGCAATGCTGCTTGAAAGCGGCCATCGCGCACAGCATGCCGTGGTGCATGAAATGTGGAAAATTCCATTTCATCGTTTCTTCCACCTGCGGACAGGCTCGATGCACGACATTGCGCAGATGGACCAGGATCGGCCGGGCGAAAGCAGCCGATTTTTCAATGTAGGCATCGATGCGCGGATCGTGGGTTGGCACGACGACTGGCCTCTTGAAGCGCCGCAACACGGCATAGCGCGATCATACGCTTCTCATTACCAACGGCCGATTCTCAAGGGCGAAACGCGGCGCGCACTGCCTCCAGCAGCGGATCACGTTGCCCGGCGGGCAATTCGGACTGGTGGCCTTCGCCGATCGTCCAGATGATCGTGCCGCCCAGCTTGTTCTGCAGGGCAAAGCTCCCCTTTGCGGTCACCGAGGCCGGGTCTTCATACGAAACGAAATTGCATTTTGGCCCCGAAGCAGGGCCGAAGGCTGCCGCAGCGCCGAGCGACGGCGCCATCGCCGTGGCGTCGTACTGATACCAGGCCGCGCTGTAGTACTGCGTCATGATATTTTCGTAGCTCATGACGTTGTCGTCGGCAATCTCGCTGCCGGAACTTTGCCGCGCCCCGCTCACACCGGTCCAGCACATGCCGTAGAAGCCGATGCCCACGCCCAGCCGGCTGGATGGCACGCCCGCGGCAAGATAGTAAGCGGCGCTGCTTGCCACGGAACTTGGCGTGTTGACGCCGGCGTCCGTGACTGCCGAGGTATACCAGCTTTCCCAGCCGTCCCAGTCGCCGGCCATGCCATAGCTCATGATGTTGATCTGATCGAACAAGGGTGCGATAGAGCCGTAAAACGCGTCCTGCGGTGACGCGAAGTTGGCGTTGATCCAGCCCACGGGCACAGTCAGGATCAATCCCGGTTTTGCCGCGCGCAGCGCTTGCGCAAGCCGGATGAAATCCGGCTGATCGGACGCCGTCAATGGCTCCCAGTCCAGATCGAAACCGTCGAACGTATAGTCGTCGGCGACCTGCAGAAGATTGGCCACGAAGGTTGCGCGATGAGCGGATGATGCAGCGCCGATCCAGCCGGCCTGTTCACCGGCCCCGCCAAGCATGAGGAGTGCTTTGACGCCATGCGCGTGTGCCGCTGCAGTGGCTTGCTTCGCCCATGTCGGCCCATGCGTCGCGTCGATATCGAAACTCGTATTCAGCGTACCGTCGGCGTTCGGCACGACCCGGCCAACGACCAGATGGGTCAGCGCGGCAAAATCGACATCTGCAATCGGATACAAACCCGCTTGATAACCGACGTAGTAGCCGGAAATCCACGCGCCGTCAAAATTGCTCGCGAACACGAAGTCGCCAGCCGCGGGCGCATTGGTGGCAGCAAGCAACAACGCAGGGGCGAAAATCTGGCGAAGGATCATGCATGCGCTCCGGACAGCGCCGCCTCTGAGAATACTGCACTATCGGTCAGCGAAAGCATCAATACTGCGTCGGCCGCCGCAAATCGTACGGCACCGATATGCGAGATTTCCGTTTCGCGGCGCTACTGGGCCGAATCGAGCACTTCGACGGGATTCTCGCGATGCAGCCGGGCCAGCCGATGATTCTGGTAGCGCACAGTCTGCATCAACGAATGCGCCGATACGCTCATGGCGAGCGGGTAGCCGATCAGCAACGGCAGCGACGCCACGATCGTCAGCATCGTGGTTTGTGGGGCGAATTCCAGGCCATGAATTGCCGCAGCAAGCACACAGGCGGCCAGTTGCACGACCAGACTGCGCATCAGCAGCAACCAGCCGTCGATCCTTATCTTGTCGATGGACAGGACCAGTGCGATCAGCACGCTGGGCAGCAGATTGAACTGCATCAGCGCGATCCAGACCCCGCCCATCGCCGAATCGATCAGCAGGCTGCGCGTTTCCGTCGTCACCGGGTCGACGCTGCGCAAGGCCAGGAACCGGGCCAGCGGCGGCCACACGCAGGCATTGGCGATGAGCAAGGCCCAGACGGCCACATGCGCAGCATTCTGATACAACACCGAGGCGATACAGACCAGACCCAGGCTCAGCCCGAACAGACGCATGCGGTAGCTGCGTTCCACGAACTGCCGCACCGGCGAGTCGCGATCCGCAGAAATGGCAAATGGCGTCGACAACAACATGTTTTCCTGAATCGCAGGCGCACGAAGGCCGCGTATTGGGGCAAGTCCAAGCAATTCGAGTGCCAGCAGCCTGTCCGGATGCGGATCACAGCACTCGAATCCTCTTCCGGCCAGCGCCAATCCAGCGCAGCCCGGCCGACCCCGGGTTATCGATGCGTTGCCCGGCAAAACCATGCTGCACCTGCATCGATGGTAAAGAAATGTCGATATCCAGCGGCAGAGTGACGTATGGCGTCAGGTGCGACTTCGCCCCTGTGCTCCGCGAACGCGTGTGTCCGACAGCGATATCCGACGATGGCATGACAGAACGAACGGGATGAGTGCGGCCACTCGCTGCGATAGAGAGTTTGCATGGTCGGGGCCGAGGATTTCACCCAGTCGGCGTTCTTCATGGCGCAATTTGCGCCGCAGCGCGACGAAGACAATGAGCAGCGCCAGAAGTCCGCGTCATCGTGTCCGCACAATCGCCGTGGTGAGATTGCCCAGGATGATCAACCAATAGATGGCCCACCCCGGCCACAAACTGGGAACAAGATAATTGTATACTCATTCCGGGAATCGATCTTTCGGCTTTGCCGACGTCAGCCGGGCATCGATGACAATACGCCGATGCCCGCATAGGAAGAGAAAAAGCAATGGATTTTTTCGTGCCCGGGGTGTAAGACATGACCCGTTGCTCACTGGAGATCGCATCCATGAAACGGCTGTTCTGGCTTGCAATCGCCTGCTTTACCCCCCTGCTGCCTGCCGCTGCAGTCGCGACCGACGCATACGTCACCGCGAACCTGAACCTGCGCGCTGGCCCCGATCCGCAATATCCGCGCATTACCACACTTCCCCTCGGCACCGTCGTCAGCATCCAGGGCTGCGTCAATGGGTGGATCTGGTGCGATGTGATCGCCGGCGCCGATCGCGGTTGGGTCGCGGGCGAATATCTGCAATACGATTACAACAATTCGCGCGTCTACGTCGACAGCTATGGCGCACGCATCGGTATTCCCGTCATCAGTTTCGTGCTTGGCACGTACTGGAGCAGCTACTACCACGAGCGCCCCTGGTATCGTGACCGCGATCGCTGGAACCGTCGTTCGATCCATGTGCATCTACCGCCGCCGCGGCCTTCGCGTCCCGGCTATCATCCGCCGTCAAAACCGGGGGCACCCTCCGGGCATCGCCCGCCACCACGGCCGAAACCGCAACCTCCGGTTACCCGGCCAACACCCCGGCCACAGCCTCAGGTGACGCGTCCCGCCGGACCAGCCAACGGCGGCCGGCCGGCAACGCGGCCAGCGCCCCTGCCAGCGAACAAGCCTGCATCTGGCGCGACGCGGCCGGCGCCGCAAGCACAGTCCCGACCGGCACCCCGCGACCGTGATCCGAACAAGGACGGTGGCGGCTGAGTCGCACTGGTCACTGGCGAATTTCGCGAAAGACTTTCCGCGAGACGCGGGCAACGAGCCAGGAAGTGAAAGGTTCTTGCCTGGCGTGCGGAAAGGCTTCGCGGGCGGCCACCTTTGCGCGCCTTTACTTCGCCGCAAACTCATGGAATGCTGCGGCGGCTTTTGTCCCCGGAGAATCCGATGATCGGTTACGCGACTCTTGGCACCAACGACCTTCCCCGCGCCGCCAAGTTTTACGATGCCCTGCTGGGCACGATAGGCGCCAAGCGCTGGATGGAATCGGATAAATTCATCGCCTGGACAGTGTCTCCGACCACACCGGGACTGGGAGTGATCAAGCCGCACAACGGCAAACCCGCGACCGTGGGCAACGGGACCATGATTGCACTGGTCGTGGACAGCCGCGACAAGGTCGATGCCCTGCACAAGAAGGCAATGGAACTGGGCGGCACCGACGAAGGCGCTCCCGGTCCGCGCGGCGAAGGTTTCTATGCCGGTTATTTCCGCGATCTGGACGGCAACAAGCTCAATGCGTTCTTCATAGGCTGAGCCTGCTACGCAAACCACGGTGCACGGCGGCTCATGAGCGCCGACCGCAATCCCCAGGCCGTGCAGATGGGCGACGAATCGATGGCGCGCAATCTTGCGCTCCAGGCGCTTGCCATCTGGCCGCAGGAGCATCCGCTGTTCGCACGCTATGGTCTCGGCGGCGACCTTCGCATTCTCGATCTGGGCTGCGGCACCGGTGAAATCACCCGCCGCCTGGCGCTGCATTATCCACAAGCGCACATTGTCGGCATCGACATCCTCGAAGGAAATCTCGCCATCGCGCGTCGCGACAGCGCAGCTTTCGGCGGGCGCGTGGCGGACGAGGTAGGCGATGCCTTCGCGCTGACACTCGCCGACGCCCATTTCGATCTGGTCGTGTGCCTGCCTATGTCGCAGGCGGTACCGAATTTTGCACTGGTACTCGACGAAATCGATCGCGTGCTCAAGCCGGTCATCCGCATCAAAAAAGCTTCGCGGCCGCATCCGGTGCCGGCACACGCCGGGGATCAGGCGCGGCCGGCAACCACGTTGACGCTGAGCGCAATGATGATCACGTTGAAGAAGAACGCGATGATGCTTTGTGCCAGCGCGACATGCCGTATCGAACGGTCAGTGATCTGCACATCCGATACCTGGAACGTCATGCCGATGACGGCGGCGAAATACGCGAAGTCCCAATAGTCCGGTTCATCCGTGCCTGGGAACTCCAGCCGTGCCTTGCCGCGCACGCCTTCGCGGTAGAAGGCGTGCGCATAGTGCAAGGCGAACACCGTGTTCATGAACAGCCAGGAGAGCAGAAGGCTGGTTGCCGCCAACCCGATCTCGACCAGGCTGCCTCCCTTGCTTGCGTCCAATTCCACGCTGAGCGCCACGAGCGCGATGAGCGAAACGACGACACCGCTCCACAGGAATCCCCAGCGTCCCTCGTCCTGTTCAGCCGCTATCGAACGAATCCGCTCCGGTCCGACCTGCGTGAACATCACGCCCGTTGCCACGAGGAATATCGCCGCGGCGATATCGAACGCCAGCAACAGGCTCCGCGACGGACGCATGCCAGCGGCGACAAAGGCACCGGCGAGTGCAAGAAAAATTGCCGCCGATGCACTGAACCGGGGACGAAGGCGCAGGTGACGGATCAGCCGCCACACACCTGACTTGCGACTGCCCTTTGCACCGCTCGCTGCCATGCCTGATCCCGATGAGCCTCAGCGGATCATAAACGACGCGGCGCTGAATGACCTTATGCTCAGGACCACAGGGTTCCAGTCGTTGCGCGGCACGAACGGAACGGTTGTCCCGCGCTTTCACAAAAAAAGTGCAGGCTCACTCGAAACCGTTGGCAAAGACCAGGTCGGCGTAACAACCGGCGATAGCCAGATCGCTGGTGCCGGCATCGATATACGCGATCGCCGGGTGCGGACTGGAGTCGACGGCAAAATCGGCATCGATGATGCTCGTTGTGGGGGAAGTCGTCTGCAGCGAAGCGCCGCCCGAACACGTGGCATCAGTGCATGCGAACGCACCAACCATCGAGGGATTGAACAAGGCAAACGCAGGCAGATCGCCGGGCAGCAGTTTCAAGCCCATCGGCTGGCCGACCGCGCTTGGCGGCAGCAGGCGGTTGACGACCGCGGTGCAATCGCTCGTGGTGCAGTCGAGCAAGGCGGTGTTGCTGGCCTGATTGTCGAGCGCCAGCGGGCGCTGATCGCTGCGGATCGCGAGCGCAGTGAACGCCGGTGTCGAGGTACCGACCGGCGCAGAAATCTGCGTGTTCGTCACCGACATGCACATGGAATCGCCGCAGCGTGCCAGATCGTAGTTGTTCAGGTTGCTCGCGCCTTCGCTGGTCAGGTAAGTGGCGGCGGGGTCGCCATCGCTGCCGACGGCAAGCGACAACGCCCCGAAGCCGGACATCGCCGGCGGTATCGCCAATACTGCCTCGCTCCCCGCGGCAACGCAGCCCGCGTCGGTGCAGAAATGCGCGATCAGATAAAGCGGCCGCGCGCTGGTCACGCCATCGACATAGAGCACGACAGGATTGCCGTTCTGCTGCAACGCGATCGGAATGTCGCTGAGAATCGCGCTTGCCGTGGGGCGGATATCGACGACGGTCACGCTGCCGCAATCGGCATCGGCGCAATCGTAAAAACGCACGCCGCCAAAATAGCTCGCCACGACGGCAGGACGACCATCCGCGCGGATCACGATGCCCGACGAACCGAAATAATTGCTCGATGTATCCAGGTATACCGATTGTCCGGCACTGCAGGTGGGATTGGCACAATCATAAAAATACAGCGAGGCGTTGTTGTGTACAGCATTGCTGTAGGCCAGCACCGGGCGGCCGTCCTGGCGCAGCGCCAGTCGCACATGGTTGATCGGATCGGCCCCGGTTTGCAGCGGACTGTTGGCAAGCGTGCAGTCATTGAACTGCGCATTCGCTGTGGCCGGGATTGCAAGGCACGCTGCGATCGCGGCCTTCAGTCCGAGGTTGCTCATGGCCATCGCAGACACCTCACGGCAATCGCCCCCCGAGCGAAGCCTAGCGACATCAGCCGGCAGCGAACGTTGCCTTCGTCACGAAAGACGGTATTTCACCGATGCAGTGCGGCAGCTTTGTCCGATTCCGCCATAAATATAGTATTTCCGCCACTGCAACCATTAAGCTCCGGGGCACAGACTGCATGCACCCGGGCCAAGCGGCCCATGCTTCGAGGATACGGTCATGTCTGCCCGCACTCTGCTTTTTCTCATTGCCAGCAGCGCTCTCGGTTCCGGTGTCATCAGTGCGGCTGGCGTCCAGGATCAGGCTGTCTATTTCGATGGCGGTCAGTACACGGCAGCCCTGCAACAACGCGCGCATCACTGGCATCTGCTGCCCATCCAGGGCGATGACGTGGATGTCACCGATCACGCTTCCGCATGCGCGAGCCGCGTGCATGTTCCGCATGGCGTGTGGATGGTGAGCAGCGACGCGACTGGCCGACCGCAGCTGGTCGCTCCCTCGGCAACTGTTCTGCCCGCGGGCTTCCCGCAGCACCTTGAATTGCGCGCATGCAGCGACACCTCGGGGGTTGCTGGTCCTGACAGCGCCGACACGCTGCTCGTACCCGATGTCGTACTGGACTGGATCAGGACCAATGTGAGTTCGGTGATGATCGATGACTAGAAAAAATTTTCGCCTAGGCTTGCTCGCCTTCGATGGCTGCATGCTGTCAAGTCTGGCCGGGCCGGTGGACGCGCTGCACGTCGCCCAACGGCTTGCGCAGATCCGCTCGCCTGCCGATGCGCCGCGCTTCGAGAGTGTGGTGTTCAACGCGCGCGACGCCAGCCACGTGCGCACGGAGTCAGGCATCCAGATCAGCGGGATCAAGCCACTCGGCCGCAACCGGCGTTTCGACGCCGTGCTCGTGCCCGGAATCGACCACCAACGCCCACGCGACCTGCTCGGTCGTCGCGACGAATTCGCGCCGGAAATCGCGTTGCTGCGATCGTTGCATTTGCGCGGAGCGCGTCTGGCGGCAACCTGCAGCGGAACCTGGCTGCTGGCAATGACCGGTCTGCTCGACGGCCATCGCGCGACAACGAGCTGGTGGCTGGCCAATTCCTTCCGCAAGCATTTTCCACGCGTGCAGCTCGAAGAACAGGCGCTGCTGATCGAAGATGGCGATCTGATCACCACGGGTGCCTCCACCGCCGTGTTTTCGCTGGTGATCCGGTTCATTGCCCAAACCGGTGGCGAGGAACTGGCCCAGCAGACCGGCCGCATGATGCTGCTCGATGCCGAACGGCAAAGCCAGGCGCCGTATGTAAGCCAGGCGCTGCTGGAAAAACCGCGCCACTCGCTCGCGGAAAAAATCTCACACTTCCTCGACAAGGAACTGCGCAACCAGATCAGCGTGTCGCGGCTCGCAGAACATTGCGGCACGAGCGAGCGCAGTCTGCTGCGGCATTTCCGCACACACTTCGGCACCAACCCGCTCGGTTACATCCAGCACCTTCGTGTCGAACGCGCCAAGGCCCTGCTTGAGGCCACGCAACTGAGCTTTGATGAAGTCGTGGAGCGCTGCGGCTACAGCGATGTGCCGAGTTTCCGCAAGCTGTTCAAGCGCGAGACTTCACTGACACCGGCCGGTTATCGTGAGCGCTTTCGCCTGCGTGCGCGCTGACTGGATCGAGCGGCCAGGTCTGCAGCCTGTTGTGGATCGACTTGCCCACCAGACTCTCGACCAACACGAAGCTGCTTGCCGTCCAGACAATCGGCTGTATCGCGATCGGTTCGGGCAGAGTCTTGTCGGCGTAAGCAATGGTCACGTGCGGCGTGAACCGGCGCTCCAGGTTTCCGCCAAGCCCCTGTTCAATCAACGTGTGGCCAAGTTCGCTCCAGAATGATTGCAAAGCGACATCTGAATCCCGTGCACAGCGCAACACGCAAGGGGACTGCAATCTGCCGCGGAAACTTGCGACGTTGCCGAGCACGAAATCAAATGGGGCGTGGCGCAAGCTTGACGCTGCCGCCTTCGCGCGATCGACAATATCCGGCGGCAACGCCGGAAAGTCGCCGAGGAAATGCAGGGTGATGTGATACTTCGACGCCGCGACCCAACTGGCGCGGATCAGCTTCATCGCCTTGATATTGTCGGCCACCTGCGCGAGTGCGGGAACAAGTGGCGGATCCGGAAGCAATGCAAAAAACAGGCGATGAGTCTGGCGATTCATGTCGACAGCCTGCACGTTTCAATCCGGATGTCGCGCTTGCCGCCAGCCCGGAAGACGTTGCTCCATTGCGTTTGCGATATTCTGCGATACCCGTTGGCGCAGTTCCGGCGTCACGACAAATGCCACGGTCACGTTTTCCGGCAGCCGCACCTGCTTGGCCGTTGCCATCGCGCTGACGGAAACAGCAGGCGCCGCAAACACGTCGGTGGGATTGGCTACATTTCCGCTGTTGGTCTGCACGAACAGGGGCACGAAAAGCGTACCAATGCTGATGAGCCCCTGGTAGTCGCCGAGAAAATAGCCGCTGCCGGGTGTCGTGACGACGGGTGCGAGCGCCAGGTTGAAGGGTCCGGCAATCTGGGTTTCCTGCCAGTTCACGGCCTCGGCCGAGCGCGCCAGCCAGTAGTCGGTGAGCAGCGAGGCAGCATTGGCCGTATTGTCGCGGAAATCGTAGTAGCTCACGCCGACCAGACCGTCGCTGCGGACGTGCGCCATCGGCGAAAACGCCGGCACCGAGGCATCGGCATTGACGCGGACCGGCGCTGACCAGGTAAAGCCGCCATCGCCGGATTGCGCCAGCGCGACCGAATCGTGCGCCCCGTTGCTGAAGCGCGAATCCTGCCATACGACGATCAGGCTGCCGCCGATGCCGACGGCGATTTCCGGAATCAGCGCGCTGTCGCGGATCGACACGCCCGTGTCGGGATCGCGCGTGCCCACGGAAAAATTGTCGGCAACCTTGAACGGAGCAGACCAGGTCGTGCCATTGTCCGTCGATCGAATCACGGCAATATGCGACGTCAGGGCATTGGCGGGCGTGGGATCAATCTCCAGGAACATGTCGACTACCGTACCATTGGGCAGGACCACGATCGCGTTGCTGATGGTCTGCTTGCCGACGCCTGGATCGTAGATCGCCCGCGGTGTTTCCCAGGTGACGCCGCCATTCGTGCTGCGCGTGAAATAACTGGGGCCGGTATTGTCGCTGGTCAGGCGGTCCCAGACCGCGTAGACGAATTGCGGATTCACCGGATCGGCCGTGATCACATCCTTGTCATCGAAAGCATTCTGGCCGTCGAGAATCAACGTGGTGACCGGTCCCCAGTTCGCTCCGCCGTCGCTCGATCGGCTCGACAGCACGGCGCTGAGCGAACCTGGCGCCAGCAGCTGCCCGTTGAACGCCAGCGCAATCATATTGGCCGTGCCATCGGGCGCGATCGTCACCCAGGCATTGCTGGCGCGTTCGAAGTCACCGCCATTGATCGCGTTGCCACCGCCGCAGCGGCTCATCGGCATTGCGTGCTGCGTCCAGCTTTTGCCGCCGTCGTTCGATACGCCGGCGATGATGCCGCGCGCGCCGCCGGTGGACCAGCGATCCTGCTGCCACACGCCGATCAGATGTTGTGGGTTCAACGGATCGATCGCCAGATACGGCTCGACCTCGGCATTCGGATAAACCGTGCCGTCCTGTGCCACGCCATCGCAGCCGGCCACGAACGGCGACGGCGCGGATGCCAGGTACTGCGGGTCGAGCGTGGGTACGGGTACCGGTGGCGGAGAGGGAGGCGGCGGTGGCGGGGACACCGCCGCCGGAGTGCTGTTGGACGAACCGCCGCCACACGCACCGAGCGACAGCATCAGGGTCAGCAGACTCGTTCGCGCCGGAGCAGTTCGCAGGTTCATGGGCGGCCTCCACACAAATGCAGGATGTGGCGCAGCAAGCGTAACTCAGCCACGGCGAATTCCGCAGTTTTTTGACGTCGCCCTGCCCCCACTAGGCAGATGCCGCGTTCCGGGTTAAAACATGCGCGCGGAGCAGTGCGAAGACCCCGCTGCAACCCGTGACCAGTCAATCCTCAAGCTTCGGAGAACATCATGAGCAAGGGCATGAATACAAAGAAAGACGAAAAGAAGAAGCCGGCAAAAACCATGAAGGAAAAGAAGGCGGCGAAAAACGAGAAGAAGAAAAACAAATAGCGCCGGCATCCGGCCCGCAGCGCCGTCGCGCTGCAGACCGCCGCCGGTGTCTGCTGGCCGCGGTTGATTTGCTCGTTGACGCAGCAAGCCGGTATGGCCTGCACACCGATTTTTGATTGTCACTCTGCAACATAGCCGGCGATTGGACGCGATATTTCCCGGTCACCGGCTTGGCCTGAGCGCCGGACTGGGGGAAAATGCGCGCCTACATCATCGCGCGAGTACAGGAATCCGTATGGGCAGAGGCCCCAGCATCGAAGGTCGCAAGAACGCCGAGGACGCCAAGCGCGCAAAGGTGTTCACCAAGCTTATCCGCGAGATCACGATCGCCGCGCGTACCGGCGCGGACCCGTCCGTCAACGCACGATTGCGCTCCGGTATCGACAAGGCACTGTCGGCGAACATGACCAAGGACACGATCGAGCGCGCGATCAAGCGAGGCTCCGGCGCCGACGGCGCAGACAACATGCAGGAATTGCGCTACGAAGGCTATGGTCCTTCCGGTGTCGCGCTGATCATCGATACGATGACCGACAATACCCAGCGCACCGTTGCCGATGTGCGTCATGCCTTGTCCAAGCACGGCGGCAACCTCGGCACCAGCGGTTCTGTCGCGTTCCAGTTCCATCGCGTGGGCGAACTGGTGTTCGACACCGCCAAACCGGGTGCCGAGGACAAACTGCTCGAAGCCGCCCTGGATGCCGGTGCCGATGATGTGCAGACCGATTCCGGATTGAGCACCGTGCTGTGCTCTCAGGAATCCTTCGAGACAGTGAAGAAAGCTCTCGCCGGCGCCGGATTCAAGCCGCTGCGCGCCGATGTCGTGATGCGCCCGGAAAACCGCGTTGCCGTCAGTGCTGAAGTCGCCGAAACCCTGCGCGATCTCATCGACTGGCTCGAAGGGCTCGACGACGTGCAGGAGGTTTACCACAACGCGGCGCTGCCGGCCTGATACCAGCGGTTGGCTTCCCGCCGGTTTTCATCTTCGCATCGGTCCCGGTATGGACAACTCTGGGCCTTCGCGCTACGTCGCAGCCACCAGCCTTCGCATGACCTCCAGCGCGTTCGAGGTCGCCGCCCCGAGTGCAGTGTTGTCAAAAATGCACCAGACATCCGTGCCGTTCGCAGCAAGTGCCCGCACCTGTTTGGCCCTGGCCGCCAGGAAGCGCGAATCGTATGTGGAATAGTATATTTCCGGTGAGCCGTGCAGGCGAAAATACGCGCCACGCAGGTCGCCGCCAGGCGCGGCGGCGGCAGGCACGACTGCCGGATCAGCCGCGACCCGGGCCACACGGTAGTCGACCAGCAGCCTGTCCACGATAGCCATGAACCATGTCGGATGGCGTGGTTCGATCGCCGCTCTACCCGCGTAACGACGCCGCAGCATTGCCAGGAATCGCTGCGTCACCGAGGTCTCGAACCGCAGACTCGGCGGCAGCTGCACCAAGACCCAGCCGAGTTTGTCGCCGAGTGCACCCGCCCCGGCAAAAAAAGCATCAAGCTGTGCGGAAACGCCCGCCAGGCGCGCGTGGTGGGTGATCGTCCTCGGCAGCTTGACCGAGAACCGGAACGAAACCGGGACAGTCTCCGCCCAGCGCTCGTAGGTTGCAGGCCGGTGCGAACGATAGAACGAAGAATTGATTTCCACGCAATTGAACCGCGCCGCATAGCGTTTCAGATGACTTCCTTCGAGAGGAAACGCTGCCGCACCGGTTTTCGGCACAGCCCAGCCGGCACAGCCCACGCGTGCGCAGGTTTCCTCAGGAATGTGTTTGCGCGGCTTGATCATCGTGCCAGCGTCGGCTGCGTCGAATATAAATTATACAAATAAACAATGATACGCAATTGTGTTTTACTCATACGCGCATTGGAAGACATCGCTCGGCTTTGAAGCCGTCGCGAAGGCACGCATCTATCTCGGCAAGACAGACCGACGTGGGTTTTGCTGCGAAAAACAGAAATCACGCCTGGCGATGCTTGCCGCCACGCTCCCGTTCAGTCGGCAAGCAAGTCCGCGAATTCGGGATGCCGCCGCAGGTAGGCTGCGATGAACGAACAACGCGGCACGATCTTTTCGCCATTGGCTCGGACCGCTTCGAGCACCGAACGCACCAGGGTCGAACCGAGGCCGCGCCCTTCCAGTTCGCGCGGAACCTCCGCGTGCAACAGGACTATGGCATCCGGCGATCGCCGGTAGGTCACGAACGCCACGCCGCCATCGAGCTGCATTTCGTAGCGCTCCTGCGCCGCATTGTCGCGAACGACCTGTTGCAGTTTCGCCGCGTTCACCACGTCGTCGGCTTCGGATTGCGTTCGTTGAAATCGCGCTGATGCCAGTAGGGGTAAATGGGCGTGCGCTGGCTGGCGGCATCGAGCAGGGAAACATGTTCGGCGCTCAGGTTCCAGCCGAGCGCCCCGAGATTGGCGCGCAGCTGTTCCTCATTGCGCGCGCCGATCACGACGTTGCTCACGGTCGGGCGCTGCAGCAACCAGTTGAGCGCTACCTGCGGAACGGTCTTGCCAGTTTCCTTGGCCACCACGTCCAGAGCATCAACAACGCCATAGAGATACTCGTCGTCAACAATCGGTCCACCCGGTGCCCCGCCACTCTGGATGCGCCCCTTCTCCGGTTTCTGGCCGCGGCGGATTTTACCGGTGAGTCGGCCCCAGCCCAGTGGGCTCCAGACCATCGTGCCGAGGCCCTGCTCAAGCGCGAGCGGCATCAGTTCCCATTCGTAATCCCGACCGATCAACGAATAATATCCCTGATAGGCAACGTAACGCGCAAGACCGTAGCGCTCGGAGGTAGCGAGCGATTTCATCGCGTGCCATCCGGAAAAATTCGAGCAGCCGATGTAGCGCACCTTGCCGGCGCGAACCATGTCGTCGAGCGCGCGCAAGGTTTCGTCTACCGGCGTGAGCGCATCGTAGCCGTGCATGAAGTACAGATCGACATGATCGGTGCCGAGGCGCCTCAGGCTTGCGTCCAGCGCTTGGACAAGATGAAAGCGCGACGAACCCTTGTCGTTCGGGCCATTGCCCATCGAGAAGGTGGCCTTGGTCGAGATCAGCACCCGGTCGCGACGGCCCTTGATCGCCTGGCCGAGGATTTCCTCGGAGGCGCCGGCGGAATAGACGTCGGCGGTGTCGAAGAAATTCAGGCCCGCATCCAGGCAGATATCGACGAGGCGCTTGGCGTCGGTGACGTCGGTCGTACCCCACTTGCTGAAGAACTCGCCGGTGCCACCGAATGTTCCAGTACCGAAACTCAAGGCGGGGACCTTCAGGCCTGAGCGGCCAAGCAACCGGTATTGCATGACACTTCCTTTCTGGCTCGGGTGGACGTTCAAGATAACTGTGGTCATCGGCCGCAAAAACAACCGCGCATCGAACGGTCTCGCAAAGCCTGGGTGCGCGACCGCCAGCGCGCCAATCCGGCAGCATTATCAACAATTTCACTGCGAGTGCGCAGAAGCCGGCATGCCGAAGTGTTATTCACTCTTTCTTGGTCAACGTGTGGCTTGGGGAAAACGCTTGACTGCCATCCTTAAGGGGGGTGGCTTTGCCCGCCAATTCGGGCACGTCGGGGAGACGACAACATGAAGACCGCACTAGCTTTGGTAACTCCTTTGCTTCTTTCTGCATTCTGCGCCGGAGCGTCTGCACAGGTTCCGGCCACGCAATCCCCCAACCACCCACCTCCCGCCAGTGATCCCGGAGTCCGCGCCGGCAGTGTCGGTGCCGGACTGCCGCTGGCGACATTGAGCGCGGCGCAGATGCAGTATTTTCTGGATGGGTTCAATCGATTTGTGGAAGTGGATTCCGTCAGCGGAGCCGTGACCGGTGAACCCGGCAGCGGCCTCGGACCGGGCTTCAATGCCACGAGTTGCGGTGCCTGCCATGCGCAGCCGTTTGCCGGAGGCAGCAGCCCGAGCATGGCTGCCTATCCATTCATCGGTCCAAACCCACAAATCGCCGCGGCCAGTGATGCGGGCGCAACAAACGCGATACCGACGTTCATTACTGCCGACGGTCCGGTGCGCGAAACGCGCTTTCCGTTCGTCGTCAGCTCGAGCGGCAACCTGACACAGATCGCCGACGGCGGCGTGCACGACATCTACACCGTGAGCGGCCGCAGCGATGCGCCAGGGTGCAATCTGGCGCAACCCAACTACGACCAGATGCAGCAATTGGGAAACCTGATCTTCCGCATCCCCACACCGGTATTCGGTGCAGGCTTGATCGAGAACATCGCTGATGCAGCAATCATCGCGAACATGAATGCCAATTCCGGTCTCAAGCATCAGTTCGGAATCTCGGGGCATCCCAATACCAGCGGCAACGATGGTTCGATCACGCGTTTCGGCTGGAAAGCGCAGAACAAGTCACTGGAGATCTTTTCCGGCGAAGCCTACAACGTGGAAATGGGCGTCACCAATGAATTGTTCCCGAACAAACGCGCCAACCCGCCGGCCACCTGCGTATTCAATGGCACCCCTGAAGATCACACGAACTTCGACGCGGCCGGCACGCAGATCCCCAGCGATACGGTTGGCTTTTCCGTGTTCATGCGCTTCCTCGCGGCGCCAACGCCGTCGAACACCGGCATTCCAGGCAACCCACCGGTGCAATCCATCCGCAACGGCCAGAGCCTGTTCGGCCAGGTGCATTGCGATCTGTGCCACACACCGTCGCTGCAGACCACGGCATCGAGTCTCACGGCTGGGCTCAATACTCAAACCGCAGCGTTGTACTCGGACTTGCTCGTACACAACATGGGCACCGGATTGGCTGATCAGATATCGCAGGGCGCCGCCGGGCCAGACGAGTTCCGTACCGCACCACTCTGGGGCGTGGGCCAGCGCATATTTTTCCTGCATGACGGACGCGCTACGCCACAAAATGGCGGCCTGCTGACCGCAATCCTGGCGCATTCCAGCCAGGGTTCCGAAGCCAGCAACGTGATTTCTTCGTTCAGGAATTTGAGCGAGCCGCAAAAGCAGGATCTGCTGAATTTCCTGCGCTCGCTCTGACGTGTTGCCGGCATGCAAGCCGCTTGGGGAGATTGCATGCCGGCATTTTCGTCGAACGCGATGTTCTTCAAGCCCCAGCCTGCACACCGGGGGTCAGCCTGCAGTGGGAATTTCCCGGTTTGCGCCGCTCTGTGACTGCCGCGCGCGCCACGCTTCCAGTTCGGCCTCGTAGCGCTCGATCGCCGCATCGTACAAATCGAGCACGCAATGCGGGCAACCTTCGCCACAGCAGTCGCCGGGATCCGGCGCGGCTGGACGAACGGGTGGTAGATCCTCAGGCACGGTCACGCTGGTCCTGGTCCGCGATGGCAGCCCACCGGTGGACTGCCATGCTCAATAGCCGCGATTACTTGCTTGCCGGCGCATAGGTCAGCTCGGCGCTGTAGCTGTCCACGTGCGAGGTCACTTCATGGATGGCATCGTTCAGCGATTTGCGCAGCGCATCGGTGTCGGGCTTGCCGTAAACGCCTTCCACCATTTTCCAAAGCGGCGGGTTGGGTTCCGCACCGAACTCCGCCCAGTTTTTTGCCTGGCTTACGAGAATGAAATCCGCAGCCCCTTCGCCGCCGGCGCGAACTTTTGAAACCATGTAGTGCAAGGACCAGTTGGATTTTTCAGCGGCCGCGGTGATCTTCTTCAACGCCTCGGTGAACGCCTCGCTTGCCTCATGGCCGGTCTTCAACGTGAACAATGTGACGTTGATGAGCGCAGGCTTGGAATCCTTGTCCTTGGACATGTAGCTGAGTTCGGGCATGCCGACAAGAAATGCGCTGGTTTCGCCTTTCAAATGCGGGTTCGCCTCCGCCCTCCACGAATCGTCACACGACTTGCCGACTTCGTGCATGGTATCGAAACTCGCCCACGTGTATGGCCCTGCAATATACGAATACGTGTACGTGTTGCCGGTTTCGTGCGTCCAGGCAGCCCATGTGTACTTGAACCCATGCTGGCCAAGGCATTTGTTGTAATTCTTGACGCCTGTCTCATAGGCTTGCTGATCCGCAGGGGCCACGGTGTCGTTGTAAACCCGGGTAACGTTCGCTTTGTCCGCTTCTGCCGCGTGAACACCGGTGACGGCCAAAAGTGCAATCGCCGACACCGCACAAGATGTCATGATCTTCACTGGAACCTCCTTCTGAGCTAGCGCTCTTGATAGTTAAGGTTTGCCATCTGTTTGTCTCCGTGATTGGCGAACGGGCGAAGACACGCAAGTATGCTCGCAATGAATTGCGTCTGATATCTGGCTTGCAACATGATGATTTTACGCGCAAATATCTCCGCATCACGATAGCGTTACCGAGTTTGTGCTAACGCTTTCCGGATGCTCGCGCAGGCGCATGGGCGCGCCGCTGAGCACATGGCTAACCAAATGCACGATGCCAGCATCCAACCAGCCATGACCGAAGATGAAAAGCACTGGGGCGTTGCGGCCCGGGGCGGTGATCGCGATGCATATCGACATCTGGTCGAGGCTTACGCGCGGAAGTTGTTTGCGCTGTGTGTGTGCGCATCACGCGCGACGCGGCGTTGGCTGAAGACGCCGTGCAGGAGGCCTTGTTCAACGTGCGCCGGTGCGCGGCCGCTACCCGCACGAGGTCAAGCAACAGGCGCTGTTCTGGCTCGGCCAGTCGGGCTCGGACGCCGCGATGAAATTCCTCGATGAGGTGCTGGCCCGGCCGTCGGCGCGATCCACCCGGGGCTGAGGCATTCAGGTCGCGGGGGTCCGTTCACCATAGCGCAGCCACAAATCGGCTTCGTTCTCGTCGGTGAATACGCGCGCGACGATACCGGCTTCGCGGGCGAAGATCTCGCAGAATTCGATGCGTTGCAGGCCCGCCGGTTTGACATGCGCGATATGCGTTTTTTCCAGGCCCTTGCCGGCAATGGTCGCCACCAGCGCCTTCCATTCGTCAGCCGAAAGAGGTGCGCCGGTGGTCCTGTCGATCAGCAACAGGCCCGGCGCAGGTCGTGCCCCGAGTTCCGCGCAGATCGTCTGCCAGTACGCCACCGTGTTCGCGTAGTTCCCCGGCCCGCGTACTTCGATGCGAAGTCCAACCCGGTGGGCTGAGGTTTTGACGATCAGGACCTCACTCGGCTGCACGGCAATCGCGCTCCTGAATCGGAAAAGTCCGCACCGGACAGTACCCATTCCAACGAAAAAGCGGCACTGACACTTTTACCTGCCAGCCTGCAACCCTGCGGCCGGCATTGGCTTGATCCGCCAGACCGTCCGGCACGTGCATGGCTTTCGGCATTCCAGCCAGGACAGCCGGCACGACCGAATCCTTGGTCGGTGCTAGCATACGCCTGTGATCGCGCGCTGCCTGCTCTTGCTCGGTACGCTGGCATTGCCACTGCTTGTCGGAGCGGACGCGTCGCCGGCCAGGACCGGCTTGCAGACCGGCGTTGTGTTCAGCGAATACTCGCCGTTGTCGCGCAGCGCGATTCTCCCGCAACGGCTGTTCAGCCCACTGGCTGCCTCGCGTCTGCAGGCCGCTTTGACGCGTTCCGGTCAGGCTGCGCGCGAGCAATCGATCGATCTGACGCAAGAGAGGTTCGCAGTCTACGTGCCTGACACGGAGCCGGCGCAAGGCTATGCGTTGCTCGTGTTCGTGCCGCCCTGGGAAGCTGCAACTGTGCCGCGGAACTGGACGGCGGCGCTTGATCGCCACGGCATGATCTTCGTCAGCGCGGCGAAATCCGGCAATGACGCCAGTGTCGTCGATCGGCGCGAACCGCTGGCCTTGCTGGCCGCGCACAACATCATGCAGCGCTACCGGATCGATCCGGCGCGCGTCTACGTCGGTGGCTTTTCCGGAGGCTCGCGTGTTGCATTGCGCGTCGCCCTCGGCTATCCGGATGTTTTTCGCGGCGCGCTGCTGGAGGCCGGCAGCGATCCGATCGGCGACGCGCAGATCCCACTGCCGCCAACGGAACTGTTCAAGCAGTTCCAGCAATCCACGCGACTCGTCTACCTGACCGGAAAGGACGATACCTTTCACCTCGACCAGGACGCGCACAGCCGCCGCTCAATGCAGGAATGGTGCGTGTTCGATGTGCATGCAGAGACAGTCGCGTGGACGGGCCACGAATCCGCGGGAACGGCGGCATTCAGTCGTGCGCTCGATGCCTTGGGCGGACACGAGCAGCCCAGCGCGGACAAATTGGCTGCGTGCCGCGCGCGCATTGAAAACGAAATGACAGCGCAACTGCGCCAGGTGGAAGATCTGTCGGCGCGCGGCAAGACCGCAGAGGCGCGCAAGCTGCTGGAGAAAATCGACGTCCGCTACGCGGGGCTGGCAGCACCGCGCAGCATCGAACTTGCGGAGAAAACCGGCGATCTTCATTGATGCGGCCGCTCCCGGACTCGGGTGTGCCGGTCCGCTTGCTATTCGAATCCGTTCGCGAATATGACATCCGGATCCGAACCGGCTTCGTAAGCGCCGATATCGGCCTTCGGCATGGTGCCGATCGGCGCCGGACGCACATAGCCGCGCTGATCGGTTGTTTCGGTCGGCGTTGCCGATGCCGCGTCGATGGCGCATGAGCCGCTCGCCAGCGGCAAGGTTTTCGTCGGACCGCCGTTGTTGCTCAGACTGCCCAGCATCGGGTTGCAGTTGAGCGTGCCGCTGGGCATGACCAGTGGGGTACTGCCGACGAGGTCATAGTTGCCGCTCAGCGTATTCTGGCCGCTGGTGTTCACGTCTTCAGGCATGTTACTGAAGAAGATGGTTGCGTTGGCGGCTGCACTTGTGGAAAAGTCGACGCCGCCTCCGATGCCCGTCTGCGCAGTATTGGCGAAGATGGTGCTGTAGTTAGAATCCAGCGACGTGGCGTAGATTCCACCGCCAGCGCCACCTGCGGTATTGCCGGTAACCGTCGAGTTGGTCAGCGTGGCGCTGTCGGTGAAGACGCCACCGCCATTGGCCGTTGCGGTATTGCTGTCGAGAGTGGAGGCTGTCAAGCCCACGCCTCCGCCCATCGCATAGACACCCCCGCCCGGGCCCGCCAGCGCTTCGTTGCCACTGATGGTCGAATTGGTCAGATTCACTGTGGCTGTGGCATTGATGCCGCCACCCTTGCTTGCGGAATTGTTGCCGCCGATGGTCGAGTGGCCTGCCACGACAATGCCGGTGCAATAGATTCCGCCGCCGCCAGCACCGGCGGCCGACGTGGTGGAATTGTCGCTGATGGAGGAATAGTACGTGCGCACCGAGCTGTTGGACAGAATGCCGCCGCCGGCATTCGCGGCCGTGTTGCCGCTCACCGTGGATCGATTGATGGTCACGGAATTCGACCCGGCAATTCCGCCGCCGGCACTCGAAGACGCGTTGCCGCTGATCACGCTGTAGTTCACGATCAGCGCGCTGCCGGCCAGAATTGCCCCGCCCAGATACCCTGACTGGGCGTATCCATTTTCCAGTGCCAGACCGTTTATCGTCAGCGCCTGAGTGGTGCTGATCAGTCCAAAATCCGGCGTGCCGCTGACGCTGCTGCGCTCGATCGTGACGAGCGGCGTACCGGTGGCGTCCACAAGGCCGCTGATAGTTGCCGCGCTGCTCAACACCAGGGCGTGCCCCTGTCCGCTCGTCGAGGTGAGAAACGAAATTGTCGTCGGCGTCGTAAAGCCGGTGAGATCGATTGTGTCGTTGATGCCGTTGCCGGCGGCGCAATCATTGACCATTGTCTGCATATTTAGTGCCGTGACTGCATCGACGATCGTACAGGCACCCGTTACGCTGCCCGCAGTTGCGTCGTTGACGGTGATTGTCGTCGCGTGCGCTGCGGCACCCAGACACAATGCTATTGCCGCGGCAAGCGGCGCTGCTGTTGCTTTCAGTGAGCCGGACGAAACACGGCGAGCGCAAAGCGAATTGGCGGTCGACATACAACGCTCCCTGTTAGAAAACTGTGCATTGCAACCATGCAATGTGGCGCGAGCATACTGCCGAATCGACGCCAAGTTATTAAGACGTGAAAAAGCGGTTTGCCTGGGTTCAGCATTCCGGCACTGCATGAAGCAGCGAGCAACACGGCGAAATTCCCATGAATGCGGGCTTGGCGTGAGGTGCGCCATTTCGCCAGGCGAAGGTCAGGCTGAACGCAGAGTAAATTTCTTTATTTCCATTTTCGCCGTTGGCGAAGCTTCGCTGCGCGGCGGCAACAGGAAAATCTGCGCTTCAGACCATTCGCAAGGGGATATTCTGCGACTCCGAGCCGATGCCCAGTGCACGCAGGTACTGACGATCGAACGCAGCGAGCTGGCTTTCCAGTTCCGAGTACGGGCCGGCCCGCCACACACGTGAAACAACACCACGATAGGCGTTCACGCACAACTCCCAATCCTGCCGGTTGGTCATGTCCCACAGCGCGATGGCCGGCTGCGGATCGAAGCCCGGCGTAGCGATCGCGGAGGGATGGAAAAACCATTCGCACACAATGCGCGTTCGACCGATCGCCAGCGGCTGCACGCGATGCACCAGCACATAATCCGGATGGAACGAGAGAAATGCGCCGGGGAACAAGGTGTAATAATATACACGCCCGCGCTGTTCGTCGTTCAGACCGGCGAACGCCGGCGCACAGCGTTCGCCGCCGATCGTCATGCTGCCTTCGCTGTTGTTCATCCACATCGGACCGCCGAGCACCGGACCTTCCTCCAGATCGTTCTCCGAATTGCGGAACGGTGCCAGCTTGTTCAGGACCGGATGCGCCAGCGGGCAGTGGTAGCACTCGCTGAAGTTGTGGAAGAACATCTTCCAGTTCGCCTCGACATCGTAGACCTCGCGATGCACGGCGCGCAGCTCCGACGGCTGCCACGCACCAAAGCGCCCGGCCAGACCCGGCAGCGCGTCGGCAAACGCCAGCGGCTGGTCGGCGAGATTGACGAACAGGAAGCCCTGCCAGTTGGTGAGCGCCACGCGATGCAGCGGATAATCCGCCGCATCGAACCCGGCCACATCGTTCATCATAGGCACATTGCGCAAGGCGCCGTCGAGTCCGTAGCTCCACGCGTGGTAGGGGCACTGAATCGCCGCGCCGAGCACTCCGGATGTTTCCCGGCACAGCCTGCTGCCGCGGTGCCGGCAATGATTGTGGAAGGCCCGGATTTCGCCTGCGCCGTCGCGCAGCACGATCACGCTTTCGTGCTCGATCTCGAACAGGAAATAGCTTCCGGGTTCCTGCAGTTGCGACACATGTCCGGCCAGCAGCCAGGAGCGAAGGAAGATCCGCTCGTGCTCGGCTGCAAAGATGTCGTTCGAAACAAAATATTCCCGGGCGAGCGTGTGCTGACCCCGTGAACTGCGCTTTTTCATTCCGGCAGGCTCGCAAATCGCCGATACAGGTTCCAAGAGTACCCCGACAGCACTTCCTGCGCACGCCGACTTGTCGCTATTGAATCAAAACATCCGCCGCAGGGTATTGTCTCGCCTGACGCAGTGGTGCCATAGCGCGGCGAGGATGTGCAGGCCGATCACCCAGTAGAAAATGGTGCCAATCGTGGCATGGATATCTTCAAGCCGATGCGACAGTTCGCGGTTGGGCGCTGCGACGAAAGCCCGGAGCAGGGTGATGCCGAAGAAGGTCACGGGCTTGCCCCCGACCTGTAGCGTCACGACGCCGAGAATCGGCTGGACCAGCAGGAACATGTAGAGTGCAAGGTGCGTCGTTTTACCCAGCAGGTCTGCCCAACGATCCAGCGGCGGCACTATTGTGGGGGTCAAGTGACGGCTGCGGAGCCAGAAACGTGGCAGCACCAGCAACAGAACCGCCAGCCCAGCCAGATAGTGCGCCGCCAGAACATTCGCGCGCGCTGCGCTGCCACGCGGAAACAGCTCGAACAGGTTGATCGACGCGTACGCTGCCAGAACGCAGGCGAAAACGATCCAGTGCATCCAGCGCACTGGCGCGGCATAGCGCTCCGACGAAGAATCCACTAGCGCCATGAAGCCCTCCGGCAAGACCTGCGTACGAAGTACAGGCGGTGTACGGCGACGCCTGACTTCACCCCAGCGTTGACACAACCCTCCGCCGTGCGCACAACGCTGAAGGATCTTTCAAGCCGCGCGTGCCCGCTCTACTTTCGCTCTGCCGCCGTCGCATCGCGGATGGGCCGGAATTCGGAATCCTGAGACCAGTTCGGCCACTCATCCGAAACGGCCAGGTCGTGGCCAACCTTGTACAGCACCGGCAGGTCGTGGGCCATGCCGGCGAAGGTCCAGTCTGCCTGCCACTCGTCGGACGGCTGGTGATAATGATGGGTGACGTAGTCCTTGCTCGCCGCTTCCCCTGCCGCGACGCCGCCGGCAATCAAGTCATTGCCGGATTCAAATGACAGGGCCGGAACGCCACGCTTGGCGAATGAGAAATGATCCGAGCGGAAGAAGCCGCCGGTTTCCGGGTGCGGATCGGGCAGAAACGCGAGCCCCGCTGCTTTTGCGTCAGCAATCAGCGCATCGAGCAGTCCGGAACTCGCGCTGCCGGACTGGCTGAAGTTGCGCGCGGGCCCGTTCGGATCGAGCGCGTCGGTATTGATGTCGGCAACGGTCTTGGCCAGCGGATACAGCGGATTCGCGGCATAGTATTCGGAGCCGAGCAGACCCTTTTCTTCGGCGGTGACGTTGAGGAAAACAACCGAGCGCTCGGGTGTTGGCGCATGCGCGAAGGCGCGGCCGAGTTCGATCAGCGCCGCCGTGCCGGTGGCATTGTCAACTGCACCATTGTATATCTTGTCGCCTTTTGCATCCGGCGCGCCGATGCCCAGGTGATCCCAGTGGGCGCTGTAGATGATGGTTTCGTCGGGGCGCTTGCTGCCCTCGACGCGACCGACGATGTTCTGCGTCGTGATCAGTTTCTGGTCGACCGCATAGCTCGCCGAGAAAGTCGCATCCTTGAACGTCACCGGCTTGAAATCGCGCGTCTGCGCCTGTTTCTTCAGCGCTTCGAAATCCAGGCCCGTGCGCTCGAACAGATCGACGGCAAGATCGCGGGTGATCCAACCCTCGAGTTTCGTGTGCGTGTCGGCCGGATGCTCGCGCACGATGTCGAACATCGCATTGGTATTGGAATTCTTTACAGTGTTCCAGCCGTAGGCGGCCGGCCCGGTCTCATGGACGACCAACACGCCAGCGGCACCGCGGCGCGCGGCTTCTTCGTATTTGTAGGTCCAGCGGCCGTAGTAGGTCATCGCCTTGCCGCCAAAATCGCCGACGCCGGTTTCGAAGTCCGGATCGTTGACCAGCACGACCATGATCTTGCCTTTCAGATCCACACCCTTGAAATCGTCCCAGTGGCGCTCCGGCGCGGTGACGCCGTAACCGACGAATACCAGCGGTACATCCTTCAGCGCCACCGACCTGGAACCATCCAGCGGTGCGCGTACCGAAATCTGGATGCCCTGCGTGAGCGCCTGCGCCCTGCCGCCGATGCTCAGCGACAGATCCGGCGTGCCGGTGATTTCAGCACGCACGAGCGGGACTGCCTGGGTCCACGCGCGCTTGCCATTTTTCAGATCACCACCCGGCGTAAGGCCAGCTCCCTTCATCCGCTCGATCACGTAGGCAACGGTCTTCGTTTCGCCCGGCGTAGCCGGGCCGCGCCCCTCGAACGCATCCGACGACAGGGTCTTCACTTCATCGGACAATCGCCTGGGATCGAATTTCGGAGCGTCGGTGGCCGGCTGGGCAGCAGCCATCGCGGCGGCGCAAAGGGAAAGCGCAATGGCGCAGGCGAGCAGATGTTTCAAGATCGTTCCTTGCTGGATGAGGCGGGCGCTCGATCATAGAGCCCACAGCGCTCGGGCGTCCATGGGACTATCGTCACGGTTGAGCTTCATGTTGAACACGTGGCCAGATGCAACGTCATTGGGCCTGCACTGGCGCGAGCCGTTTCAATCCAGTAGCAAGTTATGTGGTCGGCAATTGCGGGGATATCGAGGACACTGCCATCGGCTGCGGCGAGAAGTCGTTTGCCAACTTGGATTCGATTTGCAAAGGAACCGCCATGTCCGACACGCCCGGCCATTGCCTGCTTGGCAACCAGCGAAAAAACGGCCACGCGAAAATTCTCGGCATTGCAGCCGCATCGGGTTTTATCCTGGGCAACAGCTTCGAGAGTTTCGAGTTGCCGTATGCGGGACCGTCACCCCGATCGTTCGAGCTGCGCCGGGATTTTCCATTGACGTCGGCCGCGACTCTCGTTTCACTCGAAACCATCGCTGAAGATATCGTCGCCCTCGACATAGCGCCATATACCCGCCAGCCAGTTGCCTGAAACAATGATGTAGCCGGACCCGTCGCGGGTGACCGCTGCGCGCTTGCTGCCGTTGCTCATTGCGGGCACCGGGGTCATCGCCGACCAAGCGGCCCCGGACGGCGGTGCAGATATCAAATTGACGGAGTTGGCCCCGCTGGATGCAAACGAGTTGTCCGCGTAAATCTGGTTCGGCGTGCCGAATACGGCATTTTCCAGCGTGGTACTGACCTGATTCCATGTCTGGCCGTAGTCGGCGCTTCTGAAAACACCGTCGGGATTTACCGAAGGGGCATAAATCACTCCGCCCCCCGCCTGGTAGATCTGCGAACTGCCATGCTGGTGTTCGTTTGCCGGGGCGACGTTGCTCCAGGTCGATCCGCCATTCGAGGTGCGCCAGATGCCGGCCGTGTTCGAGACCCATTGCGCCTGGGTCAACCAGGTCGTGCGCGTGCTCGATGCAAGTCCGGTCTGCACGAAGAACGGATACAACGATGAGCCGATGCCGCCCGGCACGGCGATCGTCGTCCAGGTCTGGCCGCCATCGGTAGATTCGGAGATTCCGGGAAATCCATGAAACCCGGCGATCAGATGCTGGCCATCGTAAGGATCGACGTCGAGCGCGTAGACATCATTGGCGTAGTAGGAATTGCCGGATACCGCGGCGGCTGTCGTGTTGCCTACCGCGTAGGAAACCCAGCTCACGCCGCCATCGATGCTCTTCCAGACACCGGCGGCCGCATCGCCGGTGGCCGTCCACAACGTGGGTGGCGTTGCCGGATCCCTGCTCGCATCGGGATCGATGGCGGCCGTCCACAACTTGCCGGCGTCCAGTGCCGAACCATTCGTCCCGGTATTGACCCTGGCCCAGGTCACCCCATAGTCGACGGACTTCCAGACGCCTTGAAAACAGGTGAATGCGTAAAGGTCCGAAGGACGCGCAGGATCGGCCAGAATGTCCTGTATTCCATAATTGTCGTTGTTGAAGGATGCGCCATCCAGATCGATGGCTGCGGGCGTCACATTGGCCCATGTACTGGCCGCCGCATCGACCGGAGTCACCTGAAAGCCACCGAAACAGGCGGCGCAGACAGTCAGCCGCAGCATGCGGCAGAAACGGCGACCGGGAAGCGTGATGCTCACTCGAACCCGTTTGCAAAAATTTCGTCCGTACCCACGACACCACCCGCGCCCTGCAGTACCAGATCGACGTTGGCGATCGCCATTGCATCGGTCGACATGAACTGAATCGTGTTGGTGCCAGTCTGCACGTCGGAAAGACTGACCGGAACGGCCACCGTCTTCGCGCCGCACAGTACGAAGTCGTTCTGCGTGTAGCAGGCACCGAACGGCCAGGGCAGATTCTGCCAGGCGCCGTCGTTAACGCGGTAGCTCACGGTCACCGGGTTGTACGTGAAGTAATTGAACGTCAGCAGCGCACCGGCCGCGTGATCGACATTGTATACATTTTCCACAGTAAGCGCCAGCGGCGTGGCGTCCGTGGGGAAAGTGCCCCAGCCCAGATTGAGCAAGCCGGGATAGCCGGAAATCGGCGCCAGATCGTCGAGCACATCGAACGCCAGATCGCGCGCCAGCACCGGGCCGTCGAAACCGACGTTGTCCCAGGTAAACGTGTGCGTGCCCTGGTCGGGGCCGTCCTTGTCACCGTTGTAATGCACGTCTTCCAGCCAGATCAGGCCACGCGTGAGCGTGAGCGCCATGTTGTTGATGACGGCGATCTTCTTCAGCGGCGTGGTCGTCCCCGCATCGGTGCCGTAGACATCGATCTCGTTCTGGGAAACCTGCAACTGGAACCGGTTCATGTCGCCCGGTCCGGATGAGGCCTTGACGCAATCGACCGCGGTCACCGAGATCGTGCCGACATTCACGTCGGTAAACGAATCGTCGCTGACGTAGTTGTTGACGACAACGGCTGAATCGACCGTGATGACGCCGACATCGGCGGGTTCATCCGGACAGATGAAACGCACGCCGCAACCGGCCTCGTTCGGCGGACAGTAGGCCGCGAAACGCACACCGAAACCGTTCCTTGGCACTGACTGCAACGAGCTGAAATGGGTGAACGGCGCCGGCACCGGTTGATCGGTGTACCAGAATTCCGGCCACGCTCGATGATTGCCATGGCTGTCGTCGCTCACGTCGAACGTGACCGTGCCGGTACGCCCGGCAATGTCGAACGGCTGCTTGGGATACATCGCCAGCGACGTGACCCCATGCTGGTCGTCTACCGATTCGACCGCCTGCCCATTGCAGATGGCGACATCGTGTGGCGGCTGCACCACGACGTCCTCGCCGCAACGCTGCATCGTCGATGGCGACGCGTCGTAGTACTGGCTTTGGCCGAAGTTGGTCGCGCCGATCTGTCGGGAAACACCCCAGAGCGTGCCGTTCAGATCACCGGAGCGGTTGCCGATACCGGCGGCTGCGGTGAACGTTTCGCAGAAGGCGGCGTTGGCGAGGCCGCAACCGGTGTCCACCACTTGCGCGATCCCCGCGGCCGGCACCAGCAGAATCAACGGCACGCAGCAGAATCGTTGCAGGACTGTGCGCAGCATGGTCATCACCTTCTGCACCCCCGGTTCGGGGCGCTCGCATCGTCCTCCTAAGCGCCGCTGCATTTCGTGCCCTGCGTCACGCGATTTCCAATTGGACGGCCCCTGCATCGGTCGGCACCTGCCATTCCTTTTTCATTCGCGACCATGGATGTACGTTGACATCACCTGTACCCGAATGCACGCTAGACACATCGCACCCCGGTGTTTCCGAACGCACGCAGGATCATGCTCAAGCGCTTCGCTATTGTCGCCACCGTCGTGCTGCTGCCCTGCCTGGGTCTTGCGGACCCGCCGGTTGAAAAACGTCTGACCGGGCAAACCCTGGATGCATTCGACCAGGAAGCCGTGACGGTCCGCCAGGGCATGCAGCCTGGTGGCGTTTATGAGTACATGAAAACGCAAGACAAGACGCGCGTGGAAGCTGGCCTGGATCAGATGCACAAGCTGTTGCAGGATCACGCAGCACCAGGCGGACTGTCGCCGCAGGACAAGATTGTCCTGCTCAACACCCAGGAACAGGTCAACGCCCTGCTGCTGCACAACGACAACAACCGCCTGATCTGCGAGAACCGCGCACCGACCGGATCACGCATCCATCAGACTACCTGCAATACGCATGGCGAATTGATGGCACGCCAGGAACACGATCAGCGCGCGCTGGGCGACGTGCAGAAGCAGCCGCAGACCCAGCGCAGCGGCCAATAGCGCCGCTTGGCTGGAGTCATGGCGATCTCGCAGCCGCATTGCGGCTGCAAGTGAAAAAGCCGTTCAACGTGAGCCGCCCGACAGCCGGATCCTCGCTCAGCCTCGCCGGAGCCAGTATATCTCCCGAATGGAGCACGCTGCCGTCGTAGAAAATCATGCGATTCCATTTCGCCGGAACACCGCCGACGCGCGCGAAGTAGGCGTTGGACTCGAGCATGTAGCCCGGTTTGATGCCATAGCGCTCGGTGAAGACCTCGCCCGACAGCCGCGTCGCGTCGTTGAACAATGCGGACATCTCATTGGCAGGCCGGATGGCCTGGTAGAAACCCGTGCCGCCGAGGCTCGCGTCGTCGAACAGATACAACACGCATGCCTGGATGCTCTGCTGCGGCGGCACGCCGGCGTTGTCGGAATGACAAAGCCGCTGAAACGGCCGCAGCGCCTGCGGCGGCAAGGTCACCATCGAAAAGCGGACATGCATATGCAGACTCCGCCGCGCGTCGAACAGGCGCCGCACGTGCTGGCGGAAAAACCCGTCGAGGCCCGCCGACTGTTCCGGCGATGCCGGCAGGTAAATGCCGGGATAGGCATTGAAGTCGACCGGGCGAAACGCCGACCGCTGCGCGACTGTCTCCCGCTTCAGCCCGTGCGGATCGACCAGCGCGTCGTCGATTACAATGCACCGGTGACGGCTGTCGAACTGGATGATTTGAAGATGCGGATCGGGGTTGAACATGAGCGTGCACGATCATCCACGGACGGGCACGACAAGGCAACCGTGTTGCGGAAAAAATCAGCGTGCCGCCAACGCGTCGACGATGCTCAGGCGCCGCGCACGCAGCGCCGGCAACAGGCCGACCGCGAGGCTTAACACGATGATCGCGACGACGCCGGCGCCCCAGACGCGGTAATCAACGGCCACCGGAACATTCGTCGCGCTGGCCACGGCGATTCCGCCCAACGTCGCCAGCGTCAAACCGGTCATGCCGCCCAGGGCGCACAGGATTGCCGATTCGGCCAGCACAAATCCGAGCACGCTGTCGTTGGAAAAACCCAGGGTCTTGAGCACGGCGAGTTCCGGGATGCGTTCGCGTACCGCCTGCGCCATCGTGTTGCCGACCACCAGCAACAAGGTGAAGAACACCGCGAACAGAATCCAGCGCACGATCAAGGCGATGTCGCCGATCTGCTTGATGAAGGCGATGACAAAATCCTGTTCGGTCTGCGTCTTGGTTTCATCGGGCGAGTTCTCGAACATCCTGTCGACCGCCTGCGCCACGGTCTGGGCCTGATTCGGATCGGCCAGACGCAGGATGAAAAACCCGGCGTTGCCCCGGCCGAACTGGTTGGCCTCGTCGACATAGGCATAGTTGAGATAGGCACGCAGGGTTTGTTTTTGCGCTGCTTCGTCGCGGCCGTCGAAGATGCCGACGAGATCGAACGCCCAGTCCTTGCTGCCATCGTGTTGTGGAAAGATATTCGACTTGATCGGAATCCGGCTGCCAACTTTCCAGCCCTGCTGCTGCGCCAGGAGTCGTCCGGCGATCATGCCGGTCCGGGTCGTGGCGAAGGCGCGCCACTGCTCGTCGGGCATCTGCCACTGCGGCGAAACGGCTCGCAACCGGTCCGGATCGACGGCAAACGCAAAGATCGCGGTGTTCTCGCCGACCACGCCGCCGAACCAGAGCGAATTCGCCACCGCCTGCACCCCCGGTACCGCTTCGATCAGCGGCAACAGGCGAATCGGCAGGGGCTGGATCAGCGAGACCCTCGCCTGCGTGATCAGGCGCGTCGCGCCAACGAAGCTCACATCGGCCTTGAGCAGCACGTTGACCGCCTGGAGCAGGCCGAAAAGCAGGAACGCGCAGATCACCGACAGCAAGGTGAGGATGGTCCGCACCTTGCGTCGGAACAGGTTCGCGATGACGAATCCGGTTTTGGTCATGGCCGGAGCCGATCATAAACCTCGGGCGTCGCGGCTGCAGCGAAAGCACCAGCGCCGAAACGTTCCCGGAGCCGATTTCGGATCTTGCGCGAATCAATAAGCCCCCATGTAATCGCGCTTGCCGATCTCGACGCCATTGTGGCGAAGCAGCGCGTACGCGGTGGTCACATGGAAGAAGAATTGCGGCAGCCCATAGTTCAACAGATAGTTCTCACCACTGAGACGCTTTTCCTTCGGCGTGCCCGGGCGCAGGACGATTTCGCGCTGCGCGCTGCCGTCGAACCTCGATGCATCGAAGCCCGCTACAAACGCGAGCGTCTTCGCAATCAGTGCGCGCAGTTCATCGAAACTCTGTTCCTTGTCCTCGTACACCGGTACTTCGGCACCGGCCAGACGCGCGCTGATGCCGCGCGCGAAATCGCAGGCAATCTGCACCTGCTTGCCCAGCGGAAACATGTCCGGGAACAGGCGCGCCTGAGTAAACGCGGCCGGCTCGATCTTCTTTTCGGCCGCATGCACTTGCGCCTTGCCGAGAACAGCGTCGAGGCCACAGAGCATTTGCTTGAACACGGGGATGGAGGCGGTGTAGATGGACACGGTCATTGGCTTGCTTCTGGTTGGAGTGGATCGGTGATGATACCCATCAAAAAGGGGCCGCAGGTGACTCGCTGAAATCAATTGCCGACCGTTTTGACCGGAGTATCGCGCTGACCTGCGATCTCAGCTTTTCAGAGGCTTGTCCTCTAGTCAGTAAGGAATTTGCGCTCACCTTCGTAACTCCTCACGCATTGATGCGTCGGCGCAAACCCTTAGCGTCATTTCGTTACGGGGATGGTTTGAGGTAGCTTGCGAACCTCAGCGATCAACTCAAAAAACTTTGCCAAGTCGATATTTCCACCCGAGACAATCGCCACAATCGGCCCCTGCCCCGCTTTCCCCGTCAAAGCCGCGGCCAGCGGCAGCGCGCCGGCGCCTTCGGCGATCACGCGTGACTTTTCCGCCATCAGCCGCATCGCATTTCGCGTCTCGTCGAGGCTGACGACGATGCAGCCGTCGATGACAGGCTGCATGCGTTCCCACATGCGCGGGAATACGCTCTGGCCGCCGGCGCCGTCGACGAACGACGGCTTGCGCTCGAACTTCTGCGGCGAGCCCATCTTCAGCGACAGCGCAAGCGGTGCGGCGGTTTCGGGTTCGGCTCCGTAGACTTTCACGTCGGGCTTGAGCAGGCGCATCGCACTTCCCACAGCGGTGATGAGTCCGCCGCCGCCGATGCCGGCGATGACGCAGGCCGTGTCGGGTGCGTCCTCGAGTATCTCCAGTCCCACCGTGGCGTTGCCGGCGATGAAGTTGTGATCGTCGAACGGATGCACGAAGGTGCCTTGCACGCCGGGATATGCGCGCGCTTCCAGCGCTTTCCACGCCACCTCGTACGGTACGGGAACAAGTTTTGCACCAAGCGCCTTCATGCGTTCGACCTTCGCGACCGGCGCGCTTTCCATGACCACGACCGTGCAGGGCACACCGGCCCTGCGTGCGGCGTAGGCGACGCCCTGCCCCGCGTTGCCGGCACTGATCGTCCACACGCCGAGCTGCCGCTCCGACTCGGACAGCATCGCGACCGCGTTGGCTGCGCCGCGCAACTTGTACGCGTTGATCGGCTGCAGGTTTTCAAGCTTGAGCCGGATGTCGGGGAAACCGGCACCCATTTCCAGCTTCACCAGCGGCGTGCGCAAAATCGTGCCCGCGATGCGTTCGCGCGCCGCGCGGATTTCGGAGAGTTCTACGGGGCGGACGGTTTCGAGTGTTGCCGGCATTTCCGGTTTCCTGTGCGCGGGCGCGAAGAGCGCGAAGAAGGAAGGCATTCGCGACTCGTAAAAAAAACCATCATAGACCTTTTCGCCCAAGCCTTGCGGCCACTGCGAAAGTCATCTGTTTCAGCTTGAGACAGGGCTGTCGGATATCGCGTTTGCCGTTCCGTTTCGCGCCACAACTCAGGACCCGCCACACCCGCACTTGCTGCGCGCGAGGTTCCTGCACCACAATCGAGGCGGTTCGCATTCGGCGATGCTCAGGGGGCTGCGCATCCATGTCAGCAGATAGCAAGCGGCTCGATCTTCGCGCCAGCGAACAGTTGCGCTCGGTCGTCGAGAATCTGGTGGCTACCGTGGCGGCCACCGCATTCGCCTCGAGCACGTTGCTGTATCTGCTGCGCGCCACGGTGGCCGAACCGGTCGGCATAATCTGGCTGGTGCTGCTCAACTGCGTCGGCGTTGCGCGTCTGTCGATGCTTTGGCTGTACCGTTCACATACGCCCGACGACCCGCGCAATCGCACAGTCATGAACATGTTGACTGCCTGCGCACTGGTCAGCGGACTGATCTGGTCGGCGAGCGTCTGGGCTCTGGGCGCGCCGGAGCAATATCATCTGCAGGTCGTGGTGATGTTCGCGTGTCTGGCGATCGCCACCGGCGGCGCCTTCGGCACGGTCGCATCGCTGCGCACGGCCTACTCGATCTTCATCCCGCCCGTACTCGCGCCCTTCGCGTTCAGCCTGTTTCACGACGATCGCTACTACCGCATCGTCGGCGTGATGTCGCTGGTCTATGGCTTGATCCTGGCGCGCATGATCTACATGCTCAACAGCCAGTTCAGATACCAGATTTCCGTGCGCGAGGAAAACCAGAGCCTGCTCGGCGAACTGCGCCGGCGCACCGTGGAAGCCGAGACGGCCAACGAGGCCAAGTCGCGTTTTCTGATCGCGGCCAGCCACGACCTCAGGCAGCCGATGCAGGCCATCGTGCTGCGCGCACGCGCCCTGTCCGATCTGGAATTGCCGCCGGAAGCAAAGACGTCGGCGGTCCGTCTGGACGACGCCATCGCCACCATGCTCGACCTGTTCGACCGGCTGCTCGATGTGTCGCAGCTGGAAGCCCACGCGATCGTGCCGCAGGTGACACCGTTCGCGTTGCAGCCGCTGTTCGCGCGACTGGAAGAATCCTACCGCGATCTGGCCTGGCAGGATGCGATCGAACTGAAGGTCGAAGCCAGCGAGCTCTGGGTGAGCAGCGATGCGCTGATGCTTGAGCGCATCCTGCGACAGCTGCTCGACAATGCCTTGCGCCACGCGATCCGGCGCAGTGTCGCGTTGAGCGCGCACCGCGTCGATGCCGGAATCGCGATCGAAGTGCGCGATACCGGTCCCGGCATACCGCGCGACAAGCAGGAAGACATCTTCAAGGAATTCGTGCAGCTGAACAATCCGCAGCGCGACCGGCGCATGGGTCTGGGCCTGGGTCTGGCCATAGCCGATCGCCTGGCGCGCCTGTTGGGCCATCGCCTGCAGGTGGAATCGGAAGTCGGACAGGGCGCGGCGTTCCGCGTCATCGTACCGGCGGCGAAGGCGGGAACGGCCGCGAGGCCCGCCCTGCCACCGGACAAGGATCCTGCGGCGCTGCAAGGCCTGCTGGTCGCGGTGCTCGACGATACGCCGGACGTGCTCGAGGCGCTGGGTACGATGCTGCGGCGGTGGCGCTGCGAAACGATCGTTGCCACCAACAGTGAAGTACTGACGAACGCATTGCGCGGCAGCTCGCGCAAACCCGATGTGCTGATTTGCGACTATCGCCTCGCCGAGTCCTGCACCGGCATAGAAGTGATCCTGGCGCTGCGCAACGAGCTGGGCATCAACTGTCCGGCGCTGCTGATCACCGGCGACGTGGCCATGCAGCAGGACAAGGAATTGTCGGTCACCGGCATTACGGTAATGCAGAAGCCGGTGCGCGCCGCCCAGTTGCGCAGCACGCTCGCTACGTTCAGGCAGCGCAGCCAACCGGACTGAAGCTTGGCGCCCGAACGTCGCCTGCGTAGCTGATGCGCTAGCCTACCGGCTTGCAAAAAAAGCATCGTAGCCAGTCGCGGTGAATCCGCGGATGCGGCTTCCGTGAGCCACCAGCAACGGCACACCGCCACCGCCCATTTGCGCAAACCACGTACTTCCTTGCGGCGCTTCACGGAGTGCGCCCCGCAGTCAAACCAGATTGGCTGCCGCGCCGCGCGTGCCCCATGCCGAAGGGTTAGAGACATGCGTACGGCGCATGAAATACACTGGGGGCGTGAACAACGTGCACCAGGGGGCTGCGTGCTCACCGAAATAGATGAGCGGCGCATCGACATGATCGATCTGCGCGTCGGCATGTTCGTCTGCCGGCTGGATCGGCCCTGGGAGGGAACGCCGTTCCCGCTGCAGGGTATCGAGGTGCGCAGCGAAGACGATATCCGCGCCCTGCGCGAGCTTTGCCAGTTTGTCTACATCGACGCGCACCGTGAAGTGGTCGATCACCGGGCCCGGGTTCTCACCCGCGCCAGCCTGTCCGCGTCGCGCTTCAAGGCCAGCATCACGCATACGGACAGGGCCAACGTCGTCGAGGAAGTGCCGCGCGCGCACAAGGCGCTCGAGAACGCGTCGGCGATGGTGGATCGCATCTACAACGATATCGCCAGCGGCCGCGAACTGTCCGTCGAATACGTCGAGCAGGCGGTGCGGCCCCTGGTGGCAAGCGTGCTGCGCAACGCCGACGCGTTCCTCTACGTGGAAGGCCTGCGCAAGCACGACAGCTATTCCTACAGCCATTCGATCAGTTGCAGCGCGCTGGCCGCGGCGTTTGGCCGGCATATGGGTTTTGCCGAGGAAACCATCATCAGCCTCGCCGCCGGCGGCCTGCTCATGGATGTCGGCAAGACGCAGCTGCCGGAGGGATTGCTGCAATACAAGGGATCGCTCTCGGCCAACGCTGTGGAAGTGGTGCGCTCTCACGTCACGCACGGGCTGGCGATCCTGGCCCGATCGAGCGTTACCGACCCGGATGTCGTGGATATCCTGCGCACGCATCACGAACGTCATGACGGCAGCGGCTATCCCGCCGGCCTGACCGACACGGCCATACCGATCGCCGGGCGCATGCTCGGCATCATCGACACCTACGATGCGATGTCGAGCCTGCGGCCCTACCGGCCGGCCATTTCCCGCCATCAGGCGCTGCAGCACATGTACGCGGCGCGCGGCACGCTGTTCCAGCCGGAGCTGGTCGAACAGTTCCAGGTCTGCCTAGGCGTGTATCCCACCGGTTCGCTGGTTGAGCTGAATTCCGGCGAAGTGGCGGTGGTCATGGCGCAGAACCAGGTGCGCCGCCTGCGGCCGAAAGTGCTCGTGCTGAGCACACCGGCCAAGCAGCCGCTGACCGATTTCCGCATCCTGGACCTGATGGACCAGCGCGACCCGGCAAACATGGTCGAAATCGCGCGCAGTCTTGCGCCGGGCGAGTACGCCATCGACATAACCGAGCACTTCCTGCAGCAATGACCGATCGCCGATGCTGAACCGCAATCAGATACTTGCCGCGATTCAGGCGCAGATCGATTCGTGCGCGGGCACTGGCAAACGCTTCGCCGTGCAGATCGTGCGCGTGCGCGGCCTGCGCGACATCAGCCTGCGTTTCGGCTGGGAACGCGGCGCGCAGGCCGACGAAGATGCGCGCATGCTGATCGGCCAATCGTTGCGGCCGATCGACCAGGTATTCCATTCGGGGGATGAGAGCTTCACCGTGTTGCTGCCCGACATGCTCAGCCAGAATCATGTGCTGCTCGCCACCACGCGGCTGGTGAAAGCGTTCGAACAGCCATTGAACAGCGCAACCTCGCCATGGCACGGACGTCCCACGATGGGCGTCGCATTCTTCCCCGACCATGGCGCGGACGCCGACCAGCTGTGCCGGCGTGCCGAGATCGCGGTTGATGAAGCGCAACGGCTGGGCGAGCGCAGCGTCTTCTATCGGCCGATGGGACCGGGGAAGGAAATCTTCTACGAGGAACTGCGCGAAGCGATCGAGTTGAACCGGCTGCGCGCATACTTCCAGCCGGTCGTGAATCTGAAAACACGGCGCGTGGTCGGGGCCGAATCGCTGGCACGCTGGAACAGTCCGCTGCATGGCGAAGTGGAGCCGGCGGAATTCGTGCAGTTTGCCGAACGCAGCGACCTGATCTGGGCGCTCACGCGCTGGAGCATCAACGCGACGTTGCGGCATGCCGCGGCTCTGGGCGGAAGGCAGGACTTCACCTTTGCCATCAACCTTTCGACGCGGGTATTCACCAAGCCTGGCCTGGTCGAACAGTTGCTGGATGCGCTGCAGATCTGGGGCCTGCCGCCCAGTACCGTCGTGGCCGAGATCACCGAGACCGCGCTCGTCAACGATCTGGACATGACCGTGCGCGTGCTGCGCCGCCTGCGAGATCACGGCATGCGCATCGCGGTCGACGATTTCGGCACCGGTTATTCGTCGATCGCCTATCTGAGCCGGTTTCCCGCCACCGAACTGAAGATCGACAAATCGCTTACCGGCGCCATCCAGACCGACGCACGCACGACAAAACTGGTTCACGGGTTGATCAACCTCGCGCACGAAATGGACCTGATGGCCATTGCCGAAGGCGTCGAGGACCAGGTCACGCAGGACATGCTCACCGAAATGGGCTGCGACTTCGCCCAGGGCTACCATCTTGGCCGCCCGGAGCCGGCCGCCGATTTCGTCGCCCGGTTTGCGCCGGAACCGGCACCGCTCTGAGGTTTCCACGCCGCGCATCGCCCCGCAACACGCGGCAACTCACTTCACGCAGTTCATCACCAGTTCGAACGAGCGCACGCGCGCGGCGTGGTCGAAGACGTTCGCGGTCAGCATGAGCTCATCCGGACGATGCCGGGCCACAAAGGCAGCGATGCCATCGCGCACGCTGGCGGGTGCGCCGATGACGGCGCAGGCCAGGGCGCGATCGACGCCGGCCTTTTCTTCCGGCGTGCAGTAGGAATTCATCGCTGCGGCCGAGGCCAGCGGCGGCGGCACCAGCCCCGGATGGCCACGACGCAGGTTGACAAACGCCTGCTGCTGCGTGGTGAACAGGCGCGCGGCTTCGCCATCGGTGTCGGCGGCGACCACATTCAACGCCAGCATGACATGCGGCTGCGCCAGCCGCGACGACGCACGGAAATCGCGGCGGTATAGCGCCAGCGCTTCTTCCATCGCGTCCGGCGCGAAATGCGAAGCGAATGCGTAGGAAAGCCCCAGCGCCGCGGCCAGGCGTGCGCCGAACAGGCTCGATCCCAGTATCCACATTTCCACCTCGATACCGGCACCGGGCACCGCACGCACGGCCTGCCCCGCACGTGCCGGTTCGAAATAACGCATCAGCTCCACGACATCGGCGGGAAATTCCTCCGCATTCTGGTAGTAGCGACGCAAGGCGTGCGCAGCGGCCTGATCGGTGCCGGGCGCGCGACCGAGACCCAGATCGATGCGTCCGGGATACAGGCAGGCCAGCGTGCCGAACTGCTCGGCAACCTGCAGTGGCGCATGGTTCGGCAGCATGACGCCGCCGGCACCGACACGGATTTTCGACGTGCCGCCGGCCACGTGGCCGATCAGCACCGCGGTCGCGGCACTGGCAATACCTGGCATGTTGTGATGTTCGGCCAGCCAGTAGCGGCGATAACCCAGGCGCTCGGCCGCGCGCGCCAGATCCAGCGTGTTGGCGAAGGTCTGCGTGGCATCGCTGCCCTCGATGACCGGCGCCAGATCAAGAACGGAAAAAGGAATCATCTGCTTGTCCTGCGTTGACAAGCTGCAGATATGGGGATTGATCGCGGGCGAATCCAGCCGGTGCGCGGCCGGGCCTGCATCAATCCCGCAACGCCGCTTCCTCACGCCCCTGTTGGCGAATCATCGCTTCCTTGCGCGCTTCCTCGATGGACGACATGATCGCACCCACGTCGGCGCGGCGTTCGTCGAAAGTGAAGCTGCCGTTCAGGACGGTGTCTGCATGCAGCTCGCTCTTTTCATACAACGCCCACATCTGTTCACCGAAATGCGTGTCGCCGAGTTCCGGCGCAAACCGGGCCAGCGTATCGCGCAGATTGTGCACGTCGCGCAGCAGCATCGCGCGCGCGGCATTGTTGCCGGCCGCGCTGACCACCTGCGGAAAGTCGATGATCACCGGCCCACTCGCGGCGATCAGCATGTTGTATTCGGAAAGGTCGCCGTGGATCAGCCCCTGACAGAGCATGCGCACCACGTCGCGGATCAACTCGGCGTGGAATGAACGCGCCTGCTCGGGTGTCAGTTCCACTTCGCCCAGGCGCGGCGCGCTGTGGCCGTGTTCGTCGGTGACCAGGTCCATCAGCAGCACGCCGTGGAAATATCCGCGCGGACGCGGCACGCGCACGCCGGCTGCGGCCAGGCGATAAAGTGCATCGACCTCGGTGTTCTTCCACTCGGCTTCCTGTTCGCGGCGGCCGAATTTCGTCGCCTTGCCGATCGCGCGCGCCTGCCGGCTGCCGCGGAACTTGCGCCCTTCCTGGTATTGCACGCGCGCCTGGAAACTGCGCTGCGCCATGTCTTTGTATACTTTTGCGCAAAGCACTTCGTCGCTCGCCCGCACCACGTATACCGACGCTTCCTTGCCGCTCTTGAGCGGCCGCAGCACGTCGTCGATCACGCCATCGTCGACCAGTGCCTGCAGGCCCTTGGGGGTTTTCATTACGGGTTGCCAAAAAAAATAGAACCGCCATTATCGCCGATCCGGCGTTTTGGCGTCGTTATGCATGCGTCAGGCGTCGATTCCGGCCGCCAGACTTCGTCGTGCCTACTTGTCCGCCGCGACGGTGTCGAGGAAATAGGGCACGACCTCGCCCTTGAGCTTGAGCGTCATCGGATTGCCGCGGCGGTCCAGCGAGCGCCCGGCCGCGACCCGGATCCAGCCTTCGCTGACGCAGTATTCCTCGACCGTGGTCCGTTCCTGGCCGTTGAAACGGATGCCGATGCCGCGCGCGAGGATCGCGGCGTCGTGGAACGGACTGCGCGGATCCAGCGCAAGGCGGTCGGGCAATGTATCGGCCATGATGTCGACTCGTGGAGGTTTCTGGTTCGCCGGGGCGCAATCATAGTCGGAAACGATCGCGGCCGGGGCAGCGCCGGCACATCGATTCAGCGCAGCTGACTATCCTTGCTGCCGCGCCGGTTGTAGCCGCTGACCGCGCCTTGCGCCTTGTCCCTGACGTCCTGACAGGACACGCACAGGCGTACGCCGGGAACGGCCTTGCGCCGCGCTTGCGGAATCTTCGCATCGCACTCTTCGCAGTGCTTCAGGCCTGGCCCGCTGGGCACCTTGCTGCGCGCGCGTTTGATCGCGTCCTTGATCGTGGCATCGATCTGGTCCTGCACTGCGTTGTCTCCCGCCCAGCCTGTGGCCATGGCTACTCTCCTGCCGCATCTGGCGTAAACCTCGCACGGATAATGCGGGCGGGTGAATCGCAATACAACCGGATGGCGCGCTCGCGATCCTGCCCGGCGGCGGCGTCGGTATTGGGCCGCAACCGGCGCAACCGGCGCAACCGGCGGGAAAGCGTAATCCTTCGATCCTTGACGCGGGCGCGCTGTGGGTGAATCCTGCGCCCCGGGGGTTGGGAAGAATTGGGCGACTGGGATCAGGCTGCCTTGATTCTGCATAGCTGGGGAGAATGCAATGCTTGATTTCCGAATCAACGGCGCGGGCCGTTGCGTGATCGCTCTCGTTGTACTCGCGCTGCTGCCCGGCATAAATGCACGCGCCAGCGACTTCATCTACGGCGACGACTTCGATGCCGGACCGAGTTGTTCCGGTGTAGCGGTCCCGGGCATCGCCGCACTGGCGAGCCCCGCCGACCGCGCGACCACGCTCGGCACGCAAAGCCGTTATCTGGTCAAGATACGCTCGTGCGGCTATGCGGGAAGCGCCGTCCTCAGCGTGAGCGGAGGTCCCGCGTCATGGACAACGGCCATCGACCCCACCAGCATGACGTTCGCCAACGGTGGTTACGGCGTCGGCGAGATCTCGGCGAACGTGCCGACCGACGGAGATTCCGGCACGTATCTGCTCGATGCCGCCGTACAGGTCGCCGCGAACACCACGCATGCCACGGCAACCATTGATGTCGCCAATCAAGTGATCCTGCGCATCGACGACGGCACCGGCAGCGGCGCCCACACTCATTTCCCGCCCCTCATGTCGATCAAGTCCGGCACGATGATCCGGTTCGTCGATGCAGATTCCGTGGCGCTGCACGCCATCCATTCCGATGGCGGCCCGGGTTTTCCGCACCAGTCCCCTCCCGGTTTGAGCCAGGGCCAGGAATACGACGTGACGCCGAGTCAGGCAGGGTTTTCGTACTATTTCTATTGCCATACTCACGGCCCGGCGTCGGGCGATACGCACTTGACCGTGGAATGATCCGCGATCGAATCTGTCCGCCGCTGCATGCAGGACACGGCAACGGCGTGACGTGCATGCAGTCTCCTGTGCGAATCAGTGCACGGTCAGCGGCTGCGCAAACGGCTTTATGCCCAGCGCCTCGTCGATCTCGCTCGGGTAGTAGGCCTTGTCGCCTTTTATGACCAGGGCCACTTTGCGCACGTCGGAAATGTTCTTTGTCGGATCGCCGTCGAACAGGACGAGATCCGCGCGCTTGCCTTGCATGACCACACCGCGATCATCGAGCACGCGTGCGTATTTGGCGCCGTTGTACGTTGCCACCTGCAACGTCTGCGCCGGCGTCAGACCCGCCTGCACATAAAGTTCCAGCTCGCGCTGCAGCGTGAAACCGGCGAGTGCGTCGGTACCAGCAACCAGCGGAATGCCGGCCTTGTACATGCGCCCGGTGAAATCGATCATCTTCGCGTAGGATTTTTCATAGCGTGCGTGAGTGGCTTCGTCGGGAATGTTCATTGAGGCCTGGAAGAAACCGCGGCGCACGTCCGGTGGCATGTTGTCGGCGACGGCGGCGTAGGCCTGCGACAGATCGCCGTCGCGCTGGCGGATGAAATCGAACGTGGTCAGGGTCGGATCGATCACGGTCTTGTGCCGCACCAGGAATGCGATGTAGTCCTGCACCGGCTTGCTGTCGAAATCAAGGTCCGCCACCTTGTCCGCCGGCAGCCGGAAGCGCTCGAGCGTGCGTGTATCGGTCTTGTCGTCGACGAGGAAGTTGAGCAGCACCTGGTTGATGTGCTGGATTTCGTCGTAGCCCTGCTCCACCGCTTCGTGCGCACGCAGAAACACGGGAATGTGTCCGCTCACGCGCATGCCTTTGCTGTGCGCGTAAGCAGTCGTTTCCGGCAGGATCGCCTTCGGGAACGAGTTGTATATCTTGATCTGCGGATAGTTGTGCTCGTGGTACCAGTCGATCGCGTGCTTGGCTCCGGCAAGATCCTTGATGACGAAGCCGTTGCGCGCCGACATCGGACTTTCGCCTTCGATGAAGCCCGCGGGAACCACATGCGGCGCGAGCAAGGTGCCGGCCTCTTCCTGCGCGATAAGCTGCTGCAGCGTGGTGTTGTCGTTGCCCATGTCGCGGATCGTGGTGATGCCCGCGGCCAGGTGCAGGCCGCCCTCCCAGAAACTGGTATGGGCATGCATGTCGAACAGGCCCGGCAACAGCACCCGGCCACCTGCGTCAACGGTGTGATCGGCTTTGCGCTTCTCGTCGCCCGAATCGCTGATCGCGATGATGCGGCCGTCCTGCAGCAGCAGGTCGCTGGCGGCGCCAAGCGTTGCGCGTTCGCTGTCGAATATGCGCGCGTTGTGGATCAGCGTCGTGCCGGCCAGCGGATGCGCCAGACGCTGCTGCAGCGCGACCAGCATTTCCTTTTCGGCGGCTTTCTGCTGGGTTTCGAGCGCGGCGCCATTCTGCTCGAAGCCTTCCTCGATCAGTTGCAGGAAGCCGGGAAAAATGAATGCGAACAGACGCGGTGAAGCATCCGTGGTCGCCCACGCGATCGTCGGGGTAAAACCTATTCCGGTCAGTGCGACGAGCTGGACCTTGCGCTTTTCCGGACCGTTGGTCACTTCGGCTTCGCCGAGCTTGCGCATGGTCAGCATGCCGCTCGGGATGAGCGGCAGCTTGCCGTCGCTGCGCTTGGCCAGCGCCGCAAAGGCGACCGAGAAGCTCTCCGGCGTGCCGCCAAGCGGGGTGTACAACGCCGTGCCGGCGACGTCTTGCTCACCCTTGTCCGAGGTTGACTTCCACGACGCCTTGTCGCCGCTGCGGGTAAAGGTTTCATCGATCGGCGCACCGAACGTCGATTGGCCGGCGACGTGGTAACTGATGAACGTGCCGTCCTTGCCGAGCTTGAATTCCTCCTTGAGCTCGGGACCGCGCCCGTTGTCCTTGAAGATGAATTCGACCCGGGTCGTGCCATCGCCGTCGCGCGTTACTGTCTGATGGCCAGCTTTCGTCGTCCCGCCGTTGACCAGGGCGACGTAGCGTGTGGTATCGCCCGCGGTTTCGGCACATAGTGCGGTCGCGGCGAACATGGACAAGCCTAGAGCCAAAATCGCTTTCATGAAGGTTCCCCGTGATGAAGAGTGCGAGCCTGAGCGTAGCAGACGCAGTGTTCCGGTTTTTGCTTCGCAAGGCGTGTGGCGGGAGTCATGGATGGGCGTACCCGCTGAACGGGCTGCCCATTGCGTTGTCTCCGGCACGATCGTACGCTCGCCGGGGGTGGAACGCAGGCACATCCTGCCTCGTCCCGCGCTCGGCCGCACAGGGGGACAGCAGCAATGATCGACCGACAAGCCGCATGCGGATAGTACGTGGAATTCTCGCATCGGCGCTGCTGCTGCTCGCGTCGCCCGGATACGCGCAGACGCAAACCGCACAACCGGCGCGGCCCATCGACTTGTCCGCTCTGGGTGCGCCTGCCTTCACCACGTTTTCAACCCGGGATGGGGTGCCGGACGAAGTCATTATCGATCTGCAGACCGATCGCGACGGATTCGTCTGGCTGGCTTCGTCGCAGGGACTGGCGCGCTATGACGGCCAGCATTGGAACGCCGACGACGCGCCGGCAATCAAAGGCGTGCTCGGGGAATTTTTTGTCGACCATGCGGGCACGCTATGGGTGGCATTTCGTGACCGCGGCCTTGCTCGGTTCGATGGCAGGCAGTGGCATTTCGAAGACTTTGCTGGATCGTCGCACGCGTCGGCGCGTGCCCTAGACGAAACCGTCGATCCTGCCGGCCATTTTGAGTTGTGGGCAGCGACGTTCGGTGCCGGCGTACTGCTGCGCGACCATGGCCACTGGGTTCCTGCGCCCGGCAACTCGCAGCTGCCGGCCATGGCTACCTGCGTCATCCGCACGCACACGATCGGCGGCCGTGAACGGATTTGGGTCGGGACCGGAGCCGAGGGGTTATGGTATCGCGAAGATGGCGACTGGCAACGCTTCCGCGACCCGCGTTTCGATGCCGCGCAGATCGAGTACCTGCTGACCGCCACGCATGCAGGTCATGAGGAATTGTGGATCTCGACGTTCGGCTCGGGGCTCTGGCGCCTCGATGGCAACGGCTTGCGTGCGTGGACGGTTGCGTCAGGCGATGTGCCATCGAATGATTTCTACACACTGGCGCAGAGCCATCCGCCCGACGGCGACCGGGATATCTGGGCGGCATCGCGCGCGGGGCTGGTGCGCGTGCACAACGATCGCGCGGAAGCATTCGACCGTAGCTACGGGCTGCCGTCGGATGTGGTGCGCGGCCTGAATGTATGGCGCAGTCCCGATGGCTATGATGTGCTGTGGCTTGCGACCGAAGGCGGCGTCGCGCGTACGATCATCGGCGCAAATCCGTGGAAGACAGCGTCGCTGATGGGAGCGCGCGGCAGCGGCGTGTTCGGCGTTATCGTCGAACCCGACGGCAGCGGCGGCGAACGCCTGTGGGTCGCCTCCAGTGCGGACGGTCTGGGGCTGTACGAACACGCACAATGGCGAATATTCACGCCCTCCAATTCGGCGCTGGCGCAGACGGATCTGCGCTTCATCAAGCATGCGCCCGACGAACTCGGCGAGCCGGCCTTATGGATCGGCATGGAAAACGGCGGCTTGCAACGCGTGCGCGAAGGGCCGCGCTTCGAGTCGATCGCCGTGCCATGGAAGCTGGGCAGCGGCCAGGCCGTCACCGACGTGCTCGGCCGCGAATTCGACGGTCGCCACGAACAATGGTTCGCCACCCGCGCCTCGGGCCTGTATCGCCGTCGCGAAGGAAAATGGACGTCTTTCCATCCGGACGGATCCGGCTCGGATCGCATCACGGCGCTGGCCGAACAGATCGACACGAGTGGCCGTTCGTGGCTGTGGGCGACTGCCGTGGGTGGCCTGCTGCGGTTCGACGGCACGCACGCGGACATGATCGGCCGCGAAAGCGGCATTCCGGACGATATCCTCATCGGCATTACCCTGCTGCCCGACGCGCGCGGACGGCAGATCCTGTGGATCGGCACCGCCAATCACGGCATCCTGCGCGTGGATGCCAGCGACCCGCGCCATCCTGTCGTGCTGGCGGCCGATTTGCCGCCCGCTCCGGATCCGTTCGTCTATGGCGCTCAGCGCGACTCGACCGGACATATCTACATCTGCACCAACAACGGCGTGCAGAAGCTCACGCCGACGCCGGGGGGCTACGAATCAAGGTCTTTCGCGCGCCGCGATGGCATGGTTCACGATGAATGCAACACGAATGCGCAGATGATCGATGCACACGACCGCTTCTGGACCGGCACGCTGGGCGGCCTGACCGTCTTCGACCCGGCGCGCGAGGTCCGCGATCAGCAGAGCAAGCCGCTCAAACTCACCGATGTACGCATCGGCGATACACTGGTCGATGGCATGCCGGTGCGCGTGCCACCCAGCCAGCACGACCTGCGCATCGGCTTCGCCCTGCTTTCATGGCGCGACGAAAGTGCCTCGTCGTTCCGCACGCAACTCGTCGGCTATGAGCCGGTACCCGGCGCGTGGAGTGCACAGAATTTCCGCAGCTTCAATTCACTGCCGCCCGGCGACTACACCCTGCGCGTCGAGGCGCGCGACTATGCCGGCAACGCCAGTACGCCGCTGCAGGTGCCGATTTCGATCCTGCCGGAATGGTGGCAGCAAGGCTGGGCGCGGCTGGCGCTCGCTGCAGCCGCACTCGCGTTCGCCTATGTGCTCCTGCAGTGGCGCACGCGCCGCTACAAGGCGCAGCAGCGTCAGCTCGAAAAACTCGTCAGCATGCGCACGGCCGAACTGCATGACGCCAATGCACGGCTTGTCGAGTTGTCGTACAAGGACGCACTCACCGGGCTGGCCAACCGTCGGCGCCTGCTGGAAACGCTCGATGCAACGCCGGACATCGGCTACGCTGCGCCGGCAACCGCACTGATCTTCGTCGATGTCGATCACTTCAAGGCCTACAACGATCGCCACGGCCATCCGGCCGGCGATGAGGCGCTGCGCAGCGTCGCCGCGGCGCTGCGCGCCTGCGCCCCAGCGAATGCGTTGCTGGCGCGTTATGGCGGCGAGGAATTCGCCTGCCTGTTACCCGCAACCGAGGCTGCGCGGGCGCGCGCCATCGCCGAACAGTTTCGCGCCGCCGTCGAAGCCTGCCAGGTGCCGATACCCGGCACGGATGACTTCAACCGTGTGACGATCAGTGCCGGCGTCGCCGTCGGCGTGATTGCGTCCAACACCGATGCGCACCGGCTGCTGCGCGATGCGGACATTGCCCTGTACCAGGCCAAGCGCGATGGCAGGAACTGCGTAAGGGGCTGAGCGCCGACGCTCGCTTTCTCGGCCGTGCCGGGGCGCGTATATTGCTTGCTTCACCCGGGAGGACTCGCAATGTTCAAATGCCGGATCGGAGCAATCTCGCTTGTCGTGTTCGCAGTCGCGGCATCCGCCGCGGCGCCTGACACGGATCAGAATCCAGCTGCCACGCCCGCCTGGGTAACGCAAAGCGACGCCGACGCGCAGTTGCTGCTCAAGGCAATCGCGGATTTCCATCCGGAGTTCGCCTCGCGCGTTGGCTTCCCTGGCTACGACGACAAGGTCGTGGATCTGAAGCCGGGCACGCGCGAGCGGCAACGTGCGGCGATCGAAACGGCACGCGCCGGCCTGCAGAAAGAACTCGCCACTGCGACCGATGCCAACGTGCGCCAGGACCTGGCGATCATGATCAAGGCTGCGGAACAGCGCATCGAATCGAGCAAGCTCGAGGAAAAATACCTGTTGCCCTACCAGGACATCGGCGAGGCGATTTTCAACGGCGAATTCACGTTGCTGCAGGATCAGGTCGCGGCCGAACGCCGCGCGCATGCGCTGAATCGGTTGCAATGCTACGTCGGCATCGCCGCAGGCTGCAGGCCGGTGACCCAACAGGCCGAGGCGCTGTTCGAAAAAGGGATGCACGATAGCAAGCTTCTCGGGCCGTACAAGGCCGAAGTCGAGCAGCAGCTAGCCAATTCGGCGCGTTATATCGACGGTGTGCGCAAGCTCTACGCCAAGTACAAGATCGACGGCGCCGGGCCGGCACTGGATGCCTTGCAGAAACAACTTGAGGCACACGATGCCTGGGTCAAGGCGACCGTGCTTGCGCACGCGCGCAGCGATTTTCGGCTGCCGCCCGAGCTTTACGCCAACAACCTGAAGAACGTCGGCCTCGACATCAGCCCGCAGGAACTGATCAAGAAGGCCGAACTCGAATTCATGGAAACCCAGGCGCAGATGCAACTGTTAGCGCCCACGGTCGCCAAGGCAGAAGGCATCTCCGCGACGGACTACCGGGACGTGATCAAGGCGCTGAAGACCCAGCAGCTCGACAAGGATTCGATCGAGCCTTTCTATCACGACGTGATCGGCAAGATCGAAGCGATCATCCGCGACCAGGGCATCGTCAGCCTGCCACGGCGCGCGATGATCATGCGCCTGGCCTCGGAAGCCGAAAGCGCGTCGCAGCCGGCGCCGCATATGCAACCGCCGCCGTTGATCGGCAATCATGGCGAGCGCGGCAGCTTCATCCTCCCGCTCGGCAACCCGCCCAGCGGCAACGGCAAGAGCGAGGCCTACGACGATTTCACCTGCAAGGCCTGCGCGTGGACACTGACCGCGCACGAAGGCCGCCCCGGTCACGAACTGCAATTCTCGGCGATGGTCGAGCATGGCGTGTCGCTGGCCCGATCCCTGTTCGCGTTCAACAGCGTCAATGTCGAAGGCTGGGCCCTTTACGCCGAATTCATGATGGTGCAGTACGAGCCACCCGGCGGCCAGATGATCGCGTTGCAACTGCGCCTGCTGCGCGCCGCACGCGCCACGCTCGATCCGATGCTGAACCTGGGGCTGATCAGCCGTGACCGCGCGCACGATATCCTCGTCAACGATGTTGGTCTGTCCGAGGCGTTCACCCGCGAAGAACTCGACCGCTTCACTTTCCGCTCACCCGGCCAGGCGAATGCATACTTCTACGGCTACACGCGCCTGCTCGAACTGCGCCTGCACACGCAGATCGCTCAGGGCAAGGATTTCAACCTGAAGGCGTTCAACGATTTCCTGCTCGCCCAGGGCCTGCTGCCGCCGGACCAGCTGGCGGAGGCAGTGGACACGGGATTCTTGCGGACAAATGCTTCCGGCGGCAAGCGCTGAGGAAAATTCAGAACGCGTTGCACCGTGATGTGCCCTGCCTGGCTCTCAGGGCGGCCTGGAAATGAGCCTCACGTCATGTTCGCGGCGGTTGCCGTAAAAATCCACTGCCCGCCATTGGAGGATCACCATGAAACATCTGCTCAAGCTTGCCGTCATCGGCGTCATCGGCGCTCTCTCGATCGCCTCGGCGTCCTTCGCCGCACTGAAGGTAGGCGACGCGGCACCCGATTTCAGTGCACCGGCCTATCTGGCGGGCGATCCGTTCACGTTCCATCTTGCCGACGCGCTGAAGCAAGGTCCCGTGGTCGTCTATTTCTTTCCCGCAGCGCATACCTCGGGCTGCAATGTCGAAGCACACCTGTTTTCCGAAGCCATCGACAAGTTCAAGGCCGAGAACACCACGGTGATCGGCGTCACTGCCGGCAATACCGACCAGCTCGCCGATTTTTCAAAGGAAACCGAACACTGCGGTGGCAAGTTCCCGGTGGCCTCCGATCCTGATATGAAAATTGCCAAACTTTACGACTCGCGCCTGCTGATGAAACCCGGCTGGTCCGACCGCACGTCGTACCTGATCACGCCATCGGGATCGATCGCCTACGCCTACACGGCCTTGAGTCCCGACAAGCACGTGAAGGAAATGCTGGATGCCGTGAAGGCGCTCAAGAAGTAGAAACCGGAAAAGCGAGGCGGACGCTGAGGTTTCCGCCGCCGCAGCGGACGAACCCGATCGATGGATTCCGTGCAAGGCGCCGTACGAACTGGCGGCGCCATGTCGCGGTATCCGGGCTTGATGGAGTGAGCCGGCGGGGTCGATCCGCGCGCCGCAAGCACGGCATGCGCAACGCCACGCACGAGCACGAGCGCGAGCCACGCATCATGCCGGCTTCGCCGGCATTGGCTGACTTGTCGGCGCAGCGACTGGTGAAATTGCCTTCGTCTGCCTATCCCACCTCCGCCCCATTTGAGGGACCGCACCGGTTTACTGATTGAGGGTTGCTGCCCCTTCCGCACGGCGGGCGAAAGCCTTGACGCACGAGAGCTGGTGCAATGTAATGAGTGCGGACTCTTGCGTGAACGGGCGCGCAAGGATCTGCACATGCATCTATCTGGGGAGATTGGCATGCAGATTTTACGCACGATCATTTTTCTGATCATCGTGGGTACTTCCGCGAATGCGTTCGCATTCGCGAAGTTGATCGCAGCACATCGACTTCTGGCCGCAGTCGCGGTGTCACAGGCGTCGGGCGCTCCTGACATCAACCAGCACGGATTGACGGGCTCTTGGTACGAGGATGCGACAGCCGGGCAAGGATTCGAGATCGAGACGTTTCCCGATCTCTTCGCGCCAGGAACCGGGTTCATTTTCGTCAGCTGGTTTACGTTCGACTACGTAACGATCGGTGGCGCGGACCATCAGCGCTGGTACACGCTGAGCGGAAGCACCACATCGGGCGCGTCCACTGCGCAGTTGGCCATCGCCCAGAATACCGGCGGCAATTTCGATGCGCCGCCTGCCACAGCGGGAGTCCAGGTTGGAACCGCCACATTGAGTTTCTCGTCATGCGACCAGGCAACGCTCGACTATGCGTTCAGCGACGGCAGCGGGCGTCACGGCATAATTCCAATCACGCGCATCACGCAGAATGTGACGTGCACGACATCCGGCGCACCGCCCGTGGACGCCGATTTCGCCTTGTCGGGAAACTGGTACGCCGAGGAGCAAGCGGGACAGGGCTTCACGGTCGAAATCAACCCATTGTCGAAATTTGCATTCGTGGCCTGGTACACCTACGCGCCGAACGGCGCGGCACTGGGTGCCGGCGGACAGCGCTGGTACACGCTCGGTGCGGCATATGTGCCGGGCTCGCGGTCCGTGGCGCTGCCCATTGCAGAGACGACAGCGGGACTGTTCGACACGCCGACCACGCCAGCGCCGAGCAGCAAGGCGGTCGGTTCTGCGACGCTGGAATTCCAGAGCTGCACTTCGGCGACCCTTTCTTTCAAATTCACCAGTGGCAGCAGCGCCGGTGCAGCGGGAAGCATCGCGCTTTCGCGCGTCGCGTCGCCGTCGATACCGCCAGGCTGCAGCAGCGGCGCATCCGCAGCGGAGGGATACTGGACCGGATCCGCCAGCAACGAGACGTTTCGCGACATCATTCTCGACGACGGTACGTTTTACCTGATCTACTCCACGGGTGGCATCGCGAGCGACGTGGTCCAGGGCACCAGCCATGCGGAGAACGGAACGATTACCTCATCGAACGCCGTCGACTATCCCATCGCGTCGAAGGGCGAGACCAACGATGTCGGCATCTTGGCCAGCGTCAGCGGCAATTATGTGCAGAAAAGTTCGCTGCAATTGGCGGTCAAGCGACGTTCCGCAACTGGATCACAGTCGGCAACGTACGATGCGCGGTACGAGCAGCCGGCGAGCGCCGCTGCGGTCGCCGGCAACTATCAGGGATATTCCGGTCATGCCGGCGGCAGGCTGGCGACCACGTTTTCAGTGGATGCGAGCGGCAATGTCGGGGGATCGAACGCCGCGTGCGGCTACAGTGGCAAGATCACTCCGCACAAATCGACGAACGTGTTCGACTTCACCATCCGCGCCGTGTCCGGACAGTGCATCTACGGCGTCGGCCCCATCAGCGGCATCACGCACTACGACGACGCGACGCGACAATTTTACGGATTCGCTGCGTTTTCCGATCGCACCGACCAGTTTTATCTGATCGGCGCGAAGCAATGAAACAGGGAGCATTGGGCAATCGCGTTGCCCCTGCTCAAGGTGCTATTCGCGCACCGTGACCGATGCGCTGCGCATCACTGCCGCTCTTGAATGCGGATCAGGTTGCCTGCGGGATCGCGGATGGCGCAGTCGCGAACCCCGTACGGCTGGTTGGTCGGTTCCTCGACGACCTCGGCGCCACTGGCCTGTATGCGCTCGAAGGCGGCATCAAGGTTCCTGGTCGCCAGCAGCATGATGGCGTAGGTGCCCTTGGCCATCATCTCGGCGATGGTGTGGCGTTCATCGTCGGTGACGCCAGGGCTGGCAGCCGGCGGGAACAGGACGATGGAGGTGCCGGGCTGGTCGGGCGGTCCGACCGTGATCCAGCGCATCCCTTTGTAGCCGACGTCGTTGCGCACTTCGAAGCCGAGGATGTCGCGATAGAACGCCAGGGACGCGTCCGGGTCGCTGTGCGGAAGGAAGCTCGCGTGAATGGTGATGTCCATGATGGTCCTGCTCAGTGTGGATCGAGCCATCATGCTAACTCCGGCTCGGGAACCGGCGCTTCTCCATTCCTGATCAATTGTGCCCTGGTCAGTTGCGCCCTGACCGGTCGAGTCACCTGCCTGGCCACGCACGACGGCATCCCTGCCGTCGCGCGCGCCGCCTCGCGCCGATAGACGCCGGGCGATACGCCGACCAGTTCGGTGAAGCGCGTCGTGAAGGTTCCAAGCGACGCACAGCCGACCGTGAAGCAGACTTCGGTAACGCTGAAATCGCCACGACGCAACAACGCCATCGCGCGCTCGATGCGCCGCGTCATCAGGTAGCTGTACGGTGATTCGCCGAAGGCCAGCTTGAACTGGCGGCTGAGATGCCCGGCCGACATGTGCACGCCGCGAGCAAGCGTCTCCACGTTCAGCGGCCGCGCATACTGCCGGTCGATCCGGTCGCGGACGCGGCGCAGTCGTGCGAGCTCGCGCAGGTGCTGTGCCGAGACGGGTCTGCTGGTCATCTGCACAATCGTCTCACTTCGCTCCGGGGTGCTCAAGCGTACCGCGCACCTGTTGCTAGTCCTTTCGACGTAGCGCCTGGTTGACCACTTTGCGGATCAGGCTCGGGTAGGCGATGCCGGCCTTCAGCGCCGACTGCGCGAGTTCATCGTCCTTCGCGATGCAGGGATTGACGTTGGGTTCGACGACGTAGATCTGGCCGGATGCCGTCACGCGCAGGTCGAAGCGCGCATAGCTGCGCAGGTTCAGTGCGCGATAGGCACGCTTGCAGACATCGCCGATGTGTTTCTGCAGTTCCGGCTCCAGCGCCTTCGCGAAATGATTCCTGATGCCCCAGCGCTTGCGATACTTTTCGTCCCACTTGGCCTTGTAGGTGGCGATGCGCGGTTCATCCTCGTCCATCTGGCCGAAGGTCATCTCGCGTGCAGGCAACATGCGCAGCGCACGGTCGCCGACGATGCTGACGTATAGCTCGCGCCCGTCGATGTACTCCTCAGCGATCGCATCCAGATTCATGCGCTCGTGGATCATCTTGACGCGGGCTATGAAGCTCGCTTCGTCATCGACGATCGAGGCCTGCGAAATGCCGCGCGAGGCTTCTTCGGTCAAGGGCTTGACGATGCACGGCAACTTCAGGGTTTTCGGAAGCCATACTTTGTGGCCGCCGTAGAAGGTATGGAATCGCGGCGTGCGCACGCGATGGAAGCGCAGAATCTTCTTGCTCAGTGCCTTGTCGTTGCACAGGAACAGCGCACCCGAGCTGGCGCCGGTACACGGGATGCCGAGCAATTCGATCGTCGCGAGAATGTTCTTGTCCCAATGCGTGACCCCGTGGAAGGTGTCGCAGAGATTGAATATCACATCCGGCTTGAGGTCGCGCACGGCGTCCAGCAACGGCCTCACGTCATCGAACAGGCTCAGGCGGTGCACCTCGTAGCCACACTCGAGCAGCGCCTGATAGACATCGTTCTCGGTATAACTTCCGTCCGGATCGGCGAACTCCTCCGCATAGTCGTAGCCGGGCTTCACCGCATACGGCAGGTCGAAGACCATCAGCACGCGGGGCGCCATTTTCTAGAGCTCCCCGCGCAGGCGTGTGGTGTAGCGGTAGTTCATCAGCAGCGTCGTGAGATAGGTCGCAAGCTGCAACACCGCCACCGTGTCCTGATCCTCGGTGACCAGACGCAACGCGCGGCTGCGCTGCAGGATCGCCTTGTAGACCTCGTTGACCATGAAGCGTCGCTCGCCGGTCCAGTTCGCCACCGTGGTCAATAGCGCCTTGCGATGTGACTGCAGCACCTTCGCGACCACGCGCCGCGTCTCGCCTTTGACCTTGCCCTCGCTGAACATGCGGCGCAGATTGGCATCGTGGAATTCCGGAAAGTCCTCGGCTTCGGTAATCCGGCGTTTCTGGTAGTAGCGACTGAGCGTGCTGCGGATCGCGGCGACCTTCCACAATCGGCGACCGGTCGCGCGCAGCGGCGCTTTGCCGGCAATGCTCGTCATCAGCTTGTCGACGAATTCGAGTTTCTCGAGCGCCTTCCAGCCGGCGTATCTGCTGCGCCAGTCCAGACCCGGCGTCAGCCAGACCGCGAACGTCTCGACGAAATCCTCATCCGGGTGGTACTGCGCATAATAGTAGTCGAGGTGACGGACGAAGCTCTTGCTGTAGGGACGGAAACGATACGTTTCCTCATACGCCTCGGACGGATGCCCGAATACGCGCTGCCAACTGCGCTTGCGATTGAGACCGTAGGCATACGTGAGCGCATGGCCGGCTTCGTGGCGAAGCAGCTTCATGCACCATTCGTGGTTGTCGCCTTCGGCCTCCAGCATCATCTTCTTCTGCAGCTTGATCAGCCGCGGATGGGCCAGATAGAAGGGAATGCCGATGACCGGCTCGTTTTCCGGCGTCAGCCACTCATCGGCAAGATAGCAGCCGGGTTCGAACTGGATATTCCTTGCCTTGAGCTCATCGTGCAGTTGCGCGATGCACGCCTCCAGCCACGTGCCTTCGATCCGCACCGGCAGTTCCGACAGGCGCAGGCCGAGCAATTCCTCATCGGGAATCGTCGCCAGATCGATCGCCGGCTTCGCGGCCGGATCAATTCGAATGTTCGCAGCATCCTGTTCGGTGGGCATCTGGCTTCGTCCTCACGGGTAGGATAGCGGAGTCGGAACAAAAAAATGAACTTGGCTGTGTCGATTAGCCGTCCTCAAACGTCGGTATGGGGAGCAAGCCGAATCCACTCGAAACCGCGAGAGAGCCGTATGACCAAATCCGCCTTGATTGCCCTTGTGTTTGCCGCGGCCAGCCAGGCCCATGCGCAAGACGCCAAGACTGCGCCCTATCCGACGATGGCGCCGATCGAGCAATACCGCATCGCCAACCGCGACGACGAGATCGCACTCGCACATAGCGCCGCGCCGGCGTCGATTTCGGCGAATGCCGAGGTGCTCGTTCTCGGCAGCCGCGGCTACGAAACCGCGGTCAAGGGCAAGAACGGTTTCGTCTGCATCGTCGAACGCTCCTGGGCAGACGGATTCGACGATGCCGAATTCTGGAACCCCAAGGTGCGTTCGCCCAACTGTTTCAATGCGCCCGCCGCGCGGGCCGTCCTGTCCCAGTACCTCAAACGCACCGATTGGGTACTGACTGGAGTGTCGATGCACGAGATGATCGCCCGCACCAAGGCCGCGCTCGCCGACAGCACGTTCATCGCTCCCGATCCAGGTGCGATGTGCTACATGATGTCGCCGCGAGGCCATCTGAACGATCACGATGGCCACTGGATGCCGCATGTCATGATCTATGTCCCGCGTGCCCCGGCATCGTTGTGGGGCGCCAATCTCGCCGGCTCGCCCGTCGCCGCATTGGAGGGCGACGACCTGGATCCCGTCACGACCTACCTCGTGCCAGTGCGTCACTGGTCGGACGGAACGCCCGCGCCGGATCACGCGAAATGAGCAGACGGAAAAAACGACACTTCGGGCGCATGCGCAGCGATGAGGTTCGAGCATTCGGCCCGGGAAATGGCACTTAGCGATTGGGTGAGTACCCTGCCCGCGTCGCAGAAAAGTAACTCCGACCCCGCCACTCTGTGCCGAAGCGGACGCGGGTATGCTCTGCGCAGTCGTCTCGTGTCGCCCCGAAAGGGCCAGGGTCCAACAGAAATCCCTACGTCGCCATTTTTCCTTCTTTCCACTGCTGCATATACTTTTATGCTTGGCGTCGAGGGCGAAAGCATATGGCAAGAGCACAGGTGCAGCGTGCAGCGAGTGTCGGTGTCGCCGAGCACGGTAACTCGGCGGTGCTTGTCACTGTCGCGCCGGGCGGCGAGTTCCTCGATCGTCGGCGCATCGACCTTACGCAAGGGCTGCCGACGCATCCGTATCACCACGAAGGGTCGTGGGCAGTGGGTCGTTACCTGAACAGCGCGTGGGCGCGGCCGATTTCGCTCACCGACGCAGTAGCGCTCGTCGAACGCGTGCGCGAATCCGCAGCGCGCGGCGCACGCGAAGGCCTTGCGGCACTGGTCGCGGCCGTGCCCGTGCCGATCGCTGGCATCGCAATCCGCGCGTGCCCCGGACTTCCACCGACAACCGAGGAGCGGATCACGGATACCCGCGCGTCGAACGTCGCCGACTCCGTCATGTATCGCGAGGCCCTGGCCACAGCAGCCGCGGCGCGCGGCTGGTCCGTGCATTGGTACGACCGCGGGCACGTGTTTCGCGACGCGGCAATGGCGCTTGGCGTCGAAGATGTCAGTGTTTTTCTGCACGCGATGGGCCGATCGATCGGTCCGCCTTGGCAGGCCAAACAAAAGCTTGCGGCAGCGGCGGCGATCGCTGCGCTGAAGGATTCAAACAGGTAGTTCCTCCGTCCCCTTTTTCGGGGGGAAAGTGCACTCCGCGCCTTGTTTCACTCTCCGTTATGGCTCCCCATGATCCAGTTCGTTGTGGATGAGCAGGACGCACTGCGATGCAAACAGCATTTTCGATCCAAGACTTATGGTCTCGGCGCCCAGACGTTCAAGGCTGTTGAAGCTCTTCTTCGGCATCGGCATGTGGTCGGTAAGCAGGAAACACGGGGTGCCGGCAATCGCCTTGCCACGCATGGGCGTGCCCTTTTTGTCCATGACGAACAGTTGGTGAACCTGCGCCAATTCCTGCACCAGCTTCTCGAAACTGATCGTGCGTACCGTGATGCCTGACTCGACCGGGCGGCTTTCTTCCTTGCCCATTCCTCTGGAGACATCCAGAGCCCGGGCAACCTTGCCGAGCAAGGCCTGCTCGTGAAATCCACCAATGTCGCGCATGTCGTTCGAGTTGAAACTGATCGTTCGCGAGTAGTCCCGAGTGCTTTCCAGTACCAGATGCACAATGACATCGGGGCGATGGGATTGCGCCACAAAGATGGCGTTCATCAGCGTGTGGGCCAGGATTTCGGTATGGGCCTCCTTGCCGACAGAGTGCAGAAGCTCCTGACTGTCCGTCGGCGCTGACCTCGCTCTGAGTACAAAGACGCGCATCGCGGTTGGTCCTCGCAAAGAGCGACAGAGGAACTATTCGTTGGAATGCCAGCAGGCACACAGTCGCAGACACGAATAGTCGCAAACGTGCGTCGGGGATTCAAACAAATAATTCCCCTGCCCGCTTTTTTTGCTACTGTCGTCGCCAGAAAGGACGAGCGCAGTTCCGCTTCCCGTTTGCCTGGGCCTTTGGAGTCTTCGCGTGCGCAATCTGGATTTCAGTTCGTGGCAGACCTTGCTCTCGACGCTGCTCGGGTTGGGCGTAATCACGCTGATCGGCGTCGGCATTCGCTTGCTGGCCATGCAAGTGATTCAGCGGCAACGCGAGCGCGAGAATCGTCAGATCAATGAACGGCTGCGCACGCTGATCGCGGCCTACAAGACGCTGGGCGGTTCCTTCACGGGAAACCTTGCAGTCGACCCCACCCACCTGGGCGACCTGCGGCGCGAAGACGACAAGTCTGCAACTTCCGCCCGCCGTTCCGATTCAGCAGGGGTTGCGGATGCAGTGCGCTCGGCGAACGACGCGCCTGCCGAGCGCGCGCGAGCCAATGTCAACTCCGATCGCACCCGACGCGTGCGCGACAGTGTCGAAGCCGCGCTTTCCGACATCGTTCTGCTGGGCACCGAAGAGCAAGTGCGGCTTGCGGCGAAGGCCGCTGCCGAACTGGCCGCAGGCCGTCCCACGCACACCCATGAACTCGTCGTATCGCTGCGCGACTTCATCCGCAAGGTTCTTGATCTCGAAGCTGTGCCCGCCGATCTGCCGATTCCGAAGCAAGGCCCCACCCGACCGTCATCCGGCGGTAAGGGTGGCAAGGGCGATGGGGCCGCTAGGGACGAGGCAAAGCAAGGCGCCGGCAAGGGTATGGACGGAGGCGCCGTCGGCGGCTCAGGCATTGGTATCGGCATGGGCCTGAGCGGTAGTCCTGATGCCGATGACGAGCATGGCCACCACCAGTAGCGAACGGCATGGATCATGAGCGACCGCTGTCGTATCGAAGCGGATCTTCCGTTCCTCCTGCCGAGGAACGCGTATTCCCTTGGAGCCAGGGCTTCCACTCCTCCTGCGGAGGAGCGGGTAACTTTTCTTGACTCCGGGCATCCTGCCCTCCGCCGCTACGCGGTCAGCTCCCCTGTTCGCGCCGCTCCTGCGGCGCAGTGCTCGCGCAAATAAAGAAGTCGCCAAGCAAGAAGGCACGTGGCGTGCCGCCCCGGGATTTATGCTGGAAGAACTTCGAAGACTACGCAGATGGCACGTACGTGTTCGTCGAGGCGGGTCAAGCGCCCACCGCCTCTTTACGGAAAAGGGCAAATGTCAGAGTGCACTTTTGGAACGTGCACGGTGACCCCGTTTTCAAAACGACGAGAACATCGACGCCCGGGGACTGAAGGACGAACGCGACGCGGTGTAGCCCGTGCCCAGGCGGGACTGGCGGATCAGATTGCGCGCGCGCATTTCCGCTTCGACGCACTGGTACGTGGAACTGCCGCATTTGCCGCTGCGAATGAAATCCAGATACTGCTTGGCGAGATCTTCGTCGGAGGTCTGCCGCAAAACCGCCTGGTCTACGGAACTCATGTTATGCCCCTTCTCGATGTCATGGCGCTCAAGCGCCGGTGAATGGCTTTGCATAGCCGGTGCCAAGCGCCGCGAAATGGCTTTGTAGAGCCATTACATCGCTTTATGGCGCGACTCGGCGAACGATCAATAGCGGCCCGGAAGGCCGAAAATTGGCAATCTTCGTCAGTGGTGGCGATGGAAGCGCCTATCCGCCGTCGGAAGGAAGTGGGTTTTGACCCGTGATTTCTTTTCGAGTAGTAGGATGCATGTCGAATCTATGCCTAAAAGGGCGGTGTCCATGAAAACGTTGATCAAAGCCTGCTTCGCTTTCGCATTGATCGGTTTCGCCGCTGGCGTGCTGGCGTCTCCGACGATCGAGCTCAAGGACGGCAGCCGCATCACGGGCGAAATCCAGAGCCTCGACAAAGGCGTGTACACCATACTCTCGCCGAGCATTGGCACCGTGCATGTCGCGCAGTCGAACATCGTGCGGATCGTATACAGCGGCGATGTCTCGAATGCCGCGGGTTCGTCAGGCAAATCGCCGATGCATGACGACGCCATGACCCACAACATTCAGCAACTGCAGGCGAGTTTGGCGCAGGATCCGGCGACGATCCAATCGATTATGAGCCTGCAGTCCGACCCGCAGATCCAAGCTGTCCTGAGCGATCCAGCGATTATGAAAGCCGTTCAGGAGGGGGACTTCACGAGCCTGCTCGGCAACCCGAAGATTCAGGCATTGGAAAGCAACGTGCATTTGAAACAACTGGTAGAGCAGCAAGAGCATTGATTTCGCCGCGAACCAAAACACCTTTGAGGCGGTGCGCCCAACAATGCGCGCCGGCGCGCGCCGCGTTGTCGTGCAACTGATTCCCGCGCCTCGGACCGGGACGTTCTCGATGGCGCCATGCGCCTGATGTTATGCTTGTGTCAGGGGACAGACGGGGAATGGACGGGGGACCGATATGACACTCCTCAGGTTCGGAATTCTTTGCCTTTCGCTGCTCGCCTCGGACGTGGTCGTTGCAGCGCAGGGGTACCTGACCGGATGGGATCCTGTGGCAATCCGGGAGACTCTGATTCAGGGAAGTTCGACCAATATTCCCCTGACGTTTGCCTACACCAACACAAGCAACTTTTCAGTCAGATACATCGTCTACGTCCAGGACGACTCCAGCTGTCCCAACTCCGCGTCGTCCCATTCCTGGATCCCGCTCAATCCGATGCCCGGTTCGATGCCTGCGACGATCGCTGGTTCGGCGATAGCGTCCGTTCCATTGAACACGAGCGGATTGGGGTATGGTTCGTTTTCGACAAACGTATGCTTCGTGGCAGATGACCCGAACATTCCGACGAATATCGCGGTGCCGGTAACGCTCAAATCAGTCGCAACCGACGGTATCTTCCTGGACGGATTCCTGTAAGAGCGCACTTTCGAGCACCAGGCGCTTCGAAGCCATCGCTTATGCCAATAAAGTGTACTCTGACCCCTGTTTTCAACCCGGCGGACGTAGCGGATCCCCGCCGTCCTCTTTGACCGTTTCGTCGCGGTCTTTTTTGAAGGGAACCAAAGAACGCCACCATGCACGCGAATCGAGTTTGACGGCCCGGCTGCCGAGGCCGGTTTCGTAACGTGCGAGGTTGAGTCCAGCGATGTAGGCAACATACGCGACGACGAACCACACCACCGGCCCATGCCCCCGATCCGGCCACCAGGAAAACCAGGTCGCCGCATCGATGAGCGTCGTCACCTGGCCGGATATCTTCTGGGCGATGAAATCGCCGATTCCCTTGTTGAACGTGTCCAGCACAACCGATGGATGCAGAACGACGCCGACGATACCGCTCGCTTCGATATAGATCAGCGTCCACGCCGCCGCTACGCCATAGAAACCCCCGCCGAACTTCATCCATTTCCCGTGCACGAGGCTGTCCGGCTTCTCGTTGGATTCCTTCTCTTCCTTCCGGATCGTCTTGAGGCTTGCGTCTATGGTCTTGTGGTCCGCATCGCGCGCGAGCACGCCGCGGCTATACAGCCGATAAAACAGCAACCAGCTCAGCGCCGCCACGGGCAAGCCCAGCTCGAGGGTGGCGCGCAGAAGCTCGGATAGCATCGGTGGCATGTTTTTGTTTCGCTTCCTTCAGTTGTCGAGGCACTCAGTCCGAGAGTACTCTGACTCCGTTGCCGTCAGGCGCACGATGCCGCTCAGGAAAGTGCACTCTGACCCCTGTTTTCCGCTCGGCAATGCGTTAACGGAATTCCGCCGAAACGGAATTAATTGCCTCCGTCCCCTTTTTCGTCAACAGTGGGCCTCCAGTACGGCGAGATGCGCCGCTTCGCGGCTACTCCCGCACTACGTGGGCTTTGATCCATTGTCCGGAATCACGCCGTATCAAGTATAGAGCGCAGTAGAAGAAAAATAGGACGAAAACCAAGAAAGTCGATACTCGAAAAAGGCGCAGCTCCAACAGACACCAACTTTGCAAAATCCATTTTTGACAACGAAGCTACATATTCCTCCGATACTCCCCACCCACATCATACAACGCGTGACTGATCTGCCCCTCCGAGTTGTACTTCACCGCTTCCATCAACTGCGCAAACACGTTCTTGCGATCGCGCGCGGCCTGCTGAAGTGACTTGAGGCTTTCCGGCGCGAAGCCGTTGCGATTGGCTCGGAATGATTCGACATTCTTGATCTGCTGGCCTTTCTCTTCCTCGGTCGAGCGGATCAATTCGATTGTGGTGACGATGTCGCCGGCGTGTTCCTTGGGCAGGAACGTGTTGACGCCGATCAGGGGCAGGCTGCCGTCGTGTTTCTTGTGTTCGTAGTACATCGACTCTTCCTGGATCTTGCCGCGCTGGTACATGGTGTCCATCGCGCCGAGCACGCCGCCGCGCTCGCTGATCGCCTCGAATTCCTTGTACACGGCTTCTTCGACGATATCGGTGAGCTTGTCGATGATGAAACTGCCCTGCCAGGGGTTTTCGCAGAAATTCAGGCCCAGCTCGCGGTTGATGATGAGCTGGATCGCCACGGCGCGGCGCACGGATTCCTCGGTCGGCGTCGTGATCGCCTCGTCGTAGGCATTCGTGTGCAGCGAGTTGCAGTTGTCGAATAGCGCGTACAAGGCCTGCAGCGTGGTGCGGATATCGTTGAACTGGATTTCCTGCGCATGCAGCGAGCGGCCGGAGGTCTGGATGTGATACTTCATCATCTGGCTGCGCGCCGATGCGCCATAGCGTTCGCGCATGGCGCGCGCCCAGATGCGCCGCGCGACGCGGCCGATGACGCTGTATTCCGGGTCCATGCCGTTCGAGAAGAAGAACGACAGGTTCGGCGCGAAGTCGTCGATGCTCATTCCGCGCGCGAGGTAATATTCCACAATGGTAAATCCGTTGCTCAGCGTAAATGCCAGTTGCGAGATCGGATTCGCGCCAGCTTCGGCGATGTGATAGCCGGAGATCGACACCGAGTAGAAATTGCGCACCTTGTGGTCGACGAAATACTGCTGGATGTCGCCCATCATGCGCAGCGCGAATTCGGTCGAGAAGATGCAGGTGTTCTGGGCCTGGTCCTCTTTCAGGATATCGGCCTGCACCGTGCCGCGCACGGCGGACAGTGTCGCTGCCTTGATCCGGTCATAGGTCTCGATATCCACGACCTGGTCGCCGGTGACGCCGAGCAGGCCCAGTCCAAGACCATCGTTGCCGTCCGGCAACATGCCGGCATAGGCCGGTCTCTTCTTGCCTTTGTATAATTGTTCGATTTTCGCGTGGGCGACATCCCAGCGCGTGCTGTCCTCGCGCAGGTATTTCTCCACGGCCTGGTCGATCGCCGTGTTCATGTACATGGCCAGGATGATCGGTGCCGGCCCGTTGATCGTCATCGACACCGACGTGGTCGGCGATGACAGGTCGAAGCCGGAGTACAGCTTCTTCATGTCGTCGAGCGTCGGCACATTCACGCCGGAGTTGCCGATCTTGCCGTAGATGTCCGGGCGCGGTTGCGGGTCTTCGCCGTACAGGGTGACCGAATCGAACGCCGTCGACAGGCGCGCGGCCTTCTGGCCCAGCGACAGGTAATGGAAGCGCCGATTCGTGCGCTCGGGCGTGCCCTCGCCCGCGAACATGCGCAGCGGATCTTCGCCCGCACGCCGATACGGATACACGCCGCCGGTGTAGGGATATGCGCCGGGCAGGTTTTCCTTCATCAGGAAGACCAGCAGTTCGCCCCAGCTCTTGTAGGTCGGCGCGGCGATCTTCGGCACTTTCTGGTGCGACATCGACTCGACGTAGTTGCTGCCTTCGACCGCCTTGCCGCGCACCTCGTAGAGGAAGTGCGGGTCGGTGATGGCTTTCAAGCGGGCAGGCCATTCGCGCAGCAATGCGATGGCTTCGGACGACAGCGTCTTTACCGCGTCGTTGTAGCGTTGACGCAAGGTCAGCAGCGAGCGATCGGCGTCACGGCCGAGATGCGCCAGGTCATAAGCGTTCAGTTGCTTCGGCAGGTGCTCATCGCCGATTTCATGCAACGCCTGCCAGAAAGACTGCGCCCGATCCGCCGCCTCGGCCTGCTTCTCGATCTGCGCATTGACGCCGCGGCCCTGCTCGGCGATCTCGGCCAGATAGCGCACGCGTGCTCCGGGAATCAGCACGGTCGCGCGCGGCTCCTTCAAGGAGTTGTCGATGTTCGGCGTCCACTTCTCTGCCGGCAGATGCAGTTTGTCCCGCAACAACCGGCACAGGTTCGCGAACATCCAGCTCACGCCGGGATCGTTGAACTGGCTGGCGATGGTCGGATACACCGGCACTGCTTCGTCGGCGAGCTTGAACGCGGTGCGGTTGCGCTTCCACTGCTTGCGCACGTCGCGCAGCGCGTCTTCGGCGCCGCGCTTGTCGTACTTGTTCAGCACGATGAGTTCGGCAAAATCGAGCATGTCGATTTTCTCCAGCTGGCTCGCCGCACCGTAGTCGCTGGTCATCACGTACATGGGGAAATCGACCAGGTCGACGATTTCCGAATCGGACTGTCCGATGCCCGCAGTCTCGACGATCACCAGGTCATAGCCCTGGCCTTTCAGGAAGGCGATGCAGTCCTTGAGCACGATGCTCGTCGCCGCGTGCTGGCGGCGCGTGGCCATCGAGCGCATGAACACGCGTTCGGAGCGCAGCGAATTCATGCGGATGCGGTCGCCGAGCAACGCGCCACCGGAGCGCCGCCGCGTCGGATCCACGGCCAGTACCGCAATATGCATTTGTGGAAAAGAATGCAAAAAGCGCAAAAGCAACTCGTCGACGACGCTGGACTTGCCCGCGCCGCCGGTGCCGGTGATGCCGATCACGGGTGTCTTGCCGCCGGCCAGCTGCCACTGCTTGCGCAGGTGCGCCAGTTCGGACTCGTCGTAGCTGCCTTCCTCGATCGCCGTCAGCGCGTGCCCAACCGCGATCTCGTCGTCGATATCGACGGTCACGGGCGCTTTGTTGCGTCCTTCGCCGCTGGCACGGTTTGCGGCGCCGGCGCGCGCTCGGCGCACGACGTCCTCGATCATCGCGACCAGTCCCAGGTGCATGCCATCGTTCGGATGATAGATACGCTCGACGCCGTAGGCCTGCAGCTCGGCGATTTCCTCCGGCGTGATCGTGCCGCCGCCGCCGCCGAACACGCGGATGTGGCCTGCGCCGCGCTGCTTGAGCATGTCGATCATGTACTTGAAATATTCGACATGACCGCCCTGGTACGACGACAGCGCAATCGCGTCGGCATCTTCCTGCAGCGCCGCGCGCACGACATCCTCGACCGAGCGATTGTGGCCCAGATGCACCACTTCGGCGCCCTGCGCCTGGATCAGCCGGCGCATGATGTTGATCGCCGCGTCGTGGCCGTCGAACAGGCTGGCGGCAGTGACGAAGCGCAGCGGTGCGGTTTCCACCGAAACAGCGCTGTCGAGGATGTTCTTGGCAGTCGTGCTCATGATCGATACATCACTATCGGGCGATGCGCCAATTGTAGCGCCGTTGGGGCTCTGGCTGGGCGTCCGCGGCAAGGCTTCGGATCGCGTGCTAACCTTTGCCGCGCGTGACACAGGGGAATTCGGCATGGATCTGCAACGCATCCGCAACGCGCTCTCGCCGGCACAGCAGGCGGCCGTGGATCTGGACGCGGCTTGGCGTCTTTACCGCGGCGCGGGCGGCCTCGACGAAGACGATGCATTCGAGAGCTGGCTCGCCGGGCAATACCCGCAGGTTTTCGATTCCGCACGCGCGCCGGTCGATACCCAGGTCGAAGTGAGCATGGTGCTGCCTTCGCGCTTCGCCATGGCCGACGCCGGTCTCACGATGCCCGACAGTGCGCGCACGCTCGCCGATGCGGATGCGCCTACCGTCATCAGTAGCGGCACGCCCTCGCCCGCTGCAGCGCCGGCCGCCCGGGCCGCCGTGCCGGAATTTCACTACGTGCTGCTCGGCACTGCCGGCAAGGGTGGCATGGGCACGGTGCATATCGCCAGGGACACCGAACTGCTGCGCCGCGTCGCGTTGAAGGAGTTGAGCCCCGAGGCCGACGGCAGCGCCAGCGCGCGCACGCGCTTCCTGCGCGAAGTGCAGATCACCGCGCAACTGGATCATCCGAACATCGTGCCGGTGTATTCGCTGGAACTGGCCCCGGGCGGTGCGCCGGCGTATACAATGAAATTTGTGGAAGGCAAGACTTTCCACGCGATGCTGAACGAGGCGCGCGAGTTCTTCGAGAGCAAGCGGATGCCCGACGAAACGCGCGCGCTGCCCGCGCGGATCGAGCATTTCCTGAAAGTCTGCGACGCGATGGCCTACGCCCATGACAAGGGAGTGATCCATCGCGATCTGAAGCCGGCCAATCTGATGCTCGGCCGCCACAACGAAGTCTATGTGATGGACTGGGGCCTGTGCCGCGCCGTGCGCCAGGCCGACGACATGCCGCCGGACAAGTCGATCGTGGCATCCTCCGCCGACATTTCCGGCAGCGCTTCGGAGACCCAGCTCGGCGACGTGGTCGGCACGCCGAAATACATGTCGCCCGAGCAGGCGCAGGGGCGCAACCGCGAACTCGATGCGCGCAGCGACCAATGCGCGCTGGGTCTGATTCTGTATGAACTGGTCACGCTCGATGCGCCCTACGCCGGACGCACGGCCTACGAGGTGATGGTCAATGCCGCGGCTGGCAAGCGCAAACCCGTCGTGCACGCATATCTGGGCCGGCGCATTCCGCGCGAACTGGTAGCGATCATCGAGCGCAGCACCGCGCTGTCGCCGGACGCGCGCTATGCCGACGTTGCCGAAATGGCTGCCGATCTGCGCCGCTATCTGCGCGGCGAGGCAGTGCACGCTCGGCCGGACGCGGCATGGCAGCGCGCGCAGCGCTGGATCGCACGCCATCGCCAGGCGGCGCTGACGGCCGTGCTGGCCACGGTGGCGTTCGCGGCCATCGCGATCGGCGGCCTGCTCTGGCAGAACCAGCAGTTGTTCAAGGCCGAGCGCCTGCGCGAGCAACGCCTGCTGACTCTCACCAGTGCCGTCGCCGATGTCAGCGATCGCGTGCAGATGCGTTTTCTGCAACTGGAGGGCGGCATCGAGAATCTGGCCGATTCGGTCGCACAGATCCTGGTGCATGGCCGGCCTTCGGAGCAGCGCTATTACCTGGCGAGCGATTTTGCCGATCCGCAGCGCGCGCCGGAGGACCTCAAACCCAGCGCCGCGCATGCCGGCCGGATCAGCCTGCACTGGCCGGTGTGGATCGTGCCGGCCGATCTCGATGCAAGCCAGGCCCTGCTGCAGGTGCGCAAGCTCACCGTGCTGCATCAGTTCATGCGCGACATCTATTTGCGCTCCGCGCGGATGCTACAAGGCGACAATGTGGATTTTTACTCAGGCCGTGAAATTGCGTTGACCGAAGACAACAGTCCCCTGACCGCGATCATGATCGCGCTAGACAACGGCATCACGGGCCGCTATCCGGGCTGGGACGGCCTGGGTCCGGGATACGACGCACGCAGCCGCCCCTGGTACACGCTGGCAGCGGGCAAGCACGGTCCGAAATGGGGTGCTTCCTATGCCAACGCGGCAACCAGCCTCGTGGAGCTGCCGCTGAGCGTTCCGCTGTACGACGAGCGCGCGCAATTCATCGGCGTGGTCAGCGCGGCATTCCTGCCCGACATGCTGGTGAAATCGATTTTCCAGGTGCATCCGGCCGCCGCGGTGCGCGCCCTGTACCTGCTCGACGGCGATGGTCATATCCTGGCTGCCACCGGCAAGACCGTGGCGATCAAGCACCCGCAGCCCGATGCAGAGGTCACGCAGACGTTTCCCCTTCCGGATTTGCTGCGGCGAGTGAAGGCCGGCCAGACCGGCGTGCTGGAATCAACCCTCGAAGGCGAGAAAGTCGTCATCGCCTACGACGAAGTCGCCCCGTTCGGCTGGAGCGTCGTCGCCGTTGCCGACGCACGCCTTCTGCTCAAGAGCAGCGACGAAGATACGCCGGCGTACTGATCGCGCCATCCTCCGCGCACTGTCATCGCGCCGGCACTGCCGTTACACTAGCGCCCCAAAAGCGGCCGACGCGGCTGTCGCGACTGCTTTCTTTCTCAAAATAATCAGCAGCCTGACGCATCTTCCTCATACCAATTCCACGCGCTGCATTGCTCGCATTTCGCATTTGAATCACAGCAACCAGCACTATCCGGAGCTTTTCCCATGATCTTCGACACCATCGCCATCTCGGGCCACGAGGAAGTCGTTTTCTGCCAGAACAAGGATGCCGGCCTCAAGGCCATCATCGCGATCCACAACACCGTGCTGGGCCCGGCCCTGGGTGGTCTGCGCATGTGGCCCTACAAGAGCGAACAGGAAGCGCTGAACGACGCGCTGCGCCTTTCGCGCGGCATGACCTACAAGAATGCGGTGGCGGGCCTGAACATCGGCGGCGGCAAGGCCGTGATCATCGGCGATCCGGCCAGGGACAAGTCCGAGGCACTGTTCCGCGCGTTCGGGCGTTTCGTCAACTCGCTCAACGGCCGCTACATCACGGCCGAGGATGTCGGCATCGACGTCAACGACATGGAACATGTGTTCCGCGAAACCGAGTTCGTCACCGGCGTGCACCAGGTGCATGGCGGCTCCGGCGATCCCTCTCCGTTCACCGCGTACGGCACGATGCAGGGCCTGCTGGCGGCGCTCAACGCGCAGTTCGGCAACGAGGACGCCGGCAAATACACCTATGCCGTGCAGGGCGCCGGCCACGTCGGCATGGAATTCATCAAGCTGCTGCGCGAACAAGGCGCAAAAGTATACATCACCGACATCAACAAGGAACTGGTGCAGCGCGCAGTCGAGGAATTCGGCTGCATGGCGGTCGGACTCGACGAAATCTACGATGTCGATGCCGACGTCTACAGCCCGTGCGCGCTCGGCGGCACGGTCAACGAGGCGACGTTGCCGCGGCTGAAATGCAAGATCATCTGCGGCGCCGCGAACAACCAGCTCGCCAACGACGAGATCGGCAACGTGCTGGAGCAGCGCGGCATCCTGTACGCACCGGATTACGCCGTGAACGCCGGCGGCGTCATGAACGTGTCGCTGGAAATAGACGGCTACAACCGCGAGCGCGCCATGCGCATGATGCGCACGATCTATCACAACGTCGGCCGCATCTTCCAGATCGCCAAGCGCGACAGCATTCCGACCTACAAGGCTGCCGATCGCCTGGCCGAAGAGCGCATCGCCACGATCGGCAAGATCAAGCTGCCGCATATGGGCAACCACGGCCCGCGTTTCCTCGGGCGCATGCGCGGACACTGATCGCAGTCAGGTGCCCGCGCGGCCTGCATCCAGCCCGTTCTGCGCTTGTGCAAGCAGGCGCCGCAACGGATCCAGCAGCGTGCCGTAGGAATCCGCACGTCCCGGGCTGCGCCTGATCGGCTGACGCACCTGGGCTGCGCTCGGGGTGCGTATCGTGCGCGCTGTTTCGTGGGAGCGCAGGCAAGCGGGATCGAACGCAAGGTCGCAAAAAGCGAGCAGTTCGCGCGTCTGCCCTTCCGGATCGTCGACCAGCGCTTCGTATTGAACGATGCGGAAACTTTGCGGATGACGCGCGGCCAGATGATCGCAATGGCGCCGGCATTCGCGCCAGTAGCCCGCCAGTTCATCGAAGCCGCAACTCCAGGGCGCCATGCCCGGAGCGAAGAACTGCTTGAAGCAGGACCAGCATGTCTCCAGCGCATCGCGACGGCAGTCGACGATGCGCGCACCCGGCAACATCGCCAGCGCGGCTTCGGCCATGATCCAGTTGCCGGGGAATTTGTCGGTGAAGCGCGGCTTGCCGGCGCGCCAGCGCGCCGTCCGTGCAAGATAGTCTTCGCCCAGACGGCGCCAGTCCGCCGGCGTGGCTGCGGCGAACCAGTCCGGCAGAGACGCGTGCCGCCGCGCGGATTCATCCTGCAAGACAAGATTCAGGTCCGGCAGCTCGCTGCCTCCTTCCATTCCGGGATGCGACGCGAGAATCTGTTCGATCAAGGTCGAACCTGATCTGGGCATACCGACAATAAATACGACCTCGTGCCCGAATGTCACATCGGTCGCAGCGGGCGCTTGCGAAAATGCGGCACGAACCGACGCGGCATGTTGCGCGAATGCGGCGGCGTTCCACGCAAGACTCGCGCGTTCCAGCTGCGCGGCGTGCATGAATGCGGCGAAAGCACCCGGATAGTCGGCCGCCGCTTCACGCGCACTGCCCACAGCATGTAGCAACGTGGCTCGCTCCAGGCCAGTCATCGCTGACTTCGCGCACAATGCGTCCAGCGCGGCCAGGTCGTTCGCACTGAATTTGACCGTCTTCATTTCGGCCAGCCCATACCAGGCGCTGGCGACTTCGCGGCCGACACGCAGCAGATGGCGGAACTGCGCCGCCGCATCCCCGGCGCGACCGCTGTAGAAAAGACAGCGCGCGTACTGCAGACGCGCCTGGGCATGCGCGGGATCGAGCGTCACGACACGTTCGAGAACGGACAAGGCTTCATCGAGTTCGCCATGTCGATCGAGCATCTGCGCAAGCAGGTACAAGGTGTCGGCGTCCGCTTTCTGCGCCACGCATGCGCGCAAGCTTTCAATCGCGCCTGGGAGGTCGTTCGCATCGGCCTGCGCGCGGGACAGCGGGATCAGCACGCCGGCAGCGCCGGGGCGCAAGCCGAGCGCCTCGCGCAAGCTGGCGACGGCATCGTCTGCGCGGCCCAGCCGCTGCAACATGATGCCCAGCAGCCGACGCGGTTCCGGGTGCAGTGGCGCATAGACCATGGCCACCGTGATCGAGCGCTCGGCATCTTGCATGGCGCCTCGATCGAGCGCCTGCGTCGCTTCACGGACGTGCCTCAAGGCAGCCGATGGCAAGTCCTGTACATCTGCGCGCTCGATTTGCAGCGCGGCCCGCACCGGTTTCCTCTTCATCGTTCGCTGGAGTTCTGTCTCGGCGCCTCATTGTAAGCCAGTCGGTGCGCGGACAGGCTATTCGGTCGGTCGCGGGTTATCATTGGCGCAACAGCCTCGTTGCGAGAATCCGCATGCGCCCTTTCCCCCTCGGCGAAGACATCGACCTGCTGCGCGAAACGGTGCGTGCCTTTGCGGAAAAGGAAATCGCGCCGCGCGCCGCGGCGATAGATCACGACAATGTCTTCCCGCCGGATCTGTGGCACAAGCTGGGCGAAATGGGTCTGCTCGGCATCACCGTGCCGGAGCAATATGGCGGCTCGGGCATGGGCTTCCTCGCGCATCTGGTAGCGATGGAGGAAATCTCGCGTGCCTCCGGTTCGGTCGGCCTGTCCTACGGCGCGCACTCGAACCTGTGCGTGCAGAACCTGTATCACAACGCGAACGCGGAGCAGCGCAAAAAATACCTTCCCAGGCTGTGCAGCGGCGCATCCACAGGCGCGTTGGCGATGAGCGAGCCGGGGGCCGGCTCCGACGTGGTCGGCTCGATGACCTGCCGTGCCGAACCCAGGGGCGATCACTGGATCGCCAATGGCTCGAAGATGTGGATCACCAATGGCCCGGATGCCGACGTGGTACTGGTCTACATGCGCACGGCGCACCGGCCGGCCGGTTCGCGCTGCATGACCGCATTCATCGTCGAAAAGGGCATGCGGGGGTTTTCCACGGCGCAGAAGCTCGACAAGCTCGGCATGCGCGGCTCGAATACCTGCGAACTGGTGTTCGACAATTGCGAAATCCCCGACGCCAACCGTGTCGGCGAAGTGAACGAAGGCGTGCGCGTGCTGATGAGCGGCCTCGACACCGAGCGCCTGGTTCTGAGCGGCGGTCCGCTCGGGTTGATGCAGGCCGCGCTCGACGCCGCGCTGCCCTACGTGCGCGAGCGCAAGCAGTTCAACGCGCCGATCGGCACGTTCGGCATCATGCAGGCGAAAATTGCGGATATGTATACTTGTCTGCAATCCTCGCGCGCCTTTGCCTACATGGTCGCGCAGGATTTCGACCGCGGCATCAAGTCGCGCATCGACCCGGCTTCCTGCCTGCTGCACGCATCCACGAGCGCCGTGCAGGTCGCCCTCGAGGCCATCCAGTGCCTCGGTGGCAACGGCTACATCAACGAATATCCGACCGGGCGCATCCTGCGCGATGCCAAGCTTTATGAAATCGGCGCGGGCACGAACGAAATCCGGCGCATGCTGATCGGACGCGAGCTCTTCCACGGCAAGTGGTGATCTCTCCCGGATCGGCGGCGTAACGGGTCCGCCGCGCGTGGCGTTTCAGGCGCGCGAACAGCGGCATCCTCTTTCGTCACAGACACTTGTGCCGGCGCCAGGCAGCGATCCAAGCGCCGCCGCGTGCGCTTCCGGTACGCATTCAGGCATGGGGCGAATGTTCCTGTGTCTGGTCCACGATGGTTTCCGTTCGCGCCGCAGGCGTGAGGCGGTGGCAAAACGCCAGCCCCCCAGGCGGCACATGCCGCCCGATGGACGCGGCAAACGCTTGCCAAACGAGCGCCAAACTGCGCTACACTCAAAGCGTATCCACTAAGGGGGTGGATCGATGAGCGCGGTCAGCAAGGGCTTACAGTTCAGTGCGGGGCAAGCGAGCCCGCCGCCCTGGACTGTGCTGATCGTCGACGACGAGCCCGAAGTTCATGCCGTGACCCGCCTGGCGCTGGGCAGCTTCCGCTTCGCCGACCGGCCGCTGCGCTTCCTCAATGCGCACAACACCGTAGAAGCCGAAGTGCTGCTGCGCGCGCACACGGATATCGCCGTCATGCTGCTTGACGTGGTCATGGAATCGGACCGCGCCGGCCTGGATCTGGTGCGTACCGTGCGCGAGCGCCTCGGCAACCGCTTCGTGCGCATCGTGCTGCGCACCGGTCAGCCCGGACAGGCGCCGGAACAGCAGGTCATCGCCAACTACGACATCAACGACTACAAGGAAAAGACCGAGTTGACGGCGCAGAAACTTGCGACGACGATGTTCGCTGCACTGCGCAGCTACCGCGACATGCGCACGATCGAGGCCAGCCGGCGCGGGCTGGAGCGGGTAATCAATGCGTCCGCGTACATTTTCTCGCACGAGCACTCGCAGCGATTCGCATCGATGGTGCTGGAACAGCTGACCGAACTGGTCGGCGTCGAGCGCGGCGCCCTGTACTGCAAGGTGGCGCATCCAAGCGCCGAACTCCCCGATCATTTCCAGGTCACCGCCGCCACCGGCGAATATCGCAACTTCGTCGACCGCAACGCGGACGAGAAGCTGCCGCGGCATATCGTGGCGTCGCTGCGCAACGCTTTCCACAACAAGCGCCATGTGTTCGGCGACGATCACTACGTGCTGTACGTCAGCGACAGCCGCGCTTCGGAAAGCCTGCTCTATGTCGGCGAAAACTGGAGCCTGAGCGAACTGGACCATCGTCTGGTCGAAGTGTTCTGCACCAATGTGTCGATCGCCTACGAGAACCTGCACCTGCATCGTGACCTGCTGGACAGCCAGCTGGAAATGATCTACCTGCTGGCCGGAGCGGCAGAGACGCGGTCGTACGAAACGGCGAACCACGTCAGGCGCGTGGGCCTCATCGCCGAACTGCTCGGGCAGCTGTATGGCATGGATGAGAAAACGACCGCGGATCTGCGCCTGGCATCACCGCTGCACGACATCGGCAAGATCGGCATTCCGGATGCGATCCTGAACAAGCCCGGCGCGCACACGCCGGAAGAAACCCGCATCATGCGCACCCATGCCGAACTCGGGGCGAAGCTGTTGTCCAATTCGAGGCGCCCGCTGTTCAAGCTTGCCGCCGAGATCGCGCTGTCGCACCACGAGAACTGGGATGGCAGTGGCTACCCGAAGGGCCTGCACGGCGAACAGATCCCGATCGGCGGCCGCATCACCATGCTCGCCGACGTGTTCGACGCGCTCGGCAGCAAGCGCTGCTACAAGGAACCCTGGGCCATCGACGATATCCGCGCCTTCATCGTCGAACAGAACGGCAAGAAGTTCGAGCCGCGCCTGGTCGAGCTGGCATTTGAAAACTGGGACCGCATCCAGGCGGTACGCGGGCAGTTGCCCGACTAGATCGGCCAAACCCCCGGCCCTCAGGTCGTCGCTGCCGCGTCCGCCGGCAGGAATATCTCGAACGTGGCGCCGGCACCCGGCGTACTCTCCACACGGATGCTGCCCTTGAGCAGTTGCGTCACCAGATTGTAGACCACATGCATGCCCAGGCCCGAACCACCGCGTCCGCGCCGGGTGGTGAAGAACGGCTCGAAAATCTGAGCGCGTACGGCCTCGGTCATGCCGTTGCCGTTGTCGTGATATTGCAGCAGGACCAGCGCCCCGGCGCGTTGCGCCACAATGCTGATTTCGCCGATCTGGCCCGGCTCGAATCCGTGCGTGAGTGAGTTCATCACCAGGTTGCTGATGATCTGGTATACGGCGCCAGGATAGGTGTTGATGCGCAGCGCGTCGGCGCATTCGACGCGCACGTGGTGCGGCGACTTTTTCAGCACCGGTCCCAGCGACGTCAGGATTTCGTTCAGATACGCGCCCAGATCGATGATCCGGCGTTCTTCGGTAGTCTGGTCCACGGCGACGAGCTTGAAACTGCGTATCAACCGGTCCGCACGATTGAGGTTGCGCAGGATGATCTGCGCACTCTCGTTGGCGGCTTCCTGGAAAGCATGCAGGTCGGCGGAGGTCAGGCGGTTTTCCGCTTCCAGCCGCGCGACGCGCTTGCACTCTTCCTGCAGATACGAAGCTGCGGTGACGGTGACGCCCAGCGGGGTGTTGATCTCGTGCGCGACACCGGCGACCAGGCCACCCAGAGCAGCCATTTTTTCCGATTCCAGCAGTTGCCGCTGTGCCAAAGTTAGTTGTTCGAGCGTGCGCCGGAGTTCGGTGTTGGCCGTGCGCAGATCCGCGGTGCGCGTCTCCACGCGTGATTCGAGTTCTTCGTTGAGATTGCGCAGGGATTCTTCAGCGCGCTTGAGCGTGCTGATGTCGGTCGTGGTTCCAACCAGCCGTTGCGCATGGCCGTCGGCATCGCGCGCGACCACGCGTCCGCGCGTGAGCAGCCAGCGCCATTCGCCGTTGCGGCCGGGAGTGCGATAGCTGACTTCCAGAAACTCCTGGCTGCCTTTCAGATGCGCGGCCAGAGCGTGCTCGAAGTCCGCCAGGTCGTCCGGATGCACGAACGGCCGATAGGCCGCCACCGTCTGTGCGTGAGTCTCGTGCGTGGCAGCCAGGTGATCCAGGCGGTTCTCGCGCAGCATCATGCCGGTCTGCAGATCCACGTCCCACAATTCCCCGCCGCTGCCCCATAGTGCATATTTCAGGCGTTCTTCGCTGACGCGAATCGATTCCTGCGCGGCCGCCTGAAGGCGCCATGTCGCGCGCGTGCGCCACCCCACGGCGGCCGCGAGCAGCGATAGCGCCGCCGCATAGCCCAGATAGGCCAGCGGCGACGCCCACGGCGCCGGCAACATGCGGATGGCCAGGGTCGCCTCACCGCCGTTCCACTCATCGCCGTCGCGGCGCGCACGCACGCGCAGGCGATAGTCCCCGGGCGCAAGATTCGTGTAGGTCGCATAGCGGCGCGATGCGCCGGTCAGGATCCACTGCTGGTCGTGGCCGTCGAGCAGGTACGAATATTCGATCGATTCGGGATCACCGAAGCCGAAGGCGCTGAATTCAAAACTGACATTGTCCTGCCGGTGATCGAGTACCACGCTATCGCGTCCGATCCAGGGCGAGGATTGCATCGGCGAACGCGGATCGCTCCAGCGCAATGCAACCGGCACATTGTTCAACAACACATCGGTAATGATCGGCCGCGGCGATGGCGGCAACGTCACCGCCGCCGGATCGAAAATCGTGGCGCCGCTCAGGCCACCGAACACGATGCGCCCATCGGTCAGGCGCGTCGCCGCATTGATGTAGTAACCCTGGGCCAAGGCGCCCTCGCGCGAACCGAAGTTGATCACGTGCCGGTTGTCAGGCTCGTAGCGGCTTATGCCCGCAGTCGTGCTCAGCCACAGCCGGTTTGCAGCATCTTCGACGATGCTGCCGACAGCATCGGCCGCCAGGCCATCGGCGCTGGAAATCACCTCGAAGCGCGGCGCGGCGAGCGTGCCCGGCAACAGGTGGTTCATGCCACCGCCTTGCGTGCCGATCCACAGCTCGCCACGACTGTCCTGCATCAATGCAGTGACCGTGTTGTTGCTCAACGATCCCGCATCGCCGGCGTTTGCAAGAAAGTGGTAGAAGCGATCATGCGCACGATCGTAACGATCCAGGCCGCCGGGACGCAGGGCGATCCACAACTCGCCGCCGCGCGCCTCGAGCACGGTGGCGACCGGTCCGTCGCCGATACTCTCGGCGCGCGCCGGGTCGTGGCGGTGATGCCTGAAGGCCTTGCAGTCAGCGCACAGCTCGTCAAGTCCGGCGTCGGCCGTGGCCACCCAGAGCGTGCCGGCACTGTCCTGCTGCAGGAACAGCAGATCATCGCTGACCAGGCTGTCGGGATCGCCCGGGTCGTGGCGAAAATGTTCGAAGCCCGATGCTCCGGGCAGCAAGCGATGCAGGCCGCCGCCGGAGGTCGCCACCCACAGGCTGCCGTCGTGGCCGCGCTTCACATCCTCGATCAGATTCTTCGGCAGGCCGCCGGGGGAGCCTGCATCGGAAGCGAAACGCGCGATCACGCCGGAGTGCAGGTCGAAGTGCACCAGGCCACCGCCTTCCGGCAAGCCGAACCAGAGCGTGCCGTCGCTGTCGCCCATCACGGCGCTGACCGGCCGCGCCGGCAGACTGTGCGGTTCGCCCGTGACGCTCTGGATGCTGACGAAGGCTTCGGTGCGCGGATCGTGCACGCTGACGCCGTTGTTCCAGGAACCGGCCCAGATCAGTCCATCGCTGTCCACGAGTACACTGTTTTGCCGATTTGCGGCAACACTCTGAGCATCGGCCGGATCATGCCGGTACGCCTCGACGCTGCCATGGGCGATATCCAGCTGCAGCAGGCCGCTGCTTTTTGCAGCCACCCACAAACGCCCGGCCGCATCGAATTGCAGTCCGCGCACTTCATCGTCCGGCAGATCGTAGAGCTTGTCGGCGCCGCGATGGTAGTGCGCCAGCGGCGCACCCGCGGCGGAAAAACTGTACAGGCCGGCGTCGGTGCTCGATACCCAGATCTCACCGCCTCTGGCCTGGGCCAGCCCCTGCACGTCGATGGCGTGTGCCGGGTCGAAACGCAGCTCCAGCATGCCGCTGCCATCGGCGTCGCAACGCCACAGGCCGTCGCGTGTGCCAATCAGCACCGAGCCATCGGCCTGTTCGGCCAGTGCGCGCACATTCGCCAACTCCGGCCTGGCGCCGGCGGGAACATCGCGGAAACGGTTCGTCGCCCGATCCAGCCATTGCAGTCGGGTCCTCGTGGAGGCGACCCACAGCCGCCCGCGGTGGTCGATCAACAGCGCGGTGACATGGTCAGCGGCCAGCGCGTCGGCTGCCTCCGGATCGGCGGCGTGGTGTTCGAACCGGTCCAGGACCGGATCGTAACGATCCAGGCCGCCGCTCTGCGTACCGATCCACAGCGATCCATCGGCGTCGGCAGCGATTGCCATGATGACGTTGTCGGCCAGAGACCAACGATCGGCGCGGTCGTGCCGGTAGACCTTGAAGCCGTAGCCGTCGAAACGATCCAGGCCATCCTGGGTGCCGATCCAGATGAACCCGGTCTTGCCCTGCGCCATGACCATCGCCGTCGCCTGCGACAGCCCTTCGTTCGTGCTGTAGCTGCGAAACCGCACATTGTATACACCCGGCGCGGCAGCCAGGCATTGGATACAGAACAAAAGCAGCGCGACTGCGACCAGCCACAGCGCGCCATCCAGCTGCTTGTCACCCCTGCCCCGCATGCGTTGCAGGCTACGCGCCCGACCCGGAACTAACAAGGGTGCACGGCGTCAGATTGCAGCACCGGCTCCGGCCGCCCTTGAGAATGCATTGCGTGGACGCATTCACCGGACGATAATTCCGCTTCCGCACCGCACAATACGCGCCGCATCGTCATCCGGAGAACAATCGTCATGTCTATATCATCAGTCGTCATCGTCGGCGCCAGGCGTACCGCGATCGGTTCCATGCTCGGCCAGTTCACCGGCGTGCCGACCACCACGCTGGGCGCCACGGCGATCAAGGCGGCACTGGAACAATCCGGCGTTGCTGCCGATGACGTATCCGAAGTCATCATGGGCTGCGTGCTGCCGGCCAATCTCGGCCAGGCGCCCGCCCGCCAGGCCGCGCTTGCCGCAGGGCTGCCAAAGGCGGCCGGCTGTACGACGATCAACAAGGTCTGCGGCTCGGGCATGAAGGCGATCATGCTCGGCAACGATCTGATCAAGGCCGGTTCGGCCACCGTCGTGGTCGCCGGCGGCATGGAATCGATGACCAACGCCCCGCACATGGTCGCGGCACGCACGGGCATCCGCTATGGCGATGCGAAACTCGTCGATCACATGGCCTGGGACGGATTGACCAATCCCTATGACGGCCAGTCGATGGGCGTGTTCGCCGAAGCGACGGCGGACAAATACGGTTTCACCCGCGAGGCGCAGGACGCCTACACGATCGAATCGGTCAGGCGTGCGCAGGCGGCCATCAGCTCGGGCGCTTTCGCCGCCGAAATCGTTCCGGTGAAGGTCGCCGGCAAGAAAGGCGACGTCGAATACGCCACCGACGAGCAGCCGGGCAAGTCCGACATCGGCAAGGTCCCGACCCTGAAGCCGGCGTTCCGTAAGGACGGCACCGTGACCGCGGCGAGTTCGTCGAGCATTTCCGACGGTGCCGCGGCAACCGTGCTGATGAGCGAGGACGAGGCGAAGAAACGCGGCCTCAAACCGCTGGCTCGCATCGTTGGTCATGCCACGCATTCGCAGGAACCGGCCTGGTTCACGACGGCGCCGGTCAGCGCGATCCGGAATGTGTTGAAAAAAGTCGGCTGGGACGTCGCCGACGTGGACCTGTTCGAGGTCAACGAAGCATTCGCCGTGGTGGCCATGGCGCCGATCAAGGAACTCGGCATCGCGCACGAGAAGATCAACGTCAACGGCGGCGCCTGCGCGCTGGGTCATCCCATCGGCGCCTCCGGCGCGCGCCTGGTCGTCACGTTGATCCATGCGCTCAAGGCACGCAGTGGCAAGCGCGGGGTGGCGGCGCTGTGCATTGGCGGCGGCGAGGCAACGGCGCTGGCGCTGGAGTTGGTGTAAGCTCGACCGCACCGGCGATGGTGAAACAAACGTCGGCGATCGATCTCTGGCGAAATTTCATCAATCAAGGATTCTGGGAGGATTCTATGCAAATGAAGCACATCTTCATCGCTGCCGCGCTGACATTGACTCTGGGCGCCTGCGGCGACAACGCACAGCAGGTGCAGGATGCGACAGCCAAGGCGAAAGCCGCTGCCGAGTCGACCAAGCTGCAGGCGGAGCAGACCGCGCAAGCCGCTCAGCAGGCTGCCGCTGCAGCAACGCAAGCGGCGCAGCAGGCCAAGGCTGGCGATGTGAGCGGAGCCGCAGCATCGGCCGGACAGGCAGCAGACGCTGCGAAGAACGCGACAGCGAACGCGCAACAGACAGCCGAAACCGCCAAGCAGGGCGTGCAGGACGTCAAGGACGCCACAAACGCGGCGAAAAAGGACGACGCCGGCGGTCATTGATCCTCGCTCGCGATATTGAAGTTTCCGACCGGCCGCCTCGCGCGGCCGGTTGCGTTTTGCTCAGCCGCTGTTGATACCGCCCGTTGCCGGAACGCCGTGAAGCTGGCGCCGGCGCGCATCAGTATGTTTTCATGCGCACTCCCCAGACAGCTTCCTGGCGCGCATGCCTACCATCGAAACCCAGATCGATTCACGCTCGCCGGAATTCCAGGCCAACGCCGCCCAGTTGCGCAGCGTTGTCGACGACCTGAAAAAGCAGCTTGCGCAAACCGCACTCGGCGGCGGCGACAAGGCACGCAGCAAACACACTGAGCGCGGCAAGCTGCTCCCGCGCGAGCGCATCCGCGCCCTGCTCGATTCCGGCTCTCCGTTCCTGGAATTCTCGCCATTGGCGGCGCACGGCATGTACGACGATCAGGCGCCCTGCGCCGGGCTGATCGCCGGCATCGGTCGCGTGCACGGGATCGAAATCGTGGTTGTCGCCAACGATGCGACGGTCAAGGGCGGAACGTATTTTCCGATCACCGTAAAGAAGCACCTGCGCGCACAGGAAATCGCGCTGGAAAACCATCTGCCCTGCATCTATCTGGTCGACTCGGGCGGTGCGTTCCTGCCATTGCAGGACGAAGTGTTTCCGGACAAGGAACACTTTGGTCGCATTTTCTACAACCAGGCGAAGTTGAGTTCGCTGAATATTCCACAAATTGCCGTAGTCATGGGCTCGTGCACCGCCGGTGGTGCCTACGTGCCGGCGATGAGCGACGAAACCGTGATCGTGAAGCAGCAGGGCACGATCTTCCTCGGCGGGCCACCGCTGGTGAAGGCGGCGACGGGCGAAGTCGTCGATGCAGAGACGCTCGGCGGCGCCGACGTGCACACGTCGATCTCGGGCGTGGCCGATCATTTCGCCGAAAACGACGCGCATGCGCTCGCGATCGCGCGCGACATCGTCGCCAATCTCAACCGGCGCAAGACGCTTGCCGTCGCCATCCGCGAACCGCGAGAACCACGCTATCCGGCCGCCGACATCTACGGCGTCGTTCCCGCCGACACGCGCCGGCCGTTCGATATCCGCGAAATCATCGCGCGCGTGGTCGACGCTTCCGAATTCCAGGAATTCAAGGCGCGCTACGGCAAGACCCTGATCTGCGGGTTCAGCCATATTTACGGCTATCCGGTCGGCATCATCGCCAACAACGGCATCCTGTTCGCCGAATCCGCGCTCAAGGGCGCGCATTTCATCGAGCTGTGCAACCAGCGCGGCATTCCGCTCGTGTTCCTGCAGAACATCACCGGTTTCATGGTCGGCAAGAAATACGAGCAGGCCGGAATCGCCAAGGATGGCGCCAAGATGGTCACCGCCGTCGCCTGCTCGCACGTGCCCAAGTTCACTGTCATCATCGGCGGCAGCTTCGGTGCCGGCAACTACGCCATGTGCGGCCGCGGCTACCAGCCCAAATTCCTCTGGATGTGGCCGAACGCCCGCATCAGCGTCATGGGTGGCGAACAGGCGGCTTCCGTGCTCGCTACCGTGCGCCGCGACGGCCTGGAAGCAAGCGGCAAGTCATGGAGTGCCGAGGAAGAGGAGGCGTTCAAAACCCCGATCCGCTCACAATACGAACGCCAGGGCCATCCTTACTATGCAACGGCGCGGCTCTGGGATGATGGCGTGATCGACCCGGTCGATACCCGCCGGGTGCTTGGCCTGGCGATTTCGGCGGCGATGAATGCGCCGATTGAGGAGGTGTCGGTTCAAAGCCGGCGCTTCGGCGTGTTCCGGATGTAGTTTCCCGACTCTGCAATGGGCAACCGGGTTTTCCGGTCCGTCGTGCTGGGACGGATCGCGCGGGGGCGTGTCTCGTCCGTTCTTCGTGCCATCGGGACGGGAGGATGTCCGCATGCAACGTTCTGACAAACCAGCGCGCACCCGCCTGTATGGCACGCTCATGCTGATGATCGCTGCACCGGCTGCGGCAAACGATTTTGCGCTCTCGCCAGTCTTCGCCGGAGCATCATTCCGGTGGGAGGTGAGCGTCGATGGCGGCGCCGTCCAGCAAAATCCGACCCTGACTCTGATCCGCGGACAGACCTACACATTCGAAGTGACCGGCCTGGCGCCCATTCATTCGTTCTACATCAAGACGATCAGTGGCACTGGGAGTCTCAACGCCTACACCGGCGGCGGCCTTTCGATCAGCGGCGGCATCACCAGCGATACTTTGCCAGGCATGCCGATCACGTTCACCGTTCCGCAAACCGCGCCGGACATGCTTTTCTACAATTGCGGCCTGCATGCCAGCATGGCCGGCACGATCATGATCGACGGGATTTTCCAGAACGGCTTCGAGACTCCACCGACGCAGTAACCACGGGCACGCGGCGCCTGCTCAGCGGGCAATCGTGGACTGGCCGCCGATGACGGCCGGCCGCGATGAGGCTGCGCCCCACAGCTTCATGCCCAGCGCAATTGCGGTAGCCGTGACCGCGTAGAACAGCAATTGCATGCCCGCCGGCTGCGCGTCGTAACCGATCAGGGTATGCAGAGTCTTGCCGATCAGCGATCCGTTGGACAGCAACGCCGAAGAATCCCAGACACGATTGCCGAACGCCGGCAGCACGTCGGCCTGGATCAGGAAGCCCGCGGCCTGCGAAGCCAGGCCGGCAGCGAGCAGGAGCATCAGCCAGTTCGTCGCGGAAAAGAAATAGCGCATCGGAATGCCGAGCAGGCCGAAGTACAGGAGGAAACCGACAGCGGTACCACCGACCACGCCAAGTGCTATGCCGCCGGCGATGTCGATCGCCCCTGCGCCGCTCGCCGCCTGGCCATACAGGAACAACACGACTTCCGAGCCTTCGCGCAGTACTGCGATCGCAACGACGATCAGCAGTGCCGACAGCGGCCGCTTGCCGGACTGCACAGCGCCGCCGACGGCTTTCATCTGGGTCGCCAGTTCGCGGCCGTGGCTGGCCATCCAGATCGCATGCCAGGCGATCATGACAACTGCTGCCAGCAACACTGTCGCGTTGAACAACTCCTGACCGATGCCGCTGACCGCCTCGGCGATTGCGCTGGCAAACAACGCGACGAGGATTGCACCGAACACTCCGGCAGCGATGCCGATGCCGACCCAGGTGCCACGGCCGGGCACGCCGCGGGTGGCAGCGCAGACGATGCTGACGATCAGCGCCGCTTCGAGCACTTCGCGGAAAACCAGCAGGCCGGTTCCGAGCATTCGAGGTTCCTTACTTGACGATCAGCACGCCTTGAGCGGTTTCCTGGTGGAAATCGCCGAAGAACGGGTAGCGACCCGCATCGAGCGGACCCAGGTACACCGTGATCGTGCCCTTGCCGACGACGATCTTTTCCCGGTTCAGTTCGTTGCTCTCGAACTCCTCCGGCGTGGTGTCCTGGTTTTCGATCAGCAACTTGATCTTCGCACCTGCCGGCACACTCAATTCGGCCGGTTCAAATTTGTGTTCGCGAATGGACAGCTTTGCCTCGTAGTCCGCAGCTTGCACAGTCCCCCAACCCAGCAGCGCGGCAGAGAGAGACAGCACAAGAGGAACCGGCGCACGCAGCATAAACTGTCTCGCAATGGCGACATCGCAAATGATAATAGTTCGTATTTGCTTGCGCAACCACTAATCACGACAAGCCAGGCCTTTGTTCAGGCCGGAGCAAGCGTGGGCTCGGCGTAACTGACGGCCGAATCTTCTGCATCGGCGACGAATTTGCCCTGCGCATCGAGTTCGGCGAACACACCGCCCAGGCGTACCAGTTCGTCGTAGCGCCCCTGCTCGACCAGCTCGCCATCCTTGAGTACCAGGATGGTGTCAGCGTTGCGTACGGTCGACAGGCGGTGCGCGATGACGAACGTGGTGCGATCTTTGGTCAGCGTATTCAACACGCGCTGGATACGCGCCTCGGTGGCATTGTCGAGAGCGCTGGTGGCCTCGTCGAGTATCAGGATTGGCGCGTCCTTGAGCATCGCGCGCGCGATCGAAAGGCGCTGGCGCTCGCCACCGGACAACGAACGACCGCGCTCGGCGACCAAGGTCGAGTAACCTTCCGGTTTGACGATCACGAAGTTGTGCGCCTCGGCCATCTGCGCGGCAGCCTCGATTTCCTCCTGGGTCGCCTCAGGTTTGCCGATGCGCAGATTGTCGGCGATGGAGCGGTAGAACAGGCCGGGATCCTGGAACACGACCGCGATATGCTTGCGCAGTGATGTCAGCCCGACGTTGCGGATGTCGATGCCGTCGATCGTAATCCGGCCTTCGCTGGGATCATAGGCGCGATAAAGCAGGCTCAAGGCGGTGGTCTTGCCGGCGCCGGTCGGGCCGACGATCGCCACCGTGCTGCCGGCGGGCGCATGGAAACTCAGGTGTCTCAAGGCCGGATGCGTCGCCTCGTAACCGAACGACACGTTCTCGAACGCGACTTCGCCGCGCACAACGGGCAATTCCGCGTCGCCCGGTTTGTCGTGCAGTACCGCCTTGGTATCGAGTATGGCGAAGAAGTCGCGCAGCGAATGCGTCTGGAAGAACAGGCCGGAGATGAAGCTGGCGAATTGTTCCAGCCGGCCAATCAGCATCAAGGCGAAGCCGACGAAACTGACGATGCCGCCCACACTGACCTCGCCCTTGCTGTTCAGTGAAGCACCCAGCGCGAAGATCGCGACAATCGTCAGCGTGCTCGCCGCACGATTGGCGACCGACAACCAGGCCCAGCCGCGCAGCACCGGGTACTGTGCCGCAAGCACGCGCTTCATCATTTCGTGGATGGCGCGTACTTCGCTGGATACGCGGGTATAGCTCTGAACGATGAGCACATTGCCGAAGACGTCGCCGGCGCGTTCGGAAATCGCATGATGCAATTCCTCGACTTCGCCCTGCGCCTTATGCGTGCGCTGCATCGCAATCGCGTTGAATACGGCGAAGCTGACCATCAGCGCGATCATGAGCAGGGCCAGCTTCCAGTTCATCTTCAGTGCCAGCGGGACCATGACGAAGATCGACAACAGCGTCGCCAGATGCTCACGGAAAAAACCAAGCCACAGACTGAAAAGATTGCTGCTGCCGCTGTGCATGATGCGTAGCAGGCGGCCGGTGTGATGCTGGCCATGGAACGACAGCGGCAGCGCAATCGCGTGCTCGAAAAACTGCGCGATCACCGCAAGCCGGCGGCGATGCGCCAACCGATCCGCGTGCAGCGACACCCACACGCTGGCAATCACGCCGCCGAAGCCGACGCCGGCCCACCAGCCGATGTAACGCCACGCGTCGCGATGCCCCGCCGCGGCCAGCGCGTCGACCACGTGGCCGAACAACCATGGCTCGAGAAAATACACACCTGCCAGTGCCAGATTGGCAAGCGCCAGCATGATCGCCAGCGCCTTCTCTGGCGCGAGCAGGGCGATGACGCGCAGATAGATGCGCAGGATCGACATAGCGCCGCTACTTACCATCCAGAATCGCAACGCCTTCAAGTCTAGCAAAGCGCCCCGCGTTCCTGTCCCGTCGCGCGGGATCAGTCTCCGTGCCGCGCCATAGCATCATCGAGAAACTGATGCGACACTTGGTAAATATCGGCACTTCGCAGCGCATTGACGAGAGTCGTGATGTCGACAGCGCCAAGGCCACTGCCATCGGTTTCGGCACCATTCATGGTTCTGGTCAACTCCGCGCTGACCAGCACGACCCGTGTTGCTTCGATATTGAACATCTGCCGCTTCTAGACTGGCAATGCGCTCCACGACGACGGCGACCGGAAAGCCGTTTCGCCGGCGGCCGGCGGCGAACGCATGTAGCGCCAGGTCGTGGATGCTGTCGTTAACCATTGCAAGCGTTCAGCCGCGCAGGAAAACAAAGTGTCGGTTTACCCGGTACTTTACTTGCGTACCGTCCAGAAATCGTCCGAGAGGTTGCGGTCGGCCAGGTACACATACGGGATCGTGAAATAACCTGCCATGCCCCAGTCCACTCCCCAGGAATTGCGCACGATGAATCGTTTCTGCGCGTCGCTGTAGCCGACGGCGCAGACGGCATGTCCGCCAATGGCCCGCTCTGCCGGTTTCGGCAGATTGACCACGCCACTCCTGGCGACGGCCGCGGACTCGAAATTTTCGTACACGGTGAAACCGAACACGAAGGGAAACCCGGCGGCAAGACAGGAGCGCATTTCGTCCGTGGTTTCCAGGCGCTGATAGCTGCTGATGGAATGCTGTTTGGCCTGGCTGTAGCAGGCTGCCGTCGGTTTCCTGGCGAACCGGCTGATGACATATGGCCACAGCGATTCGGCGCACACGCCCTGGCTCGCCAGCGACTTGATGCCGTCGCGGATCATGGCGCCGCTGTCCTGCGTCACATCGTGCTCGATCACGCGCTCGTTGTAATAGATGAACAGCCGGCTCAGGTCGACGAGTTTCTGCTGGCCTTTCAGTTCGAGGAACTCGAGCGCACCGGCCAGGGCGTTGGCCGTGCAGCTGCCAAGCTGGCCCTGGTCAGCTACCGGCGGGCATTGCGCACGCAGATCGACCTTGACGGGCAGTCGGGCCGGAATCCGGTAGACCGAGCGGTAAAGCGCGTCGCGTTTGTCAGGCAGATCGGGAACCCAGCCGTACCATGCCTGTTTGCGTTGCAGTGTCTTCCGGGCGGAAGCTTGTTTCATGGCGACGACACTCCTGTGCGCTGAAAGGGCGAAACGCGCAAGCCGGCAGCGCCCTTCCATGGTCGTCGCGCCGGCAGGCTTGCCCGGCTGCAATCTGCAGCAGGCGGGCAGGAAAGCATTCCGCTGCGGTGGTTCGCCGTCAACTGACATTCTTGCCAGCACCGTAATCCACGTTCTGATATCGCTGGTGGCCTCGGCATGCCTCTCGTGCGGGCCGGAACCTGCTGCCGCGCCCCGCCTCTTTTCTGGCTGAGATTTCTCGCCAGCCCGTGCAACCGGCTATCATCCACAGGGCTCGCAAAGGCCTTTGTCCCTGCCGGAACCTTCATGCCGGACCTGCTCGACATCACGATCGACCACCGCGTTGCGCAGATCGCGCTGAACCGGCCCAGCGTACACAACGCGTTCGATGACGACTTGATCGCCGAATTGACCGATACCCTGGCCAAATTCGATCGCGATACGCAATTGCGCGCTGTTGTGCTGACCGGCAACGGCACGACGTTCTCGGCAGGCGCCGATCTGAACTGGATGCGCGGCATGGCGCAGGCCAGCGAGGAAACCAACCGCGCCGATTCCGAGCGGCTGGCGACGCTCATGCGCACGCTGAATTTCCTCTCGAAGCCGACGATCGCGCGTGTGAACGGTGCGGCCTACGGCGGCGGCGTGGGACTCGTGGCCTGCTGCGACATCGCCATCGCCACGGACGCGGCCAAGTTCGGCCTCACCGAGGTCAAGCTGGGTCTCGTGCCGGCGGTGATTTCTCCGTACGTCATCGCCGCGATCGGCGCGCGTCATGCACGGCGCCTGTTCGTCAGCGGCGAAATCTTCGATGCCGCCGAAGCGGCACGCATCGGCCTCGTGCATCACACTGTGTCCGGCGTGCAATTGGACGAGGCCGTCGACCGCAGCCTGCACTGGCTCGCCAAGGGCGGCCCGGTAGCCCAGCGCGAAGCCAAGCATCTGGCCCTGCGCGTCGGCGGCACGACTCCACTGATGGCACAAAGTATGGATGTGGAAAATGCGGCATTGATCGCACGCCTGCGTGTTTCCGCCGAGGGCCAGGAGGGACTTGCCGCATTCCTGGATAAGCGTCCACCGCGCTGGGTGGGAAAGGATCAGCCATGATCGATCATGTCGGCTTTGCGGTCGCGGACCTTGTCCGCAGCCGCGCGTTCTACGTCAGTGCGCTCGCGCCCCTGGGTTTCGCGCCGGTGATGGACGTGACCCGCGAGCAAAGCGGCGGCTACGCGGGCACGGGGTTCGGTCCGCCGGGGCGGCCGCAATTCTGGATCGGCAACGGTGACGCGCGCGGCGGTTCGATGCATGTCGCATTCGTCGCCGGATCGCGTGCGGCGGTGGACGCTTTCCACAAGGCGGCGCTGGCAGCAGGTGGACGGGATAACGGCGCGCCAGGCCTGCGTCCGCACTACCACGAGAATTACTATGGCGCGTTCGTGTTCGATCCGGATGGCCACAACATCGAAGCTGTCTGCCACTTACCGGAGCCTTGATCCGTGCATCCAAACATCCTGAACCTCGCCGACGTCGAACTGCAATCCGCCAGTGCGGAGCGCGCCCCGCGCGGAGCGAACGCCGGCGGCTACGACATCCGCTGGGGCGAAATCGCGACCCGCATCGGCGCACGCAAGCTGGGCTACAGCCTGACCGTGGTCGCGCCGGGCAAGCGCAATTGCCCATTCCACAATCACTACGCCGAAGAGGAAATGTTCTTCATCCTCGATGGCAGCGGCGAATTGCGTTACGGCGACAGCCGGCATCCGCTGCGCGCCGGCGATTTCATCGCCTGCCCGACCGGCGGTCCGCAAACCGCGCACCAGATCATCAATACCGGCGACGTCGAGCTGCGCTATCTGGCCGTCAGCACGATGGCGGAAATCGAGATATGCGACTATCCGGATTCCGGCAAGTTCGGCGTGTTCGCGCAGCTTTCTGACGCGTCGGGACAGGCGCGGAGTCTGCGCCATCTTGCGCGCGGCGACGATACTCGCGACTACTGGGACGGCGAATGATGTTCGACCGCGTGCTCATCGCCAATCGCGGCGAAATCGCCTGCCGCATCATGCGCACCTGCCGGCGGCTGGGCATCCACACGATTGCCGTGTATTCGGAAGCGGACGCGACCGCACAGCACGCACGCCAGGCCGACGAAGCGTGGCCCATCGGCGGACCGCGCCCGGCCGATTCGTATCTGCGCGGCGACGCAATCCTCGAGGTCGCCAGGAAAACCGGCGCGCAGGCGATTCATCCGGGCTATGGATTCCTTTCCGAGAACGCCGATTTTGCCGAAGCAGTCGAGCAGGCCGGCATCGTCTTCATCGGCCCACCGGCGAATTCGATGCGCAGGATGGGCTCCAAGGCCGGCGCCAAGGAATTGATGGCAGCTCACGGCGTGCCCGTTGTTCCGGGTTATTCGGGCGAAGACCAGGATACCGCACTGCTCGCACGCGAGGCGCAGCGCATCGGTTTTCCGTTGATGATCAAGGCCGCGTACGGCGGCGGTGGCAAGGGCATGCGGATCGTGCGCAAGGCCGATGAATTCACAGCCGCGCTGGAATCCTGCCGGCGCGAGGCGAAGAATGCCTTCGGCCGCGATCGCGTCCTGCTCGAGCGTTACATCGAAACGCCGCGGCATATCGAATTCCAGATCTTCGGCGACAAGCACGGCAACGCCATTCACCTGAACGAGCGCGAATGCTCGGCGCAGCGTCGCTATCAGAAAGTGCTCGAGGAAACGCCTTCGCCATTTCTCACTCAGGAAATGCGTGCGCGCATGGGCGAGGCTGCCATCGCCGCCGCACGCGCGCTGGATTACGTCAATGCGGGCACGGTCGAATTCATTGTCGGCCCCGACGCACACAAGAGCGGCGGCGATTTCTATTTCATGGAGATCAACACGCGCCTGCAGGTCGAGCATCCGGTTACGGAAATGGTGCTGCATCTGGATCTGGTCGAACTGCAACTGCGCGTTGCCGCCGGCGAGGTGCTGCCAGGCTCGCTGCTGCGCAACAAATCCGTGCCCGCCGACGGCCACGCGATCGAGCTTCGGCTGTACGCCGAAGACCCGCAGCAGGGTTTCCTGCCAGGCTCGGGAAAATTGCAGCATTTGCACCTTCCGCCGCAAAGTGCACATGTGCGCATCGACGCCGGCGTCATCGAAGGCGATACGGTGACGATCTTCTATGACCCGATGATCGCAAAGCTGATCGTATGGGAGCGTACGCGCAGCGAAGCCCTGCAGCGCATGCGCGAGGCGCTGGCGCAATGCGATATTGCCGGGCCGAAATCGAACATCGATTTTCTCGAACGCCTGGTCAGGCATCCGGCCGTGATCGAAGGCCGCATCGACACGGGCTATCTGGATCGGCATCTTGCAGAGTTCCTGCCGGCCGACACCGCACCCGAGGACGCAACCTTGTTCGCGGCCGCGACCGCCGTGCTGCTGGATGAGGAGGCGCGTGCGCCGTTGGCACCACACAACGCTGGCGATCCACATTCACCGTGGGCCCGTGCCGATGCGTGGCGGTTGGGACATCCGGGCAAACGCATTGTTTGTTTCACGCACGCCGGACAACGCATCGAGATCGACGCACACGGCGCCAACGGCTGTTACACGCTGGCACATGGCTCGTCGCGCTGCGAGATCGCCAATGCCATGCTGGGCGACGGCATGCTCAGCGTCGCTCTCGACGGAACCACGCGCCGCTTCAACGCACGCGTCCGTGACGACGCCGTGCTGTTGCACGATGGCGTGCAGCGCCACCGCCTCGCGCGCATCGGTGCGTTCGCATATACAAAATCCGCGCGCGAACGCGGCGACCGCGTGCTTGCGCCGATGCCCGGCCGCATCGTGCTGGTCAAGGCGAAAACCGGCGACAACGTCGTCGAAGGCCAGGAACTGATCATCATGGAAGCCATGAAGATGGAACTTACCCTGCGTGCGCCACGCGCGGCCGCGATCACCGAGTTGCGCGCCAGCGCCGGCGATTTCGTCGATGCCGACGTGATTCTGGTGCGATTCGGGGAATCGGCATGAGTTCGATCGCGTACGGGCTTGGCATGGGCCTGCTCGCCGCCTGTTGCGCGCTTGCCGGCTGCACGGAGACCCGCTTCCAGGCGCCCCCCGGCGACAATATCGAAACCTGCGATGTGCGCTGGAAAGGCCTCTGGGGCCCGCGCGACGAGGCGGACAGTGCGAGTGCGTTCTACGTCGATGACGAATGCCAATTCATCTTCCTCGACCAGCCCGAAAAGGGTGGCCCCTTCAAGCAATTCCACATCCCGGTCAACTTCGTTCATGCCGACGGCAACGACTACATCGTCGTTGCCGACACCGCGCTCAGGGGGCTGGTCAAGATCAAGCCCGTGTACGGCGTCGATCCGGTTCCGGAAAAGGCTTTCTACTTCGCGCGCTATCATGCGGACAGGGATCACCTTGATCTTTACCCAGTGGACAACGAGCGCGTCGCAAAGCAGATAATCGATCGCAAGCTCGACGGCACGGTCAGCAAGGTGCCGAACGAATTGCACGTGTTCGTCAGCGGCGATCGTGCATACATGCTGGAAATCCTCCGCCACGGTGCCATATTTGCCGACAAGCCCGACATCCGGATGACGCGCCTGCAGCAATCGGTCGACGATTTCGAACGCACCACGATCCAGTCGCAGCAGAATGGCAGGAAATGAGCACGACGCCTTCCAGTGTCCGCATCGTCGAGGTCGGCGCACGCGACGGCCTGCAGAACGAGAAGACCATCGTGCCGGCGCCGGTCAAGATTGAACTGATCGACCGGCTATCCGACACCGGCCTGCAGACGATCGAGGCAACCAGCTTCGTCAGTCCGAAATGGATCCCGCAACTGGCTGACGCTACGGAAGTCTATACGGCTATCTGGAAAAAGCCTGGCGTGCGCTATCCGGTGCTGGTGCCGAACCTGCAGGGCTACGAGCGCGCACGCGCCGCGGGGGCCGCGGAAATCGCCGTGTTCACGGCGGCCAGCGAAGCTTTCAACCGCAAGAACGTCAATGCCTCGATCGACGAATCCATCGAACGTTTCGGTCCGGTGCTCGAACGTGCCAAAGCCGACGGCGTTGCGGTGCGTGGCTACGTTTCCACGGTGCTCGGCTGCCCCTATCAGGGCGAAGTCGCGATCACCGACGTTGTGCGCATAGCCAGACGCCTGCATGATCTTGGCTGCTATGAAATCTCTCTCGGCGACACGATCGGCATCGGTACGCCCGGCAAGGCGCGCGCGATGCTGGCGGCAGTCGCGCAGCAGGTGCCGATGACGGCACTCGCCGTGCATTTCCACGATACGCGCGGCCAGGCGCTCGCCAACATCCTGGCCTGCCTGGAACTGGGTGTTGCTGTCGTCGATGCTTCGGTTTCCGGCGCAGGTGGCTGCCCCTACGCACGCGGCGCGACCGGCAATGTCGCCACCGAGGATGTAGCGTACATGCTGCACGGCATGGGTATATCCACGGGCCTGGACATGAACAAGTTGATCGACACCGGACGCTGGCTCAGCGCACGACTGGGGCGCGTCAACAACAGCAAGGTCGGCGTGGCTGCGGCGTAGCCATGTTTCCGCGCGATTTGCGCGTTTGTCGCAGCGCGTTTGTCCTAGAATGACGTCGTTGCATCCTCAGGAAGTGGAATCGTGCCTGCCCGAATTGCCCCCGACCAGTCCCGCGGCTATCTGATCCCGATCGGCGTGACCGTACGCGGCGCGGGCGAAACCGGCGTTTTCAAGCGCATGATCGCCATTGTCGGCCAGCATCCCGGCGTGGTCATGATCGTGGCGACAGCGGCCGACGACGGTATGCCGGATGAGCTCGATAGCCGGCTGATCGCCAGCGGCGCGCGCCAGGTCCAGCGCATCATATTGACCAGTCGCGGCGACAGCGAGCTGCAGGGCGCTCTGGCCGCAGTCGAGCGGGCGGATCTTGTCCTGCTTTACGCCGACCAGCCGTTGCGTCTGTCGACCCTGCTTGGCGGCACGGCGCTCGCGCGGCTGCTGCGCCGACGCAACGCCGAAGGCATGGCGGTCGGCGGCATCGCCGCAGGTGCCGCAATTCTCGCCGAGCACATGCTCGCGGGCGGTGCACACGGACCGACACCCCGTATGGGCAGCGTCACGCTTGCGCCGGGACTTGGGCTGTCCAACCGCCTCGTGATCGATCAGGGCGGCGCGAGCGCCGATCGGCTCGGCCGCCTGCTCGGAGCGCTGGCCCTGAATCCGTTCGCGCTGGGCATCGGCATCGATCCGGACACAGCCGCGTTCATCGGACCCGACAACGTCATGGATGTTGCCGGCCATGGTGGCGTGACCGTGGTCGATCCGGCCGATGTCGGCCACTCCAATATTGCCGATGCCAGTCCGAGCGCGCCGATCAGCATCACCAACCTGCGCGTGCATGTGCTGGTGCACGGCGCACGCTACGACCTGGATTTCCGCCGCCCGCTGTGACGCCAGCAATCCACAAAGTATACAATGCCGCACAATGACTTCCTCATCCGCACCATCACGGCTGCCGACAATGCCGCAGTCGCCGCCATCATCCGCATGGTCATGCCGGAATTCGGTGCCAGCGGCCCGGGCTTCGCGATCCACGACGCCGAGGTCGACGATATGGCCGGCGCATATTCGCGACCGGGTTGCACCTATTTCGTGGTGACGCTGGATGACCGGGTTCTCGGTGGCGGAGGCGTGGCTGCCCTGGGTGGCGGCGACCCCGGCATCTGCGAATTGCGCAAGATGTATTTCCTGCCGGAGCTGCGCGGACGCGGCGCTGGCGCGGCCTTGATCCGCCGCTGTCTGGATGCTGCGCGCGGGCTGGGCTATCGCGCCTGCTACCTGGAAACACTCACGGGCATGGATGCGGCGCAGCGATTGTACGAGCGCAATGGCTTCCGCCGCATTCCCGCGGCGCTCGGCAATACCGGCCACTTCGGCTGCAACCGCTTCTACCTGCGCGAGCTGCAGGAACCGTTGCTGCCGCCCGTGGTTGCATGAGTTCCGCTACAATGCGCGCCCATCTGTTTGTGCGATCGTCGATGATCGCGAAAATCAAAAAGCGGATCTCCCCGCACTTCTGATAGAGGCGCTCCATGCAGTTGAATCAAGTCAAGGCCGTGGTCACCGGCGGCGTGTCCGGACTCGGCTTTGCCGTGGCCAGGCACCTGGTCGCGCACGGCGCAAAGGTCGCCCTGCTCGACATCAACGATGAAAAAGGTGCGGCGGCGGTCGCCGAACTCGGTGCCGGCTCCAGCTATCAGCGCACCGATGTTACCAGCGAGGAAGGCGTCGCGATGGCATTGAAGCAGGCTGCCGCCCGCATGGGTGGACTCAATGTCGCGATGAACTGCGCGGGCATCCTGGGTGCCGGGCGCGTGCTCGGCAAGGAAGGGCCGATGCCGCTGAAGAATTTCCAGACGACGGTGATGGTGAACCTGATCGGCAGCTTCAATGTCGCCAAGGCCGCCGCCGAATTGATGCAGGCGAACACGCCCGGCGAAGACGGCGAGCGTGGGGTGATCGTCAACACCGCATCGATAGCCGCCTATGAGGGTCAGATCGGTCAGGCCGCCTATTCCGCGTCCAAGGGCGGCGTGATCGGCATGACCCTGCCGATGGCACGCGAGTTCGCCCGCATCGGCGTGCGCGTGATGACCGTCGCGCCCGGCGTTTTCCACACGCCGATGGTCGATGGCATGCCACAGGCAGTGTACGATTCCCTTTGTGCACAAGTACCCTACCCATCGCGCCTCGGCACGCCCGAGGAATTTGCCAGCACCGTGGCGTTCATCCTGGAGAACCGCTACCTCAACGGCAGCGTGATCCGCGTCGATGGTGCCATCAGGCTGGCTCCAAAGTGAGTCCAGGCTGAAGGCAGCCCTTCCCGCGGGATTCAGATCAAGAGCAACCCTCACCCCTACTCTCTCCGGCAAACGGAGAGGGGGAGAAAACAGATGAAAGCATCCGATATCAAGAAAGGCAACGTCGTCGAACACAATGGCAAGGTCTGGCAGATCCGCGACATCGATCGCAGCTCGCCGACCGGCCGCGGCGGCAACGTCACTTTCCGCTTCACCCTGTACAGCGTTCCCGGCGCCCAGAAGCTCGACCTGTCGCTACGTGCAGAAGACGACTTGAAGGAAACGGAGCTGACCCGCCGCGCCGTCACCTATTCCTACATGGATGGCGACAACTTCGTCTTCATGGATGCCGAGGACTACACCCAGTACCTGCTCGGACGTGATGCCGTGGGCGAGTCGGCGGGCTATATCACCGACGGTCTGGAAGGCTGCTACATGCAGCTGATCGATGACCAGCCCGTGGCCTTGCAGCTGCCCGGCACCGTGACTCTGGAAGTCGTCGACACGGCGCCGGAACTGAAGGGCGCGACGGCGACGAAGCGGCCGAAGCCGGCCAAGCTCAATACCGGGATCGAAATCCAGGTGCCCGAGTACGTGACGACCGGCGAGAAAATCCTGGTCAGCACCTTGACCGGGGAATTTTCCGGAAGGGCCTGATCGAACCTGGTAGGCCGGACAATGCAGCAGTGCGTGAGCATGAAGAAGCGTCTGGTTTGCCGCCAAGGTCCGTTCCTGAGTATCGAAGGGCGGGCGACTTCGTGCATCGCTGCCCACGCTTCGATACCTAAACGCGAACGGCCGCTATTGCCCAAACCCGGCAACCGAAGACGGGGCGGTTGCCGGCCGGCACTCCCTCGCGTATGTTAGCCGCGGCTACCGCGCCCGACCGGCGCGGCCATATAAGACAAGCGTCGCATGCGTTCGCAAGTGCGCCATGTGGCCGTTAGATTACTGAACTGGGGAGGGTTGCAATGATTTTTTGGCGCGTCAAACCGCTGGACCAGATTCTCGCAACGGCCGAGAAAAAATCGCTGAAGCGCCAGTTGGGTCCGATCCAGTTGACCTTGCTCGGCATCGGCGCAGTGATCGGCACCGGCATTTTCGTGCTCACCGCCGAAGCTGGCCAGAAAGCCGGTCCAGGCATGATGCTCGCGTTCGTCATCGCGGCCGTCGTGTGCGCGCTTGCGGCGCTTGCCTACGCCGAACTCGCCGCGATGATCCCCGTCTCCGGCTCGGCCTACACATACACATATGGCGTGCTCGGCGAATTTGTGGCGTGGATCGTCGGATGGGCGCTGGGGCTGGAATATGCCATCGGTGCGGCGACGGTCTGCGTGGGCTGGTCCGGCTACATGAACGGACTTCTCGCCAATACCGATGTATTCGGCCTTGTTCAGCCTGGCGCACTCGCGTTGCCGGAGTATTTGCGGACCGGTCCGTTTACCGGTGGGGCGATCAATTTGCTCGCCTTGCTGATCGGACTTGCGGTCACTGTATTGCTTGCGATCGGAACATCGAAAAGCGCCCGCGTCAATGCAGTCCTGGTCGCAATCAAGATCATCGCGCTGACCATGTTCATCGTCATCGCACTGCCGGCAGTGAACAGCACGAACTTTGAACCTTTCCTTCCCGGGGGTTGGGGCAGTCCGACGGGTGGCGTTGGCGTGCTCGGCGCAGCCGCGTCGATCTTCTTCGCCTACGTCGGTTTCGACGCAGTGTCCACGGCAGCCGAAGAAACCAAGAATCCGAACCGCAACATCCCGATCGGTCTGATCGGCTCACTGGTCATCTGCACGATCTTCTATTTGCTCGTCGGCTACGGCGCTGCGGGCTCCGTAGGCGTGCAGCCCATGCTCGGCGCGGATGGCATGCCGCTGGATCCGGGCACGCCGGCGATGGCCGCCGCATGCGCTGGATCGCAGGCGCTGGTCTGCAGCAAGGAACCGCTCGCGCAGGTATTGCGCACGCTCGGGCATCCACTGCTCGGCAACTCGATCGGCATCGCCGCAATTCTCGCCCTGCCGTCGGTGATCCTGATGATGATGTTCGGCCAGACACGCATCTTCTTCACGATGTCGCGCGATGGCCTGCTGCCGGATGTCTTGTCCAAGGTGCATGCGAAATTCCATACGCCGCACGTGATCACGATCATCACCGGCGTTGTCGTTGCAGTGTGTTCGGCGCTGTTCCCGGTCGGCAAACTGGCCGATACATCCAATTCCGGCACCCTGCTGGCCTTCGCCATGGTATCGATTGGTGTGCTGATCCTGCGCAAGCGCCAGCCCGAGCGCCCGCGTCCGTTCCGCACGCCGCTGGCCTGGATAGTCTGTCCGCTTGCGGTTTTCGGCTGCCTGTTGCTGTTCGTCAATCTGAGCATGTTTGCCAAACTGTTTTTTGTTGGCTGGGCGGTAGTGGGCCTCATCCTTTATGGACTGTATGGCTACCGGCGCAGCCACTTGGCACCCGGCAACGCGCGCTGATCCATGCCATGCTGCATATGAACCGGGCCGGCATCACGATGCCGGCCCTTTGCTGACCAGCCAGCAAATCTCCCACGGATCGAATCATGCTCAGCCGATTGCTTGCCAAGAAAACCGATTTCTCCGACGCCGATGCCAGCGAAGGCCCCTGCCTCAAGCGCACGCTGGGGCCGTGGGGACTGACCGCACTCGGCATCGGCGCCGTGATCGGCGGCGGCATCTTCGTGATCACCGGCCAGGCTGCAGCCGAACATGCCGGCCCGGCCATCGTGCTGTGCTTCATCATCGCCGCGATTTGCTGCAGCTTCACGGCATTGTGCTACGCCGAGTTCGCCACCCTGATCCCGATGTCCGGCAGTTCGTATTCGTATGCCTACGCGACACTCGGTGAACTCGTCGCCTGGTTCATCGGCTGGAACATGGTGCTCGAATACGGTGTGTCGGCATCGGCCGTCGCCGTCAGCTGGACCGGCTACTTCACCAGCCTGCTCGACCATTTTGGTCTGCATCTGCCCGAAGTACTGACCAATGCACCACTCGCCTTCGTCGACAACCATCTGGTTACCACCGGCGCATGGTTCAATCTACCGGCGGTGGGAATCGTGCTGGCCCTGACCTGGCTGTGCTACGTCGGCATCAAGGAATCCAGCGGCGTGAACACCTTCATGGTGATGCTCAAGGTTGCCTTGATCATCATCGTGATTGCGGCAGGTTGGCACTACGTGAATCCCGATTACTGGCATCCGTTCATTCCGGCGAACCAGGGGCCGGAAAAATACGGCTGGTCCGGGATCATCCGCGGCGCCGCGCTCGTGTTCTTCGCCTATATCGGTTTCGAGGCAACCTCCACGGCGGCGCAGGAAGCCAAGAACCCGCAACGCGATCTGCCGATCGGCACGCTGGCCTCGCTCGCGATCTGTACTGTTTTATACATCGGCATGGCCGCCGTGCTCACCGGCCTGCTGCCCTTCGACCAGCTCGGCACCAGCGAGCCGGTGGTGAGTGCCGTGAAGGCGCATCCGGACCTGGGCTGGCTGCGCTGGCTGGTCGAGATCGGCGCTCTGATCGGATTGTCGTCGGTGATCCTGGTCATGGTCATTGCGCAACCGCGCATCTTCATGATCATGGGCCGTGACGGCATGCTGCCGCCGGTGTTCGCCAAAATCCATCCGCGCTATTGCACGCCGTACATCAATACCGTGATCACCGGCATCGGCATCGCCGCACTGGCGGCAATATTTCCTCTCGACATCCTCGGCGATCTGGTTTCCATGGGTACGCTGATTGCGTTCTGCGCCGTCTGCATCGGCGTCATGATCCTGCGCAAGACGCGGCCCGAATTGCCGCGCACCTTCCGCGTGCCCTGGGCTCCAGTCACCTGCGTGCTGGGTGTGCTGAGTTGCCTGTTCCTGCTGATCTTCGGCGAGAACTGGTACAACTGGACGATGATGGGACTGTGGACCGTAGTCGGCTTCGGCATATATTTCGGCTACGGCTACCGGCACAGCAAGTTGCGCGCCGCGGACCACTGAGCCGCGGTCTATTCCGCCGTATCTTCAGCCGCAGCATCAAGCAGCGAAGGCGGCATCTGTTTCGCAGGTGCCGCACCGAGCTGGCGTAATTCCTCGGCGCGCCGGACCAAATTGCCGCGCCCCTGAAACAGCTTGCCCAGCGCGGCCTGATGCGCCTTCTGTGCCTTGTCCAGCGATTCGCCGATGCGATTCATGTCGTCGACGAAACCGACGAACTTGTCATACATCGCCGCGGCCTTCTCGAACACGAAGGCCGCATGGCGGCTCTGCTGATCGGTGCGCCACAGGTGCGCGACCAGCCGTAACGATGCCAGCAGATTGCTTGGCCCCACGATCACGATCTTGCGCGTGAATGCTTCTTCGTACAGCGTTGGGTCCTGACGCAAGGCTTCGAGAAAAGCGGCCTCTACCGGCACGAACATCAGCACCAGATCCGGTGCGTTCACACCCTGCAATCCGGCGTAATCCTTGTCGCCGAGATTGCGCACGTGGCTGCGCATGGCCGCGACGTGCTGGGTCAGCGCAGTCGCACGCGTTGCCTCGTCGCCGGCGTCGCAACTCGAGCGATATGCCACGAGCGCCACCTTCGCATCGATGACAATATCCTTGCCCTCGGGCAGGCGCAGGATAGCGTCGGGTCGATAGCGATCGCCGTCGGCGTCGAGGAAGCTTTCCTGGGTCACATACTCGCGGCCTTTTTCCAGACCCGAAGATTCCAGCAGGCGCTCCAGGCGCAACTCCCCCCAGTAACCCTGTGTTCGGTTTTCGGTTGTGAGCGCGCGCGCCAGGCTGTTGGCCTCGTCGCTCAACCGGTGATTCAGATCGAACAACTGCTTCAACTCGGATTTCAATTCGGTCTGCAACGCGACGCGCGCATTGTTTTCCTTCTCGTAGGACTCGCTGACCAGCTTGCGGAAGTCGCCGAGCTGCTCGCGCAGCGGGTTGAGCAGCGTGCCCAGATTGGCCTGGTTCTGATCGGTGAATTTCTGGCTTTGCTTGTCCAGCAACTCCCCGGAGAGCGACTTGAACTTGTCGGTGAATTCCTCGCGCACCCTCTCGAGCAAAGCAAGCTTTTCCTGCGCCGCCTGGGTCTGCTCCTGCAGGCGCGTGCCCAGCGCGGTGGCTTGCTGTTCGGCGCGCTGGCAGGCGTCGTTCCAGTGCTTGGCATCCGCCCGTGCCGCGGCCAGCTCGGTTTCGACCTGGGTCAGCCGTTCCAGACGACCGGCGAATGCCGCACTTTCTGCGGCAAGCTCGACGATGCGTGCGCGGCGTTCAACCAGCTCGCGATTCAGGACATCATGTTCGGACTGTATCCGGCGTCGTGCTTCCAGCGCGTTATCGCGCTCACCCGCCAGCTGCGATACTTCGACATCTCGGCTGGAACGCCCGGTCGCATGCGCTCGCCGCGCCAGCAGCAGCCAGCCGATGACCGCGCCGAGCACGAATGCGATCAGACTCCCTAACAGCACTTCACTCAAATTCGTCGGCACGCCGCGCCCCGTCTGTGTCGAAACCGGTGCTGATTGTGGCAGGGAGGGGTCTCAGTTGGCGAGATGGGCATGCATTCGGGCAACTTCGAAAGGGCGCGCCGACGCTGGTCGTGGCCGGAGTCGGACCCAATTCGCCGTTGCGGCGGCACGGCCGGAATGACGGGCGCCGGGACAAATTCCGTTGCCGGGCGCTGCCGGCGGCAATACGCCTCACGAATGGAATACTATAGTTGCGACATGCGCACAGGCGGCAACATATGTACAAGCGGGCATCCGCGCAATGGACCTCAGAACTTGACCTATACCAACGAACAACTCGACTCCTGTGCCCGGGCGATCGCGGCCACTGGGGCCAAGCTCGGCGCGCTGGGCCTGACGCCGGCGACCAGCAGCAATTTCTCGATGCGCCTGGACGATGCGCACGTGGCGATCACCATTTCCGGACGCGACAAGGGCGCACTGACGTCCACCGACATCATGGTAGTCGACCTGAACGGCCGCGCCATCGACACTTCGGCGCGGCCGTCGGCGGAAACCCTGCTGCACACGCAGATCTATCGCTGCTACCCTCAGGCCAATGCGGTACTGCATACGCATTCGCGCACGCAGACGGTGGCATCGCGGCTGTTTGCCGCCGCGGGCGCCGTACGCATCGAGGGCTACGAGCTCATCAAGGCGATCGCCGGCCATGTCACGCATGCAACATATATCGATGTGCCGGTGTTTCCGAATACGCAAGACATGCAGGAACTGGTCGATCGCGTCGACGCCTTTATTCGGGCGGATAAGTCTCTATATGGCTATCTTATCGATGGTCACGGGATTTACACCTGGGGTCGCGACATGGCTGAAGCCGAGCGCCATATCGAGGCGTTCGAGTTTTTGCTAGGCTGCGAGCTGGATTTGCTGAGGCTGAAACCATGAGCTGGTTGCGCATCTATTCCGAAAAAGACGGCGGCACGGCGCTGATGTCGACGGGTACCCATGCCGACATCGCGCGCGAACTTGGCCAGGTTGGCGTGCGTTTCGAGCGCTGGCAGGCGTCCCAGCCGGTTGTTCCCGGGGCCAGCCAGGACGAGGTAATCGCGGCATACCGCCCGGATATCGAACGCCTGCAGCGCGAAAACGGCTACCAGGCAGTGGATGTGATCAGTCTGAATCCCGATCATCCCGACCGCGCCGCATTGCGCCAGAAATTCCTCAACGAGCATACGCATTCCGAGGACGAGGTGCGCTTTTTCGTTGCCGGCCGTGGCCAGTTCACCCTGCACATCGGCGACAAGGTCTACGAAGTCCTTTGCGAACAGGGCGACCTGATCGGCGTTCCCGACGGTACGCGTCACTGGTTCGACATGAGCGAAAGCCCCTGCTTCATCGCCATCCGCCTGTTCACCAACAAGGAAGGCTGGGTGGCCAATTTCACCGGCGACGAAATCGCCGCACGCTTTCCCCGCCTGACTGCCGCGCAGCGTGCCGCATGAGCTACCTCGAGGAATCGCTTGCACCCGGCGAAGTCATCGTCGCACGCTTTCATCTGCACTGGGTAGCGAAGGGACGCCTGATTCTCTGGATCATCCTGATACCGCTCATCGTCGGCATCTTCGGCACGATCTACGAATTGCTCAGGCTGCGCTCGATCGAACTGGGCGTGACCAATCACCGCGTGATACGCAAGACCGGAATTGTCGGCCGCGAGACCGAGGAAATCCGCTTGAGTGCGATTGAAACAGTCGACCTGCATCAGAGCGTCTGGGGTCGCATCTTCGGTTTTGGCGACGTCGGCGTGACCGGTCGCGGCGAGGCCAGCCTGATGCTGACTCGGGTCGCCGATCCAGTCGGGGTGAAGCGTGCGATCGAAACGGCCTATGCGGCCAATATCGAGCACGGCGCGGCAGGCCCGACGAAATGATCCGCGCCATCGTCACCGATATTGAAGGCACCGCCAGTTCGATCGACTTCGTCAAGGAGATACTGTTTCCCTACGCGCGCCGGCATCTGCCGGCCTTTGTCGTCACCCACGCCGACAAACCCGAAGTGCAGCACTGGCTGCACGATGCCGCGAAGGAAGCCGGCCTGGTTTCGGCCACGCAGCAGGAAATGATCGACTTGCTGCAGCGCTGGATCGACGAGGACCGCAAGGCCACGTCATTGAAGGCGTTGCAGGGCATGATCTGGGAAGAAGGCTACCGCAACGGCGAGTTCCGCGCCCATGTATATCCGGAAGTCGCACGCAAGTTGCAGGAGTGGAAAGCGCAGGGAACGGATTTGTATGTCTATTCTTCCGGTTCGGTGGCTGCGCAGAAGCTGTTCTTCGGCTACAGCGAAGCCGGCGATCTCAGCCGTCTGTTCTCCGGTCATTTCGATACCGAGATCGGCGCCAAGCGCGAGCCGGCCTCGTACCGGCGCATCGCCAACGCAATCGGCAGGCGCCCCGGTGAAATCCTGTTCCTGTCGGATACCGTGTCGGAGCTCGATGCAGCGCAATCGGCCGGAATGCATACGGTCCAGCTGGCGCGGGCACCGGCAACCTGCCCCGCCGATGCGGCGCATCGTTGCGTCGCCGATTTCGACCGCATCGACATCGCCTGAGCGTGCCTGCGTAGCCAATCCATTGACGAAATCATGCGCCGCCTGCTCGTAACGATCTTCACTCTGGCCTTCGCGCTCGGTGCGGTGGGCGCTTTCGTCTTCACGCGCGAGCATGTGCAGCAAGCCGCAGTCGTGCCGGCGGTGCAGGCACCGGACCGTGACAAGGCCGATGCAAAGGATTCTACCGAGCAATGGCCGGACGATGCCGGCTCGCCCGAGCAGGTCATGTATGCGCAACCGCAGCTGATGCAGGATGCGGTGCAACGACTGTTGCCGCGCACGCCGGAAAAGGCGAATCTCTACCTGGTCGGATTCGCCGGCGACGGCGACGAAAACGTGTTTCGCAACGAAGTGGAATTCGTAGAGCGCCAGTTTGTCCAGCGCTTCGACGCTGCCGGCCACACCCTGCTGCTGATCAACAATCCGGCCACGGTCGCGCAGCGGCCGCTGGCCAGCCTCACCAATCTCGGCACCGCGATCGACGCAGCAGCGGGACGCATGGATCCCGACCAGGACATCCTGCTGCTGTTCCTGACCAGCCATGGTTCGCGAGAACACGAGTTGTATGTCGGCCTGGATCCCCTGCCCCTGGATCAGATCACGCCGCAGGATTTGTCCGACCTGTTCGCCGATTCACCGATCCGTTACCGGGTGATCGTGATTTCGGCGTGCTATTCCGGCGGCTTCATCGACGCACTGAAGAACGACACGACGATGATCATCACCGCCGCGCGCGCCGACCGCGCTTCGTTCGGTTGCGGTACGGAGTCAGAGATCACCGATTTCGGCCGCGCATTTTTTGTCGAAGGGTTGAACAATTCCGACTCGTTTCCTGCCGCATTCGCCACGGCCAGCAGCCTGATCGATGCCTGGGAAACGCGCGACGACGAGGAACATTCGTTGCCGCAATTCGCGACGACGCCGCAGATCGAGGCGCGTCTGAAAGCATGGCGCAGTGGCATACGCCTGGGGCCGCCAGTGCCGTTCAAGGCCGCCGCACCGCCGCCGCACCCCGACGATGGATCGCTGACCGCGGCGACATTCCGACTGCACTGAAACCCAGGCCTCGACGGATGCGGACGGCGACTATTGCGAATCGCCCGCCAATACCACGCGATCGCGCCCTTCCGCCTTGGCAACGTAAAGCGCGCGATCCGCGCGACGGATGAATTCCGAAGGCTTGAAGCGCATCTCCGCAGTCAAGGTTGCCACGCCGATGCTGGCACTCACGTGTTCGCCGGCGCGCGCGAAGCGATGCGGAACGGCAAGCGCAGCCACCGCATCGTGCAGTTGTTCCGCGCAACGCAGGGCCAGGGACGCACCGGTCCGTGGCAGCAGCACGGCAAACTCCTCGCCACCATAGCGCGCCAGCAGGGCACCCGGTTGGTCCGTCGCAGCTTCCAGCGCCGAGGCAATGCGCTTGAGACATTCGTCGCCGGCCAGATGGCCATAGCCGTCGTTGTAGGCCTTGAAGTCGTCGATGTCGATGAGAATCAGGGACAGGTCATGCCGATGACGCCGGGCCTGCCGCCATGCGCTGCGCAGGCCCTGGTCGAAGCGGCGCCGGTTGCCCACGCCGGTAAGGCCATCGATATGCGACAGACGCTGCAAAGTATCATTTGCAGCACGCAACTGCGCGTTGGCCCTTTCCAGCGCCGCCGACTTCTCCGCCACTTCGCGATTGATCTCGGACAGGCGCTGGTTGGTGCCGGTCAGATGGATTGCGCCCGCAACCTGTGCCGCAAGTGCATCCAGCATCACGCGGCTTTCCTCGCTGAACGACTCGACAGTGGCGCTTTCCATGTCGATCAGGCCGAGCAAACGATCTTCGAACCGGATCGGCACGACGTACTCGCTGACCACGTCCGGGTTGCCCATGATGTAGTCGGGATCCACGCTCACATCCGGCACGAACTGCGCGACGCCGGTGCGAAACGCACGCCCGTTGACACCCATGCGTGTCGGCCATTCGGGTACGGACTCTCCGTTCAGGATCGACTTTCCGGCCTCGGCCTTCAGCATCAGCCGGTGCCGCGCATCGTCCACCAGCATGATGGCGCACAATTCCAGATGGAACCGCCGGTGCACGAACACGACGATGCGCTGGAGTGCCTCATCCAGGCTGACAGCTTCGACTGCGGCACGCAGCAGATTGCTCATCATTCCGAGCAGTTCGACGCGCCGCCGCAATTCGTGATTCAGGCGCGCTGCCGCAATTGCGCCGGCGACCTGCTCCGCAACCGTCTCCAGCAACAGCACGCGATCGCCGAACGCACCAACCTCAAGGCTCTCCACATTGATGATCGCGACCATCTTGCCGCCATGTTTGACCGGCACGCACAGTTCCGAGCGCGCGCCGACGATGGGTTCGATATAGTTGGCGTGGGTCCGTGCATCGGCGATCAATATCGAGCGCCCGGCCGCGGCAACCTCGCCGACGACGCCGCGACCTGACTCGCAGGCATAACCGACTTCAATAGCGCTCGGCAGGTCGCTCTCCAGCGCCTCGCAAACGAAACTGTGGGTATGTTGATCGAGGACGGCGCAGGCCACGAATTCGCAGGCCAGATGGGTTTTCAGGGCGTGCACGATCTGCTGCAGCATCGGGCGCAGGTCCATGTAGCGCAAAGCGATGCGCGCAATACCATTGATCAGCGCAAGGTCGGATGCTTCGCGCAGTTCCGGCACTTGGCTTGCTTCGGCACTCATCGCGCTTGCCCTCCGGCAGCCGCCGGTTTCAGATTGATCCTGCATGGCATCCGCGTCAAGTTCCGTGCCTTTTCGCAGCGGCCGGCAGCGCGGCAGGCTTGCGCAACTGATCAATGTCGATATAATCAATAAATGAATCAATTATCCGACGGCACGCCAAAAGGTTTTTGTGCGATCGAGGAAGGCATCGAACGCATCACGCGCAAGCTCAAATCCTCCACGCACTCGCGCGAGGATGTGGTCCTGATGCGCCTAGTGACGAGCATGGCGCGTCACTACGAGGAACTGGTCAATCGCACCATCCGCCCACAGCACCTCAATGCCGTGATGTTCAAGACCCTGCTGATGGCGTTCGGCTCGCCCACGAACGAATTGAATCCGTCGCGGCTGAGCGAAGTCACCGGCGAATCGCGCGCCAACATGACCCGTATCTGCGACGAACTATGCCAGCGCGGCCTGATCGAACGTCATGCCGGGCAAACCGACCGTCGCCGCATCGCCATATCGCTCACGGCGACTGGCGAGCGCATGGTGCAGAAGATGCTGCCGCTGATCGGCGAACCGCTGCAACGGGTGCATGCACGCTTCAGCGCCGCCGAAAAGCGTCAACTCGAGATGCTGCTGAAAAGACAGCTCGCGGGCTTGGAGACAGTACTCGGCAAGGACGTGTCATGACCGTCGGCACAAATATACTTTGTCGCCCCGCGATGACGTGCTGCCTTGCGCTGCTGGGCGCCTGCGCTGCATTGCCGCCGGAGCAAGCGCCGCTCGCGCAACGCGACGCACGCAGCGCCGGCATCGAGCGTGATGCCGCTGCGCCGGTGGGGTCATGGCCACAGGCGCAATGGTGGAAGCGCTATGGCGACGCACAGCTCGACGCCCTGATCGAGCGCGCGCTGAAAGATGCACCAGGCATGGCCACAGCCACGGCCCGGTTTCGCGCGGCAGAAAGTTCCACCGCCGCCGCACGTGCCCAACTCGGCGCGAAGCTTGATCTGGATGCCTCGCTGACGCGCGAGAAGCTTTCGCATTTCGGCCTGATCCCGCCACCCTACGGCGGCAAGACGATCAACGACGCCGAGGCGACGCTCGGGTTCGCCTACGATTTCGACTGGTGGGGCAAGAATCGGGCAACGCTTGCGGCGGCCATCGACGAGCAGCGCGCAGCCGAAGCTGATCGCGCAGCGGCCGCTTTGCTCCTGGCCAGTGCGGTGGCGCAGCAGTACTTCAACTGGCAAGCCTTGCAGACGCGCTGCGTATTGGCGCAGACGGCACTCGACCAGCGCGAGAGCCTCGTGCGTGTGTTGCAGGCGCGTCTGCAACACGGTCTGGAATCAAGCGGCACTGTGGACCAGGCCACAAGCCAGCGCGACTCGGCGCGGCAAGGCATGGCAGCGCTGGAAATGAGCCGGCGACTGGCGCTGGAGCAATTGCGCAATCTGCTGGGTGCGGCTCCGGGCACACTTGCGGCGATCGCGCCGGTACCATTGCCCGGCGACGACGTCGGTGTGCCGGCGCAACTGGGGCTGGATCTGCTCGCACGTCGCGCGGATGTCGAAGCCAGTCGACTGCGGGTCGAGGCTCAGGTACGCCGCATCGATGCTGCCAAGGCGCAATTTTATCCGGACATAAATATCAGCGCATTCCTCGGCCTGTCCACGGTGGAACGGAGCAAGCTGCTGAACAAGGACAGCCTTACCGCGGGCGTGGCACCTGCCCTGCACCTGCCGATCTTCGATGCCGGGCGGCTGCGCGCGAATCTCGGCGTGAACCGGGCAAATCTCGACGTTGCCATTGCCAGCTACAACCAGACCGTGGTCGATGCCGCCGGGGACGTCGCAGTCCAGGCCAGTAGTCTGGCCGGCATCGCTGCCCAGCACCAGGCCGCTGAAGCTTCGCTGCGATCCGACGAGGCCGTGAAGGCCAATGTGCAGGCGCGTATCCGCCAAGGACTGGCGGATGCGCGCGATGCAATCAATGCCCAACTGCAGGTAGTCGCGCAGCAGGACAGTCTCGCCCAACTGGACGCACAGCGACTCGATACGCAGGTAGCGCTGATCAAGGCGCTCGGCGGCGGTTACCAGACCGGACCGCATCAGGTCCGCGAACCGCGCGACGACACCACACCGACATCGCCCTGAAACAAAAAGAATTCCGGAGCCACTGCCATGCCAGACACCAAAGACAAGGACGCCACACCGGCCCGCAACGGCAAGCGCCGCCTGGGCCTGATCCTGCTGACGGCGTTGTTCGCCGTCGCGGCCATCGCTTACGTACTTCTATACTTTTTCGTGTTTACCTGGCGCGAAACCACCGACGATGCCTACGTCAGCGGCAACCAGGTCGCGGTAACGCCGCAGGTCAGCGGTACGGTGATTGCGATCCTCGCCGACGAAACGCAGCTGGTGCAGGTCGGCCAGCCTCTGGTCCGGCTCGATCCCGCCGATGCCGAGGTGACACTCGAACAGGCCCGCACTGCGCTCGCGCAGGCTGTCCGCCAGGTGCGCCAGCAGTTTGCGCAGGCGCATCAGTACGAGGCCCAGCTCGATCAGCGCAAACTCGAGGTCGAACGTGCGCGGGCCGATTTCACGCGCCGAGCTCCCTTGCTCGCCGAGCATGCCATTCCCGCCGAGGAAGTCGCGCATGCCAAGGATACCCTCGACACCGCGGAAGCCGCACTGCGCACCGCGCAAGGCCAAGCCGCGGCAGCGCAGGCACCGGTTTCCGGCACGACCATCGAACAGAATCCCGGCGTGCTGCAGGCTCGCGCGAAGCTGCATGAAGCTTGGCTCGCCGCGCAACGCAACGCGATCCTTGCGCCGGTCACCGGTTATATCGCCCGCCGCGTCGTGCAGGTCGGGCAGCGCGTCACCCCGGGCTTGCAGCTGCTGGTGATCGTGCCGATGAACCAGCTCTGGGTCGATGCCAACTTCAAGGAACCGGAGCTGCGCAATATCCGCATCGGCCAGGCGGCCAGCGTGACCACGGATGTTTACGGCAGCGATGTCGATTTCCACGGCCGCGTGCTCGGGCTCGGTGCCGGCACCGGCAGCGCGTTCGCCCTGCTGCCGGCGCAGAACGCGAGCGGCAACTGGATCAAGGTGGTGCAGCGCGTGCCGGTACGCATCGAACTGGACAAGAACGATCTGGCGAGGCATCCCTTGCGCATCGGCCTGTCCACTTATGTAAAAGTGGATACGCACGATCGCGGCGGCCCGATCCTGGCGCAGACGCCGAATACCACGCCCGTGTTCACGACGAACGCCTACGACAAGCTCGATGCACAGGCCGATGTCGAAGCCGATGCCATCGTGCACGCGAATCTCGGCGATGGCACGGCGGCGCACTGATCCGAAGCGATGAGTGTTCCTACCGACAAGAGCGCGCCGCTGAAGCCGCTGCAAGGCGCGCCCCTGGCCATGCTCACGCTGGCCGTGGCCCTCGCCACGTTCATGGAAATCCTCGATCTGTCGATCGCCAACGTGGCCGTGCCCACGATTGCCGGCAACCTCGGCGTGAGTGCCAGCCAGGGTACCTGGGTGATCAGCTCCTACTCGGTCGCCAGCGCGATCATGCTGCCGCTGACCGGCTGGATCTCAAAACGGTTCGGCGAAGTTCGTGTCTTCAGCCTGTCGGTGACCCTGTTCGTCCTCATGTCGATGATGTGCGGCCTGTCGACAAGCCTGCCGATGCTGGTGTTCTTCCGCCTCATGCAGGGCATGGTGTCGGGACCGATGGTGCCGTTGTCGCAATCGCTGATGCTCAACAACTATCCGCCCGAACGGCGCGGCGTTGCGCTGGCCCTGTGGTCGATGACGATCATCATCGCGCCCATTGCCGGGCCGATCCTCGGCGGCTGGATCACCGACAATTTTTCCTGGCCATGGATCTTCTTCATCAACGTTCCGATCGGGCTGACGGCCGGGTTCATCACCTGGCGCACCTTGCGCAAGCGCGAGACGCCGACATTGAAACTGCCGATCGACGTCATCGGCCTGGTGCTGCTCGTGGCAGGCGTCGGCGCCCTGCAACTGATGCTCGACAATGGCAACGACCTGGACTGGTTCGGATCGCCGCTCATCGTGGCGCTGGCCGTGGTCGCCGTGGTGGCGCTGTGCTATTTCGTCGTCTGGGAATTGACCGAGAAACATCCGGTCGTCGATTTGTCGCTGTTCGCGCGGAGGAATTTCCGCTACGGCGTCATCGCCCTGTCGCTGGGTTTCTTCGGATTCTTCGCCACGACGATCATCTTTCCATTGTGGCTGCAGACGACGATGGGCTACACGGCAACCTGGGCGGGGCTGGCCACTGCGCCTTCCGGAGTGCTTGCGATCATCCTGATGCCGCTCATCGGCCGCAATATCCAGCGCCTGCCGTTGCGTGTGCTGTCCTCATTTTCGTTCATCGCCTTCGGCATTGCCGCTTTCTGGTTCGGCAGCTTCAATCTGGATGCCTCGTTCGGGCAACTGGTCTGGCCGCGCGTTTTCCAGGGTCTGGGCATCGCTGCGTTCTTCATCCCGATCAACCAGATCATCCTGTCGGGATTGCCGCCCGAGCGGCTGGCGGTAGCTTCGGGCCTGTCCAATTTCTTCCGCACTCTGGCGGCGAGTTTTGCCACGGCAATCAGCGTGTTCGTCTGGGACCACCGTGCCATCTATCACCACGCCACCCTCAACGAATATGTCAATGTATACAATCCGCCAGCGATTGATTTCATCGCGAGAACGCGGGCGCTCGGGCTGCCACCGGAGTCTGCCAACGCCCTGGTCGACCAGATGGTCAGTCAACAGAGCGTCATGCTCGCGACCAACGATGTTTTCTGGGGCATCGGCGTGCTGTGCCTGCTGCTGATCGGCAGCATCTGGCTCACGCGGCCGCCATTCGGAACGGTGGGTGCGGGCGCGGGGCATTGACGGCCCAACGCGTCGCGGATTCAACCGCGGGCGCCGGTCGAAGCCCTTGCTGAAAACCTGCAACCCATCATATTCGCAGGCGCCGATGCAGCGTCTTCCACCCTGGGCCCACTCGATGCCGTGGAATCGGGTTGGACCAAGCCAATATCACGACGCTCGATTCCAGCCGCGGATTGCAATGCGCACTTGGATGCGTCCCTGCATCTTCCGGCTCAAAAGCGCTCAGTCAGCGTGGGGAAACGCCGCCCGTGCTGTGACCGCGGTGTCCGGAAAGTCGCAGAACGTCGCATCGACACCCAACTCAAATGCTGCATCAAGTTCGTCGCGCGACGTCGCGAATGGTGCCGGCGGATGGTCGTCGCGAAAGGTCCACGCATGCGCCTGCAGGCCGTGCGCATGCGCAGCCGCAACCAACCCGGTGGCGCGCATGGCGCTGTCCCAAAGCATGAATTTTCCCGGCGCGATGCCGCGCGCCCACCCGGCCAGATCACGCAACAATGCGTCGCGCTCTCGCGAATCCGGCGGAACGGACTCGAGCAAGGCAAAGCACGGGTTACCGCAGCGCTCATGCGCCTCGCGCAAGACGTCGTGATCCAGGCACTGTATCCAGACGGGGGACGCCGGACCGAGCAGGTTGCGCGGCGCCAGTTCCGCATGCAAAGCGGCGACAGGATCCAGACCGAGTGCGCGAAAATATTGCGGATGCTTCAATTCCGGATACAGCGCAAGCGGGCGGCCGTATTCCGCCGTCAACGCGGCGAGCAGATCCAGCGTCGTTGCAAAGCTCGGCAGCACGAAGCGTCCATCGTATTGCGTGCCGCGCTGCGGGAAAGGCTGTCTGGCGCGCAGTGTATCCAGTTCGGCCGCGTCGAAATCGCTGATCCACCAGTCGCGCACTCCGGCGATTTCGCGCGAGCGTTTCGCGAATTCAAGCCGGCCCGCTATATCGGTGCTGCGTGCAAGACCAAGGTCGTGGCGCGCATAAAGCACACCGTCGCGACTCATGGTCAGGTCGGGCTCGAGCACGTCAGCCCCCTGCGCTGCCGCAAGCGCGTAACCGTCGAGGGTATGTTCAGGCCGATAACCACTCGCGCCGCGATGCGCGATGATGCGTGTGGGCAGACCGTCCAGCGTGTTCCACTGCGCCATCGCCGATTCCCGAAAAATGCCGCGCTAATGCCGAGCCGGATGCCGGGCCTGCAAGATCTCCACGACCGCGTCCAATCCGAGCTGGCGCGCTCGCAGCAGGATCAGCAGATGGTAAACCAAGTCCGCCGCTTCGCCGAGCAACGCCTCGTCATTTTCGACGACCGCTGCCAGGGCCGTCTCGACACCCTCTTCCCCTACCTTCTGCGCCATTCGGCGCAGGCCCGAGGCAAAAAGCCTGGTTGTGTAACTGCCTTGCGGACGCTCGACTTCGCGCGCGGCGACCAGTGAATCGAGTTCGGCCAGGAACGCCAATGGTGGCGCGGATGTGTCGCCGAAACAGCTCGCCGCGCCGAGATGGCAGGTTGGGCCTTGCGGGTCTGCAGCCACCAGGATCGCATCCTTGTCGCAGTCGGCATGGAGCGACTTCACATGCAGGAAATTTCCCGAGCTCTCGCCCTTGGTCCACAGGCGCTGCTTGCTGCGGCTCCAGAATGTGACCTTGCCGCTCTGCAGCGTCTGCGACAATGCGTTGAGGTTCATGTAGCCCACCATCAACACTGCACCGCTTCGCCAGTGCTGGATGACTGCGGGCAACAGGCCGTCGGCCTTGTTCCAGTCAAGCGTCTGCGCATCGAAATCGCTCATGGGCGCACCGCGACATTGTGGGAGCCGAGAAACCGCTTGAGGTCGCCGATCGCAATATCCCAGGTGTGAAATACGCTGGCCGCCAGTGCGCCGTCGACATCGGCATCGCAAAACACCTCGCGGAAATGCTCCATGGTTCCGGCGCCTCCAGAGGCGATCAGAGGCACGGAACAAACATCACGCACGGCACGCAACTGGGCGATGTCGTAACCATCGCGCACGCCGTCGCTGCCCATGCAGTTGAGCACGATTTCGCCGGCGCCACGGCGTTGTGCCTCGATCACCCAATCCAGGCTGCGCCGCGGCAACGCCTGGGTCCGGCCGGGGTCGCCGGAGTACTGACGCACGCGCCATTCGCCGTCGCCATCGCGCAGGCTGTCGATGCCGATGACGATGCATTGCACGCCGAATGCGGCGGCGAGCTCGTCGATCAGATCGGGCCGCTGCAGTGCTGGCGAGTTGATCGAAACCTTGTCCGCGCCGGCGTGCAGGAGCGCTCGTGCCTCAGCGACACTACTGATTCCGCCGGCAACACAGAACGGAATGTCGATCACTTGCGCCACACGTTCTACCCAGGCTCGATCGACCGATCGCTCTTCGGGGCTGGCGCTGATATCGTAGAACACGAGTTCGTCGGCGCCGTCGTCGCGATACTTCTGCGCGAATTCCACAATGTCGCCGACCACGGCATGATCGCGGAAACGCACGCCTTTCACGACCTTGCCGTCTTTCACGTCCAGGCAGGGAATGATGCGGCGGCTCAGCATGACAGTGCTTCCGCGAGCGTCATCCGGCCCTCGAGCAGGGCTCGACCGAGCACGGCGCCGGCCAGCCCGAGCGCGCGCAGTGCGCACAAATCCTGCGCGTCGCGCACACCACCGGAGGCCAGCATCGCCAGTTCGGGCGCGATTCGCCCAAGATGCTTATACAGATCCAGATTGGGTCCGGAAAGCATGCCGTCGCAGGCGATATCGGTACACAGCATGTGCCTGGCACCGGCTGCGGCGTAGCGCGGCGCCAGTTCGTCCAGCGTCATCGCCGACGCCGACGTCCAGCCGCGGACCGGCAATGTCCATCGTCCGTTGTCGTCACTGCGTGTATCCAGCGCGATGCAGAGGCGATCGGGCCCATGACGCAAAATCCACTTCTCCACTTTGTCCGGTTCGGTCACGGCCACGCTGCCGACCACGACGCGGCTTACGCCGGCATCGAACAGCCGCTGCAAATCACCTTCGTCGCGCACGCCACCGCCGGCTTGCAGTGCCAGGCCGCTGTCGGCGATGGCCATGATCACACGCAGATTGCGCAATTGTCCTGCGCGTGCGCCATCGAGATCGACGACATGCAGCCAGCGCGCGCCGGCAGCCAGGTATTCGCACGCCAACTGCAGGGGATCGAGCGGGTACAGGGTCTGGCGGGCGTAGTCGCCCTGCGCCAGGCGCACGACGCGTCCCTCGCGCAGATCGATCGCAGGATAGATTTCCATGTTCATAACGACAGGAAGTTTTTCAGCAATTGCGCACCGATCGGTCCGGAGCGCTCAGGATGGAACTGCATGCCATGGAAGTTGCCATGTTGCACGATGGCAGCGAAGCGGCTGCCATGTTCGGCGCTGGCCACGGTGTGAGCCGTCATCGGCGCCGCATAGCTGTGCACAAAATATACGTGAGGCTCAGCTCGCACGCCGGCGAACAACGCGCTGTCGCGTTCCACGCGCAAGCTGTTCCAGCCCATGTGAGGAACACGCAGACTGGCTTCTTGAGGAAAATGCCGAACTTCGCCCGGAATCAACCCAAGGCAAGCGGTGTCGCCCTCCTCGGAGCGTTCGAACAGAAGCTGCATGCCGAGGCAGACGCCGAGCACGGGCTGGGTAAGGCCGCGGACAACGTCGACGAGGTGGCAATCACGCAGACGTTGCATGCCCGGCGCGGCGGCGCCGACGCCGGGCAGAATCGCATGCGTGGCGACGCGGATACGACCGGCGTCCGTGCTCAATATCGCTTCAACGCCAAGCCGTTGCAGGGCGTTGCGCACCGAGCCGATGTTGCTGCCACCGGCGTCGATCAGCACGACATCGAGTTCTCTATCATTGCGATTCACAGCACGCCCTTCGTGCTTGGCAGCTCGGTGCCTTCGCACCGCATCGCCATGCGCAGCGCGCGGGCGACGGCCTTGAAGCAGGCCTCCACCATGTGGTGCGCATTCTCGCCGCGCACGGCCAAGTGCAGGTTCGCGCCGAGGCCGTCGCACAGCGAACGGAAGAAGTGCGGCACGAGTTCAGTGGGCAGGTCACCGACGCGTTCGCGCGGAAAAGTCCCATCGAACGCGAAGCAGGCGCGGCCGGAAAGGTCCAGCGCCGCGCGCGCTAGCGTTTCATCCATCGGCAGCACCATGACGAAAGCACGCGAATCGCCGCCCTCAAGGCCGGCACCGTAACGACCTATGCCGCGCTTGTCGCCGAGCGCGCGACGCAAGGCTTCGCCCAGGGTCAGTGCGCAATCTTCCACAATGTGATGCTCATCGACATGCGTGTCGCCGGCGCAGGTGAGGTTCAGCGCAAAGCCGCCATGTTTGCCGATCTGTTCGAGCATGTGGTCGAAGAAACCCAAGCCCGTCGCGACCTGCGGCGAGGCAACGCGATCCAGGTCCACGCGTGCGCCGATCCTGGTCTCCTTCGTGTTGCGCTCGACGATGCCGATACGTGGAGCGTCGCAAAGTGCATGTGCGATGGCGTCCCAGTCCCATTCCGGCCCGAGACGGAAACCGCGGACACCGAGATTCGCGGCGAAATCCACATCGGTCTGACGATCGCCTATGACGGCCGATGCTGCGCGGCTCCAGCCGTCATCGGCAAGATAGTGCCGCACCAGCCCGACGCCGGGTTTACGCGTGCTGCGCGCCTCGTGCGCGAAACTCGGATCGATCAGCACTTCGCGAAAACCGATGCCCTGCGAGGCGAGAATGCCCAGCAGCAGATTCTGCGGGCCGTCGAAATCCACTTGTGGAAAGCTCGCCGTGCCCAGACCATCCTGATTCGTTACCATCACCAGTTCGTAGCCCGCGGCAACACAGCGGCGCAGCGCGGGAATCACGCCCGGGACCAGGGCGAATTTCTCGTAGCGGTCGATCTGTTCGTCTGGCGGCTCGACCAGCAAGGTGCCGTCGCGGTCGATGAACAGCAACTTGCGCGCGTTCATGCTGCGGCCTCGCGTGCCTGCAAAGACGCGAGCAGACGCGTGTTTTCATCGGGCGCGCCGATACTGATGCGCAGACAGTCCGTCAAGCCCGGATAGCCGCCGACATCGCGTACGACAATGCCGGCTTCGCGCAAGCGCGCGTATGTGGCCTTCGCATCGATGCAGCGTACACACAGGAAATTGGCCGCGGACGGCAACACCGAACGCACCTGCGGCAGCGCTGCAAGCAACGGCGCCAGCCGCTCGCGTTCGCATACGAGCATCGCGATACGCGCTGCGGTTTCCCGCTGCGCCGGCGGACTCAGCGCTTCCAGTGCCACCGCAATGCTCGGCACCGGCAGCGGATATGGCGCCTGGATGCGGCGCAACAGCGCGATCACTTCTGCCCGTGCAATCAAGGTCCCTACCCTGGCGCCGGCAAGCGCATGAGCCTTGGACAGGGTGCGCAAAACGGCAAGGTTTGCAAATTGCGGCAAAAGCGACAGCGCGCTCAGTTCGCCGGCGAATTCGACATAGGCCTCATCGACGACCAGCAATGCACGATCCGACAACGCTCCGGCAATGCGCTTGATTGCGCTCAGCGGCACCGCACCCCCAGTCGGATTGTTCGGCGAGCACAGGAACACCAACTTGGTTCGCGCGTTGATCGCGGCCAGTAAGGCATCGACGTCGACATTGAAATCGTGTGTCAACCGTACTTCGACGACGCCCGCATCCTGAATGCGCGCGCTGACGGCATACATGCCGAAGGTTGGCGGACAGATTGCGATGGCATCGCGGCCGGCCCGGCAAAAGGCGCGTACGAGCAGGTCGATCGCCTCATCGCTGCCGCGCCCTGCAAGTACCTGCGCCGGATCGACACCGTAAAGCGCCGCGAACCGGGCGACGAGTTCCTGCGGCTGCGGGTCGGGATAACGATTCAGGCCAGCAGCACACCGATGCGATGCCGACCACGGCGACTCGTTCGCATTCAGCAGCACAGAACCGCCGCTGGCCTCCATGCGTGCGGAAGAATACGGATCGAGCGCGCGAATCTCCGCCCGGGCGATGGCGACGATGCTCATGCCCGCGCCACCATTTTTTCGAGGCGCCGCGTCACCGCACGTTCGTGTGCATTCAGCCGTTCGGCGCGCGCCAGCGTCGCAGCGCAAGGGCCGATCAGCGCCAGACCCGCCGGCGTCAACTCCTGCACCGTTATCTGCTTGAGGAAGCTGGCGACCGACACACCGCTCCAGGCACGCGCATGGCCATTGGTCGGCAGGACATGATTGGGGCCGCTGCAATAGTCGCCGACCGTCTCGGGCGACCAGGCACCAAGAAACACCGATCCGGCATTTTCCACTTTTTCCAGCCACTGCTGCGGCATGGCCGCGTTGATGATCAAATGTTCCGGCGCATAGTCATTGCTGATCGCGACTGCCTCATTGATCGAAGCTGCGAGGATCAGCCGGGCATGCGCCAGCGCGGCAGCGGCGATCTCGGCGCGCGGCAACGATGCAAGCTGCACATGGATCGCGCGCCGCACCGATTCGAGCAACGGCCGGCTGTCGGCGACCAGGAACACCTGCGAATCGACTCCATGCTCGGCCTGCGCGAGCAGATCGGCCGCAACAAAATCCGCGTCGGCATCCGCGTCCGCAATCACCAGCACCTCCGACGGACCGGCCGGCAAATCCATAGCGGCTCCATCGACGTGTTGTGCAACCTGGCGCTTGGCCTCGGTGACCCAGGCATTGCCCGGTCCGAAAATCTTGTCGCATCTGGAAACCGACGCGGTGCCGAATGCCAGCGCTGCAATCGCCTGCGCGCCGCCGATCTTCAGGACGCGTGTGATGCCGCACAACGCTGCGGCGTAAAGCACAGCCGGGTCGCAGTCTCCGTTGACATCGGGCGGCGTGCACAAGAGCACGTGCGGGCATTGCGCGATCTGTGCAGGCACGCCAAGCATTAATGCAGTGGAAGGCAGCGGCGCGCTGCCAGCCGGCACGTAGAGTCCCACACGCGATATCGGCCGCAACAGGCGCTCGCAGACCACACCCGGTGCGGTCTGCACGCGCAGCGCTTGCGGTGCCGTGGCGCGATGGAATGTCTCGATGCGCGAACGTGCTTCTTCGATCGCAAGCCTGAGCGCCGGATCGAGTTGGGCCTGCGCAGCGGCGAATTCCTCCGGCGTCGCTGCCAGGTTGGCCAGCTCGCAGCCATCGAAGCGGCGGGTCAAGGCATGCAGGGCGGAGTCGCCATCCGCGCGCACCTGGGCGATGATGCGGGCGACGCCATCGAGCAGCGCCGGGGCGCGCGCCTGCGGCGGACGTTGCAGGACCGCACCGCGTGCATCCGGATCGAGCGCACGCCAATCCAGAATATTAAGCTCGGGTGCGTTCATGCCAGCATCTTCTCGACCGGCAGCACGAGCAGGCGCGACGCGCCAGCGCGTTTCATCTCTTCCAGGTGCTGCCAGGTAATGCTGCCGTAGCACAGCGCCTGCAGACTGACATCATCCGGGCTGCCTTCGACCGGCGTGATCGTGGGCACCTGTCCGTTCGGCAACAACCGCGTGATCGCCGGCACCGCACTGCGCGCCACATGCAGCAGCACGAGTTTCGACTCGCGCACCTGGATCACGCCGTCCATGCGGCGCAGTAGCAGGTCGCGCAACTCGCCACGCTCGTCGGCGGGCATGGCCTGTGGTCCGATCAGCACCGCTTCGCTCTCCAGCACGACCGCCGCTTCGCGCAGCTGGTTGGCCGCCAGGGTCGCGCCGCTGGACACCAGATCGCAGATTGCATCGGCCGTTCCCAGTCTCGGCGCAATCTCCACCGATCCGGACAGGACCACGATTTCCGCGCTCACACCGTTGCGTTCCAGCCATTCCGCCAGCAAGGCGGGATACGTCGTCGCGATCCGCGCGCCGGACAGGCTTTGTGGATTCGTATACTCCGCTTCCTGCGGCAACGCGATGGCGAGGTGGCAGCGGCCGAAACCCAGCGCGACCAGTTCCTGCGCCGCCACGCCTGCATCGCGCGTTGTCGCGGCGCGGCTGTGTTCGCCGAGCACATTGCGACCGACGATGCCCAGATCGCACACGCCCTGCGCGATCAGGCCGGGAATATCGTCGTCACGCACCAGCAGCAGATCGATCGCGAGACTCTCGCCGAAGCAGAACAGCTTGTCGCGGCTCTGGCGGAACTGCAGCCCGCACCGCGCGAGCAGGTCCTGCGAGGCCTCGGTCAGACGTCCGGATTTCTGCACCGCGATGCGCAGGCGTTCACGTGGCTTGGCGGAGATCATTGGCGCACCTGTTTCCTGGAGGCCACGCCGGCCCTTGTGATCTTTCCTTGCGCGCGCGCCGGCGCGAGGGCATGGCTTGCAATGGCAGCCCGGTAGCCGCCGTTGCCCTGGCTCAGAAAGCGCGCGACGCGGCCGATCGTGGTCACACTGACCGCCGAGCGTTCGTGGATTTCGCGGTAGGCCATGCCCTGCAGCAGATACGGCACCACGCGCCAGCGGTCGGTGAGCGCCTCGAGTTCTGCCGGCGTGCACAGGTCGCGCAGGAAAGCGCGCATGTCCGCGAGCTTGTCCAGGGCCAGCAACGCCCGGCACAGGCTGTCTTCCGCGGCTTCCGGCGTGGCTTCGGGATCGAGCATCCGATGTTTCATAGCGTAATAGCGCATTAGTACATTGGTCGAAGTATGGACGCGACGACAGTCGTTGTAAAGACTGGCATGAATGCGCGCTACGCGCCGTACGTGCGCCACTGTTCAGCGGGCGCGGACAGGTCGCGGGATGCAATCCCGGGAAACGACGCTGGCCCTGGATGCGACTGCGGAATCTCAGCGCGGCGCCTGCAACTCCGAATATTCCCTACTTGCCTGCTTGAGCACGGGCACATCGGGATCCGCGTCTTTCCACGATGTGAAGAAATGCTCGTATTCCGTGCGGCTCGCTGTTTTGTCGCCGATCCGCGCTTCCGCGCGCGCCAGCCCCAGGTAAGCCAGCGGATACAGGATGGAAAGGCCGTCCACGCCGCGGTTGGCAATGATCTTGCGGTATTCCGCCGCGGCGCGATCGGGCATTTGTGCGTCGAGGTAGGCCTGGGCGAGAAGTGAGGGCAGCTCGAAATTCCGCAGTTCGTACGGCAGCGCCGGTTGCAGCTCGGCGATGGCATCCAGCGGACGACCCTGCTGCAAGTCGATGGCGGCCCGCATGGTGGGGATATCATCATCATTGATCGTGTTGTCGCTCGGATTCAGCTTGACCAGCGCATCCGCCAGCGCCCGGGCGCGTTCGGTGTCGCCGAGCTTGGCAATCACCATCGGCGCAAATTCGTTGCCTTCCAGGCCAGCGGCCTTCGCAGCGACCTGCCGAGCCTCGTCTTTCATTCCGGAATTGACCAGGGTGTCTATTTCGTTGACGAAAAACTCAGCCGTCTCGGCGCTCGAATCCGATCCATCCTTCTGCGCCTCCGCAATGGCACGCTCGAACAATGCGCGAGCCTGCTTTGCCTGGCCTGAGGTCGCGGCGGCGAAGCCTTCGTTGTTGAGCATCAGGATCTCGGACGCTTGCCCGGCCTCCTTGGCGACTTGCGCGGCCATGGCTGCCTTGTCCCCTTCGGCGAACGCAATTTCATAGAGCAGGCCGTGAATGTCCGTGCCATCGAGCCCTTTAGCAGTCGCCTGAGCGCAAATCGCCTTGGCCTGATCGAATTGATTGGCCCGCTCGTAGGCGCGCGCAAGCACATAATAGGGTCCGTAGTGATCCGGCATCAGGCGCAGCGCCTGCTTGCCGGCTTCAATCGCCTCCGGATACTCGCCGACGTCGGTATACAGATTGGTCAGATTGGCCCAGGGCGGCCAGTCCTGCGGATACGACTGCGCCCAGATCTTGTAACTCTGGATGATGTTTTTCGTATTGCCCAGAGACGCCTGGTAGCGCGCGTCGAGCCGCATCTTCTCGTGCTCGCTGACCCGGTTTCTGAGTTCAAAGGCTTTTTTCAAATAGGCCTGGCTCAACTGGTGCTCATGCAAGGTGCCGTAGATCGTTGAAAGCTCCAGATACGCCATGGCAAACGAAGGGTCGAGCTCCGTCGCGTGCTTGTGAAAGGCCAGCGCCGCCTGACTGTCGCCCCTGGCGCGCGCCTGCTGTCCGAGCGAGAAGGCTTTCAGCGCCTCAAAAGACGACGTGGTCGCTTGTGTGGTCGCCACGTCGAATTTCCGGATCGATGCCTGCGATTCGCCCACGCCGGCTCGTATCCTTGCAGTCAGTTCGTCAAGCGACTGCAGAACACCTTCCTTGCTCGATACTTCGGCCTTGCCCTCGGCAAGCGTGATTCCCGTATTGCAGTCGCTCGCACCCAGCGTGACCAGATAGCGGTTTCCGATCATGGCAATCGCGCCGCTGACAACCGCCTGCGCCTGATTGCGCTCGCAGACTTCCTGCGCGACTTCCGGTGTGAGCCGGTAGTCCTTTGCATGCCCCATAAGTTGCAGGGTTTCCTGCGCCTTGCCCTGCGGCAGGATGGTCAGGAATGGCGACTGATTGAGATCGATCTCGATCACGCGACCCAAAACGCCGTCAAAAGCCGTGTCGCCTGTCGCGTTGTCGAAATCCGCAAGCACGACCATGTTCGGTTGCAGGTTGCCTGAGACTGGCGGCCGCGTCTTTTTCAGCTCGACGCCGGCCGCCAGCAGGATCAGTACGCTGGCGGCCGCGAGCAGCCAGACCGTCAGTGCTCGGCCCCGGCGCGGAGGCGTTGTTGCAACGCAATTCGCTTTGGAATCGGTGGTCGCCGCGGCTTGCTGATGGCCAGCCGAATCTTCCGCAGGCAACTCGGGAGCATTTGCCGCAGCAAGGTTTCCGAGCGAGGCGATCGACTCGGTCACATTCGCCTGCGCATCTCTTGCGACGACGCGTACAGACATCGCGATGCGATAGCCGTGTCCCGGCGAGGTGGCGATGACGCTCTCGTTGCCGCCGGTGGCGCCCAGCGTCTTGCGCAAGGTGAAGATGGTCTGGCTGAGATTGCTCTCCTCGACCACCCGGCCGGGCCAAACGGCATTGAACAGTTCTTCCTTGTCCAGCACCCGATCGGGATTTTCGACCAGGTAAAACAGCAGGTCGAACGATTTTGGCGACAAGGACAGTGGTATGCCGGCGCGACTCAACAACCGTCGTGCCGGATCGAGCACGAAGGGACCGAACACGTAAACCCATTGATCCCTAGGCGAAACGCTCATGCTTTGAGAAATCTCTGAAAAAAATTTGAGAAATCTTTGAGGAGGTTTTGAAGACTTCGGGCCGGCTGCATTCCCACTATCGACGCTGACAAAAGTTTATTCCGACGGTGCGGGCCGGGCCAGGAAATTCTGCGAGCTTGCCGTGGCCTCGCCCGATCCTGTGATGTTTCGCTGATCCATCGCTGCATACAAGGGAGTATAGCCATGAAACGTGCGTTGCTATCCGCTGCGCTGGTCGCAGCCCTGGTTTCCGCTACCGGCACTGCCGCGGCGGCCAGCTTCACCTATCACGGCAGCCTGCAGGATGGCGGCAAGCCGGCAGACGGCAGCTACGACATCGAGTTGACGCTGTACTCCGCGCCCAGTGGCGGCAGCGTCATCGGCGGCCCGCTGATCATGAACAAGGTTGCGGTACACAACGGCAGCTTCAGCACGCAGGCGGATTTCGGCCCGCTGGCAAAATCCTTTAGTCAGGCTTTTGTCAGCACTAGCGTTCGCAGCGCCGGCCAGGGCGAATTCGTCAGCCTGGATACGCGGGCACAGGTGAGTGTGTCTCCCGCGTCCAGCGTATGTCCCGGAGCGTGGACGCTGGACGGCAACGCCGGTAATCCTTCCGGCAGCTATCTCGGGACAGCCGATACGCAGCCGCTGACGTTTGAAGTTGCAGCAACTCAGGTTGGCCAGATTACAACCTCAAGCGATCCTACTTCGCCGAACGTCATATTCGGATCGTCGGGCAATGTCACTACCGGCAATATCGGCGGTGCCACGATCTCGGGCGGTGGCAATGGCAGCGGCGGCGCCAACTCGGTGGGAGCGAACTTCGCCACGATCGGCGGTGGCCTCATCAACACGGCAAGCGGCACTGAGTCAGTCATAGGCGGCGGCGGCCAAAACAACTCGACCGGATTTACTTCCACGGTCTGCGGCGGCAACGCGAACACGGCAGGCGCTCAATACGCCGTGGTGGGCGGTGGCAACGGCAACCAAGCGACCGGAACTCAATCCACCGTTGGTGGCGGCAATACGAACGTCGCCAGCAACGGTTCGGCAACGGTCGGTGGTGGAACCAACAATACGGCCAGCGGCGGAAGCTCCACGGTGGCTGGCGGCAACACCAACACGGCCAGTGGAGAACGTTCCACTGTTGCCGGTGGCAATGAAAATGTCGCGAGCGGCGGCTACGCCACGGTCGGCGGCGGCGGCGGCAATACCGCAGGCGGTGACTTCAGCTTTGCAGGTGGATTCGGAGCCGTCGCTCGCGACGCTGCTGGCGCAGGTAATAGCGGATCCTGCACCGCAGGCCAAAACTGCGGGGACTACGGCACATTCGTGTGGCAAAGCGCTCAGGGATCCGACTCTATTGACCTCTTCAAGTCGACAGGCCCGGAGCAGTTTCTGATCAAGGCAGGGGGCGGCGTTGCGATCAACGGCCAGCCCCTATCGATTACCGGCAATGTGCCGAATCTGAGCATTTATGGCAACGCCGCCAGTGGCGGATACGCATACCTCACGTTGGCTCCCACGAGCCCCTTGGCTGGCTCCAATGGCATCGGACAGTTTGGCGTTTACACATCCGCCCCTTCCGCGAATGTGGGGCAATTTGAGATCGAAAACCTGGCGAGCGGTGCCTCCCTTGTTTTGGACAATTCGGGCAATCTCACCATTACCGGCAGCACCGCCTACAAACCCGGCGGCGGCTCATGGACGGCCACGTCGGATCGCCGCATCAAGCAGGACATCACAACGATCCACGACGCGCTCGATACGGTCATGAAGCTGCGTCCGGTGAACTTCCACTACACACCGGAGTACCGGGCAATGGAAGGCGGATTGGCGGACAAGCCGTACCAAGGCTTCATCGCGCAGGAATTCGCCGACGTATTTCCCGAGGCGGTAATCAGCACCGACAAGCACATACCAGGCGCGGCGGCCAGCGATGAGCCGATCCTCGCGCTTGACCCGAATCCGGCGCTTATCACGACGGTCGCCGCCGTGCAGGAACTGGCGGTACACGACCAGGCCGGCGCCGCGGACATCGCTACGCTGAAGCAGGAAAATGCCGACCTGCGCCGCAAGCTCGACGACGTTGTCGCACGCCTGAGCAAGCTCGAAGCCGGACAGGGGGAGTGATATGCAATCGCTCTGTGATTCGACTGAACGCAACGGGCCGCGCGCCGGTTCGCGCACGTACGTTCCGCTCTCGCAAACAGTCAGCACGTTCGTTGGCAGCGTTGCCTTGTTGGCTTGCCTGGTTGCGTCCGCGGCCAGCGCGTCGGAACCGTCCCGTTTCCATCTGGTCGGTACGGGTACGCTGAGCCTCGACCAGGCCGTGCTGAAAAGTGGAAATGTGCAAATCAGGGCGTATCTGACACCAAGCAATGCCACGATGTCGGCATTGCCCCCGGTCCAGGAAGGCGCCGGATTCGCCCTGATCGCGAGCCTCGCCACCGCTTCCACTGCTTGCTACAACGACACGATTTTCCGTGACGGTTTCGATGGTGACGGTCTCTAGAAAAAGTATCCGGATTGCAACCCATTGACCCCAAGCAACATGCTGTGGAGCAAACGCCATGCATGCACGACTCAACCGCAGGCCGCAATGCAGCGCGACCCGCCATCCTCTCGCCCTCGCCCTGAGTCCAACCCTTGCCGCGACCGCGCGCGTCGCCGGCGCGGCAACGATCCAGGTGACCACCGCCGACGATGCAGGAACGATCAGCACCTGCACCTTGCGCCAGGCCATCGCCGCGATGAACAGTGCAGCCGTGGGTGCCGCTACCAGTTGCGTCAACAGCAGCGGCAGCTTTGGAACCGGCGACACGATCACGTTCGCTGCCGATGTCGCTACGGTGACGCTGGCCGATACCGCAAACAATGAGCTGCTCATCACCGATTCGAACCTGACCATCCAGGGCAGCGGAACCGGCGGCGTGACCATATCCAGAATCAGTGGTGCGACGAACGCCTTCCGTATCTTTCACGATACAGGCACCTTCGGCGAAGAGTATCTGCTCTTGAACGGCCTGACGATCACGAACGGCGCAACCATTGCCGCCAATGCCAATGGCGGTGCAATATTCATGGAGCCTCAGTCGTATACCACCGCCCGTCTCACGCTGACCGACTGTATCGTCAATGGCAACATGACCAGCGGCGCGGGCGCCGTGGGCGGCGCCATCGCAGGGCATGTGGAAGGGGCAATGGCGCCGCCACACAGCGGCACTGCTGTAACCGTCAACAGCAGCACAGTAAGCGGCAATTCGACCAGCGGCTCCAACGCCGGCGGCGGTGCGATCTACGCCCAAGGCGTTACGCTGAAGGACAGTATCGTTACCGGCAATAGCACCGTAAGCAACGCCAGCCCGGGCGGCGCGATTCAGTCGCCCGACGTGAGCATGCGCTACACCACGATCAGCCATAACACGACGGCAGGCAACAATTCACCGGGAGGCGGCGTCGCCGCGAAATCCACCAATTATGTCGTCGGTGGGTTTGGAGGGAACTACAACGTGATCAGCTACAACAGCACCGCCGGCACTCAATCCCCAGGCGGCGGCGTCTTTGCGGCCTCGACATCCGGTACGTTCACCTTGGACATCATTTCGAACAACTCGACTTCGGGCGGCAACAGCAACGGAGGTGGTATTTACATCCCCTCATACTACGGGTTGAATTTTGCATCGAGCACGATCAGCGGCAACAAAGTCACCGGGCCATCCAGCAGCGGCGGCGGTATCTGGGCGCGGTTCGGTAAAGGTGCAATCAAGGAATTGTTCAACAGCACGATCAGCGGCAATTCGGCTTCGATTGGAGGTGGCGGCATCAGCCTGAACGTTTGTTCTTCGGAAGCCTCAAGCGCACTGAATATCTACAACAGCACGATCGCATTCAATACCAGTGGCGCCGGCGGCGGCGGCGTGTATTCGGGCAACGTGGGCTGTCCTGCGGGCGAATCCGGCAAGCCGACCAGTGCGACGATCGCCGTGACAAGCACCATCCTTTCCAATAATTCTTCCGCAGGCGCCAGCAGTTCGGACATCGGTGCGCAATCGGGTTTTGCGCTCACCGTCGTTACCAGTTCTTCCTTGATTCGAAATCCCGATGCACCCGGGGTATCCTTCACCGGTCCTGACAGCACTACCGCCGCCATCATCACGCTCGATCCGCTCCTCCAAGCCCTGGTCAACAATGGCTGCGGCCAGGTGTCCGGAGCACCGGGGGCCACGAATTGCGTGCCGACCCAGGCCATCGGTTGTCACAGTCCAGCCTACAACGCCGGCAGCTACTCGGGTACCGACGAGTACGACGAGCGCGGCACGGGTTTCCCGCGCAGGTCCAACTCCGGCGTGGACATCGGTGCGTACGAGGACGACGACGAGATTTTCTGCAACGGCTTCGAAGTCCGCGGGGCGGTGCAATAGCTACAAGGATTTCTCCATGAAACCAAGATTTTCCATGATTACGTTCCTGGCCCTGTTCTCGTTGGCTGTGACGCTGATTTCGTTTTCACTCAACGCCTTGATCTTGCGCTTTTTCGGGACGAGCATTCAGGTAACATCCTCACTCTTGGGCAATGTCCTGCTTCTGACGGGCATACTCGGGGTACTTGTGACAGGCATCCTGGCAGAACAAAAACGCGAACTGGACAAGTTGAAGGCCGAAGTAGCCCTTCTTTCGCGGTCAGGTGAAAGCAAGAAAACTGCAAACTGAATGTCATGCCGTCGGCGGCTGCGCAAGGAAAGTATCCATGGCACACTTTGTTCGGCGGTGCGGACTTGCCGCATCATGCGATGGTATCGTTGTATTACCCAACCGGAGCTACGCTGTGAACTCGAAAATCACGTTGGTTCTGTATAGCTTTCTCTTGCTGCTGGCACTGCCGTTTTCCGCCAACGCGGATCTACCCGGCAGGCATCCTGCCTATCTTCATGCGCTGACCGACCTGCGCGCGGCGCGCTGGATGCTCGAGCATCGCCCCGGCGATCCTGCCGTGAGTTCGCATGAAGACGAAGCGATCAATGAAATTGATCACGCGATTGCGGAACTCAAAAGTGCCGCCATCGACGACGGCAAGGATATCCACAATCACCCTGGAGTCGATTTGCCGAACGACTTCCCCGGACGTCTGCACCGGGCCGCCGAACTCCTGCGCAAAGTACATGCCGATACCAACCAGGAAGAAGACGACCCGTCGGCTCGAGGTCTCAAGCATCGCGCCATAGGGCATGTCGACAACGCCCTGCATGAGACCGAGCGGGCCATTCATGACATAGAGCGTCATCGCTGACCCAGTGAGAACGCGCCGGACGCTGCCATGTCGGCAGGACTGGCGCGGCTTGGAATCACGAGATCGTATCCGCGACACATCCTGTACAAAGATGCGGAGTTGCCATGTTGTCGAACGAATCAGCCGGAGGTGCGCCGTGAACTCGAAAATCAAGCTCGTGCGGCATAGCTGTCTACTGTTGCTCATGGTCCTGTTCGCTGCGTGCGCTACGCCGCCTACCAAGCACCCCGCTTACTTGCATGCGCTGTCGGACCTGCGTGCAGCCCGCTGGATGCTCGAACATCGTCCCGGCGATGCGGCAGTCAGTACGCACGAAGACGAGGCGATCAACGAAATCGATCATGCGATCGCGGAAATCAAGAAAGCCGCCATTGACGACGGCAAAGACATTCACTATCACCCGGACGTGGATCTGCCCAGAGACCGTCCCGGCCGTTTGCATCGCGCTGCCGAACTCCTGCGCCAGGTACGCGCCGACACCGGCCGCGAGGAGGACGATCCATCTGCCAGGGGTCTGAGGAATCGCGCCATGGGGCACGTCGATGCAGCGCTGCATGCCACGGAACGGGCAATCCACGACGTAGAATTCGGCCGCTGATGCAGCAGCGCACGCGGCGTCGCCGAAAGACAGTGAGCAGGCCTTGAGCAGGCTTTGATGGCGAGATTTTCCGCAACGGCTTCGAAGCGGACGGATCAGCGTAAAAAGCTTGAGATGGCGGACTGCGCTGCATGAATGCGCAGTCCGCCAAGATTCCCATCAACTCGGGGCATCGACGATCAGAATGCGGTACCGCCCTTGAAGTCGCTGGTCAGCGTTGCATTGAGCGACGACATGATGGCTGCATTGGAAATGATCAGCCCCAGTTCGCGGTTTTCTGTCAGGGATGCGCTGGAGAAATTTTCCGATCCAAGGAACACGTTGGCATCTGCCTTGCCGTAATCGGCCAGGACAACCTTGGCATGGATGTAAAGGGACGCATCCTCGGCGTACGTGACGATGTGGGCCCCGGCCTTTTTCAACGCGGTCAGCTCAGACTCGTACGAGCTGTTTTCGGTCATCATGATCTCGACGTTGACGCCGCGTTTGGCGGCAGCCTCCAGCGCGCTGACGATTGAAGAATCGCTCATTTCTTCGTTCTCGACCTGAAGAGTCGTCTTGGCGGAACTTATTATCCCTTCCAGCGCCGTCAACGAATTCGTCGGGCTCCAGACCAGGTCATCGCCGTCGCCGGGAGTCACTGTGCTATTGGTGAAATCCTTGCCGAAGGTGGCCTCGATTGCCGATATATCGTTGGCATCGTTTTCGATCACGGCGAAGTCGCGGCTGGTGGAATAATATTGCGGCGTCAGGTTCAGCGTCATGATTGCCGTCGTGGCGTTGTCGACGGTTACGGTCTTCTGGTGCGTCGCCTGGTATTTCTTGTTGGCCCAGTGAACGCTCACACCGCGGGCGGACTAGTACGTGTATGCGGCCTGGTTGTTGCTCTTCTCCAGGTTCTGGTCAAGGATCACGCGCACCTTGACTCCGTCGCTGGCCGCCTGCGCCAGCAGCATTTCGACCGTTGTATCGGACAACTCATACATGGTCATGTCGATCGTTTTCGTTGCAGAACTGATCAGGTTGTAGATCGACGTCAACCCCTGATCAGGTTCGGTCACCAAATTATAGGTCGTCGCCGTGGCGTCGGGGAAAGCTGCAAATTCATCAGCTGCGGCTTGCTGGGGCAATGCTGCCACAGCGCCGAATCCGAACAAAATGCCCAGCACGGCTCTGGCAAGCCGGGTACCGGTCAACACATTTTTCGCCGCCGAGCGATGCATCGACAATGGATACATTTGCAATCCTTTTTGTTAGTGAAGGGTGGCTGGAAACAACAACGAACTGACGTACATGCAGTACTTTGGTGCGCCCCTGAAATCTGTCGATGCCTATCCGAAAGACGGAAGCGATCGGGTCAGCGATACGCACAAACGTCACGCGCAACGATCCGCGCATGACAGGATTGCTGCCCGCGTATTCCGACTATCCGGATGAATATCCACAGCGCACGCCCACGAAGCCGCGCCAGGGTCCACGAACCAGTCCCGATTTCACCCCAAAATCGCAGCCCGGATCGTGCTTGCACCAGTGCGGAAAAGGCGAGCAGCAATGGGCCCGATGCTCACCACTGCCGGCACTGGACTTCCGGGCACTTGCAGCCTGGAATTGAGGGAAACGTACCAGCCCGGTGCCATCGAGTCAAGCGTAATATTAATGTAACTTACTGATATTTAAACAGAAATAATGCAAAGCAGCAAAGGTGTCCAGACAACAATTTGGGTTGGACGCGACTCCGTGGCGATCACTTGGCGCCCGATTCCCGCGAACGGACGGCTAGCAGGCTGGACGGATGTACGTCCAAATCCCGTGGCAATCGGAAGGCTGGCCATTCACCTACTCACTGCTTCGCGTGAACAAGGTCGTCAAGGCCATAGTCGGTACGCCACGATCGGGCGAACCGCGGATTTCATCATCGGCGTGAGCGGGCAATCCCACAAACTCCGCCGTACGGCGGCAAGCGCAATCATTTCGCCAGCAACGCCCCGCTCGCCACAAGCTCGCAAATCTTCTGCACATCATGATCCATGGCGCGGTCGCGTGTCATGAATCCTATATTTTTTCTGATTGTGGAAAATGCAGCGCGCACGCCGGTGCCGGCGTGGAACTCGTCCGCGGCCGCGAGCGCGGCCATCAGCGCTCTCACTTCCGTCTCGAACTGCGCGTGCTGCGCGTTGCCCGCTGACGGCGCGCCGGAAACCTTCATCGCGAGCGCGCGCCAGTCACCACGGGCCGCAAGCGTCCGCGCGGCGTTGAGCATGCCCTGGCGGTATTCCAGCGCCTGCGCAGCCGTATACAGTTCCAGCGCCAGCACGTGGGCGAGATCGTCAGTCATCTCCAGCACGTGGCGCGCCTCGTTCGCGCCCATCGAAACATGGTCTTCGGCATTCGCGCTGGTCGGGATCGAATAGACGCTGGCCGGATGCGCGCGCGTGGCCAGATCGTTGACGAGGGCTGCGGCTGTGTATTGCACGATCATGAAGCCGGAGTCCGTGGCGTCCTCGTTGCCGATGAGAAACGCCGGCAAGCCGTCGTTTGTAGCCGGATCCACCAGCTTGGCGAGTCGTCGCTCCGAAATCGACGCCAGCACGGGGATGGCCACCTTGATGTAGCTCATCGCCAGCGCCAGCGGCATGCCGTGAAAATGGCCGGCCGAGATAACCTGGTCCTCGATGACCCTGGCGTTCTCGGCGTCCGGAAAAATGAGCGGATTGTCGGTGACCGCATTCAATTCGATGTCGATCACGCGTTGCGCCTGCATCAGTGCATCGCGCACGGCGCCGTGTACTTGTGGAATACAGCGCAAACTATACGCATCCTGCGGCTGATGCTTCTTGCCGCCCTTGAACGGAAGGAAGCGCGCGTAGAACGCTTGCTTGCCATGCCGTTGCGACGTCGGCACATAATCCCAGCCGATATCGAACCGGTGCCGCTGATCCGCCGGGTCGCTCCACGAATCCGCGAGCCAGGTCTTGAACCGCGGCACCAGGTGATAGGCAATATCGGCCAGTGTCGAACCCTGCAGCAGGCACCGCAGGTTCGCCGCCGTTTCTACCTGGCCCGGATGCGGGCGCAAGGCATGCACTTCCGGCTTGAACGCCGAGGTGCGTCCGGCAAAGGCGTCCAGGGTCATTGCCGCAGCGATGTCGGCGGTGGCAAGGAGCTTTTCCAGCCGCCCCAGTGCCAGCACCGCCGTCGCCAGCATTTGCGTGGTGCCGTTGTTCAGCGCGAGGCCTTCCTTGAACGACAGTCGCACGGGGTTGAGACCGGAGCGCTTGAGCGCTTCAGCGCCGGGCAGGCGCTCTTTTTTATAGAACGCCTCACCCTGTCCCAGCAGCACGCTGGCCAGATGCGAAAGTGGCGCGAGATCGCCGCTGGCACCCACCGAACCTTTTTCCGGAATCACCGGAATCACATCGCGATTGAGCAATTCGGCCAGCGCCTGCAGGGTCGATGCGCGGATGCCGGAATGTCCACGCATCAGCGTGTTGACGCGTATCGCCAGCATCGCACGCACGACTTCCGGCGCCAGCGGTTTGCCGACGCAGACGGCATGGGTGATCACCAGGTTATGCTGCAGTTCCTCCAGCAACGAGCCGTCGCGCTGTCCGGGATTTCCGCCAGGCAATTCATCGCGCGCACGATGCGCGCCGAGCAGTTTGTCGGCATTGCTGCCAAACCCAGTCGTGACACCGTAAATCGGCTCGCCGCGCAGCACCTGATCGGCGAGGAAGTCCGCTGTACGCTGCACGCGCGTGAGCTGTTCCGGCGCCAGGCCGATCATGGCTTTCTCGTGCGCCACCGCAACGACCTGGGCTCGTGTCAGGCGCGCGCCGTCGAGCAGGATCACGTGGCGTGTCTGCGCGCTCATGCCTGCATCGCCTGGGCCTGTTCCAGTTCCACGCGAAGCGCCTTGACCAATTCGCTGCGCGGCACCTCGAACTGGTCCTGTTTGCGCATGTCCTTCACCGTGACGACACCTTTGGCGATTTCGTCAGACCCCAGAACAATCACGAAGCGGATGCCGGCGCGATCGGCATACTTGAATTGTCTGGCGAGTTTTCCGGGTTCCATGACCACTTCGGTGTTGATGCCGGCGTCGCGCAATACGCCAGCCAGTCCCAGATAGGCCGGCAACTGTGCTTCGTCCATCTGCGTGACCAGCACATCGACCGTGTTTTTCGCCGCCCCGAGCAGGCCGGCTTCACGCAACTGCCAGAACAGGCGCGTGGCGCCGATGGATATGCCGACTCCCGGCAGATGCGACTTTGTATAATTTGTCGCAAGGTTCTCGTAGCGGCCGCCGGAACAGATCGAGCCGATCTGCGGATGTTCGTTCAATGTGGTTTCGTAGACCGTGCCGGTGTAGTAGTCCAGGCCGCGCGCGATCGACAGGTTGATCGCGTAATGCGTCTCCGGCACGCCGAGTGCCCGGATCAATTGCAGCACTTCGCGCAATTCGGCGATGCCCTGGTTGAACGTCTCGCTGCCCTGCCCCAGCGCATCGATCTTCGCGATCGCATCAGCGTGGCCATGCGAACGGGTCTGCACGAAGTCGAGAATGCGTCTCGCCTGATCGGCGGAAAGTCCAAACGCCTCGCCGGTGAGTGTGTCGCGCACGTAGTCGGCGCCGCGCTTGTCCAGCTTGTCGATCTCACGCAGTGCCAGCGCCTGCTTGTCGCCGTCGCTGATGCCCAGGTTCTCGAAGCAGCCACGCATGATCTTGCGATTGTTCAGCCAGATCGTGAACGGTCCGATATTCAGATCGCGGAACACGCTGTAGATCACCGCGGGTATCTCGGCATCGTAGCGGATGGACAAGTTGTCCTTGCCGATCACGTCGATATCGGCCTGGTAAAACTCGCGGAAGCGGCCGCGCTGCGCGCGTTCGCCGCGATACACGCGCTGGATCTGGTAGCGCCGGAACGGAAAACTCAGATCGTGCTCGTGCTCGGCGACATAGCGCGCCAGCGGCACGGTCAGATCGAAACGCAGGGCCAGTTCAGGCTTGCCGCCCTCGCTCTTGCCGGATGCGGCCAGGGCACCGGTCGACTGTACAAAGTATACCTGACGCTCGGTTTCGCCGCCTTGCTTGGTCAGCAGCACGTCACTGAATTCGATCGCTGGCGTTTCCACCGGCACGAAACCGAAACGCTCGTAGTTGCGCCGGATCGTGTCGAGCATCTGCTGGAACGCGATCTGCTCCAGCGGCAGCAGTTCCATCACTCCGGGCATGGTGCGGGCTTGGGTCAACGCCATGGATTCCTCGAGAAGCGGCTGAGCGGAGAACCGCTGGGCCGACTAATCTACCATGCGGATGCGCGAATCCGCCGTTCGGCAGAGTCTTTGCGCGCACAATGCCGCTACAGGGTTTTTCCGATCACGTTATCCTTGAGATGGAAGCGTGAATCCAGCGCCAGGGCGTGGCCTTCCGGCACCAAAGCCAGTTCCTCTGCACTTGCGACGCGCGCGGTACTTTCCCAGGGCGCCGGATGCGGCGGCCCCGGCAAGTACGCTGTCCATTCACCCGACGTTGGCGCATGCACGCCGTCGCCGCGAAGGCTGTATACAATGGGCACCCTGACGCTGGCGGCCATCGGTTTTCCATTCACGGTTTCGGACAAATCGTAGTGCCAGGTCCGCGCTGCAGCGACACTGGCCTTCTCGAACAAGCGGCGCCATTGCTCGGCTTCCATTTCCGAGGCCGCCCGACGATTCAGGCTGGTCTGGTAGGGCTGCACGTCGGCAACTTTTCCTGCGCCGTCCAGACGCAGGCTGAGCAAGACTTTGGCGCCGATTCCAGCGCGAATTGCCGCGTCCGGATATTTCGGCGGCCGGTTGTCGATCCCTTGCTGCGGATTGCCGAAACTGACATCGACAATCTGCACCAGGTAGTCGTCCGCGCCGTCCTTGGGCTGGGCCTTCAGCCTGATATGCAACGCTGTCTTTGCAATCACCGGCGTACCGTCGACCAGTACCGGCTCGAAGCGCCACCCCCGCACGTTCTTGTCAACCAGCGCTTCGACCTCGGGCACGAGCTTGCTGTGCAGACGGTAGTCGCTGACATGGCCGTCAGGCGCGATCTGCACCTCGCCGTCGGCGTCCATTTCCAGCACGGGCACACCTTTCTGGGCAAAGGCCGGCGTCATCGCCGAGAGCATGAAAGTTACCGCATAAATCGCCATGCGCAAACGCATTTGAATTCGGGGTTCCGGGACGAGTAACGAGTGTCGCACGCAGCTTGCACACGCTGCCAGCCGTCCTGCATGCGCACGCTGCGGTGAGTTGCGTCCTCCTCGCCAGCCCTTTATCATGCGCGGCTGGCCATCAGGATGCGGATTTCGCAGCATCAGCCGCCCATGGCGGACACGGTCAGGTTTTCAGTCGGGGTGTAGCTCAGCCTGGTAGAGCGCTACGTTCGGGACGTAGAAGTCGCAGGTTCAAATCCTGTCTCCCCGACCAATGAAATCAAATATTTACATTACAGCCGCCCTGCGCGGGTTTCTTTTTGTCCGGCTACCGCCCTGCAAAAATTCGCACAAAGCTCGCGTCAGCAGTTATCGCTACCGGTTAGGTCGCAGCTACGGCTCGTCGTAAACGACACCATTCGTAGCACGTGGGCTTGCTTTGTGCCCCTTGGAAGCTGCGAGAGACACGATTGACAAGTATGCTGAGAACATCAGATGTCCCTCGTTGGATGCAAATAGACTACGCGAGCTGACACAGCTGCCCTCCGACTACCAGATCAGCCGTGGCTTTCGCACGCAGGCGTATGGGTTGAGGCCGCGGGACCAGAAGGGATTGGGGATGGCGTCCGCAGCCATCACCGCCGTCAAATGAGTCGGAGTAAGTCTTCCGCTGCGCAACCCTTCTTCGTCTGTGGTGTGGATGCGGTCAATGAAGTCACGATCCCACTCCGAATTCGCGTTGAAGTTGTGCCCAAAGGATCGATCTACAAATATATCGACCACGCCGCCGAACGCGACGAACACATGCATGCGAAACCGTTCAAGCAGCAGCGGAAGGATGTCCTGCGCACGGACGCCCTCGAACCCCACGTTCGAGCAATCCCAATCCATGAACACATTCTCCTGACGTTTGAGCTGCCGGTTGTAGCGATACGCTTCCGGCAACTCCTGCCAGAACCGCTGCACTTCAATCAGCGCCTCTGGCCAGCGCCGATGGCCGTTTCTACCGATGATGTCGCTGACGATGAAATAGGCTTTCGGTTTGAGCACCCTCTTGACTCCATCGAACAGCCGTTTCAACTTGACTATGTGATGTAGGGACTGGTTCGCCATGATCCCGTCGTAGAGCTTGGCTGGCTTCCAATTGTTGCAGTCACCTATAGCAGGCACGATGTGTTCGCCCACTCCTTCGCTCTCTGCCATGCGGCGACCGAGAGCAAGTATGTGGGGGTTCATGTCCAGGCATTCGATCACGAAGCGTGAGAGACCAGCCTTCTTCATCGACTTCGCGACCAATATCTCCGTATCGCAGCTTCCGGCACCGATGCTGATAAATAGCGGGTACTCGCCTTTAGAGCGGTCTGCGCTTTCCCGCAGGTATTTCGCAAAGAACTCGGTTGGATTGGACACACCCACGTCTTCGAACATTGGCCGGACATACGTGTTCGCCCAATACGCGAAAATGTCCGGCAGGACGTTGACGTTCTCAACATCCTTGTAAATGTCGGTCTCCCTGGCCATGCGAGTGGCGTAGGAGCCGCGCCTGAGCCGCAGGTACATTCGTTGAAGCAGCGGACTGCGCGCCTTCATGTTACGGGCGAAGCCGTACAGATAGTTCATCTGTCTAGTAAAACACAGCCAAGAATGATTTCGTTGCAGAAACTCGTCGGATATCAAAATCAGATGTTGTCGCGCACTCCACTCGTTACCGTCCCGGGCCAAAGCGCGCCTCTTGGCCAACCAACCCCGCCGAGCGCGAAACGGTGCGAATCAAACGAATCGTCTGGCCGCTGTGGTGCGCGTGCAAGCGGGCCTCCACCAGATGCACACATGACAGTACGTCGAGGTTGAGGCCAACAATCCGGTCTGCGTCGTGTCTTCAGCGACGCTCCCAAAATCGAGCAAGCTTTGTTCGGTACCCGCGCTGGCGCGCGTTCTTAGGTCAGTGCAGGCCAGGGTTTCATCTTGACTTGCGGAACATGACTTCCCGTCGTGACACAAGGCCGCAACCCTTCAAGGAAGGATGACATGAGTTTCTTGCTGATCCTCACGCTGCTCGCAGGGGTCACGGTGTTTCCGGTAATGGTCGGAGCCCGTGTCGTCGGCGCGGGAAACCGCGGCTTATGGTCCGCCCTTTTCTCGGTACTGATTCTCGCCGCATTGTCTGCCGTGGTACCCAGGTATTTTCCAAATCATGCTGCAGCTTTCGCAATTTCTACGGCGGCCAGCGGCGTCTTTCTGGCAGGAATTCTCGACACCACATTCCTGCGTGCCTTGGCCGTGAGCGTCATCATCGTTGCTGTCCAGTTCGCGGTCATCCTCGTTTTTGCGGGCGCGATACTTTCGAGTACGACGTGATGGTTCAACAACGCTGTTGCTCAGCGTCGCTTCGACACCGCGCTGGTAACGTACAGCCACGCCTGAACCACTGACTCCAGCGGAATGTCGGCCATGCCCTTCTGCGCGTCGGGGCCACCCAGCTCGATGACGGCGGCGTTGACAGCGCTGCGGCGACTCCAGCGGTGCGGCGATTCCGTTCCGTAGAGCACAACCAGCGGACAGCCCATGGCCGCCGCCATATGCGCGGGTCCGGTATCGACCGAGACCATGCTGTCTGCCGTCTCCTGCAGCGCCATCAGCCGACGCAGCGGCAGGTCTTCCGAGGCTATCCCCACCTGAGCCAAACCAGCAGCGGCGCGGATATCACGCAACAGCGGTACCTCCGCGGGAGATCCGCAGAGCAGCAGACAGGCCTCGGGCATTCTTGCGTTCATTGCGCGCAGCAAGCCTGCCCAATGCACGATGGGCCAGGCCTTGGAGTCGTCCGCACGCACGCGACCGAATTTGGTCGCGCGCTTGTTGCCGGGCTGCAGCAGGACCAGCGGGCGCCCCGCCAATCCACGCTCCCGCAACCATCTTTCGCGATCGTCGCGGTCGCCCTGGTTCAGAAACAATCGTGGCGCAAGCCAGAGTTCATCTGCCTGCCGCGCGGCTGCGTTGTCGAACGCCGGCGGTGTCGATTGTCCAAAGCGCAGCAACTGGTCGATCCAGTGCTCATCGACAGCGGCGGGAAACTGATCCAGAAATACGCAGCGATCGTTTGCAATCCGGCTCATCGCGAGCAGATGCCGGATCTTCGTCACCTGCCTGCGCGAATCTTCGCTCACGTAAACAGGGCCATCGTGTTTTGCCAGCAGGCGAACAAGGCGCCAGCGCTCCGGGCTGAGCAGGAACGGCCGGTGTCGATTGCGCAATTGCCAGATGTCGGCGACATCGGCGTTGTGCGCAAACAATTGCGATGACCAGCTTCCCGAGGTCAGCAAGCGGCACGCGTGGCCGTAACGATGACGCAGCAGATGCAGCAATGGTGTTTGCAGCACCATGTCACCAATGCGGCCGAAGCGGATCAACAACGGCGCTGATGATGGCGAAGCCGGGCCACGCGCGTGAGGGGTTTCAGCGTCCACTCACTACCCGCTCACCAACACAAGGCAACCCTGTCGCGAGGCAAGGACGAAGCGGAACCGCTGCGATCATCAAATACCCCCGTGCCGACATGATTTGCGCGTCGCCGGAAGAGCATCATGCTCCCGGTTGGACCCACAAACCGAGGTATTTTTCTCAGCGCGTGTAAAGACGGCCTGCGTCAATCCTTAAACCGCATTAACAGTGCTATCGAGGCGAAAGCCGCCCGCCAGGCAGTGCCCCGGCAGCCTTCTTCATGCGTGGACAGCAGTCAATCGGGGACGATGCGCGCACATGCCATGCTGGTTCGGCGCTGTGGACGGGCGACGAACAATCGGGTTCAGTCGCCATGAACGAGCTTCAGCCCGCTGCTCCGCCGCAGTTGCTTGAACGAGATGAGGCGCCGGCTCTCTTCGTCCCAGAGCACCAGGCGCACGCATTTGAAGCTTTGCAGCAAGGTCAGGCGTCCCACGCCGCGCAGCTCGGGATGGTCGCGCAGCACTTCCGGCAGACGATAGTAGGGAATCTGGCTGGCCAGATGATGTACATGATGCACGCCGATGTTGGCCGTAAACCATTTCAGCACACCGGGAAGGTCGTAGTGCGAGCTTCCGCGCAGGCCTGCCTCGTGCACATTCCAGGCCTCGCGTTTTGCCCAGTACGTGCGCTCGAATTGATGCTGCACGTAGAACAGCCAGACGCCAGCAGCAGCACCAACCAGTAGCACAGGCGCTTGCACCAGCAGGAATGCAGGCAGGCCAACAGCCCAAATCAGCAGGCCGGCCACCGCGGCGATCGCGACATTGGTTCCCATCGTGCTCGCCCACGGCAGCCAGCCGCTGCGCATGAAGCCGGCGGGCAGGCGATTCTGCAGGACGAAAAGAAAAAACGGCCCGATGCCGAACATTACCGATGGATGCCGGTAGGCGCGATAGCGCAGCCGTTGCCAGGGCGGCCGGGCCAGGTACTCGGCGACGGTCAACGTGTCTACATCGCCAACTCCGCGCCGGGCAAGGTTGCCGGACGTGGCGTGATGGATCGAGTGTGCCCTTCGCCAGTGGTCATAGGGCGTCAACGTCAGCACACTGATCAGGCGACCAAGCCAGTCGTTGACTTTTCTGCTGGCGAAAAATGCCCGGTGACCGCAATCGTGCTGGATCAGGAACAAGCGAACGAGCAGCCCGGCAGCAGGCAGGAGCAGCAGTGCATACAGCCACATGTGGCCATGCGTCAACGCCCAGTACATCAGGATCCAGGCCAGCGCAAAAGGTATCACCGTGACAGCGAGTTCGTAGCTCCCGCGCAACGCGCTCGGCGTGCGGTATTGGCCCAGCGTGCGTCTCCAGCGGGGGATGTCGCTACTGAGTATTTCACTTTCATCGATGGACGGCATTGTCGCTATTCCTTTCTACGCGTCAGCGTGTGCGACCCAGTGAAACAATTCGTCAGCACGCGACCTGTGCCGACTGAATCCCGCGCAGACTTTTGAGAATCATACTGTGCCGACTGAATCCCGCGCAGACTTTTGAGAATCATACACATTGCAGGCAGCGCGCAATGTGCGCCAGCGTACATTGCGCAAGCGTATATTTGAGGAAGTGACTGCGTGACCGCGTCGACGAAGCCGAATGTCGAATCCACGTCCCCGGTTGCGGCTTTGCGGCACCAGTTAAGGATGCTGGCGCGCCTGCGCTGATCAAGCCTTGGCGTCGGTATCCCCTGCTGCCGCTTTGGTCTTCATCGCAACCCTCGTCCGACAGTAGCGCAGCGTACTCACGTTGACCATGCGCGTGGGAAACGCCTTGTGCACCGAGGACTGCTTGCCCTGCAGCGTCAGCGTATAGACCTGCAGCGCGTCGGCGGCCTCCTCCGGCGCCTTCAGCAGGACGTCCTTCTCGTGTTCGGTCGGCCGTCGCGGCGCGTCCATGCAATCGCCCGCCTGCGCCGGTTCGAGCATGGCTTCGGGCACCGAAAGTGTCAGCGCAGTCACCGGCCGCATCAACGGCCAGAACCACGCCGCATAGGCCGGATCAAGCTTCCAGCAGGCTTTGCCGGCTATGACTTCGGTGATTTCGCCGACCGCCGCACGTGCCCCCCTGGTTCCGGCCAGCCTCCAGTAAGTGCGTGTGGTCATGCTGAATGGTTGAAGCACGAAATGCTGCGCCGCTTGCAGCGCACCTGATAATCAAGCGTTTTTGCGTTCATGCGGACAGCATACGCTGAAAACACGTCGGCAACCGCGCAAAAACGCGTCATCCACGGACGGAGCCCGAAAAAAAACGCCCGGCCAGCCGGGCGTTTTCGATTTCGCCATGGACGCGGCGGTGCTACTTAGCCGCATTCCTTCCCGTGTGCAGCATGGCTGCCGGCTGCCTTTGCGGCTGCTTCGGTCATGTATTCGCCCTCTTTGGTCTTGCCATACCATTCGTCGCCTTGGCAGTGGTAGACCTTCGAACTGGTGTTTACCCACACCTGGCCGGCACCGCCACCGGGCTTCTGCGTGATTTGCGAGGCCGGCGTCGGCGAAGTGTGCTTGGCCGCCATGGCCGGAGCCGCTGCGGGCGCGGCAGGCGCAGCCGCGGTTGCTGCTGGAGCCGGAGCAGCAGCCGGAGCAGGCGCGGCATCGGTTGCTTTCTTCGACTTTGTCGTCTTGGTGGTCGCCGCTGCCGTCGCTGGCGCGGCTGCATCCGTCGCTGCGGCGGGTGTCGCCGCCGTCTTGTCCAGCCATTCCTTCACACCCTGGTGTCCCTTGCAGGCACCCTTGTGCGTCGTGCCGGAATAGTAGGTGCCATCCTTGCACTGCGCGGTACTACCTGCCGGAGCCTGCGCATAAGCGCCGACGGAGAGCAGGAATCCTGTCCCGAGCGCAACCGAAACTAGCAAACTTTTCATCGCTGTCTCCCGAAGTATTGGCTAACGTGGTTTGTGTCTTGCGCCTGGCGCGCATGGCAGAGCATGCCAGAGAAAGCAAGCCTGTCAATCGAAGTGTACGCCGGACCGGCAGTCCGTTCATGTGGCCCGGGAATTCTGTTCACGAACGTACAACAGGCTGCCAGCCAAAACGATCGAATACCCGCCATCCCGGTTGCGCGCGCGCCAGCTTTGCGTAACCCTGGCGGAGGCCTGCAAGCCCTGGTGAAATCAGCGAAACCGTGACGTTGCCGCGTTCGCGCCGCCAGGTGGCGGCAGCGCCGACCGCGCCGGCGGTAAGGCGTACTTCCGTCTGGGTGCTGCGCAAATCCAGCGGCACCTGCCAGCGCAGGCTGCCGGCGTCGGCCGACTCGATCGCGCAAAACAGGTCCTGACTGCGAAGACTGCCGCAGTTTTTCAGGTCAATGCGCACGTGCAGGACGCCTTGGCGATCAACCCCGGCTTGCAGCGGATGGTGCGGATTCGCTACCGGCTGCGGCGGCACGAGCAGGTACGATTCCACATTCGCCGCATAACGCAGGAAACGGCGTTGGCTAAGCTGCATCTGGCTGGCGTGCGCGAGGATCGCTGCCTGCTTGATGTCGCGCTGCGCTGCGCTCAAGCCGACGCTGATCAGGCTTTCTCCCGGCGTCTTGCCGTGCACGGCGAACGGCAGCAATTGCGGCATCGACGCCTTGCATTGCCCAAGCGCCAGACGCGAAAAGATGTGTGTGGCGCTGTGATCCGGATGCCGGTCGGACAACGCCGGCAGGACCAGCAACGAGGGTTTGAATTCGTCGATATGTCCGCGCAGGGACTCGATCACCTGCGCATCCGCACGCATCAGCAGCTCGGTCAGACCCAGGTCCGGCAGGCCGAGAAAACTGGTGTCGTGCTGCGCTACGCCCAGGATCGACATCGCTGCCCGCGCCTCCTCGCGCCGCCGCGCTCCCCAACGGGCACGTTCGGCGTTGCCGATGCGCCAGCGCTTTTCGACCCAGCGTTGCGGCCAGGGATTGTTGTCGCCGTCGGTGAGCACCACGACGCGAACCGCTGCACCGACGCTGCGCGCAATCTGCAGCAGGCCGCCGCTGGCTATCGATTCGTCATCCGGGTGCGGCGCGAACACAAGTACGCGATCGTGATTGCGCAGATCGAGTCCGTCCTGGCGGATCGGCGCGCGGCGGTCGTCGACATTGGCTCCCATGGATTGTGCTGTCTGCTCTCTGGAGTGCGTGGATCTGGCGGCGCCGAGTATAGCGGCGGCGAAGTTGTTCCGATGCGCCGATGTAGAATATCGGCAAGCCAGCGTGAATTTTCCCGCGGATCAAGTCTTCTCCAATCCAACGCCTGTGTCGTACCGACCTTGGGCCACGCCGAAGTGTTTCTGCGCACGTGTTGCGCAGCCGGTCAAGCGTACGCTGGATGCCGCACCTGGCCATCCCCGCGCACGACGTAGCGTTCTATCGTCAGCGCCTCGGCTGCCATCGGCCCGTAAGCATGCAGGCGCGTGGTCGAAATCCCGATCTCCGCGCCGAGCCCGAGCTCGCCACCATCGGCAAAGCGCGACGACGCATTGATCATGATGACTGCCGAACGCAATGCGTGCACGAACTTGCGCGCCGTATTCTCGTCGCGCGTGGCAATCACTTCGGTGTGGTCGGATCCGAACCGATGGATATGCGCGATCGCAGCCTCGAGATCATCCACGACGCGCACTGCCAGTATCAGGTCGAGAAATTCCGCGGCGTAATCCTCGTCGGTCGCCGGATCCATCGATGCGACCAACAGGCGGCTCCTTGCGCAACCGCGCAGTTGCACACCGCGCGCCCGCAACGCCTCGGCCGCGCCCGGCAGGAACCTTGCGGCAATGTCGGCATGCACCAGCAGCGTTTCCAGCGCGTTGCATACTGCCGGGCGCGTGGTCTTGCCGTCGATCAGAAGGCGCAACGCAAGTCCAGGATCGGCGGCGGCATCGACGAACAGATGGCACACGCCCTTGTACTGCTTGATGACCGGCACGCGCGCATGCTCGGCGACGAAACGGATCAGGCCTTCGCCGCCGCGCGGTATCGCCAGATCCACGATGTCGCTGAGCTGCAGCAGTTCGATCATCGCTTCGCGGCCGGGATCCTCGACCAGGGTGACCGCCGCTGCCGGCAACCCGCAAGCGCGCAATGCACCATGCAACGCCGCCACGATCGCCCGATTGCTTTGCTGGGCCTCGGAACCACCACGCAGGATTACCGCGTTGCCGGCCATGAAGCACAGCGCGGCCGCATCAGCAGTCACGTTCGGCCGCGCTTCGTAGAGCATGGCGATGAGGCCGAGGGGAATGCGCACGCGCTCGACGACGAGACCATTCGGGCGCGTTTCACGACGTGTCACCGACCCCACCGGATCGGGCAGCTCGGCGATCGCGCGCACAGCGGCGACGATATCTGCAAGCCTGGCGGCATCCAGGCGCAAACGGTCGATCAGTGCATCGGCCTGTCCACAATTTCGGGCCGCGCCGACATCCAGGGCGTTCGCGGCGAGAATCTCAGTCGCCGCAGCTTCGAGGGCGGCAGCAACCGTCATCAGTGCCGCGCATTTTGCAGAAGTGGACAAAGCGGCAATTTCAGCACCAGCCGCACGGCTGGCGACCGCAAGCTCGCGCATTGTCGCGACAGCGCTCACGCCGGCATCGCCGCGACCAGAAGCACTAGATCGTCGCGACGGATCACGCTGTCGCCGTAGCTGAAACCAAGTACCGTTTCCATGTCGCGCGTGTGCCGGCCGGCAATAAGGCGCACCTCGGCCGCCGCGTACTGGCACAAGCCGCGGGCGATCGCGTGCGCGATACCCTGGTCGGTCGCGGCCACCGCGACGATGTCGCCACGCGAGAATTCCCCGTCGACGCCGGCGATGCCGCCCGGCAACAGCGACGCACCGCCGATCACCGCCCGCGCGGCACCCGCGTCGACGCGGATTGTGCCGCCTGAACTCGGCGCATGCCGCAGCCAATACTTGCGCGCCGCCAGACGCGTGCCTGCGGCGGCAAACCAGGTGCCGTGGAAAACTCCGCGTGCCAGCTTGTCCACTGCCGCGTGCGCGCTGCCATTGAACAGTGCCGTCGCTATGCCTGCATTTGCGGCCTTGCCTGCCGCTTCCAGCTTCGTCCGCATTCCGCCGGTGCCCTGCACGCTGCCGGCACCGCCGGCCATCGCCAGGATCTGCGGCGTGATCGCAGCCACTTCCGGCACCGCCGCGGCATTCGGGTCACACTGGGGATGCGCGCTGTACAGGCCGTCGACATCACTGGCGATCAGCAGTATGTCGGCGTCTACCAGTGCGGCGACGATCGCTGCGAGATTGTCGTTGTCACCCAGTTTGAGTTCCTCGACGGCGACGGTGTCGTTTTCGTTCACGACCGGCACCGCCTGCAGGCGCAGCAGCTCCAGCAGGGTGTTGCGCGCATTCAGATAACGCCGGCGATTGCGCAGATCGTCATGGCTGAGCAGCACTTGCGCCACGGGTGCGTCGAGCAGGCCTTGCCAAAGCGCGATCATGCGTGTCTGGCCCAGCGCTGCGAGCGCCTGGCGCAGGACCAGACCGTTGCCGCGCAGTGCGGCCTGCGGCAGCTGCGCGCGCCCGGCGGCGACCGCGCCGGATGAAACCAGTACGACTTCGCGTCCCGCGGCGCGCGACGCCGCGACGAATCCTGCGAGTGCGCGGGCGTGGCGATCGGTCAGCGCACCGGCATCGGTAAGCAGACTGCTGCCGACCTTGAGCACCGCCCGGCGCCAGGCAGGCAGAGGCTGTTCCGGAAACTGCGTCGATACCGCCGCGCTCATGCCCGCTGCAAACCTTCCAGGCGCGCACGCAGATCCTTCAGGCGCAGGTCCGCCGCGCCGCCCGGCGAAGTGCGCGCCGCGAGGCTTGCTTCCGGGGTACGCCCCTGTCCTGCATCCTCAATCGCTTCGGCCGCATGCCGATACGCCTGCCGGAACGGCACGCCCGAGACTGCCTGCTCGATCGCGATATCCGTCGTGTACATCGCCGGATCGATAGCGGCATGCATAGCCGCCGCGTTCCACTGCATGCCTCCGAGGAGGCCGGGCAACAACGCCAGCGCGTCGAGGCCGTGCGCGAATCCTCGCACCAGCGCGCCCTTGGAAAATTGCAGATCGCGCTGATAACCGGACGGCAGCGACAACAGTTGCTCGATCTGGCCGCGCGCGGCGGCAACGACGGCATAGCTCGCACGCAACAGTTCGATCACATCCGGGTTGCGCTTGTTCGGCATGATCGACGAACCGGTTGTATACTCTGCGGGAATTTGTACAAATCCAAATTCCGCCGTGGTGAACAGGCTCAGGTCCCAGGCGAGCCGGCGCAGGTCCAGCAGGGCCGAACCGAGCGCTTCCAGTGCGGCCATCTCGAATTTTCCACGCGACATTTGCGCGCCGACCGGCGACACCTGGACGCGCGCGAATCCCAGCTTGTGCGTCGTGAAGTCGCGGTCCAGCGCCAGGTTCACACCGTAGCCGGCAGCCGTGCCCAGCGGATTTGCGTCTACCCAGCCCAGGGTCTGGTACGCCCGCACTGCATCGTCGATGAAACTTTCGGCGAATCCGGCAAACCACATCGCGGTCGATGAAACTACTGCACGCTGCAGATGTGTGTAGCCCGGCAAAGGCAGGGCTTCGCCTTCGGCGCGCTGCAGGCAGACCCGCGCGATGTCGGCGCACTGCAGCGCCAGTTCACCGAGCCTTGCCTTCAACCAGAGTCGTGTGGCAACCAGAACCTGGTCGTTGCGGCTACGACCGGTATGCAGCTTGCGACCGACGTCGCCCAGGCGCTCGGTAAGGCGCGCCTCGATCGCCGAATGGCCGTCCTCGAAGCGCGAGTCGAGGATGAACGTTCCGTTGCTGAAATCCGCCGCAAGCACGTCAAGTTCGCGAACGAGTGTCGCCGCATCCGCGGAACTCAGCACGCCGATGCGGGCAAGACCTTCGACATGCGCCTGGCTGGCGGCGATGTCGTGAGCGAAAAACTCGCGATCCAGCAGCACGTCTTCGCCGGCCAGAAAGCGCATGATGCGTGGATTCAACTGCGTCCCGGATTTCTGCCACAGCAAATCACTCATGGGGAATGGCCTCTAGTTCGGCGAATCCCAGGGCGAGATTCAGGTTCTGCATCGCCTGCGTCGCCGCACCCTTGAGCAGATTGTCCAGCGTCGCCACCACGACGACCCGCTTGCCGCCGGGCGCCACGGCGAAGCCGCCGATTTCCGCGTGATATCGACCGGCGATCGTGCTGACCCAGGGCGCAGCGTCGACGACGCGCACCAAAGGCTCCTTTGCATAGTGCTGGCGGTAATGCTGCAAGATCGCATCGCGCGTCATGGCGCGGTCGAGCCAGATGTTCACGGTCATCGTGATGCCACGGAAATACGACGCCACGTGCGGCATGAATTCGACCGGCATGCCCAAATGCCTGGTGACTTCGCGTTCATGCGTGTGATCGACCAGGGCGTACGGCATCAGGTTGTCACGCAGCTTTTCCGGATCGTTCTTGTCCGACGGCGTGGTTCCCGCGCCGGAATAGCCGGAGACGCCAAAACAGGCCGGTGGCGCCGCAAGCATGTCCTTCAGCGGGGCGATCGCGAGTTGCATTGCCGTGGCGTAGCAGCCGGGATTGCTGATTCGCCGCTGCCCGGCGTAGCGGCCGCGCGTCAGCTCCGGCAGGCCATAGTACCAAGTGTCGTTGAAACGATAATCCGCGGACAAATCCACAACCACACATTGTGGATTCTGCGCATCGATCGCGGCCACAAATGGCGCGGCCATGCCATTTGGAAGAGCCAGCACGACGGCATCCGCGCGTCTGGCCGCCACCGCTGCGGCATCGAGGTTTTCGTAGCGCAATTTGCCGGCGAATTCCGGCACCTGTGCGGCGACGCTCTGGCCGGCCAGCTCGCGCGACGAGACGAATGCCACATCCAGCAGCGGGTGACGCGCGATCAGCCGGATCAATTCCGCGCCGGTATGACCACGCGCGCCGACAATGCCGATGTTTCTTGGTGCGGGCATGATCAAATCGCCAGGGTTGCAGGCCGCGCACCGCAATGCTCGACGCAGCGCTCGATCGCGGCAAATCCTTCCACGCCGTACCAGAACACCTTGAATTTCTCCATCTTGTAGCAACCGTCGGATTCGGCGTAGTAGAAAAAATTGGCCGGATTGCCGTGGAGGGAGCGCCAGAACAAGCGCGGATTTTGCTCGCGCATCACTTGCCAGACGGCACGCCCAAGACCTTCACCCTGCGCATCGTCGAGCACCGCAAATTTATCCAGGTAGGTGCCGGCGTCCTCGGCGGTAAGAATGAGCGCGGTACGGTAATTCTCACTGACATAGGCGCGATACAGCCGCGTGCGTTCGAAATAGTCCGGCACCAGGACACGCCCGAAGCTCGATTCGATCAGAGTTCGCAGGCGCGCGCGGTCAAGCTCGTCCCACGACGAGAAGCGCAGCACCTTTTCACCGCGCCGTACCAGTGTCCCCGAACCCTTGTGCGTGAACAGCTCCTTGGCCAGCTCCGCTGGCCGCGTGATCGACACGGACGACGTCAGCGGCAGCCGATCCAGCAAGTGCTTGACCTGCTCGATCTTCAGGCGCATCCCGGAATGCAGCCAGGGCTGTGTCATGAGGTGATCGTATTCCGTCGACAGGTTGATCGAATCGATGACTTTTCCGGAGTCGTCGAGCAGGCCACCCGTTCCGGTCAGGAAAATGATCTTGTACGGCTGCAGCACCTGGACGAGCTCGTTCGCGGCGAAATCCGCGTTGATGTTCAGTATCTGTCCACCGGTGGTCTCGCCCAGGCTGGCAATCACGGGAATCGAGCCTGCATTCAGGCTTGCCTCGATCGGCGCCAGATTGACCGCGTCCACCTTGCCGACGAGTCCGTATTTTTCCCGGTCCAGGAATTGCGCTTCGAACACCCCGGACACGATCGACGTGGCGCGCGCATCGACTTGCTGCAGCGCCTCGACCAGTTTCAGGTTTTGTGCGAGGAATACACGGCGCACGATCGCCAGTGCCTCGGCCGAGGTCACGCGCAAACCCCCTATGATCTGCTTGCTGACGCCTGCGGCCGACAATTCATCGTCGAGCTGCGGGCCGGCACCGTGAACGACAATCGGCGTCAGCCCGACCTGCTGTAGAAATGCCAGGGACGAGGTCAAGGCCTCAAGATCGTCGCGCAGTACCGCACCGCCGACCTTGACCACGGCGAAGCGCTTGGCATCAAGCTGCGAGAAACGCCGCAGATATTGCGTGATTTCCTTAGCGCTACCCATGCTCGAGAGCAGGCGCACGATGGTCTGACGAGTTTGTCTATGCGCGTCCATGATCGATGATTCCGACGTAGCCTTGGGTAATTTGCAGTAATTGGGAAAGTTCCACAAATTCGTCGGCGCCATGCGCCTGAGCGATATCGCCCGGCCCGTAGACGAACGTGGTGTAGCCGGCCGCAGAAAACAGCGCGGCCTCGGTCCAGAAATCGACGGCATTGCCGATCGGCAGACCCAGTTCATCGGCAAGGTCGCGTGCGGCGAGTCGTTTTGTCTCCGCCTGGGCGATGCCCCCGGACGGCAGCGGCGGACCGCGAAAGGTTTCGCTGAACTCGGCAGCCGGCGCATCCACGCAGGTGCGGAACTTGTCGAGCAAGGCATCGGTATCCATGGACGGCAGCGGACGGAATCCAAATCGCACTTCCGCCTCCGGTGCAATCACATTCGCCTTGATGCCGCCTTCGATGCGGCCGATATTGAAGCGCAATCCGGTCAGGCCGCCGAAGCGCTCGTGTGCGTGGCTGTCGACGAAATCCAGAGCACGCGATCCCCAGCGCATCGCCTGATGCACGGCACTGTCGCCCAGCGCATTCCCGCCGGAGGCATGCCCGGCGCGACCGGCAAAGCGCATCGTGACTGAGCTGATACCACGATGCGCAAGCACCGCTTCGGCACGCGTCGGCTCCGCCACGACCACGGCGGCGAACGGTCGGTTCTGCGCAAGGAACGCGGCGATGCAGCGCGCGTCGTTGGCTTCTTCGTCTGAAGTAAAAAGAAAGGCGGCATCACCGCCGGTATGCGACGCCGAAGTCAAGAGCGCCGCTGCCGCGCCTTTTATATCGCAAGCACCGAGGCCGATGGCGCGGTCTCCAGTTAGCTGCAGATCGAACGGGTCGCGCGTCCAGCCCCGAGAGGAAGGTACCGTATCCAGATGGACATTGAACAAGATGTGCGGTTTGCCGCGTTGTGCATACAGGCTCACTGCGCCGGCGCCATGATCGGCGACCGTGCAGTCAAACCCCGGCAATTGTGCGCGCAGATAATCGAAGATGCCGCCCGTATCGATCCGGCGCGGCGGATTGCGCGTGTCGAATGCCACCAGCGCGCGCAGATGAGCCAGCGTGGTATCCAGCGCCGCGTTCACTTCGGCGATTTCCTGTTCACTTCGGCCCACAGCGTGCTGCTCATGCCGAACAGCTTGATGAATCCTTCAGCCTCGGCCACGCCCCAGTCCGCCGACTGCGCATATGTCGCGCCCTTGGCGGTGAGGAGGTGCGCCGAGTTCACGGCGACGGCAGCGACCGAACCACCGCTGGTCTCCAGGGTGACCTCGCCGCTGACAACCCGCTGCGACGAAGCCAGGAATGCCTCCAGATCGGTCTTGAGGGGATCGTGGAAAAAACCTTCATAGACCAGTTCAACCCACTTGCGCGCGACCTCGGGCTTGAAGCGGTTCTGCTGCTTGGACAGGACAGCCTCTTCCAGCGCGCGGTGCGCAGTCAGCAAGGCGATGAGGCCGGGTGCCTCAAACACGATGCGGCCCTTCAGCCCGATCGTCGTATCGCCCGTGTACAGGCCGCGGCCGACACCGTAGGCGGCGAACTCGCGATTGAGCCGGGCCAGCAATTGAGCGCCGACGAGGGTCTGGCCGTTCAACGCTGTAGCTTCGCCGCGCTCGAAGCGCATCGTCACCCGCAACGGCTGCGCTGGCCATTGCTCACGAGTGGCACACCAACCCGTGGCTTCTCTTCCCGGTGCTTCCCAGCGGTCGATTTCCCCGCCGGACATGGTCAGACCCAGCAGGTTTTCGTTGATCGTGTAGCTGGCCTGCTTCGTGCGCACGGCATAGCCCAGACTTTCCAGATATTTTTGCTCGTATGCGCGAACCTCGGTGTGCTCTCTCTGGATTTCGCGGATCGGCGCAACGATTTCGTAGTCGCCGAGCGCCTTCACCGCCAGATCGAAGCGCACCTGGTCGTTGCCCATGCCAGTGCATCCGTGTGCGATGGCGCGCGTGCCAAGCTCCTGCGCACGGGCGATCGCGGCGTCGACAATCAGGTAGCGATCGGAAACCAGCAGCGGGTATTGACCCTGGTAGCCTTCGCCGGCCCAGACGAACGGTTTGACGAAGCCATCCCAAAGCGCTGCGCCGCTGTCGACCGTGACGTGGCTGGCAACACCCAGCTCGTTCGCCCGCCCTTCGATGTACGCGCGCTCGTCCGCACCCACGCCACCGGTGTCGGCGAAAACGGTGTGCACCGACCAGCCGCGTTGCTTGAGATACGGCACGCAGAAGCTGGTGTCGAGGCCGCCGGAGAAAGCCAGGACAATGTTCTTGGAGCCGGGAATGGGAAGTCGGGGATCGGGAATTGCGGAAGCGCTGGACATGGGGATATACCGAAGTTGTAAGAGATTGGATCTGCAACGGAGGGGAAGAAACCGGCTTTTCCGATTCCCTATTGCCCGTTCCCCGCTTCCGGTTGCGCTACCAGCGCAGCCATGACCGCTTTCTGCACGTGCAGACGATTCTCGGCTTCATCGATGGCGATGCAGGCCGCCGAGTCCATGACCGCGTCGGTCGCCTTGATGTTGCGCCGCAGTGGCAGGCAATGGCTGAAGACGCCGTTGTCGGTAAGCGCCATTTTGGCTTCGTCCACAATGAAATTTCTGTACTTTTCCCGGACCGGCTTTTCCTCCTCCCAGCGGCCGAAATATGGCAGCGCGCCCCAGCTCTTGGCGTAGATGGCCTGTGCCCCGCGGTAAGCCTCGCCAATATTGTGACTGACGCGCAAAGAGCCGCCGTTCTCGGCGGCGTTGCGCCGACCGAACTCCATGTAGCGTTCGTCGAGCACATATTCCGGCGTCGGACACAGCAGGGTGACATCCATGCCGAACCGAGTGGCAATCTGCAATGCGGAATTGGCGACGGCCGTGTTCAGCGGCTTGGGGTGGTAGGTCCAGGTAAGGACGTACTTTTTGCCGCGCAGGTCACGGCTGCCGAAATGCTCCTGCAATGCGAGGATATGCGCCAGTTCCTGACAAGGGTGCGTGATCGTTTCCATATTGATGATCGGCACGGTCGCGTGTCTGGCAAAGGCCGCAACGATCCGATCCTGGCGATCGACCTGCCAGTCCAGGAATTTCGGAAAGGCGCGCACACCGATCAGGTCGACATAGCGCGACAGCACGCGTGCCACTTCGGCGATGTGTTCTTCCGCCTCGCCATCCATCATCGTGCCGACCTCGAACTCGACCGGCCATGCATCCTTGCCCGGCTGCAGCACGATCGCGTGGCCACCAAGCTGGAATGCGCCGAGCTCGAAACTGGTACGTGTACGCATGGATGGATTGAAGAACAGCAGGGCGATGCTCTTGCCCGCCAGCTCGCGACCCAGCTTGTGGCGCTTGAACACTGCTGCCTGCGCCAGCAGCGCATCGAGATCGGCGCGACTCCAGTCCTGAGTGCTTAAGAAATGACGAGTGGTCACGGTGGTTCCTGAGTGGAAAAGAAACAAAAAACCCAGCGCGAGGCCGGGTTTGGTCGATGCAAAAAAGCGATGCGCGACAGCTACCCGGCGGGAGAAAGTCTCGGTCGGCGCGCACGCGACGTCATACCGGCGGCCATGCGGGCGCTGGTCAGGATGTCGGCGTTGGCTGCGAGGTGACGAATCATCGTTGCGGATAATCGCACGGAAGTTTTGCGCAGCGCAACAAGTATCCGCCAGACGCCTGGGCTCACGGGATCAGCAAAACCTTGCCGAGCGCGTTGCGGCTTTCGAGGAATGCATGGGCCAGCGCGCCATCCGCGAGGGGATAGCGACCAGCAACCGCGACGTGCAAGCGGCCGCCGCGTGCCCATTCGAACAGCTCCGCGCTGCGCGCCCGACGCTCGGCTGGACTCGTCAGCACATTCCACAAGTCTCCCCCCGTCAGCGATTTCGACGTATCCATCAACATGCGCGGATCAACCGATGGCGGATTGCCGCCGGCCATGCCATAGAACACCACGTGGCCACCGGTGCGCACGGCCTCGAAGCTGCGCAACAAGGTGGGGCCGACCGCATCATAGGCGACATCGACACCAGTCTGGCCGCTGAATTCGCGCGCTGCGGCGGTCCAATCCTCATCGTACAGCGCCACCGCCTCCGCGCCTGCGCGCAGTGCCGCCTCGCGCTTGCGCGCCGAGGAAGTGATGCCGATCACGCGCGCACCCAGCAATTTTGCGATCTGCACGAGCAACAGACCCACTCCACCGGCGGCGGCGTGCACCAGCACGGTCTCGCCTGCGCGCAGCGGATGGCTGTCGCGGCAGAGGTATTGCGCGGTCAGACCCTGCAGCAGCAAGGCCGCGGCAGTGTCGAATGCGATGTCATCCGGGAGTGGAATGAGCCTGTCTTGCGGCACCGCAATGAGTTCGGCATTCGCATGCGGACTGTCCGCAAATGCCACGCGCTGGCCGATGCAGAACGCGCTGCCGGCAGCGACCTCAACAACTTCACCGGCCGCTTCATAGCCGGCAACATAGGGCGGTTTTCCGCTGAGGTGGTAGTTCCCGCGGCGACGATAAATGTCGGCGAAATTCAAGCCGATCGCCCGGGTACGCACCAGTACGTCGCCGGGCAGACGCGAGGGGTCGGGCAAGTCGCGATACCGGAGTACATCGGCGCCGCCGAAATGATCGAAACACAGCGCCTTCATCGATCAAACCCCCTGCAAGATGCAACTCGATGTCCGCACGAACCTTGCAGCTATTCCGCCGGAGTGACGCTCACGCGCACGCGCATCCGATCGCCCGGGTCATAGCTCAGGCGCGATGAATACACTTCGCCACGATAGCGGTATTCGACATCGTAGCCGACAACCCGGCGCTGGCTGGGCGCACCGACCTGGCGGCAACGACGCTGCGTTGTATACTGCGGCACATTGCCGGCATTGGCGTTGTCCTGCTCCGCGGCAAGATTGTTGCCCACGACGCCACCGGCAACGGCACCCGCGGCTGTCGCTGCCTTGCGTCCATTGCCCTTGCCGAAACGGTTGCCGATGATGCTGCCGATGATCGCGCCCAATACGGTTGCGCCGGTACGCTTGCCGCTGTCCGCCGCGGCGTCCGCGCCAGGTTCGAGCACCTGTTCCTCGTAGCACTCCTCGTGCGCTGCGGTCGTGTCGACGTTATCGTCGTATACCGGATCCACGCGCAAAACGTCGGCCCACGCGTAATGCGTCGCTTCCTGATTTGCCGCGGGCGCCGGCGCCGGGCGATCCTGGGCCCACACCGGCACGGCAAGCGCGATGCTTGCGACGAATGCGGCGACCAGAATTTTCCAGGACACTTGCATGATGCGGTTCCGTCTCGTCGCACCGGCTTCAATAACCGGGGCACGCAATGTGTCGCGATCTTGCGACGGCGTGTTTGAAAACTGCGGCGCAATGCCCAGCCTTTCAAACATCCGGATAAACCTCATAAGACCTCCGCTGGCTGCGCGGCGACATGCCGATCGCAGTTACCAAGCCAAGCCGCGCCTCAATATCCCCGTGGCCAGATGACCACCCGCGACTTCGCAAACATGGCAGGAATTAAAGCACTCACAGGCTGAATGTACGCTAAGGCAAAATGCGAGCAGCGCCAGGCATTTGCGCGCATCGGCGCACGCGGCCCGGACGCGTTGCTATACAATTGGACTCCACCCCGGAAGCGATCATGCCCCTGCGACTGCACAACACCCTGACCCGTCGAATCGAGGATTTCATCCCCCAGGATCCTGCGCGGGTAACCATGTACCTGTGCGGGCCAACGGTATACAACTACGTGCATATCGGCAATGCACGCGGCCCTGTCGTGTTCGGTTTGCTGGTACGTCTGCTCAAGCGCATGTACGGACCGGAACACGTCGTCTACGCACGCAATGTCACCGATGTCGACGACAAGATCAACACCGCCGCCCACGCAGCCGGCGTGCCGATCGAAACGGTCACGCAGCGCTACGCCGCCGCCTATCACGAAGATATGGCCGCGCTTGGCGTGGACGAGCCCGACGTCGTGCCTTATGCGACGCAACATATCCCGCAGATCACCGGGATGTGCGAGCGCCTGATCGAACGAGGCCATGCCTACGCTGCCGAAGGTCACGTTCTTTTCGATGTCGCTTCGTTCCCGGAATACGGCCACTTGTCCGGCCGCTCCACCGATGAAATGATCGCCGGCGCGCGCGTTGAAGTCGCACCCTACAAGCGCAATCCGGCCGACTTCGTGCTGTGGAAACCATCGACGTCGGACCTGCCCGGCTGGGACAGCCCCTGGGGCCGCGGGCGGCCTGGCTGGCACATCGAATGCTCGGCGATGAGCGAAGCGCACCTGGGCGACAGCATCGACATCCACGCAGGCGGCAATGATCTAATGTTTCCGCATCACGAGAACGAGGTAGCGCAATCCACCTGCGCGCACGGCGGCCGGATCTTCGCACGCTACTGGCTGCACAACGGCATGCTCACGTTCGACGGGAAAAAGATGTCGAAGTCGCTGGGCAACACCCTGGTGCTGCACGAGCTGCTGCAGAAACACAACCCTGAAATCCTGCGCTTCACCCTGCTCAAGGCGCATTACCGGCAGCCGCTGGACTGGTCGCCGTCCGTGCTAGAGCAGACCCAGCGCACGCTCGACGGGTTGTACGGCACCCTGCGTGGCCTGGGCGATGTCGAAATCGCGACCGCCGCCGCGTTGCCCGAAGAACTGGAATCGGCGCTGATGGATGATCTCAACACACCGGATGCTCTATCGGTATTGGCACGGTTGGCGGAAACCGCGCGCAAGGCTACAAATCCACAAGACAAGAAAGCAGCAAAATCGGCCTTGCTTGCGGCGGGGAAGTTTCTCGGCCTGCTGCAGCAGGATGCCGAGAACTGGTTCCAGCGTTCAGGTGCGGGCACGCAAATCGATGCGTCCTGGGTCGAGCGCCTGCTCGGCGAACGCGCGGAAGCGAGGAAACAACGCGACTTTGCCGGCGCCGACCGCATCCGCGACGAGCTTGCTGCACACGGCGTGGTAATCGAGGACGGCCCGCAGGGCGCGCGCTGGAAGCTGGCCAACCCGGGCGGAGCAAACCGCGATGAATGCGCAGCCTGACATCACCGTCCACGAGTCCGCAGAGGATGCGCAGACCGCCATCGCCGAGGAATTTTCCTTCTTCGTTGACTGGACCGAGCGCTATCAGTATCTGATCGATCTCGGCCGCAAGTTGCCGCCGTTTGCGGACGAGTTCAGGATCGATGCAAACAAGGTTCAGGGCTGTCAGTCGCAGGTATGGCTGGTGGCCAGCGGCAATGCGCAGCGTCTGGATTTCAGCGCGATCAGCGATTCAGCCATCGTCTCCGGCCTGATCGCTCTGCTGCTGCGAGTCTACTCGGGCCGGTCGGCGCGGGAGATTCTCGACACCCAACCGCGCTTTATCCAAGCGATCGGCCTCGCCAAGCACCTGTCGCCAACCCGCAGCAACGGGCTGGCGGCAATGCTCAGACGCATACAGGAACATGCTGGCGCACCGGCTTAGGTTGCTGGTTTGCGGTTGATGGCAGAAGCCTGACAGCCACAAAGGCTTTCTGGAGAGACACCCCTGATCTGGCAACCAGCAACCGTTTACTCAGTCGCCCATCTGCTTCTGCCGGTGCTCCCAGCGCTCCTGCGCGTCCAGGCACAGGGTGGCGATCGGGCGCGCTTCCAGGCGCTCGATGCCGATTTCCTCGTCGGTTTCCTCGCAAAAACCGTAGCGGCCTTCCTCGATACGCTTGAGCGCCTTGTCGATCTTGGCGATCAGCTTGCGATAGCGGTCGCGGGTGCGCAGCTCCAGAGAATTTTCCGTTTCACGCGTGGCGCGCTCGGCTTCGTCACCGACATCGCGCACTTCTTCGCGCAGATTGTCGATGGTTTGCTTGGATTCCTCGACCAGATCCTCGCGCCACTTCTGCAGCTTGGCACGGAAATAGGCGAGCTGGCGCGGGCCCATGTATTCCTCGCGCGCCAGCGGGTGATAGTTTGCGGGCAGATCGACTACGGTCGTGCTCGGCAGCGCATAACGTCCGTCTTCGCGCGTGATGTTGTCCTTGTTTGCTACTGCTGCCATTTTTCCCTTTTTCGATCCATTGGTTGGTTTCAGCGTTGCGGACGTGCCGGATTTCACCGTGGTGGAGGATGTGACCGGAACGGACTTGTTGGGTCCTGACTTGCTGGGCGGCGCAGCCTTGACCGGCTTGGCCGTGGCCTGGGACTTCTTCGGCGCGGGCTTTGGCGCGACGACTTTCTTCGCCGGTTTGGCTTGCTTCGCGGTTTTTACCGGCTTGCGTGACGGCGCGGGCGGTTTCTTGTGCGCCTGTGCCTTGGCTGTCTTTTGCGGCTTGCGCGCCGGCGCTTTCTTGGGCGCAGACGGTTTTTTCACCGGCACGGACTTCTTTGCGACCGGCTTCTTGGCCGCTGCTGCTGCAGGTTTGCGTTTGGAATTCGCCATGTCCTTCACCATTGTCCCTCGGCGGTCGCGTGTTATAGCCTAAGTGCCCACTAGCGGCAACCCTTTTAGATGGTTGCCGGTTGGTTGTCGGTAAGATTCAAACCCTGCCTCCGACCGCTGACAACCAGCAACCGACAACCATCGCCGCCGTGAACCGACTCATTCTATTCCTCCTGGCCTGCTACAAGCGCCTGCTCAGCCCCTTGCTGGGAACGCGCTGCCGTTTCCACCCGAGTTGTTCGGACTATGCGCGGGAGGCGGTGACCCGCTTCGGCGCATGGCGTGGCAGCCTGCTCGCGCTATGGCGCATCGCGCGCTGTCAGCCCCTGTGTGCCGGCGGGTTCGATCCGGTGCCGGAAACGTTTACCATGCATCGGCGGACCGCGTCAGCGGATTGCGCACATCCGCCGCCATCGAAGGAACCACCTGCATGAGCGCTTGCCCTATGGATGCCTGCCACCATGAATGATTGGTTGATCGTCAACGCCGACATCGTCAACGAAGGCCGCCGATTCCCCGGCGACGTACGCGTGCGCGGCGGCCGCATCGAGACCGTCGCGTCATCGCTCGCGGCCAAGCCAGGAGAACGCGTGTTCGACGCGCGCGGGCGCCTGCTGCTCCCGGGCATGATCGACGACCAAGTGCATTTCCGCGAGCCCGGGCTGGAGTACAAAGGAGATTTTTACACCGAGTCGCGCGCTGCCGTCGCCGGTGGAGTGACCAGCTTCTTCGAGATGCCGAACTCCAAGCCGACGACGACGGATTATCCGGCGCTTGCCGACAAATACGCCCGCGCCGCACAGAAATCAGTCGCCAACCACGCGTTTTATTTCGGCGCGACCAACGACAATCTGGACTTGATCCGCAAACTCGATCCACGCAGCGCGTGTGGCATCAAGATTTTCATGGGTGCCTCGACCGGCAACATGCTGGTCGATAATCCAGAAACGCTCAATGGCATCTTCCGTGATGCGCCGGTGCCCGTGGTCACCCACTGCGAGGATACGCCGACGATCGAAGCCAATCTGGCCAGGGAACGCGCGCGCTATGGCGACGCGATCCCGGTCGAACGTCATCCCTACATCCGCTCGCGCGAAGCCTGCATCAAGTCCACACGCCTGGCGATCGAGCTGGCGCGCCGTCACGGCACGCGGCTGCACGTTTTGCATATTTCCACGGCGGAAGAACTGGACCTGTTCGCACCCGGGCCGATGGCCGGCAAGCGCATCACGGCCGAGACCTGCGTCCATTTTTTACATTTTTCAGAAGTGGATTACGCAGCAAAAGGAAACCTGATCAAGTGCAATCCTGCGATCAAGTCCGAAAGCGATCGCCAGGCGATCATCGCCGCATTGCGCGACGGGCGTATCGACATCCTCGCCACCGATCATGCCCCGCACACGCTGGAAGAAAAGCAGCAGCCCTACGAGAAGGCGCCTTCCGGCCTGCCGCTGGTCCAGTTCGTGCTGCAGTGCGCGCTGGAACGCTGGTTCGACGGGCAACTGTCGATCGAACTGATCGTCGAGAAGACCGCGCATGCGCCGGCGCAGCGCTTCGACGTGCATGAGCGCGGCTTCATCCGCCCAGGCCATTGGGCGGACTTGACCCTGATCGATCTGCACACCCCACAGACCGTGACGCGCGATCTGGTGCTGTCCAAATGCCATTGGTCGCCATTCGAGGGCACCACGTTCCGCTCCAGCGTGGCTGCAACCTGGGTCAACGGCCATCTGGCCTGGAATGATGGCAGGCTCGATGACAGCCAGCTGGGTCGCCGGCTGGAATTCGACCGGTGAATCGCCGTCGTCAAAACAGCCTCATTGCGGCGCTGCTGCTTGGCGCAATGTTTACTTATCCACTTTTTGCTGCCGACCGAAGCCTGCAGCTGCCGCCGCATCTGGAACAGGGGCAGCTGGTGATCGGCCATGCGCCGGCCGGGTCCATCGTTCAATTCGCCGGGCGCCGCCTGCGCGTAGGCACAGATGGCACCTTTGTCTTCGGATTGGATCGCGATGCGCCGGCGCATGTGCCGCTGCATGTTCGCTACAGCAATGGCAAGGCGAACACCCTGTCGCTCGCGGTCGAGAAGCGCGAATACCGCATCGAGCGCGTCGAAGGTCTGCCGCAGAAAACCGTGACGCCCGATCCGGCAACCGCCGCGCGCATCGAACGCGAGCAGGCGCGTGTGGCCGAGGCGCGCAAACGCGACGATGCGCGCGAGGATTTCCTGCACGGCTTTGCGCTGCCGGTGCAAGGCGCGCGAATCAGCGGCGTCTACGGCAGCCAACGCATCGACAACGGCACGCCGAAGGCACCGCACATGGGCCTGGACATGGCGGTCCCCGCCGGAACACCGATCCATGCGCCCGCCGCGGGCATCGTCACGTTTGCCGAACCCGATCTGGTCCTCACTGGCGGCACGGTGCTGCTTGACCATGGTTACGGCCTGTCGAGCTCCTTCCTGCACATGAGCAAGCTCGATGTGAAAGTCGGCGATCGCGTCCAACCGGGCCAAGTCATCGGCGAGGTCGGCATGACCGGCCGCGCGACCGGTCCACACGCGCACTGGGGATTCAACTGGTTCGAGGTGAGGCTCGATCCGGCCTTGCTGGCGAAACCCGGTGACTGAAATCCCGCCGCATGGTGCGGTTCAGTCTTGTGCGATCCACACTTATGTAATCGCGTCTTATGTAATCATGGCGGCATGAATGAATTCTCCGCCTTGCCGCTACATGCGCCGCTGCTCAAGGCGACCGAGGCGCTGAACTACACGACGATGACGCCGGTACAGGCGCAGAGCCTGCCGGCGATCCTGCAAGGCCGCGATCTGGTCGGTCAGGCGCCTACCGGCAGCGGCAAGACGGTGGCGTTCGGCCTGGGCCTGCTGCAGCGCCTGGATCCGGCAAAGCTGCGCGTGCAGGCCCTGGTGCTGTGCCCCACACGTGAACTCGCCGATCAGGTGGCCAAGGAAATACGTCGCCTCGCCGCTGCGATTCCGAATCTGAAAGTGCTGATCCTGACCGGTGGCGTGCCGCTCGGGCCGCAGCTCGCATCGCTGCGCAAGGACTCGCACGTCGTCGTCGGCACGCCGGGACGTATCCAGGAATTGTTGCGCAAGCACGTCCTGCATCTGGCCCACGTGCGCACCCTGGTGCTGGACGAAGCCGATCGCATGTTCGACATGGGCTTCGAGGAACCGATCCGCGAAATCATCGGCAAGACGCCGGCGCAGCGTCAGACTCTGCTGTTCTCGGCGACCTTTCCCGACGCGGTGCGCGCGATCAGCGCCAATGTGCTGCGCGATCCGCTCGAAGTCACCGTTGCCGCCGCGGCGGAACAAGTGGCCATCGAGCAATTGTTTTTTGAAGTCGAGTTGAAAAACAAGCCGGCGATGCTGGCCGGATTGCTGCAGCAATATCGCCCAGAGTCCAGCGTCGTGTTCTGCAATACGCGCAGCGATGCTGCCGATGTAGTCGATGCACTCACGCAATTGGGTTTTTCCGCGCTGGCCTTGCACGGCGATATCGAGCAGCGCGACCGCGACGAAGTACTGGTGCGTTTCGCCAACCGCAGTTGTCGCGTGCTGGTTGCCAGCGACGTGGCCGCGCGCGGCCTCGACATCAAGGATCTGGCCGCCGTGATCAATTACGAATTGCCACACGATCCGGATACGTATCTGCATCGCATCGGCCGCACCGGACGCGCGGGTCGCACTGGTATCGCACTGAGCTTGTGCACGCCGCGCGAGATGCCGCGCGCACTCGATCTGGAGAGACAGCAAGGCGCCACGCTGCGCTGGGCGCAGGCAACATCGCTAGCAGCGCCCATGCCGGACGCCCTGCAAGCGACGATGGCGACTTTGCGCATCGACGGCGGCCGCGGCGACAAGATGCGACCCGGCGACATCCTCGGCGCGCTGACCGGCGATGCGGGCCTGCCTGCCGATACGATCGGCAAGATCGATGTCTTCGCAACGCGCTCTTACGTGGCAGTCGCACGCCAGCTTGCCGACAAAGCCCTCGCCCGTTTGCGTACCGGCAAGATCAAGGGGCGCAAATTCCGCGTGGCGCGAATCTGAGCTGGTCGGCTCGTGCGATCGCCCCGAACGCTCCGGCAATGGCACGCAGGCGGGTTTGCACGCCCTTGTGACAGAACAAACCCGCTTCGCGTTGCCACCGCTGAAGCGGCAACCGGGACTGGAATCGCGCGCGAATATGCCGATCGCCGGTCCGCAAGTGATCGATGCGAATTGCATCAGAAAACGCTCCAGCGCGCGTATCATTGCATCGCTTCGTTCAGGCCATCGTCTGCCGACTGTTGTCCTTGGAGGAACCCCGTGACTGCTGCCCACGGACGTCGTCGTGGATGATTCCGTCGTCATCCGTGAAATCCAGGCGCCGGAGTTCGATCTGGTGTGGCCGATTTTCCGTGAAGTCGTCGCCGCCGGCGACACATACAGCTACGCGCCGGACATCAGCTTCGACCAGGCGCAGCAACTGTGGACCGGCGGCGGCACACGCTGCTTTGTCGCCACGAGCGCGGGCTACAGCGTGGGCTGCTACATGCTCAGGGCCAATCAGCCCGGCCTCGGCAACCACATCGCCAACGCCGGCTACATGGTCGCGGCCTCTGCGCGAGACCGTGGCATCGCCCGTCAGTTATGCGAGCACTCGATGGCGCAGGCGCGCAGCGCCGGATTCAGCGCAATGCAGTTCAATTTCGTCGTCAGCACAAACGAAGTCGCGGTGGGGCTGTGGCGCAAGCTCGGATTCGACATAGTCGGCCGCATCCCGAGCGCGTTTCGGCACGCCCGCCTCGGCCCGGTGGACGTGCTCGTCATGTACCGACGGCTGTGACCGGGTGCCAGATCAGCGCCGCAGCGGCGCGATATCCTCTGCTCCCGCCGCATAACCGCCGGCGACGCCCTTGGTCGCGACCGCCACAGCGTTGTGCGGGTGCAGGCTTTCGTAGTGCGAGGCACGGATCCAGAAATCGGTGATGCCTTCGTCCGCGTTCAGGGCGCTCTGGATACGCCGTGCAGCATCCTCGCAGAACATGAGGTTGGCGCCGTTCAACAGGGCAAAAGCCTGCTCGTCTTCGCGCTTCACCGCAGTCTGCACCGGCGTTTTCAGGGCGTCTTCGATGCGGTCGATGAGTTCGATGACGGGGAAACCAAAGCCTGGCACCAGCTTGACCCGCACTTCGGCCGAGCTGCGCTGGCTGTGCGGCGTGGCGCAAATGCCCTCATCGCTGCCGAGCCATTGCATGACGGTGTCGTAGTCGAGCGCCTTGTTGGGCGCGAAGTCTGCGCCGAAGCGTTCCTGGATCAACTGCCGCGCCAGCGCCGCCGAGCATGGACAGGTACTCGAATACACGACCTCACAGCCTACCTCGAGTATAAATTGGCCTTTCTCCATTATTCCCGTAATGGACAAAGGATAGGATTTCCAGCCACTGTTGTCGCTTTTCAGCGCCGGCCGGCGCACCAGGTGGTCGAACGCGATGCGCACCATGGCACGGTCGGAAAGTTCTACATGCGAATCGAGGAAATCGCGCAACATTCGCCGGATCGCGCACGGCGTCAGCGGTTCGGCGGACAGTGCCTTGTCCACATGCAAATACAACCGCGACATGTGGATGCCGCGAACGTCGGGCTGCTTCAGGTTGACGTAAGCGGACACCCTCGCGGCCGATTGCACGCTACGACCGTCGGCCTGCGCCAGCATGACCGGAACTTCGATGTCACCCATACCCACCCAATCCAGCGCGCCGGCAAATGCCGGTTCGGCCTCCCTGGCGACGTCGGGCATGGCGCGTACGGCGCTTTCGTGCTGTTGCATGGAATCTCCTCGCGGGAACCCGCTGCCGGAATGACGCAGACCGGCAACATCATGAACTTCTTGCATACCAGCTTGGGGCGCAAACTGCAGTGATCAAGCCGCGCCGGACCGAACCGCGCTGCAAGCGTGCCGGCGGCGCTCAATGGTCGCGATCGATTCTAATCGCAACCGGGCAGCGCGAACGGTCAGGCGCTGGCCGCCATCGCACGCGCCTGGTGCCACGCTACCAGAAGACTGCGCCAGCGTCCTGCCCGCCTGTGCGCGACCAGGTACGCCAGCGGATCGGCCGCGCGCTGCGCAGCGGAGATCAGCGTCAGATCCAGCGCTGTGCGGACGCGACGGCTCAGACTGGCCGGCGGCGAAAGCGGCTGCACGGCTCTGATCTGGGCCGCCAGCGCCGCCAGATAGTCGCGCAGCAGCGCCGACCGCAATGGCGTCGTCGCGGCCAGAGCGGTTCGCGTGGCGCCGTGGCGTGCAAGCAGATCCAGCGGCAACAGCGCGCCCACCTGCGCCGTCGATGTCAGTGTCCGCAGCAGATAGGAAATTGTCCACAATGTTGCATCGCTGCCGGCCCCGGCCCGCCGTCCGCCGAACAGCGCGTGCTCCGCAAGTGCGACTGCGCCATGGAACGGCGCGAACGCGGCGAACGAATCGGCCAACGTCGCGTACGCTGGTGGCTCGACCAATATCGCGGCGCCGGCCGCCATGGCCGGCCAGACCCCGGCATCGACGGCCTGCGTGCGCCCGTCGCTGAACAGGATCTTGGTGATCGGATGGCGTGCATTTCCTGCCGCGGCATCGCCGAGTTCCTGTCGCCACCAGGCCAGCTTCGCGGCCGCCACCTCAGGTTCGCGCACTTCGAATGCCGCCTGCTCGAGCTCGTGGACGAGCGTGCCGAAGGCCCGCTCGCCCTGGCACCGATCGACCGGCAAGAACGCAGCGACCAGCGTATTTTCCGGGTAGGCATCGAGCCATTTCCGCTCGAAGCTCGCGAAAGCCGCACCAGTGGCGTCGTGCATGCTAGACCTCAGCCAAGTCCAAGCGCGGCGGGCAGATCGTGCGGCATGGCGACAACGATATCCGCCTGCCAGCCGCGCGGATCCTCGCCCGCCAGATAACCCCAGCCGGCGGCGACCGTCATCGTTCCGGCGCGCCGGCCGGCTTCGATATCGCGCACGTCGTCACCGACATAGACGCTGTGCGCCGCGTCGACACCTGCCAGCGTGCAAGCGCGCAAGATCGGTTCCGGATCGGGCTTTCTCGTCGCCAGGCAATCGCCGCAGACCAGCGCCGCGCAGCGCGCGTCCAGTTTCAGTTCGGCGAGCAGGGCGCGCGCCAGCCAGCCGGGCTTGTTGGTGACGATGCCCCACGGTACCCGGCAGTTATCGAGCGCCGCGAGCGCTGCGTCGATTCCAGGATAGGTCCGCGTATGCACGGCGATCGCTTCGAAGTACAGATCCAGAAACCGCGGCAAGAAGGATTCGATGCGCGCCTCGTCTGCGCCGGGAAACCCGCGCCGCAGCATTGCACGTCCACCCTTGGAGACGATGGCGCCGACGCCCGCGGCGTCCGCGGGCGACTCGCCCTCTTCGGTGCGCAGGCGCTGCATGGCGACGATCAGATCCGGCGCCGAATCGACCAGGGTGCCATCGAGATCGAACAACACGGCACGAATGTCGCTTCCGTGCAATCTCATCCCGGCTTGCGCGCGCAGGCAAGGTAGTTGACTTGTGTACTTTGCGCAATCCAGGCCCTGCGTGTCAGCGGGCTGTAGCCCAGGCCACTGAGATCTTCCAGCTCCAGGCCCGCGCTGCGCAGTGCCGAGGCCAGTTCCGACGGACGGATGAATTGCGCATAGTGATGCGTGCCGCGCGGCAGCAGGTTCAAGATGTACTCGGCGCCGGCGATCGCGGCGCCGAAGGCCAGCGGTGTGCGATTGAGCGTCGACAGGAACAGGCGTCCGCCCGGCTTGAGCAAGCGCGCGCAGGCAACGACCACGCTGCCGGGATCCGGCACGTGCTCAAGCAATTCCATGCATGTGATCGCATCAAATGCGCCGGGAGCTTCCTGGGCGAGCGCTTCGACGCTGATTTCACGGTAGTCGATCTTTCGTCCCGATTCGTGCAGATGCAGCCGCGCCACGTCGAGCACGCGCGGGGCCAGATCGATGCCGACGACGTCGGCACCCGCCGCCGCCAGCGCCTCGCTCAGGATCCCGCCGCCGCAGCCGACATCGAGCACGCGTGCCGCTTTCAGCGCGATGCGTCCGGCCACGTAATTCAGGCGCACGGGATTGAGATCGTGCAACGGCCGCGACTCGCCGTTCGGATCCCACCAGCGTGCCGCAAGGCGATCGAATTTCGCGGTTTCGGCAGGGTTGACGTTGATTGCGCTCATGATTTCGAATCGGCCTGCATGCGTTCACGCCAGTCGCGCGCCTTCGCTTTCAGTTCATCCTCGTCCAACCCGAACAACACTCCATTTTCCAGCTTGCGCACGCCCGCTATCCACACATCGCTGACCTGATGCCGGCCGGTAGCGTATACAAGTTGCGAAATTGCATTGTATAAAGGTTGCGTTTCCAGTACGTCCAGGCGCACCGCGGTCAGGTCGGCCTGCTTGCCGGCGACGATCGAGCCGATGCGATCGGCAATGCCGAGCGCTTTCGCGCCATTCAGGGTCGCCGCCCGCAATGCATAAGCCGCATCGAATGCGCTGGCATCGCCGGCCACGCCTTTCGCGAGCAAGGCCGCCGTGCGCATTTCGCCGAACATGTCCAGATCGTTGTTGCTGGCGCAGCCATCAGTGCCCAGAGCCAGATTGACGCCGGCACGACGCAGTTTCTCCGCCGGGCAGAAGCCGCTCGCGAGTTTGAGATTGGATTCCGGGCAATGCGCGACCGACACGCCGGCTTCTGCACACGCGGCGATTTCGGCTTCGGTCAACTGGGTCATGTGCACGGCTATCAGATGATCGTTGACGAGTCCTTGCGCCTGCAGCCGTGCGAACGGACGCATGCCGTGCTGCTTGCGCGAATCCTCCACTTCCTGCGCGGTTTCGTGCAGATGCAGATGCACGGGCAGATCGAGGTGGTCCGACAACATGCGGATGCGCGCGAAGCTTTCGTCGCCGACCGTGTACGGCGCGTGCGGCGCCAGCGTGATCGTGATCAGCGCTTCCCTCTTGAAATCGTCATGGACTGCGAGGTTCTTGTCGAAATACTCGTCGCGGCTCTGTGCCCAGGCACTGGGAAATTCGATGAACGGCAGACCGATCGCAGCGCGGAAGCCGTGGCGCAGGTACGTCGCCGCCTGCACGTCCGGAAAGAAATAGTTCTCGTTGCAGCAAGTCGTTCCGCCGCGCAGCATTTCGGCGATCGCCAGTTCGACACCGTCATGCACGAACCCGGCGCCCATGACCTTTGCCTCGGCCGGCCAGATATGCTCCTGCAGCCACACCATCAGCGGCAGGTCGTCGGCCAGCCCGCGCATCAGGGTCATGGCATTGTGTGTGTGCGTATTGACCAGACCCGGAATCAGCGCGTGTCCGGATAAATCGACGCGTTTGGCGTGTGCGTATTTTTCCCGTGCTGCGGCGAGCGGCAGCATTTCGGCTATCATGCCGCCAGCGATGGCGACCGCGTGGTGTTCGAACACGACGCCGTGCGGTTCGACGGGAACGACCCAGCGGGCTTCAAGGATGTGATCGACTGAGCGCATACGCGTAGTCCGCGAGCTGAAGAAACGAGCGCGTTACAGCCCCCGGCCCCCGGCCCCCGGCTCCAGGCCTCGTTCTCACTTGACCCGACTCACATATTCGCCGGTACGCGTATCCACCTTGATGATTTCGCCCTGCCCCACAAACAGCGGCACGCGCACCGTGGCGCCGGTCTCGAGCTTTGCCGGCTTGCCGCCGCTCCCGGCGGTGTCGCCCTTGACGCCCGGATCTGTCTCGACAATGGTCAACTCGACGAAATTCGGCGCGCCCACGATCAGCGGCGTATCGTTCCACAAGGTCACGATGCAGGTTTCGTTGCCCTTGAGCCACTTCTCTGCATCGACCATCGCGTTCTTGTCGGCGGCTATCTGCTCATGCGTTTCCGGGTGCATGAAGTGCCAGAACTCGCCGTCGCTGTAGAGGTATTCCATATCGGTATCGACCACGTCGGCCGATTCGATCGAGTCGGTCGACTTCATCGTCAGCTCGACGACGCGGCCGGTCTTGATGTTGCGGTACTTGACCCGGGTGAAGGCCTGGCCCTTGCCGGGTTTCACGTATTCGGTATCCACGATCGTGCACGGATAACCATCGACGATGATCTTCATGCCGTTCTTGACGTCGTTCATGCCATAACTGGCCATACATGCTCCGTTGTGCAACGAACCGCTGGGGAAAGCGGCTAAAATGGGAAATCGATGAAAAAGCCGGCGTACCGGCGATCAGAACCCGAATGATAACCGCAAGCCCCCGTCGCGCGCAGTACGTCGCCGATGAAAATCCCGCAGCCGCATGCAATCCTGCTGAAACCGATTCCGCGCCGCCGCGAAATTTGCGCCGCTGGCAACAGCTGTGGCGCGACGCTGTCGTCGACCCGCACGAACTGCTCGAACTGCTCGATCTGGGCCATCTGGCCGCCACCTTGCTGCCCGCGGGCGATACCGGGTTTGCATTGCGCGTACCGCATGGCTTTGTTGCGCGCATGCGCCGCGGCGACGCGGCCGATCCGTTGCTGCTGCAGGTCCTGCCGCAGGCTGCGGAGCTGCTCGATGTGGCTGGATTCATTCCCGACGCGGTAGGTGATCTGGCCGCGCGTGCTGCCAGCGGCGTGCTGCAAAAATATCACGGCCGCGCGTTGCTGATCGCCACCGGTTCCTGCGCCGTGCACTGCCGATACTGTTTCCGCCGGCACTTTCCCTACGCGGAAGAAACCGCGGCAGCCAACGGGTGGCGCGATGCGGTGGGACATATCCGTGGCGATACCGGCATCGACGAGGTGATCCTCTCCGGCGGCGATCCGCTTGCGCTGTCGACGCCCAAGCTGGCTGAATTGAGTGACGCATTGGCTTCGGTTCCGCATCTGCGCCGTCTGCGCATCCATACACGCCTGCCGGTGGTCTTGCCCGAGCGCGTGGATGAGGAATTCGGCGCATGGCTGCGGCAGTTGCCGTGGCCGGTTGCCGTCGTGTTGCACGCCAATCATGCGAACGAGATCGACGGCGGCGTCGCCGACGCCTGCGCACGGCTGCGCGCCAACGGTGCCAGCCTGCTCAACCAATCGGTGCTCCTGCGCGGCATCAATGATACGGTGACCGCGCTGGCGGCCCTGTCGGAGCGATTGTTCGATTGCGGCGTGATTCCCTACTATCTGCACCAGCTCGATCACGTGGCCGGCGCAGCGCATTTTGCCGTGAACGACGCTGCCGCGCGCGACCTGATCGAGGCGTTGCGCAGACGCATATCCGGCTATCTCGTGCCGCGGCTGGTGCGCGAGACCGCCGGGGAACCGGGGAAAACTTTGCTCTGAGCGGGTGCAATCCGCCGCTGGCGGGGCAATCCCTGCCGTTTGTCAGGTGGAAATGCTCGGCAGAATCGAGTAAAAGTCGTTCCCAATGACCAAACAAGACAATGTAGTCAAACTGTTGCTGATCGAGGACTCGGTCGATGAAGCCGAGCAGTTGATCAGCATGCTGCGCAACGGCGGCATCGCCGTTCGCCCGACCCGCGCAGGTACGGCCGAAGAGCTTGCCGTGCAGCTCGAAACGCAGACGCCGGACATGATCCTGGCCAGCCTGGACTCGCAGGGCGTCAAGCTTTCCGAGGTGGCGGCGCTGGCAGGCCGCGGCGGCAAGGACATCGCACTGATCGCGATCACCGCGCACGCAAGCGAGAATGTGATCGTCGCCGCGTTCGCCGAGGGCGCGCGCGCACTGGCTCTGCGCAATCGCGCCGAGCACGTGCAATCGATCGTGCGCCGCGAATTCGAGAGCCTGAACATGCGGCGCAGCGTGCGCCGGCTGGAATCCTCGTTGCGCGAGACCGAACGTCGCTGCGACGCGTTGCTGGATTCCTCGCGCGATCCGATCGCGTACGTGCATGAAGGCATGCACGTACGCGCGAACAAGGCCTACCTGGAAGTCCTGGGTTTTTCGGACTTCGAGGAAATCGAAGGCATGTCGATTCTCGACATGATCGCTCCGGAGGACGCCGACGACTTCAAGAGCCTCCTGAAGAAACTGTCCAAGGGCGAGAAGCCGCCGCAGAAACTGAATCTGAAGGCGCAGCGCTCGGACGGCACCACCTTCGACGCGATCATGGAGTTCGCGGAAGCCAGCTACGAGGGCGAGCCCTGCCAGCAGATCAGCTTCCGCCAGCAGACCATAAGCGTGGAAATGGCCAAGGAGCTGGACGTTCTGCGCTCCAAGGACCTGGTCACGGATCTGTACAACCGTCAGTACTGCCTGGCCGAGCTAGATCGCGCAATCGGCGAAGCGGCCAAGGGCGGCAAGGATCAGGCCCTGATCCTGGTCGAACCGGACAATTTCAAGGCGCTTCTGGACACGGTCGGTCTGGGCAATGCCGACCTATTGCTCGGCGACATGGCCAACCTCATGCGGCGGCATATCGAGGAATCCGACGTAGCCGGACGCTTTGGCGAACATACGTTCGGCGTGCTGATCGGCGGACGCAACGCCGAGGCCGTGCGCCATCTCGGCGAAGTGTTGCGCAAGGCATTCGAGGAGCGGATTTTCGAGGTCGGCAAGCAATCGGTGAACGCGAACGTCAGCATTGGCGGAACCCTGATCGGCGAAAAGAACGCGAACGCCCAGGCCGTGCTGACGCAAGCCAGCAACGCCCTGCGAGCGGCGCAGGCAGAAGGCGGCAACCGCGTCAACATCTTCGATCCAGCAGCCAAGGACAAGGCCGACGAGGAAAAGAACCGTCACTGGCTGACCCTGGTCAGAGATGCACTGGCAAACAATGGATTCGTGCTCTTCTACCAGCCGATCATCAGCCTGCACGGCGCCGAGGGCGAGTTCTACGAAATCCTGTTGCGCATGCAGGGTCCGAAGGGCGAGATCGCGCCGAATTTCTTCATGCCGATCGCGGAACAGCACGGATTGATGCCAAGCATCGACCGCTGGGTGATCTCGAGCGCCATCAAAGCCCTCGCCGAACGTGAAAAGGCCGGCCACAAGACCACGTTCTTCGTCAAGCTGACGCCGCAATCGCTGGATGACCAGACCCTGCTGCCGTGGATCTCGCAGCAGCTGAAGAACGCCCGTCTGCGCGGCGACGCACTGGTGTTCGAAATGCCGGAGAGCAAGGTCGTCACCAGCCTCAAGCCGGCGCGTGCCTTCGTCAACGGCCTCAAGCAGCTGCATTGCGGTTTTGCACTGGAGCAGTTCGGCTCCGGCCTGAATTCGTTCCAGTTGCTCAAGCACGTCGATGCGAACTATCTGAAGATCGACCGCAGCTTCATGGCCGAACTGCCGAAGAACAAGGAAAACCAGGACAAGATCAAGGAACTCTGCGATCAGGCCCATCACGCCGGCAAGCTCACCATTGCCGAGTTCGTCGAGGACGCGGCCAGCATGTCGATCCTGTTCTCATGCGGAGTCAACTTCGTGCAGGGCAATTTCCTGCAGGAGCCCGAGAAAGTGATGGCCTACGAAACAGCTTAAGAAGAGGTTGGCGGTTGTCGGTTCCTGGTTGTCGTTAAGCGCGGACCCACGGCTACCGGTTTTTCGGACAACCGAAACCCGGCAACCATTTCCATTACGCCCGCAACGCCGCGATGCGTTCCTCGATCGGCGGATGGCTCATGAACAGGCGCGCCACTCCGCCCTCACCGGAAATGCCAAATGCCTGAACCGCCTTCGGCAGGCCGCTCTGACCGTGGTTCCCTGACAGGGTCTGCAGCGCCGAGATCATGCTCTCGCGTCCGCCCAGCCTGGCGCCGCCAGCGTCCGCGCGGAATTCGCGCCAGCGCGAGAACCACATGACGATGATCGTCGCGAGTATCCCGAACACGAATTGCAGCAGCATCACGATCAGGAAGTAGGCAATGCCGCCGCCACGCTCGTTGTTGCGATCGCCCTGCAACGCACTGTCGATCACACCACCGATGATGCGGGCGAGGAACATGACGAAAGTGTTGAGCACGCCCTGGATCAACGCCATCGTGACCATGTCGCCGTTGGCCACGTGGGTGATCTCGTGGCCGAGCACCGCGGAGATCTGGTCGCGGTTCATGCTGCGCAGCAGGCCTGTGCTGACCGCGACCAAGGCGTGATTCCTGCTCATGCCCGTTGCGAATGCATTCATGTCCGGCGCCTCGTACAGCGCCACTTCGGGCATCCCGATGCCGGCGTTCTGGGCATGATGGCGCACCGTGTCGAGCAGCCACTGCTCGTCGGCACCGCGCGCTTGCGTGATGACTTGCGCACCGACCGAATACCTGGCAATGGTCTTGGACAAGGCCAGCGAGATGAACGCGCCGCCCATGCCGAAGACGGCGCACATCACCAGCATGCCCTGCAGGTTGATGCCTGAATGATTGTAGGCCCAGCGATCAAGGCCAAAGATCGACACCACGATGCTCAGCACCAGCATGATGGCGAGGTTGGTGCCAAGGAAAAGGATAATGCGCAGCATGATCACCTCGTATCGAAAAATTTCCGCGGGCCGCGGGTACTCCGCCGGCAATCCCAAGGTTGAGTAGACTTGGGCAATTTCAAGCGAATCCAAGCCCGTTACCAATGACCTACCGCGGCCGTTTTGCGCCATCGCCCACCGGGCCATTGCATTTCGGTTCGCTGGTCGCGGCGCTCGGGAGCTGGTTGCGCGCGCGCGCGCTCAACGGAACCTGGCTAGTACGAGTGGAAGACCTCGATCCGCCGCGCGAGGTTCCCGGTGCCACCGCCGATATCCTCGCCACGCTGGCGGCATTCGGTATGGAATCGGACGAACCCATCGTATTCCAGAGTCAGCGCATTGCGGCATACAATGCCGCATTCCAGCGCTTGTGCGACGCCGGTCATGTTTTCGCCTGCGCCTGCAGCCGGGTCGACCTGGAGCCGCTGGGCGGGCTTCATCGCCACGCCTGTGTCGCCCCCGCCGACACTTCGCGCGCCTGCGCATGGCGCCTGCGCGCACCGGATTTGACGATCAGCTTCGATGACCTGACGCTCGGGCGGCAAGCGCAGAACCTGGGTTCGGACGTGGGCGATTTCGTCATCAAGCGGCTGGAAGGATGGTATGCCTATCAGCTTGCCGTCGTCGTGGACGACGCCTTCCAGGGCATTACCGAAATCGTGCGCGGCGCCGATCTGCTCGATTCCACGCCACGCCAGATCCACCTGCAGCGCCTGCTGGGATTTGCGACTCCCGCCTACCTGCACCTGCCCCTGGTAGTGGATGCAACCGGTCAGAAGCTGTCCAAGCAGGATCACGCACGGCCGGTCGGTCGTGGCGAGCCGATATCGGCCTTGCGCGCTGCCCTCGCTTTTCTGGGACAGGACACGCGTGGCGTTCCGGCAAGCATCGACGCCTTGCTCGCAGCGGGCATAGCGAATTTCAACCTCGCGTGTCTGACGCGTGCTTCGTGGCCGAATCGACGTCATGAGCCGAACTGAGAGGCGTGTACAATTGCAGGCACTACAAACGATGGCCCGCGCCTGCGGAGTCATCACTTTTCGTCGAATGGAGCGGAGGGAGTCATGACAGTACGAGTAGCATTGGTCACCGGCGGCACGGGCGGCATCGGCACGGCAATCGTCAAGCGTCTGGCCTCACTGGGACACAAGGTCGCCACGAATTACCGCGATGAGAGCAGAGCCAAGACGTGGGCGTCGCAACTGAAAAGCCAGGGTGTAAATGTCGCTCTCGTGGAAGGCGATGTCGGCGACGTTGCAGCCGCGGAAAGCATGATCAAGGCAGTGGAACAGCAGCTCGGCCCCGTCGATATCCTGGTGAACAACGCGGGGATCACGCGCGACACCACATTCCACAAGATGTCGGCCCTGCAATGGCAGGAAGTGATCAATACCAATCTCAATTCCTGTTTCAACATGACCCGTCCGGTGATCGATGGCATGCGCGCCCGCAAGTGGGGCCGCATCGTCCAGATCAGTTCGATCAACGGCCAGAAGGGCCAGTACGGTCAGGCCAACTACGCGGCATCGAAAGCCGGCATGCACGGCTTCACCATCTCTCTGGCCCAGGAGAACGCCAAATTCGGCATCACCGTCAACACGGTTTCCCCGGGCTACGTGGCCACCGAAATGGTGATGGCCGTACCCGAGGATGTGCGCAACAAGATTGCCGCGCAGATTCCTGTCGGTCGCCTGGGCGAGCCCGACGAAATCGCCTATGCGGTTGCGTTTTTCACCGACGACGAAGCACGCTGGATCACGGGCGCCAACCTTGCGATCAACGGCGGCCAGTACATGGGTTGGTAGTCTCGGCTGCGGTCGCGCAGTGGCGCATCCGGGATGATGGCTGCTTGCGACGGTTTCGGCCCGCCGCTTGTGCAACTTCAGGACGGCGAAAGAGCATCTCCGCGGAAAAACCGATCGCGGTATACTCGTCTCGGGGTAGCCGCACTAGTCATAAATCGAGGAGACAGTCGTGACAAGAATCGGTATGGCATTTTGCGTTGCGGGATTGGCTCTGGCGGCAACCATCGTGGCAGCCGCGCCAGCCAACAATGTCAGTCGTGCCCGGCACCCGAATATCGCCGCTGCGCAACACTTGACGACCCAGGCCTACGAAAAAATCGAAGCGGCGCAACGGGCGAATGAATTCGACCTTGGCGGTCACGCGCAAAAAGCCAAGGATCTGCTGGACCAGGCCAATCGCGAACTCAAGGCGGCGGCCGAGACGTCAAACGCCAACGGTCACTGACCAGATCAAGTGGTTCGCGGTAAAAGCCCGGAGCAATTCCGGGCTTTTTGCCCTTTCCCAGCAGCGATGCCAAGCGGCGATGCTGCGCAGCAAACGCGCTGGTGCGCCGCCGCACAATCTGCTAACTTTGCCGCATGGCACAAGTACGAATCATCAAGAAATACCCGAACCGCCGGCTCTACGACACCGAAATCTCGAGTTACATCACGCTCGACGAGGTGCGTCAGCTCGTACTCGACAGCGAAGAGTTCGAAGTGCGCGATGCGAAATCCGGCGATGACCTGACCCGCTCGGTGCTGCTGCAGATCATCGCCGAGCACGAACAGACCGGCCAGCCGATGTTCACTACCCAGCTGCTGTCGCAGGTGATCCGTTTCTACGGTGACTCGATGCAGGGTTTCATGGGCAGCTATCTGGAAAAGAGCCTGCAGATCTTTCTCGACCAGCAGACCAAATTTCGCAGCCAGCTCAACAATATTCTCGGCCAGACGCCGTGGTCGATGCTGAATGACCTGACCGAGCGCAATCTGGACTTGTGGAAATCGGTTCAGGAAGGTTTCCTTACCGCCGCAGCCGGCTCGGCCAGGGCCAATCCCGGCGGCAAGGACTCCAAGTCCTAGATTCAAGCCAGGTGCATCTCCCCACGGTTTGACACTGCGTCTATCGCTCTCTACCATCGCGCGTTTGCTGCGCTGCGGCATCGTGCGCAGCGCACGAACAACCGGTCAGAGAAGGGAGATCGATGAACAAGCGCGTCGCACTCGTTACCGGCGGCATCGGCGGCCTGGGTACGGAAATCTGCAAACACTTGGCCCGTTCGGGTCGTATCGTCATCGCGGCCGATCTTGGCAGCCGCAGCGAACGCCAGGCCGAATTCAACCTCGATATCGCGGAATTGGCCGCGCATATCTTCTTCGAGCCGATCAATGTCGGCGACTTCGATGCCTGCACACACGCGGTCAAGACCATCGAAGGCAAATACGGGCCTGTCGAGATTCTGGTCAATGCCGCCGGCATCACCCGTGATACGACTCTGCGCAAGATGGCCCCGCAGCAATGGCGCGAGGTGCTCGACATCAATCTCGGCGGCGTGTTCAACACCTGCCGCAACGTCGTCGAAAGCATGAGCGATCGTGGCTTCGGCCGCATCGTCAACATTTCTTCGGTCAATGGGCAAACCGGCCAGTTCGGACAGACCAACTACTCCGCGGCCAAAGCCGGCATGCATGGATTCACGATGGCCCTCGCCCGCGAAGTCGCGCGCAAGGGCGTGACCGTGAACAGCGTGTCGCCGGGTTATTGCCGCACGGCCATGGTCGCCGCGATTCCGGAAAACGTGCGCAACCAGATCATCGCCGGCATTCCGGTCGGACGCCTGGGCGAGCCGTCGGAAGTCGCACGCGTGGTCGATTTCCTCTGCGCGGACGATTCCGGCTTCATCACCGGCGCCAATATCCCGGTGAACGGCGGCTACTTCATGGATTTCTGATTAAATATCGTATATATTTGTTTATACTAGAGTTTTTATCGAACAATTTGACAAAATCTAACGTAGCTACCTATTTGGCTACCAATTGTTGCGTCGGTGCATGTCTGATGCCCCGGCGATTGTGTGTGGCATACACACGACTCTACTGCGCAGCAATCGCAGCGCACCTACTCTAGCCCCCAAGAAAAATCATGGCTACCAAGAAAGTCGCTAAGAAAGTCGCACCAAAAAACCACATCGAAACTGGCCGCAGCCAAGCCGGCCTCGGTCAGAGTCAAAGTGCGTCCGCTGAAGAAGCTCAAAGACGCAGCTGCCGGATAGAGGACTACGAACCATGCCCAACATAGGAACAGTCTTAAAACAGGAATTCTCGCGGCTTTGCAGACGCGAAATTCGCCTTGAAGTCGGAACAGTCAAGAAAGCTTCGGCTGCCTATCGTCGTGATATCGCCGCGCTCAAGCGTCGGGTGAATGAACTTGAACGCAAGGCGACAACGCTGGTGAAGCGGACGGCCGCTGTGGTCGGCAATGCCTCCGCCACGTTACCGGATCGGCCGGTAAGATTTGTGGCGAAGGGATTGCGGTCGCTGCGTATGCGGCTTGGATTATCAGCGGCACAGCTGGCGCTTCTTCTCCGGGTCAGCGAGCAGTCGGTCTACAACTGGGAGACCAAGAAAGCGACGCCACGAAAAGAGCAATTGGCCGCGATCATCGGTATGCGTGATCTGGGCAAGCGTGAAGCGCACCAGCGCCTGGAGTCCCTAAAAGCACCCAAGTCCAAGAAGCGATCCAAGACGGCGAAGTAGGCCAATACTTTGGAGTGATGGCATCGCGCGCCCAGCACGCTTGAAAGCGTCTGAGCCGAGAAGACACTGACAAGCCACTCAGCGGCCGCGCGCGTTGCTCAAGTCAGCCCGGCGTCCACCGACCCGACGTGCCCATGCTCACTCATGGTACACACGGGCCGATGAAAGCAGATTTTTCTACTCGATCGGACAGGATGCCGACTCCGTTTCATAGCCGTTGCGGAATATCACGTCTCCAGCGCTCAGCACGTTCACATTGAGAGGTGACGATGTGCTTGTTAAGTTGTTGGCGTCGCCGCTGTAGCTCGCTGGCAAAGGATATTGATCCTGTGTGTCCGAGCCCGACGTAGCTAACGTGCTGGTTATGCAGCTGGCGCTGCCCGCGGTCAGCGAAATTGAGGCGCACAACACGTTGCTGAGATTGGAAAAGGTCACGGTGCCGGAGGGGTTTACTCCGGTTACGGTTGCTACGAGCGTGAACGGCTGGTTCTCCACAAAGGTGGTCTCGCAGGCCGTTGACAAAGCGGTCGTCGTGGTGGCTTGGACCACAATGACCGATTCGTTCGCAGCACCGCAGGCGTCGGTCGTGGCAAGGTTGTTTAGGTCGCCGCCGTAGGACGCAACAAAGTTATACGTACCCGTTTGTGTTGGTGTGAAAGAGCCCGAGGTATAAGTCCCGTTGCCAGCGACGCTAACCACCGACGTGAAGACTGGCGTACCCGTGCACGTTACGTTGTTCGGACCAAAGGCATTGAACGTAATAGTGCCGGTGGGCGAGCTTCCGCCGCTCAATACTGCTGCATCGCTGATGGAACTACGCATAGGCACCGAAGCAGACGCGGTTGTCACGAGTGTTGGCGGCGCTTGACCACCTGTGCCTCCCCCCGTCCATGTGCCGTTGGCGGAATTGTCGGCGGTTGAGGGGCAGAACCCGGCGTCATTGTCTGTTACTAGGGTTGCACAATCGTGCATATCGTGCCAGATGAATACGATGCATGGCTGGGCGCAACACCTGAACTCGCGCGGGCAATGCTGAGAATGCCAGATGACGACGATATGGAAGTTGCTCCGTCGCCGGCACCCCCGCGGACGCTGAAGAGAAAGGTCGATAAGTTGAGTCCACTGCTCGACTAGTATGTGACCCACCCGAGGGTCTACTCCATCGTTAGCAACACCGGGCGTGATCTAGCTCCAGTTTGACGCTTTGCACGCACAGGCGCATTGTGTTTGCGCAGTTCGTGGAACAAGGGGTTGTTAAGTGAATCGCTCGCTAATTATTTGGTCAGTGCTTTGGTTTTTCCTGCTCTCAAATTCGCCGGCAGCTGCCAACGAGCCGGTCGTCAGCAAAGCGTTCTTGCCCAATACCATCACAGTGGGTACGGTCAGCACCCTCACCGTTTCGATTTCCAACAACATAGGCGGTTCTACCACGTTAACGACGAACTTCGTGGACACGTTGCCAAGCGGAATGACAATAGCCTCCCCAGCTGATGCCACGACCACCTGTTTGGGCGGCGTAGTCGTTGCTACGCCGGGGTCAAGCAGTTTAGAACTGATATCTGGGGCCGTAATTCCTTCGCAGGGCTGCACAGTATCCGCTAACGTCACCAGCAATGAGCCCGGAACCTTCACCAATACGATCCCGGTGGGCACCGTCTCGACGACCGGCGGGGTAAACGAAGTGCCCGCATCGGCAAGTTTGACGGTCACCTTGCTCCCCTTGACCGTGTCCATGCAATTCAATCCAATTGCTGTCGGGGTCGGCCAGGAATCGGCGCTGACAATTCAAATCACCAACCCTAATACTGTCGCTCAAACTGGTCTGGCGTTTGTAAATACGTTGCCGACGGGTCTTGTCGTGGGCACGCCTCCACAAACGAATACCTGTGGCGGCGTGCTCACGGCAAATGGAACAACGATTTCTCTATCTGGCGGCACTGTTCCTGCGAGCTCAGTCGCAGTCTCTGGCAGCTGTACGGTAGTCGTGGATGTCACTGGCGACGTGCCCGGGTGGATATATACCGACGGTATTCCCACGGCTGACTTGATGACAGACCAAGGCAACACGAATAGTAACGACGCTTTCGCAACTTTGATTGTTGTGTTCCCTCCGACGGTCGCCAAGCAGTTCAGCCCCACGAGCATCGCCGTTGAAGGAGTAAGCTCACTTACTATTACGCTTGGCAATCCCAATATCATCGCCTTAACTTTGGCGTCGGACTTTGTCGATACTCTTCCGGTCGGCCTCATCATAGCCAGCCCGGCACAGGCCGCGACTACATGTCTGGATAGCACGGTCATTGCCAATCCTGGGACAGGCAGTTTGACGCTCGCAAATGGTTCCCAGATTCCAGCGAACGGCTGCACTGTATCTGCCAACGTGACGGCGAACGGCACCGGCGTCTTCACTAATACTATTGCGGCGGGAGCGTTTCAAACGAACGCTGGCACCAATCCGAATGCTGCGTCCGCTATGTTAAATATCAGTGCTGCCAGCACCTTTACCACACTATCTACGGGATGTGAGACAACGTTCGTAGCCAATCAATCATTTGTAATGATGGCGACTGTCACCGGAGACAATCCCGGCGGGACCAGCACTTTCTCTGATAGCGGTGTCCCCATCGATACCTGTACTTCCACTAGCCTCAGCGTAGGCGCCGCGAGTTGCTCGACATCGAGTCTACCAATCGGCATGGATACGCTGACTGCGGTGTACGGTGGTGATGGAAACAATCAGTCCAGCAATTCAAATTCGTTGTCTGTTTTGGTGCTCGATCCAACCGACGTGCTATTCCGAAACGGATTCGAGGCGGATATCACCGGATGTCCGATCATGTGATCTGAAAGCGCCGACCGACGAATACCTGGAGGTTGGTCCGTTACCGACTATACCGCGTGAAAGGAAACCCAAGATCGACAATTCGAGTCAGTTGTTGGATTGATAGAGCGAAGCAACGGGGGCAACTTCAACTCAACCCAGACCTCCCCGCATACCTGGCCAGCCTTAAGCTGTGATGGCGCATTGATTGTCCTCGAAGACCATGCCGACCGTCATGGGTTGCCGTGAAATCCCGTGTCCGACGCGGCGCCTTGACTCAAGCGTTAGCGGGCGCGGCTATCCCTTCGAACGGGTTCACCCTCGAAGGCGGTCTACGTACCGCATCGAGATGTAACGTTTCAAGGCGATGGATCGTCCCCCATGGGGATTTGAAATGCGCATACCCCCTCTGCACAGCCAAGGAATGATCATGAACCCGTTGCGCAATATTGCAGGTCGAATGCTCCTTTCCTTGTTGCCCATATGCGCGGTGGCGCAAGCGACAAATCCGAGCGTGTCCACTTCGCAGAACACGCTAACCATTTCGCAGAATGCAAGTGGCGAGGTTGTGGCATCAGGTTCTGGGCTGATCTATGGATTTTGCGCAGTACCGGTTTTCTACTACCCGCCGACCTTTAGCATCGCGGGGACGCTCATAACCGTCTCTGATTCACCGGGGCCCGCTCCTCAGTATTGCATTGGCGAAGATCAGCCCCCCGTCACCTTGGCTTACCAGGAAAGCGTGGATTTCGGTGTTCTGGCCCCAGGAACCTACGGCGTAATTTGGACAACCCTCCAATTGGAAGGCACATACACCGTGGAAGAAAATGGTCAACCAGCGTTCAATATCGGGCCAGGAATCACCGGCAATTGGTTCGATCCAAATGAGAGTGGTCACGGATTCGGGATCGAAGTGCTCTCCGGCAACACGATGCTTGCGGAATGGTTTGTGTTTGGCCCGAACGGCGGACGCGACTGGATCATCGCTACAGGTCCCATCACCGGCGACACGGCAATCCTGAACGCCTTTCAAACGGGAGGCAGCGGCGGACGTTTCCCTCCCAACTTCAATTCTGCACAGACTCAGAGTCAGGCATGGGGCACGATTACGTTCACGTTTACCGATTGCGATACCGGGCAGGTGAGCTGGACGCCGACGGCCGCGGGCTACACTCCCGGCTCCATCCCCATCACGCGATTGACGATACCCGCCGGGCTGAGCTGCCCATAGGCAAGAAGAGTCGGGACTGACGAGTGGAGGCTCAAGCATGCGTTGAGCTGCCGCCCAACTATTCGCTCAAGCGGACCGCTGCGAATCGTTGCGGCCTTGTTTCATTCCTCGCGGTACCATTGCAGCTAGGTTAACGCAGGGAGTATCGAATGGCGCTCGAAAAGTGTCCGGAATGCGGAGGGCAAGTGAGCACAACCGCATTGATGTGCCCGCATTGCGGTGCTCGGCCGAGGCAAAGAATTTGGCTGTTACTGCTCGCAATGGGCATAGCCATTATGATGGCGGGTATCGGGTTCTTGATGACAGCCAGACATCAGTAAACAAGTCGGTCGCGCCGTCAGCCCAACGAGCTGCCGTAGCGTGTGCCCAGGTATCAGGGTGCGTATCGTCGTGCAACGCGAAAAGGATGTCTGTGGGTTTTGCTGCGGCGGCGTATAGTAAATTTCCTACGCGCGATAGGAGTACACTTTTGACACTCGCGGCAGCGGCCGCTTAGCTCAGCAACTGTCTTGGTGTTGACGGTTTTCTACACTGCGCATGCTCCGCGTAATTCTTCCCGCCGTCGTGCATTGAGGATCGTAAGCAACTTACGCATGCATGCGACCAAAGCCACTTTG
>JARLJU010000222.1 GCA_031291055.1 Rudaea sp. | reverse complement strand
TTCTCTCCTGCGCTGAGGTCATTGAACCGGGTACGGCAAAACTCGATGTGGATGCTGCCTGGCAGCTAAAGTGGAAGCGCTTCCACAAAGACCAGCGAACGATAGCAGTGGCGGATTGAACGCAGCAATCAGGGTTTGTCTGGAGCAATGCCTGGCACGCGCGGCGCTCGGATGCGCCGCGCATCGAGTCCCCCTGCTCCATGACAGAGCGTCAGGCGGTTATGGCACGAACCTTTAGCCAAGATCGGGGCCAGTCTGGCTGGCTCAACTAATTGCAGGTTCAACCGCTGACTGTCCTAGTCGTAGTTCAGAACCACGGAACGCGATGGATCAATCGCCATCATTACCCCCAGCACTGGTCGGCTCGTCGATTGGGTGCTGCGTGACGTTCATGTGTTGTTTGATGTCGGGTCGGCCCAATGCAATCGTATTGAGCATTGCAACTCCAAGTTGTCGTGCTAATTCGTCGTCAAACTTGAACTCTTCATCGTCCAGAAAAAACGGCACTTCGATGACTCCGCGCACGACCGGAGCCAGCGTAGCTGAATCTACCGCTTGCATGATCAACTGCTTAGGATCTTCTGAGTAGGTCAGAACCAAGGAATACGGTGGATGTTTAGCCATCTAAACCCTCTGCACTGTTGATATACGAATAGGGCGGATGTCAGCCCGTGTCCTTTTGCGTAATAGCTTCGAGTCAGTTTCCTTGCGGCTCGCTACTTCGCTGTTCTGACGACTAGTCGATTGGGTCGTGCGTAACGCTTATGTATTGCTTGATGTCCGGCTGACCCAGTGCAATCAGATTGAGCACGCCACCACCAAACCGACGAACAAATTCGTCGTCAATCCTGAAATCAAATTCGTCCAGCAGAACCGGCACTTCGAGTTCTCCAGCCAAAACTGGGGCCACCCTAGTCCGTGAAACAGATTGCACAATCAACCATTGACGATCTTCGTCGTAACTTACAACCACGGAACACGGCGGAAAATTAGTCATCGATATCCTCCGTATCGGACTGTCCTGGCAGCTCGTCGATTGGCTGCTGCGTGACGTTCATGTATTTCTCGATGTTAGGCTGGCCCAGCGCAATCAAGTTGAGCATTGCGACTCCAAGCCGTCGCGCGAATTCATCGTCAAGCTTGAAATCGTATTCGTCCAACAAGATCGGCATTTCGAGTTTTCCGGCCACGATCGTGGCCAACTTGGCTGGTTCAACAGCTTGCACAATCAACTGTTGGCAATCTTCGACATAGGTCACAATCACGGAATAAGGCGTATGCTTAACCATCAATACCCTCTGCACTGGTTGTAATTTCGGAATGCATTCTGTTTGCACAGTGCGGTGCCCCGCACGCCCAGCGCGCGGGCAAGACCGTTGCACATTGTCATATCGACCTCATACTGCGCGAAGCATTCGGCTTCGTGGCCCTCCCTGCCACCACACTTAACCATCCCACCGTCACCACTTCCGGCTCCAAAGAGGGCGCTATATAGCATCGTCCTCTTCGCAGAATCCGTCAGATCAGGCACGAGGACAGGATAAGGAACCTGCAACTGATCGCTTAGCATCAGTTCCGTTGTCTCGCCCCACTTCGGCAGTGGTTCGCTCAGTTCACTACCAAAAAGCCTCTCCGTCAACTTGGCTTTCCACGCCATGTAGCATTCAACGCAGAGCCCTGGAACGAAGGCCTTGGAGTCAGACTGAAGACCTGTGAGGTTGGCAGGTGGCGAAACCGGATCGTTACCCAACTCCCAGTTGGTGAGCCACACACCCAGTTCCGCATCGCCAATCGGCTGCTGAACACCGCCATTCGTTGCCACCGCCGCTGTCCGCGTCGACACCGTGCCGTTCGCAGCATAGCCATACCGGACCACCAGTTTGCGGGCGAGTCCGCCGTTGACCACGCCTGCCTTCTCGTCGTACTGAAAAACAGATACGCGCCCGCGTTCGTCGTAACTGATGTCCGCCTGACCGCTATTGCCTGCTATCGCTGTTGCACGATTCGCGGCGTCACGGCTGAGCGTCCGCATCGACCAACCCGACACGGCATCCCGCGTCGTTGCGATGTTGCCCCTTGCATCGTACGTGTAGGTCCAGTCTTCAATCTTCGAGCCATTCTGGGTGATCGTGGCCGACAGAAGACGCCCCGCATTGTCGTAGCGTGCGCCGACCGTCAGTTGGCTCCCCGTCCCGATCGCCTGCAGTCCCTGTTCGCCTGTCAGGTCAGTCGTTTGCCGCTCCGCGTAGCCCGTGACGTTGCCGCTCGAGTCATAAACGAACGCGCGGATTTTGCCCGGTGTAGCGACCAGATTCGGACGCAGCGAACTGGCATCGTTGTACTCAATCGTTATTACCGTCTTCTTCCCGGCGACCGTTGCAATCGCCTTCGTTGGCCGATTGGCGCTGTCCCACGTGTACTGCGTATCGCCTTCAGGAGTCGTTCTCTGCGTCAGATTCCCTGCGATATCCCACTTGCGCGATATCGTTCCAGCTGGCGTAACGATTGAACCAGGACGCCAGGCGTCCGGGAAACTGAAACTGTACGTGCTCGTGCCGTACATGTCGCTGAGTGTTGTCTTGCCGGAACCATAGTTAAGCGATGTATTACGCGTCGTGTCGGGATGGCTGACCGATATCACGCGTGCATTGGCATCGTAGGTCCACGTCGCTATCCTCGATCCGGATTCGTCCTTTACGCCTGTCAACGCGTTGGGGAAACGGGCATCGTCGTACAAATATTGACGAATGGAGCCGTCTGGGTGAGTTACCGAAGCAAGATTACCTTTTACGTCGTACGCATACTGCGTGACCTTGCCCAAGGGATCTACCATGCCAACGATGCGATCGCGATCGTCATACTGAAGATTGATCTTGAATCCGTTCGGTCCTATCTGATCGACCGGCCACTGGTTGATCTGCACCATCCGCTGTCTGTAGTCAAACCCAAACTTGCGGAGCATCCCCGTACGGGTTGTTTCGGAATAGAGATTGCCGTTGCCCGAGTAAACTTCGGTCGTACCGAGTAGTTCGTCTATCAGGCGGTAATCTCCATTGCCAGCTTTCGTCAAGGAGAGCCCACGATTTCCCAACGTGGCCCACACCTTGCCGTTCCACTTGAACATCAGCGGTTGCTGGTTACCCCGATAAGCAACGATTTGCGGCGTGCTCGCATTAACCGCCGTCAGATCAATCCTGCGCTGCCAGTTGTTGACCCAGTTGCGGCCCATCGCTGTCTGCGAGGTGTCATAAAGCCTCGAAAGATACGTGCGCCCAAAGACGAGTGGGAGCGCATCGCCGCTCGCAAAATCAGTCTCGGAAAGTGTGACGATGCCCTCTGCCGGCAATACCGGGTCCGCCACCGGGCACGAACCTTCTGGAGAAGGGGGGACCGGTGCGCCACCGCAATAGTCCTTTATCCAGTCCGAAGCATTAGGACAGTTGTAGTAATTCATGCTGCTGTACGGATCGTCTGCGCCCCTCGACATAGGTGTCGTGCCGGCCACCTGGATAGCGCAGGTCGGGGTCCCGGGCGTCCCGAGCGACTTCTGATATGCCTGCATGCATTGCATGTAATCAGCCGCGTTGGCGCCAAACGCGACTATAAGCAGCATGAATGCGGCCAGCAGGCGAGCCGCTATGCCCGCCGCCGCCTCGGCAAATCTATTAGTTTTCATAGTCATCCTTATTGGTTTTACTTGGTTTAATCACAAGCACCCGATAAGGAGCATTCCATCCCAACTATCCAACAATTCCTAAATTTACAATTTCCAGATTTCCCGTACACGCTTCTTTCAGACTTCCTACGCCATCTGTGTGGAATTGCGCAAGAGCCCGTCAGCCATCAACGCATCGCAGTAAGAAAACCAGAACGTCAGACGTGACCCGGCTGCACGCTGTCCCGTTGGGCGCGAGATATACCGGCATGAAGATTGATGGAGACCGAGGGTCCGATCTGAAACAGCTGGAAGGAAAAAGACCAGATGCGTTTGCAACCGCCCCAAAGAGGGACAGGAAGCGCTGAGCACCGCATCAAGTGCCCAGCGCGACAAACTGTTAGGACTTCTGCGCCGGCAAATTAAACGCACCCCGATCATAAGCCTCGCAATACGCCTTCCAATCAGCCCCTACCCGCGCCTCGCATTGCGTCGCAAGATCGATCAACGGCAATTGCCAATCCTTGCGATTGCCGAACGCGATCAGCTCGTCCGCAATCGACGACTTCTGCCGGCCACCGCTGCGCAGTTGCCCCCACGCGCTCAATTCGGCCATGCTGTTGATCACGGCTTCGAGCCGCGGCAGCTTGCCGTCCCAGTCGCTCAACGCCACACGGTCTTCCGATGGCTGCAGGCTACGCAGCACATACGAGCGCTGATTGAATTCGATTGCGTGCAGGAACGCCTGCGAAACCGCCTGATTGCGCCGCTGAACTTCGACCACACGCTGCGCCTCGTTCTGCCACTTCGGCTGCGGCGTGCGGACATGCGGCGTCACGGAGGAAGGCAACGCCTCTTTCAGATCAAGCAGATAGTTGCCGTCCGGCGAGCCTTTGCCTTCGACGAGGATCGCATAGCGGTCCACACCCAGGCTGCCGGTGCCGGCAATCCGCCGCGCCACGTCGATGACGCGATAGAAGTCCGGATTGGGTTGACTGGCGGCGAACTGATGCAAGAACTCGGTGACTGCGGCGCGCGCCTTGTCGCTGACCGGCAGCGCTTTCTTGCCGTCCACTTTCAGCACGCGGGTCTTGCCCTTGAGCGTGGTGCGTCGATCGAGATACTCGGCGCGCGTGCGGCTCGCCAGTTCGTCGAACAGATCACGCACCATGCCGGTCGACGTCTCCGCTTCGATCCAGCGCGATTTGCCATAGGCAAGCGCCGCGCTATAAGCATCGACCGCGGTATGGCAGAGCGCGAGTGCCTCCGCGCGGCTCAGCTTGAGGTCGCTCGCGCCGACCAGCACGCTCGTGAGAAGGCGCACCAGTTCGTAAAGACTCGGAGCCAGGCAGGCTTCGTCGAAATCGTTGTTGTCGAAATAGATGAGATGGTTGTCGCCCCGATAGCTGCCGAAATTTTCCACATGCATATCGCCGCAAATCCACACCGGCGGCGCATCGTCGAGCACCTTGTCGCGCGGCAGACCTGCGTAGAACAGATGACAGGTGCCACGCAGAAACACGAACGGCGAGCTGCGCATGAGTTTGTATTTCATCGCGAGCCGTTCAGGATCGCGGCCGGCATTGAAGCTGGCGATGGTCTGTGCAATATCGGACACGTGTTTCTCCTTCATTCGGTTCAATGCGGACGCAATGCGGGTTCAGTGCAGGTTCAATACGGATTCAATGCGAACGAATGGAATCCGCGAGCGCATGGATATTGAGCGGCTTCACGCGAATCACGCCGCCGCGCGGGCTGTCGATATCGGCGACCAGCATGAACGACAGCGACACGATCAGCGGAACGATCAGTAACAATCCGGCTCCCGCTTTCAAACCGCGCGCGCCGTAGCCGACCAGCACGTTGGCGCACATCCCGATCAGCACCATCAGCGCCCATGCCGCGAAGGGGATGCGATTCCACCACGCCGCCTGAGTGTAACCCTGCGTATTGAGCACGTCGTTCATTCCTGAAACAGCGAGCGCGGCCACCGGCGTAGGCTGCGCGGCAACGGCATTCTTCACTGCAGACCACATTTCGTTCTGCAGCCGCGATGTCTCGACGTTGACCTCGGCGAGCTCGTCGGCGTCGCGCGTCGTATAGAACAGCACGCGTTGATCCAGATAGGTTTTCAGCAAGCCGCGTACGGTCGCGGCATCAGCGGCGGGCAACAGATCGGCGCGGACGTATTCAGTGCCAATCGCATTCGCCTCTTCTTCCTCGTAGTTCTTGCGCTGATCGTAGCGGCCTACCGCCATCGAAAAAGTGAAGCCGATGATCAGTGCGAGCAGCGTCAGCGTGGCGGCTTGAATCACGCTGAAGTCGTCACGAGCATCCTCGTCGATCTTTCTGAAACGCCGCAGCAGCGACGCGCCGATGCGCGCCGATAGCCACATCACAACAAAGCAGATGATGAAGACGAGTCCCGGATAGTCGAGGAGGTTTTGCATGGGCGAGCGTTTTTTACCAGGTTTTTTGTTAGCGGGAACGCTTGGGACGGCGGTTAAACGTGCACGGCCACTGCATCATAAGAGAGACAGCGTAGATCGGAAAGCATGCGGGTGACAGGTGAACAGGCGCGCTACCTGCGGCAGGCCGGCCGTCAGGAGCCTGTCATCAGATAGTAACGTCCGTCCGCACTGACGTTGAAGCCGAAACCGCATGCCGTCGGCGAGCCATGCGTCTGTACGTCGAGCGTCTCCGGTGCGGAGAGCTTGAACTCGATCAGGCATCTGTCCGCGTGTTTGTCCGCCGGTTTGTCCGCTGGTTTGTCATAAGGCGCGAGGTTGGTGATCTTCGCCGTGGCGTCGAGCGGCGCATCGCCGCCGTCGTCGGTCATCGGCACGCGCGCCACGCCGTCGTAAAAACGCACGTAGGCCGACAGGTTGCCCATGTTCGCGCTCGGCTGACCATCGGCGCCAACGGTCGGATACATGAAGTCGCCGTCGATCCGGTAGACGCCGTGGCGCCCCTTCACCGGCTTCACTTCGATACTGTTCCAGGCGCCGAAGAACATATAGCTGACAAAGCGCGCACCGTTCGGCGGCACACCCGCCACCACCGCCTTGCCGGCAATCGCTTCGAGACGCTGACGCGCGGCCGCCACGGCGCGGCCGAGCAGCGCGTCGTTGGGATAGTCGTTACCACGGCTCACCGCCGTCCGGTAGTACGCGCGCGCATCCGGCCACGCGCCCAGCTTTACCTGCACGTCGCCCTGATGGACCAGTGCCATCGCCACGCGGGCTCGCGCCGAACTGGTTGCTTTCGGCGAGTTCTGCTCGTCCGCCTGCATGGCGGTGGCCTCGGCGAGCTCGGCCTCCATCGCGACCAGCGTTTGCGCTTCCTTGATGCGCCCGGCTTCCAGCGCGGCGACGCCCAATGCCGCGCACGACGCGTTCGTGCGGCACGGCACGTCTTTGCCCGCCAGCAGGTTGCGGCGATAGAGATCGGCACGCGAATCGGCAGCGTCGGTTTGCGCCGCGACGAGCGCGGGCATGAGCGCCGCAATCGCAGTAGAGACGACAACGGCAGCAGCAGTGACGGCGGTTTTGACGTTCATGAGAAAGAGAGGACGGTGGCAATGACGCGTTTCGAAGACGCGCTTCAAGTAGCCGTATGCGCCGCACGTTTGACGTGAGTTGCCACGGACGTTGGCCGTGATGCTGACAGAAAATCCGCGATCGCGCGAACCCTTGCAGGGCGCCAAAGCGAGCGGTCGATCGTGCGATCCAGCCGCAACGCCCGGCACGCGGTGCTTCGTGACTGTCGAGCAGGTACCGGGGCTTGCATGAAACGCATTCGACAGGTCATGCGGCACGCATTAAACCGCTTGTCATGCACGAGCCGCGCGGTGATTTTGCACATCGGCAAGCGTTCGTTTGAAACGGTCCATGCATGCCAGCACAGCAAGACGAAAAGCGATGCACCTCTACCTGATCGTCTGCTCCTCGGCCTGCAGCCCGAACTTCTTACGATACGCGCCCGGGCTCGTCAACGCGATACGCCGGAAGTGCCGTCGCAGCGATTCTTCGGAACCGAAGCCCGCCAGCGCCGCCACGCGCGCCATCGGCAACGGCGTCGCTGCTTCAAGCAGTTCCCGCGCGATTGCCACGCGTTCGCGCACCAGCCATTCGTAGGGCGCCATGCCGGTGGCGTCGTGAAACTGCCGCTGCAGCGTACGCGGACTCATCGCCGCCCGTTCGGCCAACGAGCGCAAGGTGTGCGGCAACGCGGGGTGGCGGCGCACCCAGTCCATCAGTTTCGCCAGACGCCCGCCTTCGTCTTGCGGCATCGGCCGCGGCACGAACTGCGCCTGACCGCCCTCGCGATGCGGCGGCACCACGAGCCGCTGCGCGACCCGGTTGGCTACCGCGCTGCCGTGATCGCGCCGCACCAGATGCAACAGCATGTCGAGCCCTGCCGCCGATCCCGCCGAGGTGATGATCTGTCCTTCGTCGACATAGAGCGCATCCGGTTGCACATGCAATTGCGGATAACGCTGCTGCAATGTGTCGGCGTAGCGCCAGTGCGTCGTGACGGTCTTGCCGTCGAGCACCCCCGCGGCGGCCAGCACGAACACGCCGGAGCAGATCGAACAGAGTCGCGTGCCGCGCTGGTAGGCGGCGCGAATCTTTTTCAGCAGCGGCTCGGGCGGCAATTCGCCGGCATCGCGCCAGCCAGGGATGACGATCGTGTCAGCCCGATCCAGCAGCTTGAGCGTATACGGCGCGGCGACGGTGATGCCGCCGGCTGCGCGAATCGGACCGGGTTCGCTCGCGCATACGGCGAAGCGATACCAGTCCACGCCGAGCTCGGGACGTTCGAGCGCGAACAGTTCGGTGACGCAGCCGAATTCAAACGTACAGAGCCGGTCGTAAGCCAGCGCAACGACAAGATGATTGTGCATGGCGTGATGTTACCGAAGATTGACGATTACGCCACTTATCGGACACGTGCCGAGTCGCGACAATGAAAGCTACAGCATCGCTTCGCCACCCAATCACACGCACTGTCCGACCCGGAGACTCGCCATGCCGACCCTAAACACCCTCAACCCCACCAACGCCGTCACCGCCATCCCCGCGGCCGATAGCGCCGCCGCCCTCGCCCACTTCCAGGCGTCGCTGCAATTCGAAACCGATTGCGCCGACGTTAGCGCAGCGCTCGCGAGCGGCACGCCCGGCTTCGTGCTGCTCGACGTGCGCAGCCCGGCGCTGTTCGAGCAGGGTCACGTGCCGGGCGCGCTGAACCTCCCGCACGGCAAGATCGTGGCGTCAAAGCTCGCGCAGTACCCGCAGGACACGCTGTTCGTCACCTACTGCGCGGGCCCGCACTGCAACGGCGCCGCACGCGGCGCACTGCGTCTCGCGCAATTGGGACGGCCCGTCAAATTGATGATGGGCGGCGTCACGGGCTGGCTCGACGAGGGGTTCACCCTCGCATAAACCACGGCCAGTCGCGCGATGCTCGCCCCCACGGTGAACATATTGAAAATCAACTCAATAAACGCCACCAACTGTCGATAACAAGTTCAGCCGCTTCCCTTTTGCGGTTGGACTTAACATGCAGAGCTCATACAATTTTTGGCTGGTCGCCATCTCGTTCGCCGTCGCGGTGCTGGCGTCTTACACCGCGCTCGATTTGACCGGCCGCATCTTCCTGCTGGCGTCGGCACGTCTGCGGCACGCGTGGCGGCTGGGCGGCGCCACGGCGCTCGGTGTCGGGATCTGGTCGATGCACTTCGTCGCGATGCTCGCCTTCTCGTTGCCGATTCCGCTCGGCTACGACTTCGCGACGACCGCTTGTTCGCTCGGGCTCGGGATCGGCGCGTCGTATCTGGCACTGGTCGCGACAACCCATGCACGGCTCACGCCGGCCCGGCTGGTGGCCGGCGGCGTGCTGATGGGCCTCGGCATCGCCGGCATGCACTACACCGGCATGGCTGCGATGCAAATGGACCCGGCCATCCACTATCACCCGGCCTGGTTCGCCGGCTCGCTCACGATCGCGATTGGCGCGTCGACCGCCGCGCTGTGGATGGCGCGTGCGCTCAGCAACGATGACGAACGCCATGTGGTGCGCAAGCGTTTCGGCGCGGCGCTGGTGATGGGTATCGCGATCAGCGGCATGCATTACGCCGGTATGGCGGCCGCCGAGTTTCCGCTCGGCGCCGTGTGCGGTGCGGCCAAGGGCGTGAACGCCGAGTGGCTCGCCACCTCGGTGATCCTGTTTACGTTTGCCATTCTGATCGTCACGCTGTTGCTGTCGCGGTTCGATGCGCGCACCAGCTTTCTGACCGGCGCGGTGTCGAACCTGAACGGTCAGATCGTGCGGCTCGCCACACTCGACACGCTGACGGGCCTGCCCAACCGCAGCACGCTGACCGAACGCATCGAACGCGCGATCCACAACGCACGCCGGCAACGCTCGCTGTTCGCCATCCTGTTCATGGATCTCGACGGCTTCAAGACCATCAACGATTCGCTCGGCCACTCGGTCGGCGACGAAGTGCTGTCCGCGTTCG
>JARLJU010000221.1 GCA_031291055.1 Rudaea sp. | reverse complement strand
TGCTGGAGCCGTCGGTGCAGTATCCCTCGGAGACCGAGATCCTCGTCAATGTGGTGACCAGTCCGCATCATCTTTCGGCCACCATGGTTACGGGGCGCGTGCACCGCATGACCGAGTTGTTCGGTCGCCTGGCGCCCGGCGCCACGCTCGATCAAGCCCGCGCCGAGCTGCGTACGGATTATGCGGCGATGGTGCTCGCGCATCCCGAAGCTTACCCGGCGAGCGCACACTACCAGATCGATGCCGTGATGCTACGCGACCAGATCACGTCAGGCGCAAAGACGATTCTCTGGGTACTGCTGGCTGCATCAGGTCTCATCTTTATCATTGCGTGTTCGAATGTCGCCAATCTAATTCTGGCACGCTCGGTGCGCCGCGAGGGCGAGCTGGCGATTCGCGCCGCGCTGGGGGCGACCACCGCCGCGCTGCGGCGAACGCTACTGGCGGAAAGTCTGCTGCTGTCGGTGGCGGGAGCGGTGCTGGGCGTTCTCAGCGCGCAGCCGATGGTGGCCGTTCTGGCGCGGTATGCCTCGCGTTTTTCCGTCCGCGCCCTTGATTTGAGGGTTGATATGAGCGTGCTATGGGTGGGCGCGGCGCTGGCTATCATCTCTGCGGTACTACTGGCATTTGTGCCGCGCCTTCCCTCGGTGGAGTCGTCGGGAGGAATCGGGCTGGCCAGCAGTGGTAGCGTCCGCATCAGCAGCGGCACCAGCCGCCGGCTACGGATCTTTGCCGTTACCCAGATTGCGGCTTCCTTCATATTGCTGGCCGGCGCCAGCATTCTCATCAAGACCTTGGTTACGCTTCAGGAAACGCAGACCGGCTTCGACATGCATCGTGTCTTGGCGGTGAACGTGCCGGTCATGTCGTACGGAAAAACTTCCGACGACATCATCAATTTCTACCGCGAGGTGATTGAGCGCATCAGCGCACTGCCAGGCGTGGACCGCGTCGCATTAGGTACCACCGTCCCGTGGCGTGACGCCGGCAACTACGGTCCCGGACTCCAATTCGCCGGCGAGGGCCACGTAAAAGGCAATCACGAAGAAGACCCGATGGCGCAGCTTCGGGTGGTGTCGCCGGGATTCTTCGCGGCGCTGGGGGTGCCGCTCATCGCCGGCCGCGACTTCAACGACAACGACCGGCGCGGCGGTGAGCCGGTAGTCATCATCAGCCAGAGCGCGGCGCAGCGCATGTTCCCCGGTCAGGATCCCATCAACCGCCACATCATGTGGACCGACCCGGTCATGACGTTCATCTACATCAATCCCGGACCGCGCCGCATCGTGGGGGTTGTCGCCGATGTGGACGACGAGCATATCCAGCCGGGACCGGTGCTCACCATCTATCATCCCTTTGGACAGGTTCCCGACGATACCAGCAAGGAGCTGCCGCTGTTCGGCGGCCGGCTGTTCGTCCACACCCGCTCCGATCCTCATGCCTTGATCATCCCGCTGACGCGCATCATCCGCGGCCTATCTGCGGAACAGCCTGTCGAGCACGCTGCCACGCTGGAAGACATTCGCGCCGAAGTGCTGACGCCGGACCGGCTGAATACGCTGGTCTTCAGCGGCCTGGCGGGGCTGGCGCTGGCGATTGCTGTGGTCGGCGTCGCCGGCGTGCTGGCATTCTCGGTCAGCGGACGCACACGCGAGTTCGGCATCCGGCTGGCGGTTGGAGCGCAGCCCAGACACTTGCTGATGGGCGTAATCACCGAAGGCGCGGTGATGGCTGGGGCCGGCATTTTGACAGGCGCAATCCTCGGTTACGGGTTAGCGCGCCTGGCCAGCAGTTATTTCCCGTCGCTGCAGATGCCGAGCGCGTGGCCTGTGATTGCTTCGGTCATCGTGCTATTGGTCGCCGCAATTATCGCGTCCATGTT
>JARLJU010000220.1 GCA_031291055.1 Rudaea sp. | reverse complement strand
CGGGCCAGAATACTATCGGTCCCGGCCCCCACTTCGAGTTCGACCTCGCCGTTGCTTTCGCTACGATACTCGAAGGTCAGCGCATATCGTCCAGGCAGGAGTTTGCAATAGGGTCCAAAAAACACCCGGCCCGACGACGGCAAGGCCAGCAATGTCCCATCCTCGCAGCGCTTGCCGGAGACTTCGGTTGTCAGCAAGGCGAACCAATTGGCAACCGAGGGATGCGCGGTCTTTGCCACGTCGGCATCTTCTCCGACCTCGAGCATAACCGCCTCGCAGATAACGGCGCCGCCGCCGTCGGTGGAGAGGCGGAATTCGAAATTCGGCTTGCGCAACAGCTCCTGGCTACCCGACGGAACGGTGAATTCGAGGCGATAATTCTCCTGCGACGGACCTTGTAAACGCAGTTCGCGATGCGCGAACAGAATGTCGCCATGGACGACTTCGAGGCGCAGGCACAGCGCGTCGCTGCTTTCCGTCCGCAGCGAAAAAATCGCGCTATGCTGTCCGGGTTCGAGGGGCATGTAAGGGCCAAAGACGATGACGCCCGCAGCCCCGGCTCTCGCCTTTACCGCACCGTCCGTCAGCCGCGTCGCGGTGGCGCCCAATTTCATCGCCGCCAGCAAATTGTCGAGCCGGTAGCGTTTGCTCCGTGGTGTCTGCTGTCGGCGCAGTTCAAGGCTGCGCGAAACACGCCGCTCCATGGCAGCGACGGGATCCTGATAGGTCTTTGCCCACAGTCCATAAGCGCCGACATCGGCGGTCTCGCCCACCGCATTGTAGGCAAGGATACTGTGCACCTCGGACGGAACCAGGATTTCCTCAAAGGCGCTGCGCAAGGACGGCGGGGCATCAAGAACAACGCCTTCGCGGGCCAGCGGCGGCGGCACGATGAAAGCGAGTGCGTCTTCCAAACCCTGCCACAGACAGGCGCGGCCGCGCCGTTCCTGCAGCGTCAGTTCGGCCAGCGTCTCCTGCGCCTCTTCGCTCAAGGCGATGTCGTCGCGCACGCCCAGAATGCTGAATTCGCCGTCGATCAGCTTGCGGCGGTAATG
>JARLJU010000219.1 GCA_031291055.1 Rudaea sp. | reverse complement strand
CGTTTTGCCGCGTCCCAGTCGGTGATGTCCTCGTAATTGGCCACCGCCTTGCCACCGGCGGCGATGATCCGGGCCACCAGGGCGTCGGCGGCGCTCGTATCGCGCCCTTCGCCACCCAGAGACGTACCGATGTCATTGACCACGACAGTGGCACCCTCGGCGGCAAAGGCCAGCGCATAGGCCCGGCCCAGCCCCCCTGCGGCGCCGGTAATGATGACAGTGCGATTGTCGCAGATGCCCACGGTTCTCTCCTTCAATTGGCTTGCGCGGGAACCGGCAGCAGCAAGTGCTGCGAAAGGTTCCCGACCATGTCGAGCAGCGAATAGTCGCGCGTGGCAAAGCGCCACGCGCCATCCGCGCGCACAAACGTGTCATGATAGCGTCCGGCGCAAATCGCCTGAAGCGGCAGCGCCCCGGTTTGCTGAAATACGGTATAGGTCGAGCGGCACGAGGCAGTGCCGGCGATATCATCGACTTCGACAATCGCGTTGGTAATGACGTGCTTTGTGCGCGGCGTACCGCAAGGATGGATACGCACAAAGGCGCGCCATTGTTCCAGCAGCGGCGCGGCGCCATGGACGACGCGCCCGCCGCCGAGCGTCACCTCCGCGTGATCGAACAGCGCGGCGACGTTTTCCAGTTCGCCCGCGTCCATCAATTCGGCATAGCGATACAGCAGGTTGGTGATCTGCGTTTCGGGGCTCATGCCCTGCCCTCCGCCTGGACAAGCGAATTCCGGCGACAGGACGGCAGCGAAGCCACAGGCTTGGTATGGCTCGCCATGGGTCAGAGCCGCTCGATGATCGTCACGTTGGCCTGCCCGCCACCTTCGCACATCGTCTGCAGGCCATAGCGGCCGCCGGTGCGTTCAAGAGCGTTGAGCAACGTCGTCATCAGCTTCGCGCCGGTCGAACCGATCGGGTGGCCGAGCGCAATCGCGCCGCCTTGAACATTGACCTTTTCGTGCGGGATCGAAAGTTCCTTCATCCACGCCAGGGTGACCGAGGCAAACGCCTCGTTGCATTCGAACAGGTCGATATCTTCCAGCTTCATGCCCGACTTCTTCAGGGCATATTGCGTGGCG
>JARLJU010000218.1 GCA_031291055.1 Rudaea sp. | reverse complement strand
GGCGATGACGAGCGATGCGCTGCGTCGATATGGGATTGCGGGGCCGCTCTCTGGCATTCCGATCTCGGTCAAGGATCTCTTCGACGTACAGGGGGAGATCACCCGGGCGGGGGCGCGCGTGCTGCCGGAGCAGGCGGCGGCCCGCGATGCCGTGGCGATCGGACGGTTGCGCGCTGCTGGCGCGGTGTTCGTGGGCCGCACCCACATGACGGAGTTCGCATACTCGGGACTGGGTATCAATCCCCACTACGAAACGCCGACGAATCCGTTCGATCGCGAGGCTGCTCGCATTCCGGGTGGTTCGTCGTCTGGCGCCGCAGTGTCGGTGGCGGATGGCATGGCGGCGGCCGCTATTGGCTCGGACACGGGCGGTTCGTGCCGGATTCCCGCAGCCCTATGTGGAGTAACCGGTTTCAAACCCACCGCGTCACGCATCTCACTGGACGGCACGGTGCCCTTGTCGTCCAGTTATGACTCGGTCGGATCGATGGCGCCGAGCGTCGCTTGCTGTGCCTTGATTGATTCGATCATGGCAGGCGAACCGGAAGCGCTGCCGCCTCCCTTTGCGATGCAGGGCTTACGGCTGGCCGTGCCGACGAAACTGGTGTTCGACGAGATAGACGCGCATGTGGCTAGCACCTTCGAGCGCGCTATCTCAAGACTGAGCGCGGCCGGCGCGATTCTGCGAGAAGTGGAGTTCGATAGCTGGAACGCCCTTTCCGAGTTGGGGCAGCACGGCGGCCTGGTGGCGGCAGAAGCGTGGGCGTGGCACGTCAATCTGATCGGCAACCACGCAAGTGAGTATGACCCGCGAATCCTGTCGCGCATCCGTTTCGGCAGCCAGCAAAGCACGGCCGAATATCTCCGCACCAAAGCGCGCCGGTCGTTGCTATGCAGTCAGGCTGACGTTGAATTGCAGCCGTTCGACGCCGTAGTGTGTCCGACGGTGCCGATTATCGCGCCACGGATCGCCGATCTCGCCGAGGAGCGTGTTTATGCGTCGACCAATCGACTGCTGCTGCGCAATCCGGCAATCGCCAACATGCTCGATCTGTGCGCGTTATCGCTTCCTTGTCACGAAGAAGGCTACGCGCCGGTCGGCCTGATGTTGATGGGACGGCATATGAGCGACCGGCGTCTGCTTGCGATCGGCGCCGCTGTAGAAGCGATGTTGCATCAAACCGGCTGACCTCGCGGGTTGGCGAGCTGTGCGGACCCCGTCCGCTATCCATAACAAGGAGGAGATCATGTTCAAACGTCTTGCGCGTACTGCCGTTCCAGCCGCAGCCATGCTGTGCGCCGCCGTATCTCATGCCGGCGAGCCGGTCATGACCAACGGTGGTGTGGTGAAAATC
>JARLJU010000217.1 GCA_031291055.1 Rudaea sp. | reverse complement strand
GACGCTGCAGGTGACGACGTATCAAACCCCGAAGACCGATGCCCAGGGCAACCCCGTCAAGGACGCCAAGGGCAATCCGGTGATGGTGGACAACAAGGCCGACAAGCAGACCCTCGCCATGGGGCCGGTCGCGTCGCAGGAAGCGATCAAGATGCTCGGTACGAACGGCGGTGGCTTTTTCAACGCCAATTCCGCGCATCCGTACGAGAACCCGACGCCGTTCGCCAACTTCGTGCAGATGATCGCGATGCTCGTGATCCCGGCTGCGTTGTGCCTGGTGTTTGGCCGGGTAGTGGGCGACCAGCGCCAGGGTTATGCGGTGCTCGCGGCGATGACGATCGCTTTCGCGGTTGCCTGCTGGGGTGAGATTTCGTCTGAGCAGAACGGCAATCCGCTGTTTACATCGTTGCATGTCGATCAAATCGCGTCGGCTTTGCAACCGGGCGGCAACATGGAAGGCAAGGAAACCCGCTTCGGCATCGCGCAGTCCGGCATCTTCACCGTGGCGACCACCGCCGCATCGTGCGGCGCGGTGAACAACGCACACGATTCGCTGACACCGATGGGCGGCTTCGTTCCGCTCCTGCTGATCGAACTCGGCGAGGTGATCTTTGGCGGCGTGGGCTCCGGTCTGTACGGCATGCTCGTGTTCGCGTTGCTGGCGGTATTCGTGGCCGGCCTGATGATCGGGCGAACGCCGGAATACATCGGCAAGAAAATCGAGTCGTACGAGATGAAGATGGTGTCGATTGCCGTGCTGCTCACACCGCTGCTCGTCCTGGTCGGTGCATCGATCGCCGTGCTGACGGCAGCCGGCACGGCGGGCATCGCGAACCCCGGCCCGCACGGATTCTCCGAGATCCTCTACGCGTACAGTTCGGCCGCCAATAACAACGGCAGCGCGTTCGCGGGCCTCTCGGTCAATACGCCGTTCTACAACGGAACGCTGGCCATCGTCATGTGGTTCGGCCGCTTTGGTTCGATTGTGCCGGTGCTGGCGATCGCCGGATCGCTCGCCGCCAAAAAACGCATCTCCGCTACCGCCGGCACGCTGCCGACGCACGGCCCACTGTTCGTCGTGCTGTTGCTCGGCACGGTGGTGCTGGTCGGCGCACTGACGTATGTGCCGGCGCTGGCGCTCGGCCCCGTCGTTGAACATCTGATCATGGTCGCGGGACATTGACTGAGAGGACAGCATGACTAACGAACTCCAACCGCCGGTTCATCAGCCTGGCAACATCGGTCAGGCACGCAACGCCGCGCGCTCGATGTTCGACCCGGCGATTGCGCGGCCGGCGCTCGTCGATTCGTTCAGGAAGCTTGCGCCACGCCATCAGTTGCGTAACCCGGTGATGTTCTGTGTGTACATCGGCAGCATTCTGACGACGATTCTGTGGATCGCGGCGCTCGGGGGCCAGGCCGAAGCACCGGCTGGTTTCATTCTCGCGATCGCGCTCTGGCTGTGGTTTACCGTGCTGTTCGCCAACTTCGCGGAGGCGCTGGCCGAGGGCCGTTCCAAGGCCCAGGCAGCGTCGCTGCGCAGCGCGAAGAAAGACGTGATGGCCAAGAAGCTCAACGAGCCGCATCCGAAGTCGCCGATCCGCATTCTGACGGCGTCCGATCTGCGTAAAGGCGATGTTGTGCTGGT
>JARLJU010000216.1 GCA_031291055.1 Rudaea sp. | reverse complement strand
CTTCCGGCGTTTGCGGCGATGACCGAAGAGATCGGGACCGGCCTCCTATTTAGGGGAGGAAGCCCCATAACGTTACCACATTAATTATTGCGGAGCGATGTCTGCTAACCCAACTTGCGCAAAGTGAGGGGTCGGTTTCAGGCAAATCAATGACTTAGCCGAAAAGTTGGCACTACATTTTTGGGCGAGCTGCGCTCAGGGGGTGGGCGCCAGATGCGGCATCTCGGTTTCATCGAGGCGCATGCGCTTTGGCAGCACGATGCCGAGGCGATCGAGGAGCGCGGCCTGAGCGGCATCCGGCTGGGTGACGCAGCGCATGCGAATCTCGCCATGCGTCGCGGTCGGCAGCACGACGTCGTGCGACTGGATACGCGCCAGTTCTTCGAGGATGGTACGCGGCGAGTTTCCAAGCCCGGCGCGCTCTTGCCACATCTCCAGACACTTCCACATCACGAAGGCGAGGAAGCACACCAGGATGTGGGCCTGAACGCGATCCTCGCGCTGATGCCAGATCGGCCGCACATCAAGTTGATCCTTGTGGATGCGAAACGCCGCTTCGGCCTGGGTGAGTTGGATATAGGCCTTCCAGAGCTGCTGATCGCTCCAATCCTCGATGTTCGAGCGCAGCAGATAGGCACCTTCCGAGAGCGCCGCCCAATCGTCGAATGAGGTGTTGTACGAAACCACGAGCCTGAACCCCGCCGCGCAGCTGTCCGGCTCGAGCGCAACAGCGAAACGAGAAGCGGCCCGCTGGTTGCGCTGCAGGAGGCGGCCGATCTGCCGGTTCACCGGCGCCGGATCGACGCGCTTCTTGGCGCGGGCGATGCGCCCGGCAAGCCGTTGCAGCGCCGCCTCGATGCGCTGGCTGAACCTGTCGTGCATCGCCTTCTCTTTGCTGCGCCGATCGGCGGAGCGGACGAGGATCACGGTCTCGTCGGTGTCGGGATGACGCGCGAGCTTGACCTCGACGCCGTCATGGACGGTGCGCCAACCGTCTGCACAAGCGAGTTCGGCGCCAAACTTCTTCAGTTCCGATTTCGGCGCGCCGATAATGTAGCGTCGACCGGTTGAGCGCAGCCAGGCCAGGTTCGCGGCGCTCGCCATGCCGCGATCGGTAATCCACACCCGCCCCAGCACGCCATGACGCGCCTCCATGGTGGTGACGATCGTCTGCAAGGTCCGCGAATCGTGGGTATTGCCGGCGAACACCTCGTAACCCAGGGGAAAGCCATCGAACGTCACCACCAGCGCGATCAGGACCTGCTTGCAGTCGGATCGATGATCGCGCGAATAGCCGCGTTGCGCCTGCGGGTTGGCTTGCGCCAAGCCCTCGAAATAGGTGCTGGTGACGTCGTAGAGCAGCACTTCATTGCACAGCGCGAACAGCTCACCGCAACGCCTCGACAAATGCGCTTCAAGCGCCGACTTGTGCGCCAGCAGATGATCGAGGCCGCGATAGAGGCGATCCTTGTTGACCGCCTCATCGCCCAATTGAAGCAGGTCGCACAGCGCCGTGCGGCGATACCAATCCTCGGCAATGTGCAACTCGCTCGACGGCTCGCAGAAGCGCGCCGTCACCAGCACCGCCGCCATCTTCGCCCAGGCAACGCGCTCCTCCCCGACCGGCAGCATCTGCCGGCACAACTCCTCAAGCCCGATGCCTCGCCACAACGCCAGCGCCAGATACACATCGCCGAACTGCCGCGAACGCTCGATGCGGATGCCCTTCAGGCGAACCGGCACCGTGCGATGTCCGCTGCCATCGTCGAAAAGCTGTGCGCGCTCCGGCGTGCCGATCAGATGCTGCGCCAGCGCCCGTGCTTCCACGCGGCCGCCTTCATCGAGTTCGCCGAGATGCGCCACCGTCTGTTGGATGACGCGCCGCCCGATCCGCACGCTGCGCACCAGCCGCCAGTAGCGGTGAACCTTGCCGCTCTTTCGCAACGTCGTGTGGCGCAAATACATGGCGGCGGAATCAAAATACGACCCGCCGATTCGAGGAAACACCCTTGGTTGGCACTACATGCCAAAATCCGCACCTAACAGACACCCAAGTCCTTGATTCGATTCACCCGCTGCGACAAAACAACTCCCCAATTCGACCCCACTTTGCGCAAGTTGGGCTAATGCGGCACGCTCGATTTATCCGCCAAGAACGCATGACGACGTGAGCCGCCTCACAGAAGAAAGCCCCCAGGGCCGCTAAAGTCGCGAGGTTGAT
>JARLJU010000215.1 GCA_031291055.1 Rudaea sp. | reverse complement strand
CGTCAACTTCATCCTGCGCAGCAACTACCAGGGCGCGGAGTTCTCGACCGACTACGGCATTTCCGATCACGACGACGGCCAGCGTCAGGGCTATCACTTCGTGTTCGGCCAGAGCACCGACAAGGGCAGCATCATGGCCGGCGTCGACTACAACAAGTTCGACTCCGTGCTGGCGTCGGCGCGTCCGTTCTCCAAGACCGCGCTCTACTATTACTACGGTGCAGGGCATCCGGCAGGTTCCAGCCGCACGCCAACGGGCTATGTCCAGCTGCCCGCCAACCTGAAGAGCCAGTTCGGCTGCAGCACGGTCACCTTGACTGCGCTCGGCTCGGTCAGCGTGCCGCCGTCGCTGGGCGACTACCGCTGCTACAGCTCGGCCCGGGACTCGTACAACTTCCAGGCCAACGGCAACGTCGAGCTGACCCCGCAGGAACGCACCAGCGCCTTCGTGATCGGCAACTACAAGCTGACCGACAGCGTCGAGACCTATCTCGAGGTCTATCACAACAAGACCCAGTCAGCCTCATCCATCGCGCCGCAGCCCATCGACACGCTGGGCAGTCCGCTGGTCATCGCCGCGAACAACTACTACAACCCGTTCGGCGTCGAGTTCAGCAACAGCGGCAACCGTTTCAAGACCCGCTCGGTCGGCAACGGCAACCGCATCAACAATTTCAGCACCGAGACCGACCAGATCGTTGCCGGCTTCAAGGGCACGATCGGCGAGACCAGCTGGCAGTGGAATGCGTATTTCGATTATGGCCATGTCAGCCAGATCTCGCACACGTCGGGCTACATCAACCTGTCCAAGATCGGCGCCGGCCTGGGGCCGTCCTATAAGGATTCGGCCGGCAATATCGTCTGCGGCACCGACCCGGCTCTGGGCGGTTCCGGTCCGATCGCCGGTTGCACGCCGATCAACTTCTTCGACATCACCGCACCGGGCACCGTGGCGGCACTGGATGCGGCCTCCGGCAACACGTTCACGCAGAACTTCTCCTGGGAGAAGTCGGAAGTGGCCGAAGTCAACGGCAGCGTGTTCGATCTGCCGGCTGGCACCGTCCAGCTCGCTGCGGGTCTGACGCATCGCAAGGATTTCAGCCAGACGATTCCTGACGCGATCGAGGTTCCGAACCCCGCCAATGACTTCATCTGCGACATCGGCACCGGTTGCGTATCCCCCATCCAGGGTTCGTTCAATACCAAGGAAGTCTACGCGGAACTGCTGATCCCGATCCTCAAGGATGTGCCGTTCGCGAACGCGTTGAACCTGACCGTGGGCGACCGCTACTCGCGCTACAGCAATTTCGGCGGCACCAACAACACCAAGTTCGCCGTGGAATACCGTCCGATCGAGGACCTGCTCCTGCGCGGTACGGTGTCCAAGGTGTTCCGTGCGCCGACGATCAGCGATCTGTTCGCCGGTGCGGGCAGCGATGCCCCGCAGGCGGTGGATCCCTGCTACGGCCTGCATGGGACCAATGCCGCGTGCGTGGGTGTTCCAGGCGATGGCAGCTTCAAGCCGCTATCAGGGCAGACCAGCCAGATCAATGGCATCGTCTCCGGTTCGGAAGCGGCCGGTTACAACCTGACGCCGGAATTCGGCAAGTCGTTCGACTACGGCTTCGTCTACGATCCGCACTGGATCCCGGGCCTGTCGCTGAGCGCCGATCTGTGGCGCGTGTACCTGAACAACGAGATCAGCGAGATCACCGCGCAGAACGCGCTGACGCTTTGCTTCCTGCAAAACGGTGGCCCGACCTGCAGCCTGATTCATCGCGTCGCCAGCGGTCCACAGGCAGGTCAGATCTCGTTCGTGCAGGAGCCCATCGGCAACCTGGGCCGGCTCGATGCCAGCGGCACCGACCTGCAGGCACATTACCGCCTGCCGGAAACCGCGTGGGGCAACTTCGCGCTCAGCTTCCAGACCACGTACCTGAAGCAGTTCAGCGACGATCCGGCGCCGGGAACCCTGGGTGACCAGGTGCAGCAATATGCTGGGCATTACTCGACCGGTGCATCGGCGATTGCCTATGCGAATTTCTCGCGCTGGAAAGCCCTGGCGGCACTGAACTGGAACCTGGGTCCGTGGAGCGCGGAGTGGACGGTCAAGTACGTCGGCAAGTACAACGTCGGCTATGCGAATGTGTTAGCCCACGAGTCGGCCTGCCAGTCCAACTCGCCTCCGGGTTGCGAGCTCAAGTACGGCGCGTCGGTGTACCACAACGTGTCGGCCGGCTATAACATCGAGCCGATCAATACCCGCATCGACGTGGGTGTCGACAACCTCGCCGACAAGATGCCTGCGATCATCTATCAGAACAACACGCTCAACGGCAACGTCGATGCGAATACGTTCGATACGATTGGGCGGTTCTACTGGGCGCGCGTGACCGTGAAGTTCTAAGCGGTCGTTTGCTACCATCTCAAGCCGCGCGGTGCGAACCGCGCGGCTTTTTTATTTCCCGCATGATTTGCCTCTACCCGACCATGACGACGAGCGCACCTGACATAGTTTCGCTGACCGACGCCGAATCACGGCGGCTTGGTGCGCGCATGACGGTGCTCGCGCAGGCCATGGCGGATACCGGGGAAGTGACGGATTTCGCGTCGACCGGCTGGCTGCCGGATCGCTTCTTCGATCTGCTCGGCGAACTGAACGCCACCTATGATGCCTACATCGCGCACAACATCTCGGCCAGCGCGCTGAAGATCCAGTGCCGGTTCGGTTGCACCCGCTGCTGCCATCAAGCCGTGCACGGCGTTTATTCGTTCGAGGTGATCCATCTGTATCGGCAATTGCGCTCGCTGCCTGATTACGGCGATATCCACAACACCTTCGTCGCGCGCGCCGACGAGTTCCAGCGGCTGGTCGCCGAGTTCACCGCCACGCAGACCTCTGCCACACCAAACGATGCGATTGCTGCCTATGCCCTGCAGAAATTTGCCGCCGCGGCCAAGCCTTGCCCGCTCCTGCTCGGAAACAACTGCCGCGTCTACGAGCATCGTCCGGTTCCCTGCCGCATGTACTACAGCTTGACCCACCCGATGTACTGCACGACGCCGCATGGTCAGAATTTCCATATCGAGCCACCCGAAGAGGCCAATGCGATTCTTTGGGATTTGAGCGGACGACTGGCTTTCCCCTTCTCCGAGTACCTCGCCCAGGGACTTGTTTCCTTCGCGTTCCGCCGCCAATTTCGACCGTGGGCCGCGCCGGTCGCTTCCACCTGAGTTTCTCCCTTCTCCATCCGCACGCGACAAGGCGTGTTGCGGAAAAGAAGGCACCGCAACACTCACCTACTGCAGGCACCATGCAAACACCTCAACCAAGCATCGACGATATTTCCAGGGCACTGCAGCAGGGGCGCCTGCCGCTCGCAGAACAATGGGCGCGGCAATATCTGCAAGTACTGCCTGTCGACGAATCCGCTCTCGTGCTGCTCGGCTTGAGCGAACAGTTGCAAGGCAAGCTTGAGCAGGCCGAACAGACCTTCCTCAAGCTGACCCGGCTGCAACCCGGCTCGCCAATCCATTGGAACAACCTCGGGACTGTCCTGCGCGCGGCCGGTCAGGGCGAAGCCGCCGAAAGCGCCTATCGCCAGTCGCTGGTGCTGGATGGAAAAAATGTCGGCGCTCTGGAAAACCTGGGATTGCTCTACCACGATCGCGGCGATTTCGCCGCTGCCCGCTTCTGCTTCCTCGGCGCGTGCGAACTGGATCCGGACCTGACCAGTGCACGCATTTATGGGGCGCACGCGTGCTGCGAATGCACCGACATGGCCAACGCCGAGCGCCTTGTTGCCTCGTGGTGGCAATGGACCCAGATCGACCTGGACCTGCAGTTGCTGCTCGCAAGCGTCATGATGCGCATCGGTCATCCGGCGTCGGCCGAAACAATCCTGCTGAGCGCACTGCAACGCACTTCCGACAAGGCGCGTGTACAGGTACGTCTGCTCATGCACTATGAACGTCTGAACCGCACGGCTGAAGCGCAGGCTCTGCTGGCGCAACTGCCGGACCCGAACGCGATGACCGACACCGACCTGCAGAATGAGATCGTCAATGCCTATGCTGCAATCGCCTCCCGCGAAAAGGATTTCCAGAAAGCCAGCGCCCTGCTGGAACCATTGGCAAAAACCACACGGCCGGGCAGTGATTTTTTTTTCGCCCTGGCGCATGTGCGCGACAAACTCAAGGACGCTGACGGCGCGATGGATGCGCTGCGGCTGGCCCATGCGGGACAGATGAAAAAGGCGGTGCTGCTTGCGCCCGAGTTGACTGCACCCGAGGTGGATCCGTTGACCCGCGGCCTGGAGCCGGTCACGGCGGACCAGTACCGGCAATGGCTCCCGATGCTGTCGCCGACGGTCGCCGATTCACCCGTGTTCATCGTCGGCTTTCCGCGCTCGGGCACGACCATGCTAGAACAGATGCTGGACGCAGTACCTATGCTGCGCGCCATGGACGAGCAGCCGTTTTTCCAGGACGTGGTCGAACACATGGGCCGCTTCGGCCTGTCCTATCCACAGGATCTGCATCGGCTGGATGCGGCACAATGTGAACAATTGCGCAATGTTTACTGGAGCCTGGTGCGCAAGACCGTCAAACTCGAACCCGGTCAGCGTCTCGTCGACAAGAATCCTCTGAACATGCTGCGGCTGCCGCTGATCAATCGCCTGTTTCCCGAAGCCAAAATCATTTTCGCGCTGCGCCATCCCTGCGATGTCGTGCTCAGCTGCTATATGCAGAGTTTTGGTGCGCCTGCGTTCATGGTGCTGTGCTCTTCCCTGCAGCGCCTCGCGCGCGGCTATGCCAACGCCATGCAGGGCTGGCGGCGCAATGTCCAGATCCTTTCGCCACGCATCATGGAACTGCGCCATGAAGACCTGCTTGCCGACTTTGCCGGCAACGCCCGCCGCATCGGCGCGTTCATCGACGTCGCCGACACGACACCGATGCTCGCGTTTCACGAACATGCGCGCAAGAAGGGCTACATCGCCACGCCCAGTTATGCGCAAGTGACCGAGCCGGCCAACACCCGCGGCCTCGGTCGCTGGTTGCGTTACCGTGCGCACCTGGAACCGGTACTTCCCATCCTCAAGCCCATCGTGGAGCATTGGGGATATGCAGACTGAGCCACCGAGCGGCACGAGTACGCTGCACCTGGATCGCTGCATCCAGGTGTTCGATGGCGCGATGACGCCGGAGTTTTGCGTACAGATGGTCGAATCGTTCAACAGCCTGGAGCGCCTGCAGGTACCCAATGGTCGCGGCTACAAACGCGGCCTGGAAGGCAGTTCCTGGACCGAGCTCAACATCACGCCGTTGGCCGACGCCGGCTTCAAGGGATTTTTCCTGGCCCAGATCGAGGAATACCTTGCCCGCTACAACCAGAATCTCGATCTGACCATTCCCGTGCCGAACCGCCCACGCATCGAGGACATCCGCATCAAGCGCTACCGCGCCGGCGCGGACGAGAAGTTCGAACCGCACTACGATGCGCGCGACGAGAAGTGCAACCGCTATCTGGTGTTTCTGTGGTACCTGAACGATGTCGCCGAAGGCGGCGAGACCGAGTTCTGCAACTTCGGCCTGAAAGTGCAGGCACGCGCCGGGCGCCTGCTGATGTTCCCACCTTACTGGATGTTCCAGCATGCCGGGCTCGCGCCGCGATCAAACGACAAATACATCGTCTCTACCTATCTGCTTTTCTAGCGAGCCCGGATGATTCTCCCCATCGATCAAGCAGCAATTGCCAGGACGCGCCTGGACGGTCTCACGCCACAGGCGATCCGGCACGTGGTAGCGACTGCCGATGCCCTGGAACTGGGCCGCGTCGACGAGGCGGAGCGCCATATCACCGGAGCGATGGCACTGTTTCCCGACCATCCGGAAGTACTGCGCCTGCTCGCCGGCATCCAGAATCTGCGCGGGGACAAGCGTGCGGCGATCGACAGCATGCGCCGAGCCGTCGCGCAGCGTCCCGACGATGCGCTCTACCACAACACTCTGGGTGCGGTGCTGGGCGAGAGCACGGAGATGGACGCGGCCATCGCCAGCCTGCGTCGCGCCTGCGAGCTGCAGCCGGATCTGGCTTCGGCCTGGTACAACCTGGGCTTGCTGCTCATGCGCTGCGTGCGTCCCGAAGAATCAGCCGCCGCGCTGCGCCAGGCCGTCGCGCATGCGCCGGACCACGCAAACGCCCGCGTGATGCTGGGCGAGATGCTCAGGGCCAGCGGCAACAACAGCGAAGCGGCAGCCGAGTATCGCCAGGTCATTGCGCAAAAGCCCGACGCCGGCACGGCGTGGTGGGGCTTGGCTGACCTGAAGACGACCAAGCTCGACGACGCGGATGTCACAAGCATCCGGCAGGCCATGCAACGTCCCGGTGCGGGCGACGACGATCTGATTGCCATGGGTTTCGCCCTTGCAAAGGGTCTGGAGGATCAGGGCCGCTATGCCGAATCGCTGGCGGCGCTGGCACAGGCTCATGCGCGCGCGCGCGCGCGGCGCGGGTGGAACGCCGCTTGGTCATCGGGCCAGGTGGATGCCATGCTGCAGGCGTTCACACCACCCCCCGTGGCGGCGCCACAATCGCTCGGCGGCCAGGTCATCTTCATCACCAGCCTGCCGCGCTCCGGTTCGACCCTGGTCGAACAGATCCTCGCCTCGCACTCCCAGGTGGAAGGCGCCGGCGAACTGCCCGACATGCCGCAGGTTCTCAACGAAGAATCGCAGCGGCGCCAGCAGCCTTTCCCGCAATGGGTGGGGTCGATGACGCCAAAGGACTGGGAGCGCCTGGGCCATCGCTACCTCGAACGCACCGCGCACTGGCAGAACCGGCGCCCGCGGTTCACCGACAAGCTGCCGAACAACTGGCAGTACATAGGCGTGGTTCGCGCGATGCTGCCGGCAGCACATATCATCGTTTGCCGGCGCGATCCGCTGGAAACCTGCCTGGGCTGCTATCGGCAGTTTCTTGCCCGCAACGAGTATACGCATACGTTTCCGGATCTGGCCGCCTACTGGCGCGACTTCGATCGCGCAACACGCCATTGGCACGCGTTGCACCCGCGGCACGTCTATGAAAATGTATACGAAAATCTCGTCGCCGCCCCGGAAACACGGATCCGCGAGCTGCTCGCATTTTGCGATCTGGACTTCGAAAGCGGCTGCCTGCAGTTCCACAAGACCAAGCGTGAGGTCTACTCACCCAGCGCGAGCCAGGTGCGCGAGCCGATTCGCCGCGATACCGCGCGCAGCGGCGCCTATGGAGCCCTGCTGGATCCATTGCGCAAGGAACTCGGGCTGCCACCGTTTGCTGACGCCGACTCGCGCGCTACGGCTGCGCCAAACGGCAGGACAGTTCGCGCACCGAATCTGGCTGAGACTGCGCAGGTCCTGGTAGCCGAATTCACTGCTGCGACCGCGCGATCCGGTGTCAACCCGGCCACTTCCATGTTGATGGACCGCCTGCAGGCGCAACCACATGCGGCCGGCACCTGGACCCAGGTGGTCGTCGACCTGGTTCGCGGCGGCTTCCATCCGGTCGCCATCGCGGTAGCTGACGCAGCGATGCAGCATTTTCCACAAGTGGCGCAATTGCGCTACTGGCGCGCCAACGCTCTGCGCCTGACCGGGCGCCGCGACGAGGCCGAACAGGGCTTTCGCGCGCTGCTGCACCACCATCCGGAACATCGCGACGCCGCCATGTCGCTGGCGTTCATGCTGCGCGAACAAGGGCGCCTCGACGCCGCGGCACAAGTCGTTGTCGCCCTGGCTGGCGCGATTGTCGGCGATGCCGAGCAAAGCCTGGCGCTGCTGGCGTTTCTGCGCGAGTGTGGAGCGCACGCACAAGCCATCGGCATAGCAGCGGCCGCGCACGAACGCTGGCCAGAGGATGCGCGGCTCGCGGCGATCACCGGCGAGATCGCACTGGCACTGGGCCAGTTCGATTTTGCTCGCGATGCACTGCATGACGCGCTGGCTCGCGATCCCGGACAGGCTGCCGCGTGGTTGCGCCTGGCTCATTGCCAGCGCTATACGAATCGCAATGATCCGGACCTGCAGCGGTTCAAAGACGCCGGCGCGAATCCGGCGCTGGCAGCGTCTGCCCGCATCTGCGCAGGCTTTGCCCTGGGCAAGGCGCTGGATGACCTTGGCGACTACGCCGCGGCTGTGCCGGTACTGCGCGACGCAAACACGCAAGCACATGCCGGCACGCCATGGCGCGCGGATGCGTGGCGGAATTTCGTGAGCGGCAAACTCGCGACCAATACGTTGCCGACGCTCACCGACCCCATGGACTTCACGCCGGTTTTCATCATCGGCCTGCCGCGCACGGGAACCACGCTGACTGCGGCCCTGCTGGGAGGGCACCCGCAATTGCACGATCGCGGCGAGTTGAACTGGATCGGCGCAATGCACACGAACCTGCAAACGCAGGGACAAATGCACGAGGCTTCGGCGTTGCGCGCGGTGCGCGATCTGGTCAGCGTGCAGTTCCGTCGCGACGACGCCCCGGCACGCGGCTACATCGACAAGAACCCGCTCAATTTCCGCTATCTGGATCTGATCGCAGCGTTGTTTCCTTCAGCCAGGATCATCCATTGCCGCCGCAACCGGCGCGATACCGCACTATCGATATGGATGCAGCACTTTGCACATGCCGATTCCGGCTTTGCCTATGATTTCGCCGACATCGCCGCGATGGCGACCGGCTACGAACAGTTGATGGCGCACTGGCGACAGACGCTCGCGCTGCCGATCTTCGAGCTGGACTACGAAACACTGGCCAGTGGCGATCCGGGCTGCCTGCGGCGGCTAGCGCAGTTTCTCGAGGTTGCTCCGGAGCCGCTGCTGCAGGCGCAACCGGGCGTATCCGGTCCGGTCACCACAGCCAGCGTCTGGCAGGTGCGGCAACCGCTGCATACGCGGTCGATCGGCCGCTGGCGCGGCTATGCGCCGCTCTTGCCCGAACTCACCCGACTGTTTGCCGAAGACTGAATCCGACGGCAGCAAGCCGCACTGCCGCATCAGCCGCCCTGCTTGCGCACCTGGATGCCGCCGCTGAAAGTCTGCGTGTTGATCTGCGCGTCGCCGTCGCCGACACGCGCGTCCAGGCTGCTGCCGGGGCCGCGTTCCTTGTGCTGCACCTTGCCGAAGTCGCTCCCGATATCGCCGCTGAAGGTCTGCGCTTCGATGTGCGCCGACAAACTCGCCGGCAGACGCAGACCGATATTGCCACTCATCGATTCGAGATTCAGGTGCGCGTGAGGCGCGGGCACGAGCTGGACCTTGGCGTCGCCGGAAACAGTACCGGTTTCCAGCTCCTGCACCTGGCCGGCATCCAGACCGATGTCGCCGGAAACCGTTTCAAGCTTGATCCGACCACCGATCTTTCTGGCATCGATGTCGCCGCTCACCGTCTGCAGATGCGTATGCCCGACCACATCGGCTTGCGACGCGCTGAACACGATCCCGCCGCTGACGCTGCTGATGTCGATCTCGGGCGCATCGCTGGTCACGTTCAATTTGCCGCTGACGCCGTCCACATCCAGCGACTTGCCGGAAACTCCGGAGACCGTTGCATCCGCGCTGACCACGCCGACCTTGAGCACCGCCGCACGCGGCACGCTGACGACCAGATCGGAGTCGTGATCCGGTCCGTTGTTGCCGAACCAGCCGTTTCCGCCGCCTTTCACGCGCAACACCAGATGATGTTCGTCGCCGGAGATATCGAGCCTGGAACCGGCACCGAGACTGCCGCCCAGCTTGACCTCGGCCCGATCCCATCCGGTTACCGCGACGCTGCCGCGCACATTGTCGACTTCGATACGTGCATCGGCAGCCACGTGCCAGGACTGATCCAGCGCCTTGGTCCCGGCGTCAGCGGCGATGGTCTGTTCCTGCGCTGCCGTGACGTCCGCGGCGCGGCCCGTAGCTGCAAGCAGCAGTGTTGTGGAAAACATGGCTATGTGGAAATTGTTCAATTTCATCATCCTGTCCTCGAGCGGGTTCACCCCGCGTAGGGCGCCTGCTGCAACAAGCGCATGCGCTGACCGTTGGTGCGATTGAGCATGCCGACCAGGAACACCGCATCCGGCTGTTGTTCCAGAGCCTGCTGCAATTGTGCGCTGGCACCGTCCAGATCCTCGGCGGCCGCGGCGAGCGCCGGATTTGCCGGCGTCGCCCAATCCAGTGGCGTGCGCGGAACGACGGTGTCTGCCGATGCCTGCTGCGTCAGCGCCACCACGGATTGCGCGCGCGATTGCAGACGTTGCGCGATCAAGCCGGCGCCACAGGCAAGCATCGCCGTTGCGGCAATCGCGAAACCGATGCGCGGCATGCGCCGAGGCATTCGCTGCGCGCCGATGCGCGCGGCCAGGTCCGGCCACAGGTCGCGTGCGGGTTCCACCGCGCCGTCGAGCTTGCGCATTTCACTGCGCCATTGGAATTCGTTGTTCATGCCTCACCTCATCATTCCGATGCTTCCCGGATCGCTTTCAGCGGTCCGCGAGAGCGCGCCGCAACAAGCCGCGGGCGCGATGCAACTGAGCCTTGGACGAACCGACCGCCATGCCCAGTTCGATCGAGATTTCCTCGTGTTTCCAGCCTTCCACATCATGCAGCACCAGTACCGCCCGTGCACGCGGCGGCAACTTTGACACGGCCCGCTCCAGATCGCCGCGCTCGGCGGCGCAGAACGGCACCTCGCCTCCGGCGGCAAGTTCCAGCGCGGCATTGTCCACACTGTCTTCGTTGCGCCGGCCGCGCAGCTCCATCAACGCCGTGTTGACGCCGAGACGATACAGCCAGGTCGAAAACGAGCTTTCGTGGCGGAAGCTGGACAATTTCTGCCAGGCGCGCACGAATGCATCCTGGGTCAATTCCTCGGCGCGCGCGCGGTCCATGCCGACCAGACGCAGGATTGCACCATGCACGCGACCGACATGATCGCGGTAAAGCTGTTCGAAAGCCGTGATGTCGCCAGCCACGGCGCGACGGACCCGCGCCGAAACGTCGTCGGGCGCCGGCTCGGTTTCAGGCAAGGGCAGGTTCATGCTGAGCGCGGCGCCATCCATCATGCCCTTTCAGATGCGCCCGGGGCGCGATCGGTTTAACCGTGTGCCGCGATTTGTGGCGTGGCCGGGGACCAGGGTCCGACTGCAAGGATGCCCATCCCGGGTCAAGCCGGCCTGCCATCCAGGGCCCCTGCGGCGCCAGCTCAGCGGTTCGCTTCGCTCACATCGCACCACGCGATGTTCGGCCGGCCTGGCGCACGGCTATGGTGTCCCCACTTCCTGCGGCTCCATCTGTTCCTCGGTCAGCGCCGCAGCTATGCGCTGCTGCTCGCGTTGCAGCACTTCCGGGGTGCGCGTGCCATACGAGGCCAGGTACTCACCGATGCTCTCGTATTCGGCGATCCAGCTGTCGGCATCGACGTGCAGCAGGGCTTCGAGCTTGCCGCGGGTCAGATCCAGGCCGTCCGTATTCAGGTCCTGCGCGCGCGGCAGATTGCCGATCGGAGTTTCTGCGGCGCCCTCGCTGCCGTTGCAGCGGCCGAGGATCCATTCCAGCACGCGCATGTTGTCGCCGAACCCCGGCCAGAGGAATTTGCCATCCTCGCCCTTGCGGAACCAGTTGACGTGGAAGATCTTCGGCAGTTTCGCGCCGGGTTTGTCGAACGACAGCCAGTGGGCAAAATAGTCGGCAAAGTTGTAACCGCAGAACGGCTTCATCGCCATCGAGTCGCGGCGCAGCACACCGACCGCGCCGGTCGCGGCGGCGGTTGTCTCCGAACCCATGGACGCACCGACCAGCACGCCGTGCGTCCAGTCGCGCGCCTCGAACACCAGCGGCACCAGATGCTCGCGGCGGCCGCCAAACACGATCGCCGAGATCGGCACGCCCTGCGCGTCTTCGGCATGCGGCGACCAGCTGGTGCATTGCCGCGCCGACACGGTGAACCGCGAGTTGGGATGCGCGGCGGGACCGTTGCCGGCCACGTAGTCGCGTCCCTGCCAATCCTTGACCGGCGTGCCTTCGGTCAGGCCTTCCCACCACGGATCGCCATCCGCGGTGATGGCGACATTGGTGAAGATCGCATCGTGATTGAGCATGGCCAGCGCGTTCGGATTGGTCTTGGCACTGGTACCCGGCGCGACGCCGAAGAAACCGGCTTCCGGATTGATCGCCCACAGGCGGCCGTCGGCACCCGGCGTCATCCAGCAGATGTCATCGCCGACGGTCCATACTTTCCAGCCGGCCGTGCGATAACTTTCCGGTGGAATCAGCATGGCCAGATTGGTCTTGCCGCAGGCCGAAGGGAACGCTGCCGCAACGTAGCTGATCTCGCCTTGCGGATTCTGTATGCCGACGATCAGCATATGCTCGGCCAGCCAGCCTTCGCTGCGCGCCTGCCAGGAGGCAATGCGCAGTGCATGGCATTTCTTGCCAAGCAGAGCGTTGCCGCCATAACCCGAGCCGATCGACTTGATCGAGAGCTCGTCCGGAAAATGCATGATGTAGCGTTTGTGCGGATCGAGCTCGCCGGTCGAATGCAGTCCTTTGACGAACGTGCCCTCCCGCCGGCTGCCTTCGCGCTCGATGCGGGCCAGTGCCGGCGCGCCCATGCGCGTCATGATGCGCATATTGGCAACCACGTACGGACTGTCGGTGATCTCCACGCCGCAACGCGACAGCGGCGAATCGATCGGGCCCATGCAATACGGAATCACGTACAGGGTGCGTCCCTGCATGCAGCCGGCGAACAGCGCGTCGATCTTCGCGTGCGCCTGCGCCGGATCCATCCAGTTGTTGTTCGGGCCTGCATCGTCCTTGTTCGGAGTGCAGATGAAGGTCAGGTGTTCGACGCGCGCGACGTCCGACGGGCTGGAGCGGTGCAGATGGCAGTTCGGATGTGTGCGCGGATTGAGCTCGACCAGGTCGCCGCTGGCGAGCATCAACTCCACCAGGGCGTCGTACTCGGCTTCGGAACCATCGCACCAGTGCACGCGGTCGGGTTGGGTCAGGCGGACAACATCGTCCACCCAGCGGGTCAGCGCTTCTAGCTTGCTCATGTTTCTCCTTCCGCGAACCTTGCGGCTCGTAGTGAATGAATTTATTTCCGGACGATCTTCGCCGCCCGGTGAACGTCTGGTCTATGCCGGGATCAGTGTTGCGACAACGTGTTCGACGTAAGCCTCGAATTCGGCATGATCCAGTCGCGGCAGGCCCAACTGCAAGGTCAATTGCAGAAATCCCACATAGGCCGCATATGCCAGCCGCGCGCGATGCAGGGCCTGGCGCCGGTCCATGCCGATCTGCCGATAGGCCCGCGCCAGAAAATCCATGCGCCGCTGCGAAACACGTTCCATCAACGGCTGCACGATCGGATGATCCAGTGCGCGCAGCAGGGCTGAATAGATGACATGCGATTTTGCCTCGCGCCCGCTGCGCCGGAACAGTTCGCCCAGCCGCTCGCGCGGATCGGCAATGGGTTCAACTTGGCCGAAGACATGATCGGTATCCTGCCGCTCCCAGCGTTCCAGCGCCGCCTTGAGCAGGGCTTCACGGGTGGGGAAATGCCAATAGAAACTGCCCTTGGTCACGCCGAGCTGACGCGCCAGCGCTTCCACCGCCACTGCAGCCACGCCCTGTGCCGCAATCAGATCGAGCGCGCCGACTTCCCAGTCGACTGCGCTCAGGCGGGTACGTTCGAATTTTTCCACGGCTTGCAGCATGCATGCATGGTAGCGATTGGTGCGGGCCGGGTGAAGCACGGCATGCATTGGGGCGCGGCAGTTCAACATCCGATTGACAGCTCTTGAATCCAATTCCATACTCATGCGTATGGTAGCAGTGTCAGCCCCGGGACGAATATCGACGACGCCCGCAAACGTGGTGAATCTGCGCGCAGAAGACGGCCTGCGCCTGGCGGTGCATGCGCGCGGCGATCCGCACGCACCGGCATTGGTATTTGCCCATGGCTTCGGCCAGACCCGTCACGCCTGGGAGGCCAGCGCGAATGCGCTCGCCGACGACGGCTGGTATTGCCTGACCGCCGACGCGCGCGGCCACGGCGACAGCGGCTGGCGCGACGACGGTGAGTACGATTTCGCCCAATTCGTGGCTGATCTCACCCTGCTGGGACGATACGCGGCACAACCGCCAGGTCCTGCACTGCCGATCCTGATCGGCGCTTCGATGGGCGGCCTGCTCGGATTGATCGCGCAGGCCGAACACAGTCCTTTCCGCGCGCTCGTGCTCGTCGACATCACGCCACGCTGGGAGTCGGCCGGGGTCGAACGCATCCTGACCTTCATGCGCGCGCACCCACAGGGCTTCGCCAGCCTCGACGAAGCGGCCGATGCAATCGCGCACTATCTGCCGCATCGCACGCAACGCACAGACGGCGGGAAAAGCCGGTCGCAGCGCTTGCGCCGCATGCTCGTGGCGCACGCGGACGGCCGTTTGCGCTGGCACTGGGATCCACGCCTGCTCGATCGCATCGCCGCCGATGGCGAACGCCAGCAGACGCACCTGCTCGACGCCGCACGCCGCATCCATGTGCCGACCCTGCTGGTCAGCGGCGAGCGCAGCGACATCGTCTCGGATTCCACGATCGAAGAATTTCTGCAGTGTGTACCGCACGCCGAACACGTATGCGTGGCGCGTGCCACGCATATGATCGTCGGCGACCGCAACGATGCATTCACCGACGCCGTACGCCGTTTCATCCAACCGCTGCGCGACGTGAGCGCCAGCGTCTAGAGGAGCACGACATGAGTCCCTGGTATCCCCTGATCGCCGTCCTGGCTGTATCGCTGGCCTGCGCCTGGTTCCGCGTCGGCCTGCGTGTCTGGACCATCGCCGGTTTTGCGGCGCTGTTCGCCTTCGGCTGGCTGACCGGCAGTCATTGGCTGGCTATCACCCTCACCGCGCTCGCGTTCGCTGCGATCACGGTTCCGCTCAATCTGCCGGATTTCCGGCGCAGGCAACTCACTGCGCCGCTACTCAAGGTCTATCAGAAGATCACACCCCAACTCAGCGATACCGAACGCGTCGCGCTGGAAGCCGGCACGGTCGGTTTCGAGGGTGAGCTGTTCAGCGGCAAGCCCGACTGGAAACAATTGCTGCGTCAACCCGTACCACAGCTATCCACCGAGGAAGTGGCGTTCATGAACGGCCCGGTCGAAGAGCTCTGTCATCTGCTCAACGACTGGGAGATCACCCACGAACTGGCGGACCTGCCGCCGAACGTCTGGGAGTTCCTGAAGAAGAACAAGTTCTTCGGCATGATCATCCCGCACGAATATGGCGGCCTGCAATTTTCCGCGCTGGCGCATTCGGCAGTGCTGCAGAAAGTGGCGAGCATCTCGGCGACCGCCGCCTCGACGATCGCCGTGCCGAACTCGCTCGGGCCGGCCGAACTGCTTCTGCACTATGGCACGAAGGAACAGAAGGATTTCTACCTGCCGCGTCTCGTCGACGGCCGCGAAATTCCCTGCTTCGCCCTGACCGGCCCTTATGCCGGTTCCGACGCCACGTCGATCCCGGACTACGGCATCGTCTGCAAAGGCGAATGGGAAGGCGGCAATGTCCTCGGCGTGCGCCTGAACTTCGACAAGCGCTACATCACGCTGGCACCGGTGGCGACGGTCGTAGGCCTCGCATTCCGTCTCTACGATCCGGACAAGCTGCTCGGCGACAAGGAAGACCTCGGCATCACGCTCGCATTGTTGCCGCGTGACACCAAGGGCATGGAGATCGGTCGCCGGCATCTGCCGCTGAACATCCCGTTCCAGAACGGGCCGGTGCGCGGAAAAGAGGTGTTTGTACCGCTGGCGCAATTGATCGGCGGCCCGGACATGGCCGGGCACGGCTGGCGCATGCTGGTGGAGTGCCTGTCGGTCGGGCGCGCGATCTCGCTGCCGTCCAATGCCACGGGCGGCGTCAAGATGGGCGCGATCGCGACCGGCGCGTACGCGCGTATCCGCAAACAGTTCGGCATCGCGATCGGCCGCTTCGAAGGCATCGAGGAAGCGCTAGCACGCATCGGCGGCTATACCTATGCGATCAGCGCACTGTCGCGCGCGACGGCCGCGGCGGTGGATCGCGGCGAGAAGCCATCGGTGCCTTCGGCAATCGCGAAATACCACTGCACCGAACTCGGCCGCGAAGTGGCCAGGGACGCAATGGACGTGCACGGCGGCAAAGGCGTGCAGCTTGGACCGAACAACTACCTGGGCCGCGCCTGGCAGGGTGCGCCGATCGCGATCACCGTTGAAGGCGCGAATATCCTCACGCGCAGCATGATGATCTTCGGCCAGGGCGCGATCCGTTGTCATCCCTTTGTGCTCAAGGAATTGCAGGCCACCCAGATCGCCGACTACCGCGAGCGCCTGAACGCGTTCGATCACGTGCTGTTCCAGCACATCGGCTTCGCCATCTCCAACGCGGCGCGCAGCTTCGTGCTCGGCGTCACCCACGCCGGCATCGGCACGGCGCCCGGCGACAAGTATACAAAACGCTTTTATCGCAAATTGAATCGTTATGCCGCGGCACTCGCGCTGGTTGCCGACACCTCGATGCTGATCCTGGGCGGCAAATTGAAGTTCAAGGAAAAGATTTCCGCGCGCCTGGGCGATGTTCTTTCCAATCTGTACATCGCCAGCGCGATGCTGAAGCGCTACGAGGATCAGGGTCGTCCGGCCGCGGACCAGCCGTTGCTCGCCTGGGCGTTCCACGATTGCGTCTGGCGCATGCAGATGGCGCTGGATGGCGTGCTGCGCAATTTCCCTATCCGCCCGGTCGCGTGGTTCCTGCGGGTGCTGGTATTCCCGTTCGGCCGCCGCGAAGTGCCGCCGTCGGACCGGCTCGGCCGCCGCGTCGCCGCGATCCTGTGCGCACCGGGTGAGGCCCGCGACCGGCTCGGCGAATGGACCTTCCTTACGCCGGGCGCGAACAATCCCGTCGGCCGCATGAATGCGTTGCTGCCCGATGTCATCGCCGCGGAACCGGTCGAGCGCAAGTTCCTCAAGGCGCTGAAGGGCCAAGGCCTCAGGGAACACGAATATTCCGCCCAGCTCGCCGCCGCCGAAGCGCAGGGCGCGATCAGCGCCGAGGAACGCAAACTGCTCGACCGCGTACGCGCGGCCAGCTTCGAGTTCATCAGCGTCGACGATTTCGATCCGGCCGAATTGCCGGCCGCGGTGCCACAGTCGAAACCCGGGTTGCGCAGCGTCGCCTGATCGCGCAGCCGGACTGCGAACCTTTGAACAAGCATTGCGCGAGTACCAGTCGCGCAGCGCTTGTTCCTAGGTTTTCTTCATCATGGGCATGCGGCGCACTTGCCACGCCAGCAGAGCCGCGCACGCGGACGCCAGCGCGGCCAGCGACGCCAGCGCCGGCGTCGTCGAGATCCACGCGAACGGCGGCGCGTAGGCGGCAAAATCGCGCAACATCTGGATCGCAGCGACTACCAGCACGTCCCCCAGGCGCCAGATCGCGGTGTCGATGAACCCCTTGGCCTTGTAGCGCGTCTCGCGATCCACGCGCGTGAACAGGCTGTCGATGGCCGGATTGTTGACACCGTAGGAACCGGCGCGGGTGACGATCAGCGCGGCCGCGACCGCACCAGGCGACCCGATCAGTGCAAGCGTGACCAGGGTCAGCAGCTTGACGACCTCGGTGCCGGCGATGCTCGACGCAGATCCGTAGCGCGTCAGCACGATGCGGGTGACGAAAATCTGCGTCAGCGCCATCAGCACGTTGGTCGCGGCATCGACGCTGGCGAAAAAATCGGTGCGCGCCGCGCCATCCTGATAGTAGCGATGACCAATGTCGGTCTGCAGGTTGTAGAGCACACCGCCGACGCTGTCGCCGAGCAGCATCAGCACCGCGATACGGCGCAGGAACGGCGAGCCCGCCACCAATCTGGCGCCGGCCCAGAAACCGCCGCCGATCACCGTCTCGTTGCGCGCAGTGTCCCTCGCTACCGGGTGGTGCCGCGACCACGCGACCAGCCCGAGAATGCAGCCCACGGCGCAGGCCAGCAGCGCCGCGGAAACGCCGAGCAACGGGCCGACGCCAATCACATGCACCAGCCACTTGGTCAGCAGCGGGCCGGTGATCGCGCCCAACGTGCCGCCGAGCGCAACGATGCCGAACAGCCGGTAAGCTTGTTCGGCGCTGAAAATGTCGGCGACGAAACTCCAGAATACGGCAACGACGAACAGGTTGAACACGCTCATCCAGACGAAGAACACCTGGCCGAGAATGCGCGGGCTGAGCACGCCCTGGGCCTGGAACGCGGGAATGAATGCGAGAAGGTTGAGGATAAAGAACACATAGACGACCGGCACGAAGCGCTTGCGCGGAAAGCGCGCAACGAGCCAGCCGTACACAGGCGTCAGCACCAGCGTCGTGACGAACGTCGCCGTGTAGAACGACAGCAATACCTGCACGCCGCCGGCCGCGGCCAGTTGTTCGCGCACCGGCCGCAGCACGTAATACGCCGCCAGAACGAAAAAGAAGTACGCGAACGCGAGAATCAGTGCCGGCCATTCGTGGCGCTCAACCCCGGTGAGCATGGCCGAGAATCCGCGGCTGGCGCGTTGGTCGGTCGTCGTCATTGCGATCCCATGACCCGGGTTCGGCGAAGCGTAGCATGGGCGCGATGCTATTCTGCACGACATGCCGGCGACGCTTGCATCCATCCACATTTACCCGCTCAAGTCCGGTGCGCCGCTCGCGCTCACGCGGACGCGCGTGGACGCGCGCGGAATCGAGCTGGATCGGCGCTGGATGGTGGTCGATGCGACCGGCCGCTTTCTGACCGGACGTCAGCATCCGCGCCTGACCCTGATCCGCACCGTGCCTGAAGGCGCAGCGCTGCGCCTGCATGCGCCAGGCATGGCGGAATTGCGCCTGGCGCCTGCGTTTTCGTCGCCGCGCATCGATGTCGAAGTCTGGGGCAGCCGGGTTGCCGCGCTACCGGTCGATGCGCCGGCCAACGCCTGGATCAGCGCGTTTCTCGGCACGCCCGCATGCTTCGTGCACATGGACGATGAATGCCAGCGCCAAGTCAATCCGGATCACTCGCAGCCCGGCGATCTGGTCAGCTTCGCCGACGCTTACCCGTTGCTCGTCATTTCGCAGGCGGCGCTGGATCAACTCAACGCGAAACTGGCCCAGCCCTTATCCATGTTGCGTTTCCGCCCGAACCTCGTTGTCGGCGGCACGGAGCCGCACATCGAAGACGACTGGAAGCGGGTACGCATCGGCGGCGTCGATTTCGACGTAGCCAAGCCTTGCATCCGCTGCGTGTTCACCACGGTCGATTTCGAACACGGCCGGTTCGACCCCAGCGGCGAACCGCTGCGCACGCTGAAGACCTACCGGCGCACGCCGGACGGCATCGCCTTCGGACAGAATCTGATCCCGCGCGGCGTTGGTACCCTGCGCGTCGGCGACGCCGTTGAAGCGCTGACCTGAATGCTGCGCTGCGATGGAGCATCTGCTCTAGCTTTGCAATCTAAGGTTCCTGGCTGCCGGTTTTCGGTTGTCGGCCAAAGCGGGTCCTGAAACCGAAAACCGAAAACCGAAAACCAATAACCGACAACTATCTCCAATGATCTACGACTACCTTATCGTCGGAGCCGGCTCGGCCGGCTGCGTACTGGCGAACCGGCTCAGCGCCAACCCGCGCAACCGCGTGCTGCTGCTCGAGGCTGGTCCGCGTGACTGGAATCCTCTTATTCACATGCCGGCGGGACTGGCCAAGCTGGTCAACAGGAAAGGTATCAATTGGGATTATTATACCGAGCCCGAAGCGCAGCTCGACAACCGGCGCATCTGGTGGCCTCGCGGCAAGGTGCTCGGCGGCTCCAGTTCGATCAATGCCATGTGCTATATCCGCGGCGATGCGCGCGACTACGACGACTGGGCGCGGCTTGCCGGTGACGAGCGCTGGAACTGGCAGAACGTCCTGCCGTATTTCAAGCGCGCCGAGGACAATACGCGCGGTGCCGACGGCTTGCATGGTGCTGGCGGACCATTGGGCGTGCAGGACCTGCGCTACCACAACCGGCTCTCGCAAAGCTTCATCGACGCCGCGGCAACCTGCGGCCACCCGCTGAACGCGGATTTCAACGGCGTCCGGCAGGAAGGCTTCGGCCTGTACCAGGTGACACAACGCAATGGCACACGCTGCTCGACCGCGTCCGGCTATCTGCGCATCGTGCGCGGACGCAGCAATCTACGCGTGCTCACGCACGCGCTCACCCAGCGTGTGTTGTTCGACGGCCAGCGCGCGATCGGCGTCGACTACCGCCACCATGGCCGCCTCACGCGTGCCGAGGCGCGTGAAGTCATCCTGTGCGGGGGCGCGATCAACTCGCCACAGCTGCTGATGCTCTCAGGCATTGGCGCCGCCGATCATCTGCGCCAGGTCGGCATCCGCGCTGTCCATCATTTGCCAGGAGTCGGCGCAAACCTGCAGGATCATGTGGATATCTGCACGTTGCAGCGTTCCACCAAGCCGATCACCTACGACCGGCTCAACGATATCGGTGTCGCGTTGCGCTATCTGACCCGACGCGACGGTCCGGGTACGTCGAACCTCGCCGAGGCCGGCGGTTTCGTGCGTACTAGCCACGCGCCCGACGAGCGTTGCGACATGCAGTTCCATTTCATCCCCGCCCTGCTCGACGACCACGGCCGCAACCGCTTGCCCGGCTATGGATACACAGCGCACGCCTGCGGCCTGCATCCGCTGAGCCGCGGTTCCATCCGCTTGAAATCGGCCGATCCGTCCGCGCAGGCCGAGATCCGAGCCAATTATCTGAGCGATGCTGCCGGCGATGACCTGCGCACCCTGATCGAAGGGGTGAAATTGTCGCGCGAGCTATTTGCCGCCGCGTCATTCGATGCGGTACGCGGCGACGAGATTTTCCCCGGCGCGTCGTTGTCCAGCGATGCGGAGATCACGGCCTATGTCCGGCGCAAAGCCGAGACGGTCTATCACCCGGTCGGTACCTGCCGGATGGGCAACGATGCCGACGCCGTAGTCGATACCGAACTGCGAGTGCGCGGCATCACCGGTCTGCGCGTGGTCGATGCCTCGATCATGCCCTGTCTGCCGGGCGGCAACACGAATGCGCCGACGGTGATGATTGCGGAAAAGGCGGCGGAATTCATTGCAGCCGCCTGATTGGCCGGCGACGGGCGTTCAGTAAGGCCGACTGCCGTTGTTCCCAGGCGGGTTGTAATCGCAAACGATCACGTCCCAGTTAGGGAAGTCGGCGAACGGGCTGTTGGTCGAGCACGCCTGGAAACCACAGCCCACAGTCATCGTGCTGCGCCAGACGACCTGCGTGTAGTGGCCGCAGGTTCCCGCGGTATTCGGCGGATCGGCCGTGTTGCAGGTGTTGTTGGGGTAATCGTAATAAGGTTCCTCGCCGGCCCAAGCCACGGCCGCATCGCTGAGCGTGGGGGTAAAGCCGGCGGCGGCGTAGATATTCTGGCCAAAGCCGCCGAGATCGCCGTGTGCGAACATGCATTGATTCGCCCAGTTCTGCGCGGCGGTGGCTACGGTCGAATTCCAGGTGAGTATCGGAATTGCCGGGCTCGCCGCCGGAATCACGGTCTTGCGCGCGCAATTGTGTATTTGCAACGCGCTCAATGCCGCCGCCTGGGTCACCGGACTTCCAACTGGCGTCGTGCCGGAATCTTCAAAGCCATCGAAGAACAGGCAGTCCATGAATACTGCCCTGGCCTGGCCTGAGGCCAGCATCAAGGCAAGAATCAGCCATAGCTTGACCATGGGCAACTCCGCGCGGAATACCCGTTGCCGTCATCATACTCCCGCATTTTGGTGTGCGTCCGCGACCACCAGGGCAGTTCAAGCCTAAGCTTGGTCGATCATCGGCGGCAACGGGCAGTGCACCGCCGCGCAGACCGTGCGCAACAGTTCGGCTTCGGCCACCGTCACCACGTTGTCGGCGCCGATCGCTTGGGTCAGCCCGCGCACCAGCAACTCCTTGCCGGCCGGAGCGAGCAGATCGAGTTTCGGCAAGGCCCGATCCAGGGCGACAGTCCACTCCTGCGGCGGCGCATAGGCAGGGATCGCGTCGGGCAACACTTCATGCATGCCGAGCAGATAGGCGCGTTGAGCGTCGGCGGGATCAGCGCTGCCGTATTCGGCGACGATCGCGAACACGTCGGCAATCTCGGCGGCAACGGCCGGCAGTTTCACCGCACCGTTCGGCCGTGCCTTGGAAGGATCCAGTGCATCGACGACCTGTACGCCAATCAATTTTGCCAGGCAGTATTCCTCGATGGCGACCTTCCCGTCGGCTTGCACCAGCTGGTTGAGCGCGACGAGAAATCCCTGCAGTTGTGGTCGCGGGCGCCGGCGCAATACGGGAAACGCAAGCTGGGCGAGCGGCAGGCGTTGCAACGGATGCAGTTGCGGCGTTTGCGTGGCCAGTTCCTCGACGCCCGCGCGCACGCCGGCATCGTAATATTTTTCCACGATGCCCAGTTGTTTTGCGCGCACATCGCCGTTGTCGTCAAGCATCAGTGCGAACACGAGTTGCGGCGCGCGTTCGGCCATGTAGGCGGCGGCGCGCAGGGACTCGGGCATCGCTGCGTGGATCGTGCCGGCGTTGACGATATCGGCCTGGGTCGGCGCAGCCGCTTGCGGCGTCGCCTGCGCCACGTTGAGCTTGATGGCCGCATTCGCGTGCGGCAGGGATGTGGGCACGTCTTGCGCCGGGGCCATCCTTGATCCAGGCGCGGTTGCTTGTCCCGGTTCGGATATTGCCGCGACTTGAGCCGGACTGAAGCCGGAAATCGACACTTCGGCGCCCTCGCCGTCGCCGCTCTGAACCGGCTCCGACCAGGCGGCGGCGATCGCGGCAAATTCGGCGGGATTGAAGTGCGGATCGAGTACAAGGATGCGCTTTTGCAAGGGCGGATGCGTGGCGAACAGGGCCGAATAACCGACGCCGTCGCCGAACAGCATGTGTGCGACTTCCTCGGTGCCGCTGCTGGCGAGCTTCGAACCGTCGGCGAGGCCGCCGATTTTTTTCAGCGCCCCGGAAATGCCCAGCGTCTGCCGCGTGAACTGCACCGCCGAGGCATCGGCCAGGTACTCGCGCTGGCGCGAAATGCCCGCCTTGATCAGGCGGCCGAAAAACACGCCGATGTAGCCGACCGCGCAGATCGCCAGTCCAAAGGCAACGGCACCGCCGGAATCGCGGCTGCGGCCAGTGCCTTCCAGCACCTTGCGCCCGAGGATACCGATGACGAGGATGCCGAACAGAACGCCCATCAGGCGGATGTTCAGGCGCATGTCGCCGTTGAGGACATGGCTGAACTCGTGCGCGATAACACCCTGCAGTTCATCGCGCGTCAGTTTGTCCATGCAGCCGCGGGTAACGGTCACCGCCGCGTCGGCAGGCGTGTAGCCGGAGGCAAACGCGTTGATCGCCGGTTCGTCTTCCAGCACATAGATTTCGGGAACCGGTACGCCCGAGGCGATCGCGATTTCCTCCACGACGTTGCGCAGCCGCCGGTAGGCGAAATCCGTCGTGTCGGCGGGGACCAGGCTTGCGCCGAGCTGGCGCGCGACCACGCCGCCACCGCCGCGCAGGCTCGACACCTTGTACAGCGTGCTCAGGCCGATGACCGCCAGCACGATCGCACTGGTCCAGAACATGATCAGCGGTTGCGGCGATGGCGCGCTGAAGGATTGATGGCGGCCATGACCAAGCGCACCGAAGGCGATCATCAGTACGATATCGACTGCGCCGATGATGCACACGACGGCAAGCACGAACAGGATCAGCATGCGCCGCGTATGCGTGCGGGCGCGTTCCTGCTGGGCGAAAAAATTCATCGCCGATGGTCGCGGTTGTGCGACAACTTACGTGAACGAAACCTTCACGGCCTTGCGCGCTTCGGGCGCTTCCACTTCCCACGGAGCGGCCGGCGCGAAACCGTACATGTTCGCAACCAGCGAGTTCGGAAAGACTTCGCGCTTGTTGTTGTAGTACATGACCCCGTCGTTGTACGCCTGACGCGCGAACGCCACCTTGTTCTCGGTCGAGGTGAGCTCTTCGGACACCTGCATCATGTTCTGGTTGGCCTTCAGATCCGGATAGCTTTCGGACAGGGCAAACAGCTTGCCCAGGGTCTGGGTCAACTGATTTTCGGCGCCGCTGAGCTGCTGCATCGCCTGCGCGTCGCCAGGACTGGCCTTGGCCGCGGCAAGGCCGCTGACTGCGCCGCTGCGAGCCGCGATCACGGCCTCGAGCGTTTCGCGCTCGTGCTTCATGTAGCCTTTGGCCGTCTCCACCAGGTTCGGAATCAGGTCGTAGCGCCGCTGCAGCTGCACGTCGATCTGGGCGAAGGCATTCTTGTAGTTGTTGCGGGCCGTCACCAATCCGTTGTAGATACCGACGAAGAACAGCACGACAGCGACAACAATGATCAGCAGAATTATCAGGCCCATAACATTCGCATCCCGAGTTGTGGTTAGAATGATACCCCGTGCGAAAAGCATAGCACGGCGCTGGGACGCAGCCGTAAGTTCGTCAACAAGAAACGCAGGTACTGCCCCAGTGAATCCATGTTCCTGACCCGTACGCCGGTTTTGCTGCTGGCTTTTTTTCTTGCGCTGACTGCTGCGTCGACTGGTGTCGCTCGCACGCTGCATGTGCGCAACTCGCCGCTGCGGCCGACGCAGGAACCGCTGCATGTCGCCACGGATGTCAAAGCCGTCGCGCGCGAATTCAACGGCTGGCTGGACACGGTCGAACAATCGGATCAGGTGTCCGGGCTGGCAGTCGCGATCGTCAAGGACGACAAGGTTCTGCTCCAGCGCGGCATCGGCTACGCGGACGCGAGCAAGGCGGCGCCGATCACTCCCGACAGCGTGTTCCGCCTGGCTTCGCTGTCCAAGGCGTTTGCCAGCGCGTTGACCGCCATGCTGATCGACGAAGGCATGCTGAGCTGGGACACGCGTGTGGCCGGTGTGCTGCCCACGTTTGAATTGCAGAACGTCGCCGCCAGCAGCAAGCTCACCGTGCGCGACATCCTCAGCCAGCGTGTCGGCTTGCCGCACAATACCTACGACGGGCTGCTCGAACAGGACGCGCCGTATCAGGAACTGGTCGAAAAGCTGCGCGAAGTGCCGATGGCATGCGACGTCGGCGATTGTTACGGCTACCAGAACATCACGTTCGCGCTGATCGGCGACATCACCTACGCGGTCAGCGGCGACTTTTTCTACCACCAGGTGGAAAAGCGCATCTTCCATCCGCTGGGCATGGACACCGCAACCTATGGCCGCGCGGCGCTGGAAGCCAGCGCGAGCTGGGCGCGTCCGCACGCACGCCGCGGCCACGGCTGGACGCCCATCGCTATCAAGGAGTCCTACTATCACGTACCGCCCGCGGCCGGGGTCAATGCCAGCATCAAGGACATGACCCAATGGCTGATTGCGCAGATGGGCGAACGCCCCGATGTGCTGCCGGAGGCGCTGCTGACCACGCTGCATACTCCACTTGTGGAAACACCCGGCGAACGCCGCGCCACTCCCTGGCGCAGCGCCCGCTTGCGCGATGCGAGCTACGCCCTCGGCTGGCGCGTCTACGACTACGCCGGCGAAACGCTGATCTATCACGCGGGCGCGGTCCAGGGTTACCGCTCGATCATCGCGTTTTTCCCCGACCACCGTTTCGGCGCGGTAATGCTGTGGAATTGCGAATGTGCGCTGCCCAGCGGCCTGATGCCGATGCTACTGGATCGCTATCTGGGACTGGGCGCCGTGGACTGGGCCGGAATCGAGACATCCAAGCGTGCCCATCTGGTTGCCGGCGGCAGTCGCTGACCATCCCGGTTGGCACCACGGATTGCGTTTGCAGCGATTTCCTTGGCATCATGAGCCTTCATATGGGGAGTGGGGGCGATGCTCATAGTTGAGCATTTTTTCCTGATTGCCTGCGATCCACGCGCGGGGTTGCCCACCTGGCCGCGGCGCACGCAGAGTGCCGAGCTGATGGCGGCGGCAGCGTTGTTGCTGGATCTGGCGACCCTGCGTCGCCTGAGCATGCGTCAATCGCTGCTGCACGCCGACGCACAGGTACCCCTCACCCATCCCCTGCTCGCCGACGCGTTGCACGCGCTTGATGGGCATCCGCAGTCTGCGCAGTCGGCGCTGCAGCTGGTGGCGCGGCGGCTGCATCCTCTACCGGCCAACGTGCTGGAGAGTCTGTTCCGGCGCGATCTTGTGCATCGCACGGAAAGCCGGCGCTGGCTGCTGCGCAAGCAGGTACGCTATCCATTGCGCTCGATGCAGGCGCGCAACGAAGCGGTGTTGCGCATGCGCCAAGCCATCGATGCGGAAAACGACTTGCATGGCCTGGCCCTGCTCCTGCTTGCCGACGTCACCGGCATGCTGCCGCTGCATCTGAATGCGCGCGAACACGAGCAGGCGATGCAACGCCTGTTGGCTTTGAATCTTGCAGATACGCCGAGCGACGAACCGCGCGCAACCGTCGTCGCCATTCGCGCCGCGCTGCTGGCATGAACCGTCAGCACGACGCCATCTAGCAAGAATCAGCCGGCGCCGAGCTTGAATTCGATACGGCGCTTCATCCGTTCTTCGACAGCCTTGCCGTTGTCCATCTTCGGTTTGAACGTCCAGCGTTGCACCGCGCGCAAGGCTGCGTCGTTGAATACACGGGCCGGATTGGCCCCGGCCACGGTCGCGTTGGCGACCTGGCCATCAGGCGTCACCGTGAATTCGACTTCGACCCAGCCTTCGGTGTGCTTGATATAGGCGTCTCGCGGATATTCCGGCGGCACGGTCTTGAGCACTTCGGCCGCATGCGATTCGCCAACGGTTGGCGGCGGCGGCGCTGCTGCAGCGGCCGGCGGTGCCGCAGTTGGCGCCGCCGCGGCCGGCGCGGGATTGGCGGTAGTCGACGCCGCGGGCGCCGCGGCGTTTGATGCAGGCGCGGCCGCGGGAGTCGTCACCGCAGGTGCCGCGGGATTCGGCGTTGCGCCCGCGGCAGCCGCTGCCGCCTTCGCGGCCGTCGCCGCCGCTGCTGCTGCCGTCTGCTGCTGTTCGTGTTCGACCTGTTTCTTCCTGGCATCGAGCTTCCCGCGCAGGATCGTCAGCGTGTAGTTGCTCGGGTCGGCCTTGGCCAGCAGATCAATCTCGCGGGTGGCTTCATCCACGTTGCCGGCGTTGATGTTCTGTTCCACGGCGCCGGTCGCGAACGGAAACATTTCGCGCAGGGCATCGGTGGCAGTCTGGTTGTTCGGCTCCTTCTCGAGCACGCGCAGATAGTACTCAAGCGCATTGTTGCCCTGCGGCGCCACGTAGCGCTGCTCGCGGAACGCCGTCCCAGCTTCCTTAATCAGTTGTTCCTTGCTCAGCTCCGGCATCGGCGTCGCAGGCGCTGCGGCCGCATTGGGTTGTGCTGCACCGGGGGCGGCGCCTGGAGTAGGCGCAGTGCTGGGCGCGGGCGCGTTGCTGCCGCGCGGCAGGAAAAAGTAAACGGCAATGGCAATGCCGATCAGGATGACGACGATCGGAATGAACTTGAGGACGGGACTGGAATTTCTGGCGGCCATGATCGGGTTGTTCGCAGCAGTGGAAGAGGATTCCGCGCGTCCCGTCATGCAATTTCCTTTCCAGCCCCGCCAGTCAGGCTATCAGCCCCCTGACGTCGGCTGCTGCGCGGAGACCCGAAAATACCGCATTTTGCGACGGCTGTCGCATACTTTGTACGCGGCCTCCCGCCGCGGCCTGCAACTGGCGTACAACGGTGCGGCGCGACTGGCTTATTGGCCCGGCTCGAAGCCGTTCTTGAAGATCTCATCGGTATCGGTAATCACCAGCAGGCTCGCCGATATCGAAGGCAGCGCGGGCAAAGTCAGGCTCATGCCGTTGATGCTGCCGGTGCCGGTCGGCGCCAGCGCGCTGCTGCCGGTAAATCCATACAGCGTCCACGGACCTGTGTGAATCGAATCGAAGCTCAGTGCGACGTCGTGGGTCACGGTGTCCTTGTTGGTCAGCAGGACCATCGTGCGCTGACCGGCAAGATTGAAGGCGTAGGCGCCGATCTGGTCCACGGCGGCACTTGTCGCGCTGACGCTGTTGCCCTGCACTTTGGCGCCCGCGCTGTCGTAGTTTAGGAAGATCGAAAACGCGTTTTCGACCTTGGTGCCCGAAGCGGGTGCAATCCAGCGCGTGGCCATGTCGACGCCCTCGCGCGCGAAGATTGCCAGCGCTTCGGCCTGCGCCACTGCACCGCTCGAGGTGTTGTCGTTGCCCCAGTTGTATTCGGTGATCGCGAGCTTGGTGCCGGGGCAATACTGGGTGATCCAGGCCTTGACGCGCGGGATCAGGTCGGGCGCACCGTAGTAATAGGGCGTTGTATCGTCCAGATCCTGGCCGATCCACGACTCCGATACCCACGTCGGATCGTACAGTTCCTTCAGCGAGCGCAGACGCAGCGCTGCGGTCGCCGGGGAATCGTCATCGCTGAGTGCGACATCGTTGCCCTGTGGGTAGTAGTGCAGATCCAGATAGTCGACCAGGTGCTTGCCTCCCGCGAGCGGACTGGCGCACACCTGCTGCAGATACCACGCAACAAAAGGCAGCTCGCCATGCGCGGCCCGGTCGCTGCCGTCGATGCAATTTCCCGCAGCGCTGTCGGCCGCAGAACTGAACAGGTCGCAATAACCCCAGGTCACCGGACCGGTGACCAGCGCATTCGGCTCCTGCTGCTTGATTGCGGCAGCGTAGGTCTGCGCCTTGCCCCAGATTTCGTCGTAGGTCGCCGGCGCGGGATGAACGTCGCGGTGCGTCGAATTCCACAGCATCACCTCGTTGTCGAGCGTATACAACTGCACGCCGCCGGTCGCCGCCGTGCCGAATGTCGATTGCAGATGCGCTATCCATTGCGCCTCGAACGAAGGCGGCGCTGCGATCGACGTATCCGCAGGATCGTTGCCGGTGATATAGCCGGCGGGATTGCCGCCGGGATGCGCGGTGCAATGACCCGTGGTGTTGACGGCAGGATCGCATTCGCCATTTCCGGAGTCAGCCTGACAGTACGACGCCGATCCAGGCTGATCGCATTCGTTGCCCAACTGTGCTCCGTACTTGGCGATCGAGAAGCCCCATTCCTTTTGGCGAACCGCATTGGGCGTGTAACCGATCGTCGGCAGGGTGAGCAGGGGCTGGGCGCCTGCAGTCATCGCCGCGGCGATGAATTGATCCGCGGTGGAGTTGTTCGGCAATCCATTGCCTGAACCATCGACGATATTCTGGAAATAGTAGTCGCTCGCGGTGTTGTGCACATCCACTTGCCAGTTGTAGCGCGTGGTCGAATTGCCACCCCAGCGATCGACCGTGTAAGCCATCTGCTGGTTGCGCGTCGCGTTGCCGTAGGCCACACCGAAGATCAGCGGACTGAATGAGTGCACGTTCGCGGTCAGATCGACGCTGACGTTGACCGCGGCGCCGCTCGGCGGTGGGGGCGGTGGCGTGGTGCGCGGATTGAATACGATCTGATCGATGTAAACCGCGGCCTGGCCGTTTGCCGTGTCGTTGCCTCCGTCTGCATCCATGATGACGAGGCAGTTGAACGTGCCCGTGGTCAGATTCGCCGCATCGAAGTCGAGCGTCACCTGCGCCCAGGCATTCTTCGGGATCGAGCCGCCGGCGACCAGCGGCCCGAGAGCATAGGGCGAACCGAGGGCGTTGTAGTCGTCGCAGACATACATCTGCAGTTGCTGGCCGCCGCTGCCTCCGCCGTTCACATAGAACGTGACGTTCTGATAGTCGACCAGATTGAACTCGGTGTTGTTGGCGACGAATTGCAGACCGTTCCAGCTTCTCGCAACGAACTGGATCGAATGGCCGCCAGTTCCGTATACCGGAGAAGTGGCCGTCAGACTGTAGCTGCCGGCAGGATTGCCTTCCCAACTGCCATCGGCAAAGCCGTTCTCCAGCGAGTTGTCGTAGAGGATCAGCGTCGACGCCGCGTGCGCTGCCAACGACAGCAGGAACAAGGCAAGAATACCGGTCAGACGCATGACGACGCTCCATGACGTGTTCGAAGCGCAAGCTAGCAGCTTCGGTGCAACGTTTCCGGGACTGCATCACACTGCGTTCCGCGCCAGCGGCGCAGAACGCGGTCAACGTCATTCCACCGGAACCACCAGCCGCGTCTGCAACTGGTCCGCCGGCGTGTTGCCCGGATCGCTGATGTATTCCTCGATCAGGCGGTCCCTGGGCTTGTAACCCTGCGCGGCCAACCATGCGTAGGCTTTCCGGGTCGTGTCGCCGATCCTGTCGTACGGCCCGACGTGCAGGAACTGCACGGCCTTGCCGGCATAGGTCGTGGCAGCCTGGATGTCGCCGGTGGGAACGACATCATTGCGATCCACGGGCACTGCCGCATCGAATTTCCAGCCTGACGCGTCGTAGCTGGTGGTGATCGTCATCGGCGCGCCTTGCATGGCGATGCCGTTGGCTCGGATGAAACCGCCGATCTTGCCGTAAGCCTCGGTCAACACGGCCTTGGCCGATTCCGCATCGGTACCGCTGCTGGCGCCGACAAAATATATCTTTCCCGCCGCGCGCGCGACTTCCTCGCCCTGCACGCCGGTGATGTCGGCGGCCGGCAAACCTTCGACCAGGGACTTTAGCTTGATCAGGCCCTTGTCGTAATCCTTGCCGATCATCGAATCCATCATCAGGCCGAAATAGCGCTCGATGAGTTTGCCGTTGAATCCGGTGTCGAAGGCCCAGGTGACTTGCGTGCCCAGCGCGGCGGAGGTCAGATGGATCGTTCCCGTGGATTTGCCCATGTCGCCGAAATCAAGCGCCGTCTTGACCAGTTCGCCCGGCTTGCTCTCGACGATTTCCTGGCTGCCGCTGCCGACATCCTTGTTGCCGACCCAGCTGAGTTTCGCACCTACGCCCACTGCCGGTCCGGAAAAAGTATATGCGGCGTGTGGGTCCAGATCGAACCAGGGCGACCAGTCGTTGAAGCGGCGGAAGCCGTTGAGGACAGCGAATACCTGCGAGCTCGGCCGCTCTATCGTGATCGAGCGCTCGACGTGCGCGCTTTTGGGAAGAAAAAATGCGATCGCCACCAGCAGCACGACAACGCCGGCGAGAAACAGCAGCAGTCGCTTGAGAAACCGCATTCCCCTCTCCCCAGGGTGATTGGCGACGCCATCCTAGTCCAGCGCGAGTTCGATTTCCATCGCAGGCAGGCGACGCGCAAAAAGCGGAGCGGGGTAGCGTGAAGCGGAGGGGTAAAGCCTCTCCCTGTGCTGGGCAATCACAGGGAGAGTCAATCGGCTTGGTAAAGATATCGTATATGTACTTGTTGCCCGCCGCGATGACGCTCAATCAACTTGCTGCATCGCGAACGAAACCGGCCGAAAACTCCTCGACCGGTACGCATGGACCAATCCCTTGGTCAGTAGATTGTGGTTCTTACTTCTTCTTTGCGGTCTTGCGTGCGGTCTTCTTCACGGCCTTGGCTTTCGCCGCCTTCTTCACCGTGGCTTTCTTCGCAGCTTTCTTAGCAGGTTTTTTTGCAGCTTTCTTCATAGCCATATCGCGTCTTAGCTCCTCGTCAGTTGGTAGTTGCTGCCCAGTAAAAGCGTGCAGGAACGCTTCGCACAGCAGGTCGCTGTTCGTCGCATGCCTGAGATTGTTCACTTGTCGGCGTGTGCGTTCGTCGGAGAGATGTTTGAGGACGTGAAGCGGGATGGATACCGTCACTTTTTTCACGGCTTCAGCTTTCTGACCGTGCTCGATGTAGGGCTTGATGAACTTTGAAGCCGTCATGGATCCGTTACGCGCTTGTTACGCCGGGATAAAAAATTATTACCGGAACGTTTCGCTGTCAACATGTTTATGCATTCGAGTTCCGGCGCCTGTGCCGGCCGCAGGTGCCCACGCCGAGCGCCGCGGCGGCCCGCCTATGAACACCGGCTCGCGCGCGTAAATTGCAGATGGAAGTCCATACGTCTAGACGCTGATAGCGCAAAAACGCGCTTCCGTGCGCTCCAGCATCAGTGATCGTACCCGCAACACCAACAAATATGCGGCCTGCAGCCATATTGTGCAGGATGTTGCATAAGTAGCATCTGCACATTTGTGTAAATTCGTTGAGCCGCGACAGAAATAGTTGTCGTGCCTTGCCGGAGTCGCGCAACTGTCGCGCGCGCGCGTCGGAGGCGCCGCTATCGGGGCGCAATACCGACGAAAAAAAAGTTTTCGCGAACTGCCCGGACGATGCGATTTATGTGCGATTTGCGCAAAATTGCGCAAACGCGACCGACGTGCGAGCGCGTCGATCGCGACCTCGCTCACCCCAGAGCGCGTGCGAGAGCATCTGCGAACCGATCCAGATCGGCGTCGTTTTTTGTTTCCGTCGCGCACACGAGCAATGCGTTTTCGTACTCCGGATATTCTTCGCCAAGCGCAAATCCGGCGACGATGTTGTCGCGCGCGAGTCGTTCGACGACATCGTGCGCGGCACACGGCAGGTTTATCGCAACTTCATGGAAGAAAGTCCGCGCGAACAGCGGCGTGACACCCGGTACAGCGACGAGCAGGTCGCGCAACTTGCGCGTATTGGCCATGCTCGTGCTGGCAACGCGACTCACGCCTTGTGGGCCGAGCATCGCCATCGCAATCGTCGCGGCGGTGACAAGCAGGCCCTGGTTGGTGCAGATGTTCGAGGTCGCCTTGGCGCGGCGGATGTGTTGCTCGCGCGCCTGCAAGGTCAGGGCAAAGCCGGGCTTGCCGTCAAGATCGGTCGTGCGGCCGACGATGCGCCCCGGCATCTGACGCACGAATTCCTGCTTGCAGGCAAGGATGCCGAAGTATGGTCCGCCCGAGGACAGCGGCACGCCGAACGACTGACCATCGCCGCAGACAATGTCCGCGCCCTGTTTGCCCGAACCTGCCGTACCCCATTGTCCCGGCGCCTTGAGCACGGCGAGCGACAACGGGTTGACCACGCCGATCACCAGGGCACCTTTTGAATGCGCCCAGTCGGTCAACGCATCGACGTCTTCGAGTACGCCGAAGAAATTCGGCTGCGGAATCACGAGTGCAGTGAAGGCGCCGAAATCCTGCCTGGCCAGCCAGGCTGGATCGATGCCACCGGCGTCGGCACCGGCGTGGCAGAAGTCCACTTCGACCACTTCTATATTCTGCAGATCGACGATCGTGTGCATGGTCTTGCGGTAGGCCGGATGCACGGTCCTGGGCATCAGTATCCTGCGCGGCCCCTTCTTCGCGCAGCGTTCGGCCATGAGCACGGCTTCGGCCAGCGCCGTCGCGCCGTCGTACAACGACGCATTCGACACATCCATGCCGGTCAGCCGCGTCATCATCGTCTGATATTCGTAGATCAGTTGCAGTGTGCCCTGGCTGGCTTCGGCCTGATACGGCGTATAGGCGGAATAGAACTCGCCGCGCGAGACGATCGCCCACACCGCGGCTGGAATATGGTGTTCGTAGGCGCCGGCGCCGGCGAAGTTCAATGGCGTGCCATCCTGCGCGGCGCGTTGCTTCATCAGCCGCGTCACTTCCATCTCGTTCAGACCGGCCGGCACTTGCCTAAGCTGATCGATTTTCAACGCGGCGGGAATCTCGTCGAACAGATCCTCGATGCGCTGCACGCCTATCGCCTTGAGCATGGCGCTGACGTCGGCTTCCGAATGTGGAATGAACGGCATGGTGGTTCTCGTGAGTCGGTGATCAGTGGGTTGGAATCAGGGCCTGGAAAGACAAAGGGCGCGCAACGTGCGCGCCCCGAATTTGCGATCGCCGCAGGACGCGCGATCAGTCGATCAGTGTTCTTCGCTCTCGATCAGCTCGGCGTAGGCGTCCGGATCGAGCAGTTCTTCGATTTCCTCGGCCAGGTTGCTCGGCTTGACCACGAAGACCCAGCCTTCGCCATAGGCATCTTCGTTGATCGTCTCGGGCTTGTCGGACAGCGCACTGTTGACCGCCACCACTTTGCCCGAGATCGGCGCATAGACGTCCGACGCAGCCTTGACCGATTCGACGACGGCACAGGCGTTGCCAGCCTGCACATCATCGCCGACGCTGGGCAGTTCGACGTAGACCAGGTCGCCGAGCAGGCCCTGGGCGTGGTCGGAAATGCCAACGGTGACGGTGCCGTTGTCTTCGACCCGCGCCCATTCGTGGGACTTCATGAATTTCAGATCGCCGGGAATTTCGTTCATTGTGGTTTCCTAGGAATTCGATCCACGCCGGACAATTCTACACTGAGCCGGGCGCAAGCAAAGTTCAAACGCCTTCACAGACTTTGCCGTCGCGCACGAACGGATACTTGACGACACGCACCGGGACGAGCTTGCCGCGGATATCCACGTCGGCATTGCCGGCAACTGCGGCCGGCAACCGCGCAAACGCGATTGCCTTGCCCAGCGTCGGCGAAAACGTGCCGGACAGGATTTCGCCATCACCGTGCGCCGTGACGACACGCTGGCCATGGCGCAATACGCCTTTTTCATCCATGACCAGGCCGACCAAGCTGCGCCCGATGCCCTCGTGCTTCTGCTTTTCCAGCGCCGCACGACCGATGAAGTCGCGGCCTTCGTCCAGGACGACCGTCCACGCCAGACCCGCTTCCCAGGGCGTGATGGTCTCGTCCATGTCCTGGCCGTACAGATTCATGCCGGCTTCCAGGCGCAGGGTATCGCGGGCGCCGAGACCGGCCGGCGCGACGCCGGCCGCGACCAGCCGGTTCCACAAATCCACGGCCTGCGCCTCGGGCACGATGACTTCGTAGCCGTCTTCGCCGGTATAGCCGGTGCGCGCGATGAACAGACCGTCGCCTTCGGCGGCGACGAACTTGCCGATCCGGGCCGCCTTCTCGCGCGTCGCCGGACTCAGCAGCGACTGCACCTTGGCGCGCGCATTCGGCCCCTGCACCGCGATCATGGCCAGATCGGCGCGCTCGGTAACCTTGACTCCAAATGCTGCCGCCTGTTTTTCGATCCAGGCCAGATCCTTGTCGTGGGTCGCGGCGTTGACCACGACGCGGAAGAAATCCTCGCCTAGGAAATACACGATCAGATCGTCGATCACGCCGCCCTGTTCGTTCAACATGCACGAATACAGCGCCTTGCCCGGGACCTTGAGCTTGTCGACGCTGTTGGCGAACAGATGCCGCAGGAACTGCCGCGTGCGCGGGCCGTGCAGATCGACCACGGTCATGTGCGACACATCGAACATGCCGGCGTCGCGGCGCACCGCATGATGTTCCTCGATCTGCGAACCGTAGTTGAGCGGCATGTCCCAGCCGCCGAAATCAACCATCTTCGCGCCAAGCGCGCGATGAGTGGCGTTGAGAATCGTCTTCTGGGTCATGGCACAGATTCGGACGCAAAGGCAGGGCGCGCATTGTAGTAGGCGAGCCGGTATTTGTCGCGGGAAGCCTCGGGGCGGGAATAAAACCGCGCCCTCGTCGATCCTGACCCGTGTACGGCCCATCCCAGGAGCAGATCATGACAACGCGCGACGACGACAAACTCATTACCCTGTCCGATCCCGGCCGGCGCAAAGCGCTGAGCTGCCTTGCCGGCTGGACCGGCGCCGCCGTGGTCTGGACCATCGTGGGCGGCATCCCGAAGGCTCTCGGCGTGACCAACTCCGGCACGCTGACGACCCCGTCCAGACATGATTTCAGCTTCGTCCAGATCAGCGACACGCATATCGGTTTTCACAAGGACGCCAACCCGGACGTCGTCGGCAGCCTGCGCCGCGCGATCGCGGACATCAACGGGCTGACGCAGCGGCCAGCTCTGGTGGTTCACACCGGCGATGTCAGTCATCTGTCGAAACCCGAGGAATTCGGCCAGGCGGCGGAGGTGCTCAAGGAAATACACGTCGACCGCGTGCACACGGTCCCCGGCGAACACGACGCGCTCGACGAGGGCTTGAGCGGCTATCTCAAGGCGTTCGACCACGACGGCAAGAACCGCGCGTGGTACAGCTTCAACCAGGGAGGCGCCCACTTCATCGGTCTGTCCAACGTACTCAACTTCAAGATGGGTACGATGACTTCACTGGGCGACGAACAGATTGCCTGGCTGAAGAAGGATCTCGCCGGCGTTTCGCACAGCACGCCTATCATCGTGCTGGCGCATATCCCGATGTGGATGGTCTATGCGCAGTGGGGCTGGGGCACGGTCGATTCGGAGCAGGCGCTGGCGCTGCTGCGCCCGTACGGTTCGGTGACCGTGCTCAACGGGCACATCCATCAGGTGCTGCAGAAGGTCGAAGGCAACATCGCCCTGCACACGGCCATGTCGCTCGCTTACCCGCTGCCCACGCCCGGGCAGCAAGGCATCGGTGAGCCCGGACCGCTCAAGGTGCCGGCCGGCGAACTCGGCAAGTTGCTCGGCTCCCGCCAGATTCATGTCGTGCCGGGCAGTCACCTACTGGCCACGATCGATACCCCGATCGACCACGCGTGAATGGACACAGGCCCGCGATGAAATCCTTTACTCTCATTTCCGGTTTCTTGTTCACGGTGTTCGCGATCACCGCGGGCGCCGCCGAAACGCGTGCGATCGAAATCCACAAATTCGCCTTCGCCCCACAGGAGATCACGGTGACGCCCGGCACAAAAATTGTCTGGACCAACCATGACGAAACACCGCATACGATCATGGCGGCCGACAAGGGCTTCGCATCCAAAGCCTTGGACACGGACGATCGTTTCGAATACACCTTCGCCAGCGAGGGTGATTTCAGCTACTTTTGCACCTTGCATCCGTTCATGACGGGTATCGTGCACGTGCACCAATGACGCATCACCTTCCAGCGCTGCGCACATGTTCGACATGTCGCCGATGAATCCGGGCACGACCAGCACGTGGGTCAGTGAGCTGGCGCAGCAGCATCTGGATGCGGCCTACAACCTCGGCCGCTGGCTGCTCGGCAACCCGCAGGATGCCGCCGATGCCGTGCACGACGCCTATCTGCGTGCGGCGCGCTCCGCGCATACGTACGCCGGTGGCAACGCACGTGCGTGGTGGCTGGCCATCGTGCGCAACTGCTGCCTGGCGAAGCTGTCCTCGCGCCGGCGCGAGACACAGTTGCGCAGCCTCGACGCCGCAAGCGCCACGGCGGCGTTGCACCAAACCGGCAACAACGACGTCGAGGATCGCGCGCATGGCGCGCAGTGCAATGCGTTGATTGCCGAACACCTGCGCGCGCTGCCCGCTGAGTTTCGTGAAGCGCTGATACTGCGCGAGATCGAGGACTTGTCGTACCGCGAAATCGCCGATGTGCTGCAGGTACCGATCGGCACGGTGATGTCGCGTCTGGCGCGCGGCCGCACCCTGCTGCAACGTGCGCTGGCGAGCACGCCGGCACAGGAGCAAACACATGGACTGTAAGACTGCACTCGCTTTGCTCGAATCCTACCTCGACGGTGAACTGGATCGCGCCGATGCGCGCGACCTGGAGGCTCACGTCGACCGCTGCGCCGACTGCCGCCCGGCGCTGACCAGGCTCGATGAATTGCGCGCGGCGTTACGCGACCAGGGCCTGCGCTATACGGCGCCGCAGGAACTGCGCGATCGCCTTCGCAGCACCGACCTCGGTGCAGTTGCATCTGGCACACTCACCTCGCGCAGGCCCCGCCCGGCGGCGTCGAACTGGTTGCGCTACGCCGCTGCCTGTGTGCTCGCATTCGGCGCAGGCGGCGTCTCCGTCCACTTGTGGAATTCAGGACAGACCACGGCGAATGCGCGATCGCAACTGACGCGCGACCTGTTCGCCAGCCATTGGCGCGCGCTCGCCGCCGCGTCGCCGGTCGATATCGTTTCCACGGACCGGCACACGGTGAAGCCTTGGTTTGCCGGCAAGCTCGCCACAGCCCCGCTGGTGCAGGATTTCGCCGAGCAGGGATTTCCGCTCGTCGGCGGCCGTCTCGACTATGTCGGCAGCGAGCGCGTCGCGGTGCTGGTCTATCGCCATGGCCAGCACACGATTGACGTGTTCGTGCTGCCGCAGGAACCGATGGCGCAGATTGCCGAACCCGTGCAGTACGACGGTTATGGGATCAGGGGCACCGTGCTGGGTACGCAGAGCGCAGCGATCGTTTCCGATCTGGACGAACAGGAACTGGGCAAATTCCAGCGCTTGCTGGATGGCGCGAAGTGAGTGCAGACGTTCAAACAGCGACTTTCACCTTCAACGTCGTTCCGTCCACCGCAATCACTTCGATCGTCGACCCTGCCGGCAGTTCGGGTCCTTCGACCAGCCACAGCGAATCGCCGACGCGGGCCTTGCCCTGACCGTTGACGATGGGGCCTTCCAGTACAAAACGGCGACCGATGTACTGTTCGGCGCGGCGGTTGAGCAGGGGCTGATCACTGGGTCCGTCGGCAATGCGGCGGACGAAACGCCAGTAGCAGTAGCAACTGACCAGGGCGAGCAGCACAAAGACCGCGGCCTGGGTGAGAAATGACAGCTCCGGCAGCGCAAGCAGAAGCAGACCCATCACCGCCGCGGCGATGCCGATCCACAGCATGAAGAATCCCGGCACCATGATTTCAACACCCAGCAGTACCAGGGCGAGCAGCCACCAGCCGTAGTGCGCGACGATAGTGTTCAACATATCCACCTTTGCACAAAATTACCCTGCTCACTCGGGCGCTTGCCGGAGGATGAAATCATTGCGCCTGCTTCACCACTGCCTTGGTGGCCTGCTGCTGCTCCAGGCTCGACCTGGCAAGTTCTGCGATACCGGCAAGCGATCCGAGGACACCGGTCGCTTCCATCGGCAGCAGCATGATCTTCTGGTTCGGCGCACCGACCATCGCCTTGAGCGCCTCGACGTACTTGATCGCGACGAAATAGTTGATCGCATTGATATCGCCCTGGCGGATCGCCTGCGACACCATCGCCGTGGCCTTGGCCTCCGCTTCGGCAGATCGTTCGCGCGCCTCGGCGGCACGGTATGCAGCCTCGCGCTGGCCTTCGGCCGACAGAATCGCCGCCTGTTTCTCGCCTTCGGCCTTGAGGATCGCGGCCTGGCGAAAGCCTTCTGCTTCCAGGATATTCGCGCGCTTCTCGCGCTCTGCCTTCATCTGCCGCGCCATCGAATCGATCAGGTCTCGCGGCGGCTGGATATCCTTGATCTCGATGCGGTTGCACTTCAGCCCCCAGGGATGCGTGGCTTCATCCACCACGCGCAGCAGGCGCGCATTGATGTCGTCACGTTTGGACAGCGACTCGTCCAGGTCCATCGAGCCGAGCACGGTGCGGATATTGGTCATGATCAGGTTTAGGATCGCCTGATTCAGATTCGACACCTCGTAGGCGGCCTTCGGTGCATCGAGCACCTGATAGAACACGACCCCGTCGACGCGCACAACGGCGTTGTCCTTGGTGATGACGTCCTGACTGGGTACGTCGAGCACCTGTTCCATCATGTTCATCTTGCGCCCGACCGTGTGATAGATGGGGATCAGGATGTGCAGACCGGGCGACATCGTGCTGGTGTACCTGCCGAAGGTCTCCTTGGTCCATTCGTAGCCTTGCGGCACGACCCGCACGGTCTTGGCGATGAAGATCGCCGCGACCACCAACAGCACCAGCGCCAGCATTCCACCACCCATCTTGTTCTCTCCCCAATCTGCCTTGCGACCCGGGACACAGTATATATGGGTGGCCTATCTACGCCCGGGCCGGGCAGTGTTAAGATCGGTCGGCTACTGCCCCCCGCAGTGGGCGGGGATAGGGTCCAACTCTAGCGGATTTGGGGAGAACAATATGAAACGTCAGCTTACGCTTGCGATCGGAACCGCCTTGCTTGGAGCCAGCGCGACGGCTTTTGCGATTACCGACACCGAAACCAATGCCAGCATTCCGTTCAATCTTGCCAGCCCGGGGGCGCGCAGCATGGGCATGGGCGGCGCATTCCTGGGCCTGGCCGATGATGCGACAGCGGCCTATACCAATCCCGCCGGCCTGACCCAGTTGGTGACACCGGAGATCTCCGTCGAAGCGCGGCACACCGAATACAGCCTGCCGTACGTCAATGGCGGCAGCGCATCGGTCAGCCCGTTCAACGGGTCCGGTCTCAACGTTTCCGACGCCGACAGTTCAAAGAACAACCTGTCCTTCCTTTCGGTCGTCTATCCTTATGGTCGCTGGTCGTTCGCGGCCTATCGCGACGAGGTGGTGAATTTCAATACCGATTTCGCGTCCGTACTGACGGGCGAAGTCGTTCCAACCGTGGGCACTGCCTTTCCGATCGCCGCGCATGCAAACCTGAAGATCGTCGATTACGGCTTATCTGCGGCGTGGAAGGCATCCGACAATCTTTCGCTCGGCGCCGGCCTGTCCTACTACGACTTCAACATCGATACCGCAATCAACCGCTACGGCTACACACCGGCCTTCACCTCGACCAGCGTTGCCCTGAACAGCCAGAATCAATTCGGCAGCGACAACGACGTGGGCGTCAACCTCGGCGCGCGTTTCGTGCTCAGCGAACAATGGAGCGCGGGCCTGATCTATCGTCGCGGCCCGAAATTCTCCTACGAAGCGACCAGCGCAACTCTCGCGGACGTCGTCGCGAACAGCGACGGCACGTTCACGCCCACCGCGGCGCCGGCCAATATCGTCGCCGATCTGAAAAACGTGAGTTTCAAGGTGCCGGATGAATACGGCGCCGGGCTGAGCTGGCATCCGACCGACGCACTGGTCGTCAATTTCGACGCCGACTACATCGAGTACTCGCAACTCACGCGCGGCATCCAGTCGCTTTTTGGAAACGGCGCGGCAACGGTTTCCAGCCTGTCGATACCCAATGGCACGGAATTGCATCTGGGCGGCGAGTACACTTTTACCCAGATGACGCATCCGTTCAGTCTGCGTGCCGGCGTCTGGCACGACCCACGCCATTCGGTCGAATTCACGGGAGATCCAGGGACGGAAATCGGCGCCGTCGCGCTCGCGACGCTGTTCAGCGGCGGTCAGGGCTCGCAAAACCACGGCGCCATCGGCCTGGGCTGGGCGTTCGCGAAATTCCAGATCGACGCGGCCGCGGATTTCTCGAATGTCACCGATACCTATTCGATTTCAGCGGTCTATCATTTCTAGCAAGACAGGATCACCGTACGCAACAAAGCAGAACGCCTCCTTTGCGGAGGCGTTCTTTTTTGCACCTGACACAGGTTCGGCTACTGGCAGGCGCGCCGATCGAGCAATCCCCGCGCCAGCGACTGCAGAGGCTGCGTGCCGGAGCCGTAATCGGCGATGGTCGAATTCCACCATCGCCGGTGCCGTTGCCATCGGTTCCGGATGGCCAAACCAGGTAGATGGAAGACATCGACTTGGCCCCGTCTGGCCGCGGGATCGGGTAGTAGATTGCCCCGCCGCAATCGGCAGGATTTGTATCAACGAATGAATATCCGCTGGGGATGCTCAGCTCTGCCTGCCACGGCCCGCTGACACCGCCGCCATTCGTCATCGTGACACTCAGCGCGATCGTCGAGCCGTTGTAGATGCCGCCCGCGTCGTCGGCACTCATTGCGGAAACCGAAAAATAGGGAATCGTGCAGACTATGCACACAGCGTCTGGGCGCACCGTTGCTGCGACCAGACGCTCTGCGGGCCCAATCAATGCTGCCAGAAGCACCGCCAACGCGCCAAACGAATGAATAACCGGAACATGGTTCACTCCCGCAAGGAACGGCCTCACGTCGACATTCGCGCGGCCTGATACCCTGGTATTCCGGAAGTCGTGCTGACGATTACAGCAATGGCCGCAAAGCCGCGGCCTGAATGCAGGATCAGTGGCTATCCTGATAGAACGTCCGGAACGCCGGCGAGAACAACGCGGCATCCGGGATGGAGCGTGTATCCAGAGTTCGCGCCGCCGCGGCATCGGCCTCGGCACCCTTGAGCATTGTTTCGTCCGCGGACATTCGCGCCAGCGTGTATTTCGATGCGGCACGCACAAGATAGGCATGGAAGCGCGAGCGAGGATCGGCGTAGGCGTCTGGATTGATTCGAGCAACTTCGGCGTAGCGCCCGGCCAGATAATTGTCGAATGCCTGGACGAGCGGTTCCGGCGGCGCGTTTCTGGCTGCCGCGACCGGTTTCTCTGCCGGCGGCGGGGGCTTGGCCGGCGTTGCGGCCGGCTTCGGCGGCGTGTTTTCGGCCACCGTGGTTTTCACCGGCGGCTTTTCCGCAACCGGGGTTTGCGGCGGCGCAGATTCCGGCGCACCAGCTTGTGGCTTTGTGGATTTTTCATCCTTTTTCGCAACTTTCTGTTCGCAGTCGGCGCTGTCGCGCTGCTGCTCGCTGCCGATTTCCGGCAGTTGCGCGGCAATCTGCCTGTTTGCGGCCGAGTTCCATTGCGCCAGCGCAGCCGCACAATCGCCAAGTTTGAACGCGGCCATGCCGGCATAGTGCTGCGGCAGGTACGGCCCGAACACCTGGCCGTAGAAGCGGATCTTGGCTGCGGGTTCCGCGTGTTCGTCCAGCGCCTGCTGCATCAGTTGGCGCGCCTCGGCATACCTGCCGTCCTTGTACGCTTCCAGGCCGTGACTGTAGCTGTCCTTGTAGTCGGCGCGCGCGCTCCCGGCAACCGCAATCAGCGCCAGTGCGACGAACTGCCAGCGCTGACGCTTACCAGCCCGCACGCGAGAAATACTCCTGCGCGGAAATGGTCGGGAAAGCGGCGTTCGCAGTCGCGCGTTTCTGTGCCTCGACCTTGGCGATGACCTGGGCCGGTTTTGCCGCCTGCGGATGCCGGAACGTGATCACGTAACTGCCGGCCGGCAGGGTCAGCACCAGGGGCGTCGTCGTATCCGCCGGCAAGGTGACTGGCAGGCGGCTGGCATCCAGCACCGATTCCACTTTCCCCCACGGATAGGCATTGAGCACGAGGGTGCCGCGTTCCGCTTCGGCGCGCGCCTGCTCGGCCTTGTCTACTTTCGCGCGCAAACCCGGCAGCGTACCGGCCAGCGGCGCGAAGGCGCGATCGCCGGCAAGCAGCTTCTCCTGTTCCTTGAGCAGTGCGGCAAACGCGTCGAATTGGACCACGCCTGGCGCCGCCTGCAAATCGGCACCGATCGCGTCGATCAACTGTGTGCGCAGCGCAAGTGTCTCCTGATCGGCGGGATTTGCCCCGAGCAGATCGCCCAGATCCTTGGCGGCGGCACGCAGTTGCTCGACTGCTGGCGCCGGTGTGGCCACGACTTTCGCGATCCGCTCGCGCACGGCCTGCGCCTGCGCCAGCGATTTTTCCGTATCCAGCTGCGTCTGCAGTTTTTGCGCCAACGCGGCGAGGGCGGCGTCCTGCACGAATACGCGTCGCGCGGCGTCGATCATCGCGACCGCGGCGCCTGCATCCGTCTGCGCGCGCACCGCCGCGGCATCGGCGATGCGCTTGGGCAGCGCCGCCAGCAATTGCCGGGCATCGGCATTGCCCGGATCGAGCGCGAGCACGGCGCCGAGTGCGGCGTAGGCATCGTCTTTCGCCGGCGGCACGAAACGCTGTTCGGCAATCGCCTGCCGCGCCGCGCCCAGAGTCTGGGCGAGCTTGGTCGCACGCGCGCCGAGCCGCAATTCGATCTGGTCCTTCAATGCCTGCGCATCGCTCTGGGTCGGCGCAACCTTGACCGCGAGGTCCGCGCGTTCGAGTGCGCGCGGCGATTGCCCGCTGCTGTCGAGCTTGCGCGCGTCGGCGAGCAGGGCGCGCGCGATCGCACCGGCGAAGTCGGTCACCCGCTGGTCGTCGGCGGCCAGCTTGTCGAGCTCACCGAGAGTCTCATAGGCGTTGTCGCCACCGGGCTCGTCCAGATGTCCTGCGCGCAATTGCCCGGTGCCGCGCGCCAGCAGCGTGGTCAGCGCCTTGTCCACTTTCTGCTTTTTCAATGCAGTGTCGATTTCGCCGCGCAGCCCCAAAAATGCCGGCTCGGTGCCAAGACGGGGTTCCAGTTTCTTCAGCTCATCGGCCGCCGCCGTTGGCTGGCCTGCCGTCAACGCCTGGCGCGGCGCATCCAGTTGCTGGGCAACCACGGCATCGATGCGCTTCTGCACCTCGGCATCTCCGGGCACCAGCGCGTGCGCCTGTTCGAGCAGCGTATATGCGCCGCCCTCGCCAAATGCGCGGCCGGCGACGCGCGCCGTTTCCGCGCGTTCAAGCAGTCCCTGCAGCTGCGCCTTGACCTGCGCGGCCTTGCGCGTCTGCGCTATCTGCGTCTGCAGCGAACGCGACGCAGCATCGTCGGGGCGTACCAACAGCGCCTGGTTGTCCAGGTCGGCCGCTTCGTCCAGTTTGCCCGCCGCCAGCGCTTGGCGTGCCTGTCCGGCCAGCGTGCTGCCGATGCGTTCGATCAGGGCCTGCGCCTCGACGTTGTCCGGATCGCGCTGCAATGCCTTCTGCACATAGGCAAACGCGTTCTCATCCGGCGGCAGCAGCGGATTTCCCGCATCGGCCAGCTGCTGCGCCTTGCCGAGAAACAGCTTGACCACCAGTTGGTCGTCCTTGCTCAAGCCGCCGCGACCGTGAAAGGCAAGCCACGCGCCGATCATGATCAGGATGACTCCTGCCGCCGCGGTCGCCCACATCCAGCGCGGCGTCGTTTCCGGCGCTGGCACAACAGCCGCCGGCGCCGCGCGTTTTTCCACTGCGGGACCGGACCGCGACGCACCCGGCAGACGGTTGAGCAGGGAATCGCGCAGACCTTCGCCGGTCGGCGAACTTGTGGAAAAACCCAGGGCGCGCAACTGCTCGGACGAGGTCTCGTTCGGATCCACGTGCAGGCGCGTCATCAGGGTGTCGCTTTGCACCAGGCGCGCTTTCAGATCATGGGTGAACTCCTTCATGCCCGCGTAGCGCTCATCGCGATTCTTCGCCAGCATGCGGTCGAGCACGTCCTGGAACGAGCGGAACTCGACCGGCAACGGCGGCGGCGGCTGGGTCAGGTGCGCCATCAGGACCGCAATCGGCGAGTCGCCGCGGAACGGCGCAGCGCCGGTCAGCAATTCGTAAAAAAGTATACCCAGGCTGTACAGATCGGCGCGCCCGTCCACCGCGACGCCGTTGATCTGTTCCGGGCTCATGTAGGTGGGCGTACCGACCAGCATGCCGGTCTGGGTAAGCCGGGTGGCCGAACCATCCTGCATGCGCGCGATGCCGAAGTCGGTCAGCACCGGGGTGCCCGAGTCGCGGAACATGATGTTCGCGGGCTTGAGGTCTCGATGGATCACGCCGCCCTTGTGCGCGAACTCCAGCGCCGAGGCAATCTGCACGATGACCGACACCGCTTCGGCAAGCGCCAGCCCGGTCTTCATCCGGTCGGAGAGAGTACCTCCATCCAGGTACTCCATGCTGATGTAAGCCACGGCATCGTTGCTGACGATGTCGTACACCGCGACGATATTGCGGTGCGGCAGCTTGGCCATCATTCGCCCTTCCAGCAGGAAGCGCTTTTCCGACTGAACGACGTCGGCGGACTCGCTGTCGCCGCTGCGGCGCATGATCTTGATCGCGACTTTGCGATCCAGCGACCGTTGCAAGGCCAGGTAAACGGTCGACATGCCGCCGGAGCCCAATGGGCGCAGCATTTCGTAGCCGGGAATCTGGATGGAACCGGTAGCCATTGCAAAACACCCCCGCGCCGATCATAACATCGCGGCGCAAAAACGGCGGCGCGGCGGTGGCTCAGTGACTCGGCAGGTTCAGCGCGACGATCAGGCCGCCGCCCTCGCGACTGATCAGGGCGATGCGCCCGCCATGCGCTTCGACGATCTCGCGGGCCAGCGCCAGACCCAGGCCCGAGCCGCTGCGCTTGGTCGAATAAAACGGCAGCAGCGCATTGGCCAGGACCACCTCGCTCATGCCTTCGCCGCGGTCGCGCACTTCGATGCGCACTTCGCCGCCGCGCGGCGTCACGGCAATCTCGATCGCATCGGCGGCGCTGGCGGATTCGTGGGCGTTCTTGAGCAAGTTGATCAGCACCTGTTCAAGCTGGGTGCGATCGAACCACCCCGGCGCATCCGGCGCAGATGTGGCCAGACGAAACGGGTAATGCTGGGTAAGCTGGCTCAGGAAGGCATTCCAGTCGATCGCCTCGCAACGCGGTTGCGGCAGTTTCGCGAATTCGGCATAGCCGCGAATGAATCCATCCAGATGCCGCGTGCGCTCCTCGATCGTGTCGAACACCATGCTCAGCCGCGCGCCATCGCCGCGCTGTGCCAGTTCGCGTCCGGAGTGCGCCAGCGACGAGATCGGCGCAAGCGAATTGTTCAGTTCGTGGCTGATGACACGAATTACCTTTTTCCACGTTTGTACTTCCTGGCGAGACAGTTCGCGCGTGAGCCGCCGGATCTGCAGCAGGCGGTGCGCGCGGCCGTGCAAGCGCACGTCGCGCTGCGACAGATGATAGGTTTCCTCCTCGCCTTCCAGTTGCACGCTGAACAGGCCGTCCTGCCGCGATGCCAGGGCTGTGGCGAGCGCAGGCGGGCATTCGGCGACAATGGCGGCGAAATCAAGGCCGGTCATGCGCCGCCCGCCATTCAGCAAGGCGCATGCCGCAAGGTTGGTGTAGACCACATGATCGCCGTCATCGACCAGGAGCAGCGCCGTCGGCGAATTCTGCACCACGGTATCCAGCAGCAGTTCACGCTGGAACAAATGCTGGCGCTGCTTGCGCAGCACGTTGCCCAGTTCATTGTGCGTACGCACGAGGTCGCCGAATTCGTCGCGACGCCGCTCGGCCAGCGACACGCTGTAGTCGCCATCGCGGAAACTGGCCACGCTGCCGGCAAGCACGCGCAACAGGCTGATCAATGGCGCCGTGGCAGCGCGCGCCACGAGCACAACCAGCGGAATCAGCAGCAGGCACGCGCTCAGCACGGCCAGCCATGGCGGCTGCCACCACTGGATCAACGCGGCGGTGACGACGATGCCTGCAATGAGCGTGGCGCCCAGCAGGATGGTGAGTTTGCCTTCCAGGGAAAACAAGCGCATGGATGCGATCGGGGGGCGAGGACTGAGTGTTGAGGGTAGCAGCCGCTAAGGTTGTTGTGCCATTCAAGCCCGCGCTGACAACACGGTTCCGACAATTTCCACAATTCCAGAATAATGCCGTCGTTCGGGACCTCAGCCTTCGACCCTCAACCCTTTGCCATCGACCCCGCCATTGATCCCCATTTTCTCCAGCCGCCGATACAAGGCCTGGCGCGACAGACCCAGTTCCGCCGCTGCCTGGCTGATGACGCCACCGGCACGCGCCAATGCCGCTTCGATCGTACCGCGATCCGGTTCCGCGGCAGCGGGTGGACGTGCCGCGGGCGCACGTGCAGCCAGGGCCAGATCTGAGGGCTGGATCAAACCGTCGCGACAAAGCAGGCTTGCGCGCTGGATCGCATTTTTCAGTTCACGCACATTGCCCGGCCACGGGTAGTCGACCAGGGCAGCGCGCGCTTCGGCGGAAAGCGTCGCCGCGCTGCCGAGAAAATGTTCGGCCAACGGCAGGATGTCGTCGCAGCGGGCAGCCAGCGTCGGCAGCTCCAGCTCGATCACGTTCAGGCGGTAGAACAGGTCTTCGCGGAAGCGTCCTTCGCGGATCATGCCGGCCAGATCGGCATTGGTCGCACTCAACACGCGCACCTTGACCTGGCGCGTCTTGCTCGACCCGAGGCGTTCGAATTGGCCGGTCTCCAGGATGCGCAGCAATTTCATTTGCCCGGAAAGCGGCAGGTTGCCGATTTCATCGAGCATCAGCGTACCACCGTCGGCCAGTTCGAAGCGCCCCTCGCGTGCCTTGTTCGCACCGGTGTACGCGCCGGCCTCGGCGCCGAACAGTTCCGCCTCGATCAATTCGGATGGCAATGCGCCGCAATTGACGATGACAAATGGACCGGTCTTCACGGCCGAATTGGCGTGCACGATCTCGGCGATGCGTTCCTTGCCGGCGCCGTTCGGTCCGGTAATGAGCACCGGTACATCGGCGCGCGCGACCTGCACGGCCAATTCCACCAGGCGCGCCATCGCACTGGATGAAAACACGAGACCGCGCAGATCGAATTTTTCCGCCAGGGCACTGCGATGCGCGCGCCGCTCGCCGCGCAGGCGGGTCACTTCCTGCGTACTTTCGCTCAGCTCGAGCAGGTTCTCGACCGTGGCCAGCAGTTTGGCGTCGTCCCAGGGTTTGGACAGGTAATCGGCCGCGCCGGCCTTGACCAGTTCGACCGCCGTCGGCAAGTGGGTCCATGCCGTGAGCAGGATCACCGGCAGATCCGGATGCTTTTCGCGGATGGCGCGGAACAACGCCACGCCTTCTTCGCCCGACGTGGTGTCGGCATGGAAGTTCATGTCCTGCACGACCATGTCCACACGCTCGCGTTCCAGCAGTGCAAGCCCTTGCCCGGGCGTGGCCGCACGCAAGGTACGGATTTCGCGCAACCCGAACAGTAAGTCGAGTGCAGTAATCACCGCCGGGTTGTCGTCGATCACGAGTATGGTTCGCATCGGCGCATTGTGACGGATTTGGCGGCTCATTGGCTGCTTGGATGCAGCCAGGCACGCTTTGGTTGCGAACAAACTGCGCCGGTCGTCAACCGGCGCAGTTCATTTTGATCGATTCAGCAGGTTTACTTTGCGGCGACCGCAGTTCCCGCCTTGACCGCGGCAATCCAGGCGTTGGTGCGCGCGTCGAGCACGTCCAGCGGCAGCGCGCCGCCGTTGAGCATCTCGTCGTGGAAATCACGGATGTTGAACTTGGCGCCTAGCTCCTTCTTCGCACGCTCGCGCAACTCCAGGAATTTCAACTGGCCAATCTTGTACGCGAGCGCCTGGCCGGGATAGACGATGTAGCGATCAGTCTCGGCCTGCAAATCGGGTTCGTCCTGCGAAGAATGCTCGTGGAAGAAATCGACCATCTGCTGGCGCGTCCAATGCTTGGCGTGCACGCCGGTGTCGAGCACGAGCCGGTCGGCGCGCAGCAATTCATCGGACAGGTGCCCGTAGTAGCTCAGTTGGTCCTGATAGAAGCCGACGTCCTCGCCGAGGTGTTCTGCGTACAGTGCCCAGCCTTCGACATAGGCGGTGTAACCCGCCTGCTGGCGGAACGGTGGCAAGCCCGGCAGCGACTGCGCGATCGAAATCTGCATGTGATGTCCGGGCACGCCTTCGTGATACGCAGTCGATTCGATGTTGAGTATGGTGCGCTTGGCGAAATCGCCGGTGTTGACGTAGACGCGGCCCGGACGCTTGCCATCGGGCGTGCCCTGGTTGTATTGCGCGCCGCTTGCTTCCTTCTCGCGGAATTCCTCGACCGGCAGCACTTCGACCTGGGTCTTGGGCAGCAGACCGAACAATTCGGGAAGCTTGGGCTGCATTTGCGCGATGTACTTTTTATACAAATCCACAATCTGCTGGCGCGAGGTCGCATGCGTCTTGGGGTCGGCGGCCATTGCGGTGCGAAAGGTTTTCAGATCCTTGTAGCCCAGTTTCTGCGCAATCTTCAGCTGCTCGCCTTCGATGCGTTTGACTTCGGCCAGGCCCAGCCGATGGATTTCGTCCGGCGTCTTGTTCGTCGTGGTCTGCTGCTCGATGGCGAAGCGGTAAAGCTCGTCGCCATTCGGCAGAGCCCACAATCCCGGATCGGTGCGACCCTTGGGTGCATATTCCTTGGCCACGAAATCGGCCAGCTTGCGATATGCCGGCCGCACTTTCGTGTCCACGGCGGCAATGATCGCATCGTGCAGACGCTTGCGATCGGCTTCGGGAACCGTATCCGGAAATTTTGCCACCGGATTGCCGAATACGCTGGCTTCGCCGGCCGGCTGCGCAATCGACTGGCACTGGGTGACAACCTTTTCGAGCAGGTAGCGCGGCGGCATGAGCTTGTCTTTTTCGCCCTGCCTGAGCACATCGATCAACTGGTCGAATATGCCCGGCACCTGATTCAGGCGCGCCAGATAGTCCTCGTAGTGTTTGGTGCTGTCGAACGGAATCAGCGCAGGAAACTGTGCGAGCTGCAGATGAAAACCGTTGAACTGATCGATCGGCATCTCGTTGAGCTTGAGGTCGGTGCCGCGGATGCCATCCTGCAACTGGCGCACCATCAGTTCCTGATTCAGGCGATCCTGTTCGCTGAAACCGGCCGTATCGATGGCCTTGAAGCGCGCCAGAAATGCCAGCGCGTCCCTCTTCTGCTGCTGCGCGTGCGCCAGGGTAACGTCGCTGAAGCGATCGTTGTAGCGGTAGTCGCCGAGGACGGTCGCGAATTCCGGCGCTTCCTTGAGCGTGTATTCCCATTGCTCGGCGAGCAAGTCGTTCAGCGCCTTGACGCGCGCAGACACGTCGGTGGCGGGCGCGGCATGCGCCGCGGCGACGAAAGTCGCGGCGACGGCAAGCATTAGGGATTTGATTGCGATACGACGCATGGAGTGTTCCTTTGGGGAAGGCGAATGCCTGCGCCGCACTTTCGCCGCGGCAGCACGGACTGCCCAGTGCTGGAAGTCAGAGTGCTGGAAGTCAGTGGTCGCCGCGAGACACGTCGTGCCGGAGCGGATCCGCGCCGACACTTTCCGGCAGCGCTTTGCGAATATGCCTAGATGCTGCGCGTCGCTACCGCCGGCGGTACACGCGAAGCACGCGTCGCAGGACCGAGCACCGCAATCTGGCCGAGCGCCCACAGGCACAGGAAACCGATCGGCACGTAATGCCACGGCAGCAGCTTCGCCTGGTAATGCAGCATGAGCCAGAGACTGAAGGCATAAGTCAGCACCGCGCCCAGGATCAACCCGCCGCTGGTGATGAGGAAATTCTCGGTAAGGAAATAGCGCAGGATCGAACCGCGCGTTGCACCGAGTGCGCGCCGCGTACCGATCTGCTTGGTGCGCTGGGCAACCCAGAAGCTGGCCATGCCGACGATGCCGAGCGCAGTGATCGCCAGCAGGGCAAAGATCACCACCCCAAGGATGAGCGCCATGGCGCGATCACCCGCGTAGGCTTCCTGGCGCACCCCTTCGATCGTGCGCATCTTGCCGATGATGCGGCTGGTGTTGGATTCGGACATTTTCTGCTCGACCAGCTTCATGACCTCGTCGCGCCGCCCCGGCTCGGCTCGGACAAGATAACGCGTGTAGTTCCCGTAGGGCATGTAGACCGGAACGAAAGTCGCGTAGTCGATCGAGTCGCTATCCATCCACGGCTGCTGCGCGCGTTCGACGATGCCCACGATCGTGCTCGTCGGCGGATCTTCGTCCAGGTATACCTGCTTGCCGAGCGCATCGCCGGCCGGGAACAATTTGTCCGCCAGCGCCTTGGTCACGATGATTTCCGGTGGCTGCAGATGATCGCCGAAGTTGACCGGCAAGACTTCCTCAGGCTTGAAATTGCGCCCCGCAATCAGCTTCACGCCGAAGGTGCTGATCGCTTCGGCGTCGACCAGATAGAGCGTGGTGTCAGCCGTCGAGGTTTTCTGTTTCGGCTGGAGCTGGACGCCGGTACTCCAGCCGCCGTTGCTCATCGGCACAGAATTGGTCGTGGTTGCCGCAGCCACGCCGGGCAACTGGCGCAGCAACTGGAGATCGGCTTTTTGCGTCGTCCTGGCGTCGAAGCCCTGCCCGAAGCCGGAGCTGCCGAACCAGAATGTGTCGGCTTCGTTCATGCCGCTCGGCCGCTGCATGCGTTCCAGACGCTGGCCGATGATGAACAGCGCGTTGCAAACGATTGCCAGCGTGAGCGCAACCTGCAGGCCGATCAGGATCATCGAAACCTTGCTGCGCATCAGCGCGGAAATGATCGGACGGATTTCCATGGACTTTCTCCCGCAAAGTGATGTTGATCAACCGGCCCGCGTCATCAGATCTTCAGCTGCGCCGCCGGCTGCACATGACAGGCGCGCCAGGTTGGATAAAGGCCGGCCAGGATGGCCGAGACTATGGCCAGCACGACGGTCACGGCGATCATCGACCAGTCCAGCTGCGCCACAGTCTTGTACTGGTCGTAAAGCGCACGTACCGCGACCAGGCCCAGGGCGGTCAGCGCCAGGCCGAGAATGCCGCCACTGATGCCGACCACGGCCGATTCGACCAGGAACTGCGTGAACACGTCGCGGCGGCTGGCGCCCAGCGCGCGGCGCAGGCCGATCTCGCCGGACTTGCGCGTGAACTTCGCCAGCAGCAGGCCGACGGTATTCACCAGGCAGACGACGAGGAAAGCGAATGCCAGGCCGGTCTGCACCTCCACGTCGCGTGACACGACTTTCTGATCGTGCATCCACTCGGTGACGTTGAGCAGCCGGTTGTTCAGCGGACGCGGAAAGCGGCCGAGTTTCTTCTGTTCGCCGACGTAGTCGTCGAGGAACGATTTGTACTCGGCCAGACGCGCCGGCGAATCCAGCTGTACCCACATCTGCATCCATACGCATTCGGACTGCAGGTATGCATCCCAGCCGTCGCCGGAGGATTTCCAGCAGCTGTTGTTGCCGCTGGAGCGCTGCTTCAGATCGACGGCGGTCGTGAACGGCATGAAGAATTCGTCCGGATCGCTGAAGGCACCGTTGGTCAGGTCGTAATATCGGGAACGCAGTTTCCAGTCGGCGAGCACACCAACCACGTTGTAGTCGATGCCATTCATGCGCACCGTCTTGCCGACACTGTTCTGGCCGCCGAAGAGCTTCTCGTTCAGATCCTTGGTCAGTACGACGACCCGCGAATGCTGTACATCCTGATCGTGATTCCATGCGCCGCCATAGGCGAAAGGCGGCTCGAACATGGCGAAGAAATCCGCGTAGGTGACACGGCCGAGCGACTGGAACGGCTTGACCTGCGGATTCTCCGGCTGCACCGGCAGCGACAGCTTGAACATCGCCGCCTGCTTGTCGGCCCTGCCCGCCTCCATCAGCGCGACCGCATCGCGGTAGGTGACCTGGTCCGGCGGCGAGCCGTCGTCCCGCGCAGGCTGATCCGCGCTCCAGCTGTCGAGCTGCACGTAATGCAGCTTGTCGCTCTTCCACGGAATCGGATCGCTGCCCATCAGATGCATCACGGTCAGCGTGGTCATGCTGGCGGCGATGCCGAGGGCAATGCCGACCACCATCAGCAAGGTCAGGATTGGATTGCGCCGGAGGCTGCGCAGGCCGAGTTCAAGGTAATAGGCAAACATGGTCGATCCTCTTTTGCTTGAGCCCCTCCCCCGCGGGAGAGGGAAGGCACTCAGGCCATCGCCGCGCTTGCAGCGCTGCCGTCGCGGCTCGGGGCGCGCAACTTCGGTTCTTCGTCGAAATCGGTGACCTGGCCGTCGATGATGTGCACGTTGCGCTGCGCGCGCGCGGCCAGTTCCGGATCGTGGGTCACCATGATGATGGTCGTACCCTGCCGGTTGATTTCCTCGAGCAGTTCCATCACCCCGCGCGCCATCAGCGAGTCGAGGTTGCCGGTCGGCTCGTCCGCCATCAGCAGGCGCGGCGAACCGGCCAGGGCGCGCGCGATGGCCACGCGCTGCTGCTGGCCTCCGGAAAGTTCCGACGGGTAGTGTTTCATGCGTGATGCAAGGCCGACGCGCGTCAATGCCTCGTCGATGCGCTTTTTGCGCTCGGCGGTCTTGAATCCGCGGTATCGCAGCGGTACGTCCACGTTGTCGAAAATGTTCAGGTCGGGAATCAGGTTGAAGCTCTGGAAGATGAAACCGATCTTCTCGTTGCGCAGGCGCGAGCGTGCGTCGTCGCCCATGCCGCGCACATCGACGCCGTCGAGCCAGAACTCGCCGTCGGTGAATTCCTCGAGCAGGCCGGCGATGTTGAGGAACGTGGTCTTGCCGGACCCCGAGGGGCCGGTCACCGCGACGAATTCGCCGTCGCGGACATGGATGGAAAAGTCGCGCAACGCGTGCGTTTCGACCATGTGGGTGCGGTAGACCTTGGAAAGATGCGTCATTTTCAGCATGGTGGGATCTCGTTCACGTTGGTGGAGTTTCGATGGGACTTGCGTATCGTCAGTTCAGCACCACGCGCTGCGCGCCGTTGAACGTATCGGTGCCGGAGACGACGATGCGATCGCCTTCCTTCACACCCGACACGATCTCCACCGAATTCAGGCTGGTCGCGCCAACCTGGATTGGCGTGCGTTCGGCGATGCCGTTGCGCACGATGTAGGCAACGCGGCCGGCGCCGGAATCCACGAACGGTCCGCGCTCGACCATCAGCACATTCGGATGTTCGTCGATCAGGATGCGCGTGGTCAGGCGCTGGCTCTGGCGCAGGCCGGCGGGCTTGTCGTCGCCGAAGCGCACGCGCGCGACGACTTGTCCATCGACGACCTCCGGCGACACCGCCGAAAGCGCGCCCGTATACTTTTTGTCGCCCTCGATGATTTCCGCCGGCATGCCGATCGCCAGATCGTGAGCGAACACCTCCGGCACCTGCAACTCGACTTCGAGCGCGGACAGGTCGATCACGGTGAGCAGCGCAGCGTTCGCGGCAACGTTGGCCTTCTGCTGCACCAGCAACTGGCCGACTTGTCCGGCGACCGGCGAACGCACCTTGAGCTGATCGACCTGTCGCTGCAGGTCTGCAACCAGGAACTTCTGCCGATCGAACGCCAGGCGCTTGGTCTTCAGATCGAAGGCCAGCGTCTCGCTCAGCAATTTTGAATCCTGCTCGGCGTGACTGACGTCGATTTCCGCCTTGGCCAGCGCATCCTGCGCGCGCAGCACGTTGATTTCCGGAATCGCTCCGGCCTGGAATCCCTTGGAGTTGCGTTCGACTTCGCGCGCCGCCGTCTGGCGGTCGATCGTCGCCTGGTCAAAGGTCTTCTTCGCCGCGAGCTGCTTCTGGCGGTTGTCGATACCCGCGCGCTCGACATCGATCTGCAGGCTGTCGAACGTGGCCTGCTCCTGTTCAAGCTTGTTCTTCAGTTCCGGGCTGTCGACCTCGGCGAGCACCTGATCCTTTTCCACCTTGTCGCCGGCATGCGCAGTGAACGTCACCGTGCCGGGCGCGTTTGTATACAAGGTCGGACTGACCGCGGCGACGACCTTGCCCTGGGCGGAAATATCGCGCGTCAGCGTGCCGCGCCTGACTTCGGCGATACGCAGGCTCGCCGCGCTTGCCGATACACCGGCGCTGAGCAATCGCGCCACCGTCGGCACGACCCAGATGAGTGCTGCCAGCACGGCGGCACCGACCGCGCCGATCACGATCCAGCGCCGGCGTGGATGTTCGGGCTGGATGCGGCGGTCCTGTGCGGTAGTGTCGCGGATCATTGCTGGTGCTGCCTCGAACGAGTTGTGTTCGAGTTGCCTTCAGCAACGCCCGTGCCAATGGTTACAGGCCGCATGATTCGGCATAGCGACGCCAGAAAAGCCGCTTCGGGCCAGAAGCCTTGCGGTGTCCGCAGGCTGTCCCGGACAACCGGCGGACAGGTCATCCCGCACTTGCGACCCTTGCGCGTTCGGGTGCATCTATATGCTCGTGACCGCATCGTCGTTCCAGCTCGAGGTGCCGCAATCCCTGATCGACCGCGCCAAGGCGGGCGAGCTGGGCGCGTTCGAGCAGATCTACCGGCGCTTCGAGCGACCGGTCTACACGCTCGCGCTGCGCATGCTCGGCGACGCAGAGGCGGCGCGCGACGCGATGCAGGATGCGATGCTGAAAGTCTTCCAGCGCATCGGCCAATACCGCAATGACGCTCCGTTCTGGGCGTGGCTGCGGCAGATTGCGCTGAACGAGTCGCTGATGCGGCTGCGCAGCAGCCGGCGCTTCGATGGGGAATTGGATATGGACACCATCATCGACGACGTCGCGCCGGCCTGGGTGCGTGCGGATTCGCTGGCGCTGGAACGCGCATTGGGCGAGCTGCCGGCACTCACCCGCAGTGTGCTCTGGCTGTACCACGTCGAAGGCTACTCGCATCCGGAGATCGCCGAGCTGGTGGGCAAGACGACGAGTTTTTCCAAATCGCAGGTGGCGCGCGGTACGGCACGCTTGCGCGGCCTGCTCGATCCACAACCCTGCCCGATTCAAGCTGGGAGTTCCGCATGTCTGATGCAAACGTCACAAGCCGGTTGAGCCTGGGTGATGCGCTGCGTGCCCTGCCGCTGGCGACGCCGACGCAGGATGGGTGGCCTGCGCTTGCCGCCCGGCTGGTGCCTGCGGCTCCGCGCCGCCGGCGCCGTTACTTGCCGCTGGCCGTAGCCGCAGCCTGCGTGCTGGCGCTCGCTTCCGCCCTGTCCCTGCGCCACACGCCGCCGACCACGGCGATGCCGGCGCAAATCGCCGCGACCGTTGCATCCGTCGGCGCATCTTCAACAGCGAATGGCACGAATGCAGCTGCAGCGACAAACATGACAAATGCGACAAATACACAAATTCAGCAGAGCGACGCCAGTGAGCTGGCATCGGCACAGGCACGTTCGCAGGCGCTGGAACGCTGGCTGCACGATACGCGGCGCGCGGCCTCGCCGTTGCCGAGCCAGGATCTGGCGGCGGCGACCGAGATCGAAAACCTGATCGGTCTGGTCGATGTCGAACTTGCGGCGTCCACGCCGACCGGAACGCTGCCGCTGTGGCATCGGCGCGTGGCCCTGCTCGAAGATCTGACCGCGCTGCGCTACTCGAACTACCGGCTGGCCGAAATCGCCGCGGCGACGCCGGCTGCCGGCACGCTCAACGAGATTAATTGATACCCGATCAACTTGAAGGTCGATCATGAATCTGCAAAATGCACAATTTCCACTTCTTGCCCTGGCGCTCGTTCTGTGCGGTAACGGCATGGCCGCCGACCGCGCGGCCGACATACCTGCGACACCCGCATCTGCCAGCGCAGACGCCGAAGCCGCGCGCGCGGATGCCGAGGCAGGACGCCGCAATGCCGAAACCGCGCGCAGCGAAGCCGAAACGGCACGCCGTGAGCTGGAAGCCATGCGCGAACAGATGCGCGAATTGTCGCGCAAGATGGCCGAAGTGTCGGCCAGGCTCGGCGACGTCGGTCCGCGCGCCTATTCCTACCGCTATCTGGGCGATCCGCAGCGCGCCATGATCGGAGTGGTACTTGCTGGGAGCAAGCAGGGCGTGCGCATCAGTGCTGTCACCCCAGGCGGCCCGGCCGACAAGGCCGGCGTGCGCGATGGCGACATCGTCGTCGCCGTCGACGGCAAGGCAGTGGCAAGCGGCGACGAGGGCCACGATGCGGCGCTCAAGGTCTTGCACGACCTGAAGCTGGGTCAAACGGTCAAACTGGACGTGCTTCGCAGCGGCAAGCAGAGCGAAATCACGGTCAAGGCCGAGCGCCGGGAACCGTATAACTTCGCCTATGCTTTCGGCGATATGGATACGCACGACCTGGAGCAATTGTCGCATCTGGGCGAAACCATCGCCGCGGCGATTCCGCCGGATCTGGACAAGCGCGTGAATGAGCAGGTGCAGCGGGCTGTAAGCCAGGCCGAACGTACCGCCGAACGTGCCAGCGAACGCGCTCAAGCGCAGGTGCAGCGTGCGCTTGAACACGTCAGTTTCTCCACGCCGTGGTGGGGCCTGAACCTGGTCAGCCTCAATCCGGATCTGGGCGGCTATTTCGGTGCGGACAGGGGCGTGCTGGTGCTTTCGGACAGCAACGATTCGCTCAAGGGCCTCAAGTCCGGAGATGTGTTGCTAGAAGTCGCGGGACAGAAAGTGGAACGGCCCGAAGATGCACTGCGGCTGCTACGCGAGCAACCGACCGGCAGCGATGTCAGGGTGCAGGTGCTGCGCCAGCGCAAAAACCTGAGCCTGAGCATGAAGGCGCCGGAGTTCAAGGGCATCTTTGTTCCACCGCCACCGCCGCCGCCGCCCGTGCCGCCAGTCCCCGCCGTACCGCCGCCACCGGCGCCGCCGGCGCCGCCCGCACCACCGGTGCCGCCGACCAACGACGATGCAGAGAGTTGACCGCCGATTGCCGACTGCGCGAACACGGCCGCAACGCGTGCGCCACGACACTGCATCCGCGCTGGAACCCGCCGCCATGTATTCAGGCACATGGCACCAGAACGCATTCTGCCTTTACACTGCGCGGAATCTTCCCCGGTCGACTATTCCATGCCTTGGCTTTGCACCTTTCGCTTGCGTGCGCTGTTGCCGTGCCTGCTGACGTTGTTGACGGCAGCCTGCAACGCACCACCGGCCGCTTCGTCCGCGCCTGATGTCGCCGGCGCGCATCCGCTCCCGGCCGATGTAACCAGTATTTCGGCGCTCGCCGAGGAAGGACGCGGCGAGAGCTACGAGTTCCACATCCGTTACCCGGATCTGCCGCCGGAATGGAGCGCGTTGATCCAGGCATTGCATGCTTACGCGGCGCAACGCAAACAGGAATTCCTCGACGCGCTTCCGGCACCGGCGGAGCGCACCGCCAGCACTCCTCCGGCGGCGCTGGATCTGGAATTCGATATCGCCAGGCGCACCGAGGATTTCGTCAGTGTGCTGGCCCGCGAGACCATGCATTCCAGCACCGACACGGCACCAAGGATTGCCAGTTTCGTCATGCGCACGACCGATGGAAAAATCTTATCCATTGTGGATTTGTTCGCAACGCCCGATGCGGCGCTGCAGGCGTTGAGCGACGAAAGCCGGCGCCAGCTTGAAGGCCGCTACGAAGCGAGCCTGCGCCAGAGTGCCGGCGATGGCAATGCGCCGGCGCCGTCACTCAAGCGCATGCAGGAAGGCGTTCAGCGTGGCACGCAGGCAAGCGTGGGAAATTTCTCCGTCTTTTTCATCGACGGCATCGACAGCAAGGCAATCGGCCTGACCCTGATCTTTCCACAAGCCCAACTGGCCGCAACCAGCGGCGGCGAACAGCAGGTGGAGGTCCCGGCCAAGGTGTTCTACCACCTGCTCAAACCCGAATACCGCGATGCGTTCGCGATCGATACCGCAGAGCTCAAGCCCGGCGTGCGCTGAGCATTCCGCGCCATGCAGCAAACGCTGTATTTCATCCTTTCCGGCGCGCTGATCGTGGCCGGCATGGCCGGCGCCGTGATACCGGCGTTGCCGGGAGTGCCGCTGGTCTTCTGCGGCATGTGGCTGGCCGCATGGGCCGATCATTTTCAGCACGTGGGCGCCGTGACCTTGAGCGTACTCGGCGTGCTCGCCGCGCTGGCGATGCTGATCGATTTCGTCGCCGGCCTGCTCGGCGCACGGCGCGTCGGTGCCAGCGGCGCGGCCCTGTGGGGAGCGAGCATCGGCACCCTGGTCGGCCTGTTCTTCGGCCTGATCGGCCTGCTGCTGGGCCCCTTCGCCGGCGCGATCTGCGGCGAACTGCTGGCGGGCAGCAAAGTGGGAAAAGCCGCGAAAGTCGGTATCGCGACCTGGCTCGGCCTGCTGTTCGGCACGCTTGCCAAACTCGCCCTGTGCTTCACGATGCTGGGCGTTTTCCTGCTCGCCTTCGTATTCGGCTAGGCATCGCCACGCGACAGATGAGCGAGCGCCGCGGTGCCGCGCTCGCGGTCGGCGTCATCGAACGGATCCACGTGCAGATGCTCGATCGTGACCGTGTCCAGGCAACGCACGTTGATGTCGATTCCATCCGGATTCGAGCGCGGGACATAGAACGCCTTGATGCCGCAAACACTGCAGAATCGGTGCCTGGCAATGCCGGTATTGAACGCGTATTCGCTCAGTACCTCCGCGCCCTGAAGCAGACGGAAACGCGCCGCCGGCACGATCAGGTGCAAAAACCCGGTCATGCGGCAAATGGAACAATTACACTCGAGTGCACGGATTCGCGCCGGCGCATCGACTTCGAAGCGCACCCGGCCGCAATGGCAACCGCCATGATGGGTGATAAACGACGTCATGCCTGCGGCAACACGTACCAGAGCACGGCGAAATACTGCAGCGCACTGCCCCCGAGCACGAACAGATGCCATACCGCATGATGAAAGCGCAAGCTGTGCCAGACATAGAACAGCACGCCGAACGTGTAACTCACGCCGCCACCGAAAAGCAGCCACAGGCCTGCAGACGGCAACGCCGCTGCCAGCGGCTTGATCGCAACAAGCCCGACCCAGCCTATGGCGATGTAAAGCGCAACCATGACGCCGCGAAAGCGGTGCAAGGCGCTGAGTTCGGCGATCACCCCGAGCGCTGCCAGGAACCAGGTGATTGCAAACAGCGACCAGCCCCAGCTTCCGCGCAATGCGATCAACACGAAGGGCGTGTAGGTGCCGGCAATCAACAGAAAGATGGCGATGTGGTCGAGCGTGCGCAGAGCGCGTTTTGACGCCGGGCGCGTGGCGCTGTGATACAGCGTCGATGTCGTATACAGCGCGACGAGCGTGATTCCGTAGACAGCGCAGGAGACGATTTCGCGCGTGCTGCCGACGCGCGCGGCGGCGGCAACGAGCACCGCGATGCCGGCCAGGCTCAGGACGATGCCGAGGCCGTGGATCAGGCTGTTGGCGATTTCCTCAGCGGCCGAATACCTTGCGTTTTCTGCACTATCTGACATGCCCGAACAGTAACGGTTTTTGTGCAGCGCGACAAACATGGCGGCCACGCAGCAGCCGATGAAAAGGTGTACAAATAAAAAACGGGACGTCCGCTGACACCCCGTCCGATGAATCCCGAACCGCTTGGTTACTTGATGTTCTGGATCGTGAACTTGCCGAAGGAGACACCCAGATTCACACCTTCGCCGGTACCAGCCAGGGCCAGCGAGACGTTGCCCTTGGTCAATACCTGGGCGACGCCGGCCTTGACGACTCCTGCATTGGCTTCGCCTTGAGCGTAGCTGCCGAACAGTTCCGACGGGTCGTAAACCTCGGAAAACTTACCCGTGGCGTTTTCCAACTTGTATTTGCCGGCCGTCAGGCCTCCGCCCACGGCGACGATGTTCACGCGATAACTCTTGCCGTTGTTGCAGGTGATCGTGCCACCGCCTTCCGCGTGCTTGTAGATGGCAGCCCAGCCGGTCAGCGAAAAATGCATCTCGCAATCGATCTTGCCCGCGGCGTGGGCTTGCATCGAGTACAGGCCCGTGGTCGCAAGCACGACCGCGGCAGCCATCGAATTGACCATGCGCATCGGATTCTCCGGTCGTCAGGACAGGGAGCAGTCTCGCGCAACGGCACCGAACGCACAAGACAGATGCAGGCGCTGGTTCCTGTTTTTCGCTTCGATCAGCCTGGCGCGGTTTCTCCGGCAAGCGGCAATCGACAATCTTCGACAGCGCTCAGCCGTGACTGATCTGCAGCGGCGGCGCCGGCGCGCGGGAGCTGCGGCGGATCAGCCAGATCAATCCGAATATCAGCAGCAACGGCAGCAGCAGATGCGCAAGCGCCACACCTAGGGCCAGCACGATGGCGCCGCCCGCGAGCAGGAATCCGATGCCGACCAGGCCGATGGCCAGGCCGCCCACGCCGACCACGACCGCGGCCAGCAGTCGCAGGAGCATTGCGACCACAGCCAGAACAAGCGCTACGGCGAACACGCCGGCAAACACGGCGATCAACCCCGGCACGAGGGCAAGCAAGGGCAGCAGCACCAGACCGCCGACACACAGGGCGATGAATCCGGCCAGCAGCATCGGCAACACGATCAACAGCTTGAACATGGCGCTCTCCTTTGCCGCCGAGACCCGACGGCCGGCAGATCATAGCGCGCCGCGGCCAGACATGGATGTGCAGGAGGTCACCGCACGCCACCTGCCGGGTGCCTGGGGCGCCTGCAGCGGAGTTATGCTAGGCGCTCGCGCGGCCGCAACGACAATTTCCCGGGGCCCTTCGTCATGCCACAGTTCGATATCCTGGTCCATGTGCGCAACACCAATGGCGAATCGCTGGCCGCGCGTGCAGCATTCGTGCTCGCGCAGCGGCTCGAAGCACATCTTTACGGCATGCACGTGGCATCTCTCGGTGCGGTCGCCTTCAGCACGCCGGAAACGGTCGTGTTCCAGGTGCACGAGGCCGACCATTTCTACGACGAGGCGCTGGCCCGGCGCAACTGGTGGCAGGGTCTGCTCGAAGCACACACGATCAGTGGCGAATGGCTGGTGGCCCAGGGCGAGCCCGTCGAAGCACTGTGTCACGCCGCACGCTGGTGCGATCTGGTCGTCGCCGAACGGCCAACCCTGAATCCCGATGCCCCGACAGGCTGGGGCACGGTCTCGCGCACGGTATTCGGTGCCGGTGTGCCCGTCGTGGTGGTGCCTGAAGCCGCGAAAATCCAGACGCTCGGCGAGAGTGTTCTGATCGCGTGGAACCACAGTCGCGAGGCGATTCGCGCAATCCACGGCTCCCTGCCCCTGCTGCGCAAGGGCGCGAAGATCGTCGTGCTCGATGGCGTGCAGCAGGATGCACTGATCGGCGCCCGCCACCTGCCACATTTGGATCTGCAGAAATATTTCTCGCGCCACGGTGTGGCCGCGGAATTCCGCGCATTCAACCCGAAGAACGACTACGGCAGCGCCATTCTCGCCAGCGCGCACGAGATGCAGGCAGACATGATCGTAATGGGCGCCTGGGGTCATTCGCGCATCGCTGAACTGGTGCTCGGCGGCGCCACGCGATATTTGTTCCAGAACAGCGATCTGCCGTTGTTCGTGGCTCATTGACGCAGTCATCACTTCTCCCGCTGGCGGAAGCGCCGATGTTCTCCAAGCCTGCCCCGCGGTGGAGAGGGGGCGGGCAAGAGGGTGCCGTCCGCATAGCCGGCGCCTAATTCTTGGCCGCTTTGGTCGGCGCCAGCCCAAGTTTCTCGCGCAGCGCCACTTCGACTTTTTCCGGTGCATCGCCACCCGTGCGCTTGTACACGACGTCGCCTTTTGCATTCACCAGGAACAAGCCGGGCGTGCCCTTGACGCCGTATTGATCGGCGATTGCATCGCCATCGCGCACCAGGGTGAAGGTTTGCTTGCGTTCGCGCAGGGCGACAACCGGATCACCGTCATCCTTGATGTCGATCGCGTAGACATCGAGCCTGTCCTTGCCCGCCGCGTCGTATACTTTTTGCACGTACGGCATCAGCGCCTCGCAATAAGGGCACCACGTCGCCCAGAACAGCAGGATCGCCGGGCGCGACAGATGCTGCGGATCAAAACGAATGGCCTGACCGCCGGCGCCCTTGCCCTGCCAGGCCATCGCCGGTTCTTGCGCCAGCGCCGGCAACGCAATCAGACTTAGCAGCAAACTCGCTATCCACATCCGCATTGGTTGTCTCCTCAATGATGACCATGTGACCGACTCCGCCGCCGGGAACTTACGCCATGAGCGAACACGTCGCCACCATTGCCTGGAACCGCGGCGATGCCCTATTCCGCGGCGGCCGCTATTCACGCGCACACGAGTGGCGCTTTGACGGCGGCGCGAAGGTCATGGCTTCGGCATCGCCAGACATCGTGCCGACACCGTGGTCCGACCCCGGCGCGGTCGATCCCGAGGAAGCCTTCGTCGCCGCACTGTCGAGCTGCCATATGCTGTGGTTCCTGTCGCTGGCCGCGGCCAAAGGCTTCATCGTCGACAGCTACGAGGACGAAGCAATCGGCCACATGCAGGAGATTGCGCCGGACAAACTGGCAATCGCCGAGGTGGTGCTGCGTCCCCGTGTTCAGTTTGATCCGGCGCACGCGGCCGATCATGCACAGGTGGACGCATTGCATCACGCCGCGCACGAGCGCTGCTTTCTCGCCAATTCGGTGAAAACCCGGATTCGCGTCGAGCAAGGAGGAAACACGCCCGAATCACCACGCTGATTGCCCCGCTCATCGCGGTATCAGCAGCACCTGTTCCTGCGACTATTCAAAGCTGCCGGCAAAAATCCAGCCGGTATTGAGGAAAGTAATGATCAAGGCTCTCCACGGGACGGAATTGGCGCTGTTAGCGCCCGCAGTTCGGTAGCGCGCATGCCCGCTCTGTTCAATGGCTGCTGGCCGAAAACATGCGCAAACGGCATGCTAGTGGCTTGCAGGCCAAACTAAACGATAACGATGACGACCTCCGCCATGCCGGCACGTACCTACCGCTACTATGATTTCATCCTTGGCGCCTTCGTCTGCGTGCTGCTGTGCTCAAACCTGATCGGACCGGCGAAGGTGGCGCAGGTACACCTGCCGGTCATCGGCGAATTCACGTTCGGCGCCGGCGTGCTTTTCTTTCCGATCTCGTACGTGTTCGGCGATATCCTCACCGAAGTCTACGGCTACGCACGCGCACGACGCGTGATCTGGTCGGGTCTGGCAGCGCTGATCTTCGCCTCGATCATGGCCACCGTCGTGGTGAAGCTGCCACCGGCAGCGGACTGGCATGGCCAGGCGGCCTACGAAAGCATCTTCGGCCAGACCCCGCGCATCGTATTCGCCTCGATCGCCGCGTTCTTCTGCGGCGAGTTCGTGAATTCATATACTTTGGCAAAAATGAAGTTGTGGACGAAAGGCAGCGCGCTGTGGTCTCGTATCATCGGCTCGACCGTATTCGGCGAAGGTGTCGATTCGCTGGTGTTCTATCCGGCTGCGTTTCTTGGCGTGTGGGAAACCAAACTTGTGCTGACCGTGATGGCCTCGAACTATGTGCTCAAGGTACTCTGGGAGGTGCTGGCGACGCCGCTGACGTATCGCATCATCGCCGCACTCAAACGTGCCGAAAACGAGGACTACTTTGACCATGGCACGCAGTTCACGCCCTTCTCGTTGCGGACGTGAACCGCAGGCCGTCCCTGATGCGCTTCATGGACAGGCCGCTTTTTCCAGGCAGACGTTGCCGCCCATGTCGCGCAAGGTCGTGACCTGGAACTGCGGCGCAGCGCCGCCGCCGTTGTTGAGGCTGAAGACGTTCTGCCCGAGCCCGCATGCGGCACCGATGTCGCCGCAATAAAGCCCCGTGTTGCCGTTGCTGCTGATGCGGTTGCCGACTGCAACCGAACCCAGCCCCATGACGAACCCTGTGGTGGCATTGCCTACCGCCGTGCTGTTTTCGATCAGCAGACGGTTCGTCCCGTTTGCCACCGTCATTCCGGATTGGTTATTGCGCACGAACTGCGAATCGCGGACCCGTGTCGTCGTCAGCGTCGTGCTGGCAACGATCAGCGCGCCGTAGTTGTTCTGCGTCACCGTGAGGTGATCGAGCACGGTGCCGTCGCCGGAATCGAAAACCACGATACCGCCGCTGCCGAATCCCCGCACGGTACCGTCGTGCAGATGGAAGACGCCGGGATTGCCGTTGTTGCTGAAGTTCAATCCCCGATTGCCCGCAAATCCTGCACAGCTGGTTACCGGAGTACCTGTACAGGTGCCCCCGCCATCGACCGTGTGGCCATTCAGATCGACGTCCACGGGAGAAGCGCTGACCTCGATCGCGTTCGTATTGGAATCGCCGGGCGGAGCAAGGTCCGATGTCAGGATATAGCTGCCCGGTTGCGTGATCGTGACTGGATAGCCCGGCGCATCGCCAGCGAAGCAGCCTACCGCGATGCAGTCCTTGTTGATCTCGAGTGCACCGGGAACGGCACTTGCAGCGAGGGGCGCCATCGCCAATGCGAGCATTGGCAGGATCATGGGAAGTTTCATCGTGTGCTCCTATTCGAATCCGTCATTGAAAATGGTGTCGTTGGTTGCAGCCAGCCCATCCAGATGGACCGTGCCCCAGCGATCGGAGAACGTTGCCAGCGAATAGCGCTTGGTCCAGCTGCCGTTGGCGAGGTGCAATTGCAGGATGTCTTCGTGCATGAAAGTCACCGAGCCCGCCGTGCCGCCGGTGTCGAACGCGACCAGCAGATCGGTCGTGGTGCGGAGGGCATCGACCGCATCGACGTTCAGCGCGGCGGACAGACCCAGCGCATTGGCATCCAGCACCTTGGCGCCAAAACTTCCGGCGCTGACGGCGATGACATCGGCCGGGCGGATGGTGATGCCGCCGACGGCGAAGGTCTTGTCGAACGACAGCAGCAAGGCACCGCTCGTGCCCGAGCGTGCCACGCCATCACAATGCACGCCCCTGGGCACGCCCGCGGCGGCGGCATCGAAGGCCTTGCTGAAACTGCCGGCGGAATACCTGATGACGTCGGCCGGATCGAAATAGATCCCGTTCAGAGTGACGCCGACGTCCAGCGCAAACAGCAAATCGCCATTCCCGTCGATCTGGAAATCGCGCAGGTTCACGCGTTCCGGCAATCCCGGAATCTGCACGCGCGAGCGGCTTCCGGCGCCAAGATTGTCGATCACGTAGTCCTGGCGCGCTGCATATTGGCCGGCGCCGACGATATTGGCGCCGCTGTCGGCCGAATACTGCAACTGCGAAATTGCCGGCGTCTGCGCCAGCGTCAATGCCGGCACCAAGACCAGCAGCGCCCAGGCGAACTGCACGCCCGGGTCACGAAATGCGCGCGCGCTGCGCCCTGCACGGATCCGCCCCCAGGCGGAATCCGACCCCGTCGATTTTTTCACCCGTGTTCCCCAAAACCGCAATCTTGCGGTACCCAATGGTTGAAACGCGCGCGAGCAACGAAACCGGACATGCGGTGGCCGGCTCGGGTTGCACACAGCGCCCGGCCGGTCGCAAAACGACGCCCGCTTCGGCGCGTGAGCCGGGTCAATCCAGTGCGTAGCCGAACTGCTGCCGGAACTGGTCGGCGAACTCGTCGTAGGTGAAGCGCTGGTTCTGCGTGCCGGGGTGCTCGACCTTGAGCGCGCCCATCAGCGAAGCCATGCGTCCGCAGGTGGGCAGGTCCATACCCTTCATCAGACCGTAGATCAAGCCGGCACGATAGGCGTCGCCGCAGCCGGTCGGGTCGGAAACGCGGCGTTCGTGTGCGGGCGGAATGTCGAAGGTTTTTTTGCGCGTGTGGATCAGCGAGCCCTTCGGTCCGCGCGTGACGATGTAGGCGTTGACGCGCTCGGCGATCTGCTTTTCGTTCCAGCCGGTACGCTGCTGCAGCAGGTTGGATTCGTAGTCGTTGACGGTGACGTACTGCGCCTGCCCGATAAAGGCGCGGAATTCATCGCCGTTGAACAGCGGCATCGCCTGGCCGGGATCGAAGATGAAGGGCAGCTTGCGCTCGGCGAATTCAGTCGCGTGCTGCAGCATCGCCTCGCGGCCGTCGGGACCGACGATGCCGAATTGCACGTCGGCCACGTCGCGCACATGATTCTCGAAACTGCGCATCATCGCGCCGGGATGAAATGCCGTGATCTGGTTGTCGTCAAGATCGGTCGTGATGAAGGCCTGCGCGGTATACAGGTCCGCGATGACCTTGACCTGGCTCAGGTCGATGCCGCACTGGCAGAAATGTTCGCGGTACGGACCGAAGTCCTGTCCGACCGTGCCCATCGGGATCGGATGGCCACCGAGCAATTTCAGGTTGTAGCTGATATTGCCGGCGCAGCCCCCGAATTCCTTGCGCATGCGCGGCACCAGGAAGGCGACATTGAGGATATGCACCTTGTCCGGGAGAATGTGATTCTTGAACTGGTCCTGGAACACCATGATGGTGTCGTAGGCGAGTGAACCGCAGATGAGAGCTGGCATAGGCGCAGAGTTTTTCCGGAGACGGGATAGTCTATTGTCGCAGATTCAGCGCTCTACCCCCCCAGTCGCGAGCGGGAGAAGCGGTTATCTGAGTTTTTCGCGCAGCAGCGCATTGAGCTGCTGCGGATTGGCCTGGCCGCGCGTGCGCTTCATTACCTGGCCGACGAAGAACTGCAGCAGCTTGTCGTTGCCCTTGCGGTAGTCGGCAAGCTGCGCGGGAAAGCCGGCCAGGACGGCGTCGATGGCCGCGGCCAGGGCGCCGCTGTCGGAAATCTGGCGCAGACCGCGCTGCTCGATGATGGTGTCGGCATCGCCCTCGCCTTTCCACATTGCAACAAATACACTTTTTGCGATCTTTCCGGAGATGGCACCGTCCCGGATGTGGGCGAGCAGGCCGGCCAGCGCCGCCGCCGGCACGCACGAAGCTTCGATCGGCAGCCCGGCTTCATTCAGCGCCGCCGCGAGTTCGCCCAGGATCCAGTTTGCGCACAGCCTGGCTTCGCCTGGCAGCGCCGCAAGCAGGGCCTCGAAATAGTCCGCCGTAGCCTTGTCCGCACACAGCTGCGTGGCATCGGCTTCCGGCAGGCCCAGGGCGTCCATGTAGCGCGCACGGCGCACCGATGGCAGCTCGGGCATGCCGGCACGGATCGTTGCGATGTAGGCGGCCGAGACCGTGAGCGGCAGCAGGTCGGGATCGGGGAAGTAGCGGTAATCGTCGGCATCTTCCTTGCTGCGCATCGGCAGGGTGCGATGATGCGCCGCGTCGTACAGGCGCGTCTGCTGGACGATGCGTTCGCCGTTTTCCAGCGCGCGGATCTGGCGCTCGATTTCGTACTCGATCGCCTTTTCGACGAAACGGAACGAATTGACGTTCTTGATCTCGGTGCGCGTGCCGAGTTTTTCCTCGCCGTGCGGCCGCACCGACACATTGGCGTCGCAACGGAACGAGCCTTCCTGCATGTTGCCGTCGCAGATGCCGAGCCAGCGCACCAGGGTATGCACGGTGCGCATGTAGGCCACGGCCGCCTGCGCCGAATGCAGTACCGGTGCGGAGACGATCTCCAGCAGCGGCACGCCGGCGCGATTGAAATCGATGCCGGTTGCTGCGTGGAAAGCATCATGCAGCGACTTGCCGGCGTCCTCCTCCAAATGTGCACGCTGGATTTCGACTGCGATCACACGGCCATCTTCCAGGCGCACCGGCAAACTGCCGGTGCTGACGATCGGCAGCTCGAACTGGCTGATCTGATAGCCTTTCGGCAGATCAGGATAAAAGTAGTTTTTGCGCGCAAATATACTTTTTTGTGCAATGTGCGCATTGATCGCAAGCCCGAAACGTATCGCCTTGTCGAGCACTGCGCGGTTCGGTACCGGCAGCGTGCCGGGCAGGGCGACATCGACCGCCCCGGCCTGCGAGTTCGGCTCGGCGCCGTAAGCCGTGGAAGCCGCGGAAAACAATTTGCTTGCCGTCGACAGCTGGGCGTGGATTTCCAGGCCGATGACGGGCTGCCAGAGGCGCGAATCGGTCATGCGGCCGGCTCGCGCAGATGCCAATCGGTCGCTTGCTGCAATTGATACCCCGCGTTGAGCAGGCGCGCTTCGGCAAACGCCGGAGCGATCAGCTGCAGCCCGACGGGGAGGTCGTTGCTGAATTCTGCCGGCAGCGAGATTGCGGGCAGTCCCGCCAGATTGACAGCGACGGTGTTGACGTCGGCCGCGTACATTGCCAGCGGATCCGCGGATTTCTCCCCGAGCCTGAACGCAGTTGTCGGCGCGGTCGGTCCGGCGATCAGGTCGACCTTCTTGAAGCTGTCGGCAAAATCGCCGGCGATCACGCGACGCGCGCGCTGCGCACGCAGGTAGTAGGCATCGTAGTAGCCGGCCGACAGCGCATACGTGCCGGCGAGGATGCGCCGCTTGACCTCGCTACCGAAGCCTTCGGCGCGGGTGCGGTTGTACATGTCCTCGAGCGACACCGGATCGGCGCAACGATGGCCGTAGCGCACGCCATCGTAGCGCGCCAGATTGCTCGAGGCTTCGGCCGAAGCGATCACGTAGTACGCCGGAATCGCCAACGCTGCGTTGGGCAGCGAAATATCGACGAGTGTTGCGCCGAGCTTTTCCAGCTCGCGCAGTGCCGCCAGCGTCGCCGTGCCAACGCCGTCTTCCACGCCGGCGCCGAAATATTCGCGCGCCACGCCGATGCGCATGCCTTTCAGCGGAGCGGGCAACGCCGCATCGTAGTCGTCGCAGGGCTGATCGACACTGGTCGCATCGCGGGCATCGTGGCCGGCAATCACCGATAGCACCTGTGCGCAGTCGGCCGCGCTGCGCGCGAGCACGCCGCCGCAATCCAGGCTGGATGCAAACGCGATCATGCCCCAGCGCGAAACGCGGCCGTAGGTGGGCTTGATGCCGGTGATGCCGCAGAATGCCGCGGGCTGGCGGATCGAACCGCCGGTATCGGTGCCAGTCGCGAACGGCACGATGCCGGCAGCGACCGCGGCGGCCGAACCCCCGGATGAGCCGCCGGGAACGCGGCTGGTATCCCAGGGATTGCGCACCGGGCCGAAAAAACTGTTCTCGTTCGACGAACCCATGGCGAACTCGTCCATGTTCGCCTTGCCGATCGACACCGCGCACTTCGCATCGAGACGCTCGACCACGGCAGCATCGTACGGCGGCACGAAGTGTTCCAGCATGCGCGACCCGCACGTCGTGCGGATTCCATTTGTGCAGAAAATATCCTTGTGCACAAAGGGAATACCGGCCAGCATGCCCGCGCCGCCGCTAGCGAGTGCCGTATCCGCATGCTCGGCCGCGGCCAGTGCCTGCGTTGCGCACAACCCGATCAAGGCATTGAGATCGCTGCGCGAGCGCGCGACGCCGAGCGCTCGCTGCGCCAGTTCGACTGCGGAGGTCTGCCGTGCGCGCAATGCCTGCGCCAGCTGAGCTATTCCGGGACTCTTCACGGGCCTACTCGATGACCTTGGGCACGAGATACAGGCCGCCGCGCGCCTCGGGCGCCAGGGCCAGGAACGCGTCGGCACGATCGGGCTCGGCCACCCGGTCTTCGCGCCAGGCGAGCATCTGCGCATGCGGGTGCGCCATGGGTTCGACGCCGGCCAGATCCGCACCCGCCAATCGATCGGCCAGATCGAGCACGCGCGCCAGTTCATCGGCCAGACGGGGAACGTCCCCTTCGTCGACGGCAATGCGCGCGAGGCGCGCGATATGACGCACGGTAGTGTGGTCGATGGACATGGCAACGGGCGAAAATTCCGGCCTGCGACCATAGCACAGGCAAGGCTGGGGGCCGAGGCGCACGAGCGGTGTCCGCGGAACATGAACAAGCGCGGCTTCGATTCTAGCCGCCCTCTGCCGTCGGCCCTGTAGCTCGGCATTTAACGGGTTTTTTCCTTGCTTACGTGGTCCCTCGTTACTACACTGTTGCGTTTTTCATCCCTGCTTCTTTCGGCCTGTCTGCTGAGGCCCTTTCCCTACCCATCGAGTGCTGCATGTTCAAAGGTTTACGCGGTCTGTTTTCCAACGATCTGTCGATCGATCTCGGCACCGCCAACACGCTGATCTATGTGCGCGGCCAGGGCATCGTGCTCAACGAGCCATCGGTAGTGGCGATCCGCCAGGATCGAGGCCCGGGCGGTCCGCGCTCGGTTGCGGCCGTAGGCAGCGAGGCAAAGCGCATGCTTGGGCGTACGCCGGGCAATATCGTCACGATCCGGCCATTGAAGGATGGTGTCATCGCCGACTTCTCGATGACCGAGGAAATGCTCAAGCAGTTCATCAAGCGGGCGCATCGGTCGCGCCTGTTCCGGCCGAGTCCGCGCGTGCTGGTCTGCGTGCCCTGCGGGTCGACCCAGGTCGAACGGCGCGCGATCAAGGAATCGGCCGAAAGCGCCGGCGCTCGTGACGTGTACCTGATCGAGGAACCGATGGCTGCGGCGATCGGCGCCGGCATTCCGGTGCACGAGGCGCGCGGCTCGATGGTGCTCGACATCGGTGGCGGCACCTCGGAAGTGGCGGTCATTTCGCTCAATGGTGTCGTCTATTCGCAATCGGTGCGCATCGGCGGCGATCGTTTCGACGAGGCCATCATCAACTATGTGCGCCGCAACCACGGCACGCTGATCGGCGAAGCGACGGCCGAGCGCATCAAGTTCGAGGTCGGCTGCGCGTTCCCGCAGACCGAAGTCAAGGAGATCGAGATTTCCGGCCGCAACCTGGCCGAGGGCGTGCCGCGCATGTTCGCGATCAATTCGAACGAGATCCTCGAAGCATTGCACGAACCCCTCGCCGGCATCGTCGCCGCCGTGCGTTCCGCGCTGGAACAGACGCCGCCGGAGCTGTGTTCGGATGTCGCCGAACGCGGCATCGTGCTGACCGGCGGCGGCGCGCTGCTGCGCGACATCGACCGCCTGATCTCCGAGGAAACCGGCCTGCACGTGCATATCGCCGACGATCCGCTGACCTGCGTTGCCCGCGGCGGCGGCCGCGCCCTGGAACTGATCGACCAGCACGGCAGCGATTTCTTTGCGCCGGAGTGAGTCTGATCGTCGATTGCCGGTCGCCGGTTGCCGGTAACCGCGTGGCGCCGATGCCTGACTGCCGTCCTGCCGACGACCAGCAACCGAGAACTGGCAACCAGCCGTCTTTTTCGCCATGGCGCTGACCCACACCGATACCGCCCCGCTGTTCGCCGCCGGCGCATCGACACTGCGCCTGATCGCCTATTTGGCACTGGCGATCGTGCTGATGGTGGCCGACCATCGCGGCGGTTACCTTGAAAGCGTCCGCTGGGCCATGAGCATCGCCATCGAGCCGATGTACCGCGTTGCCGCGATGCCATCGCAACTGGCGCGCAAAGCCGGGCTGGCGGTGGCCGACCGCGAGCTGCTGACCGAGCAGAACGCCGAACTGAGCCGGCAATTGATGCTGGCCGAAGCGCGCCTGAAGCGCCTGACCGCCGTGCGCGAACAGAACCAGCGCCTGCAGGAACTGCTGGACGTCCAGCGCAGCCTGGGCATCGGCGTGCAATTGGCTAAAATTATAGATGTGGACACCGACCCGTTCCGCCATCGCCTGCTGCTCAACGTCGGCGCCAACCAGGGCGTCAGCGTCGGCCAGGCCGTGATCGACGCGCAGGGAATCATGGGCCAGGTCGTCGAAACCTTGCCGAATACCTCGACCGTGATGCTGATCACCGACCCGGCGCATGCGCTGCCGGTAACGGTCGAGCGCACCGGCTTGCGCACGATCGCGCGCGGCAGCGGTGCACTGGACACGCTGGAATTGCCCAATATTCCCGTCAGCGCCGACGTCAAGGTGGGCGATCGCCTCATCACTTCGGGCCTGGGCGGCCATTTCCCTGCGGGATTTCCGGTCGGGGCCATCCGCTCGATCAACAACGATGTCACCGGCATGTTCGCCGCCGCAGCGGCGACGCCGAGCGCCGCACTCGATCGCAGCGGCGAGGTTCTACTGCTGCACGAACTGGTCGACCCGGTCGGGCCGCCGGACGCCGTGCCGGCGCAGGGGCCACCGGCAGCACTGGCTGGCGACGCGGATACCCAGCCGCGGAAGCCATGAACCGCCAGCGCGCCAATGCGACATTGTTCTGGGGCAGCATCGTGCTGTGCTACCTGCTGCAGCTGATGCCGCTGCCGCAGGCATTGCTGCCGTTCAAGCCCTACTGGCTGGCCCTGATCCTGGTCTACTGGGCGCTGGAAACGCCCGAACGCATCGGTCTGGGCCTTGCGTTCGTGCTGGGTCTGGCCGGTGACGTGCTCACCGGCGAATTGCTCGGCGAACAGGCGCTGCGACTTTGTATACTCAGTTTCATCATCCTGCGCTTTCGCTCGCGCCTGCGCTTCTTTCCGATGTGGCAGCAGTCGCTCGCGGTGTTCGCCCTGCTGCTCAACGACCGCATCGTGCTGCTGATGATCCGCGCCTGCGCTGGCGAGCCGCCCCCGCCCGTCGCCTTCTGGCTGGCCCCCGCCGCGGGCATGCTGACATGGCCATGGTTGTTCCTGCTGCTCGACGACCTGCGCGCCCGCCTGCGCGTGCATGAGTCGTGAGGGTGCCGTGAGCCGCCGAGCCGCCAGGGATCCGCGCGAACGGATCAAGGACGCTCAGCGCGAAGCGGCGAATTTCCGCGTCCGCGCGATCGCCGGCTTCCTGCTGATCGCGCTGTGCCTGGGCCTGCTCGGCGCGCGTTTCGCGTACCTGCAGATCACGCGCCACGACGAATTCAGCGCGCGCTCGGACCAGAACCGCATCTCGGTGCACCGGGTGGCACCGACGCGCGGCCTGATCTACGACCGCAACGGCGTGCTGCTGGCCGAAAATGTGGCGGCGTTCCGCCTGGAGGTGGTGCCGGAACAGGTCAAGGACATGCCACGCATGCTGGCCGATCTGGGCGCAGTCATTGCCCTGTCCGACGACGACATCGACCACTTCGATGCGCTGCGCAAGAGCAAGCACTCGTTTGAAAGCATACCGTTGCGCTTCAAGCTGTCGGAGGACGAGATCGCACGCTTCTCGACCGAGCGCTGGCGTTTTCCCGGCGCCGACGTGGTGCCCTATCTCACCCGCTCGTACCCGCAGGGCGAGGAATTCGCGCATATCGTCGGCTATGTCGGCCGCATCGATGCCGATGATGCGGAAAAACTCGATGCGGCGCGCTACGCCGGCACGACGCATATCGGCAAGACCGGCATCGAGCGCTCGTATGAGAACGCGCTGCACGGCGAGCCGGGCTACGATCTGGTCGAGGTCAACGTCGACAAGCGTCCGCTGCGCGTGATCGAGCGCTTCCCTTCGACGCCGGGCAAGAACCTGTACCTTTCCATCGACGCGCGCATGCAGCGCATTGCCGAGGATGCATTCGAGGGCCGGCCCGGTTCGGCCGTCGCGATCGATCCGCGCAATGGCGAAGTACTGGCGATGGTCAGCGTGCCGAGCTTCGATCCCAACCTGTTCGTCAACGGCATCGGCAAAGTGGATTATTCCACATTGCTGAATGCGCCGGACAAACCGCTGCTCAACCGCGCCATTGCCGCCGGCTACACGCCGGGCTCGACGGTAAAGCCGTACCTGGGTCTCGGCGGCCTGGAACTGGGCCTGCGCCGGCCCGAGGACACGGTGCTATCGGTCGGCGAATTCTTCATCCCCGGCCAATCGCGCGGCTATCGCGACGACAAGCGCGGCGGCCACGGCCGTGTCGATCTTGTGCAGGCGATCGCTCAATCGGTCAACACTTATTTCTATTCGCTCGCGCTGGACATGGGCATCGACCGCTTCAGTGGCTGGATGGGCAAGTTCGGTTTCGGCAAACCCACCGGCATCGACCTGATCGGCGAAAGCGCCGGCGTGCTGCCGTCGCGCGAGTGGAAACAGCGGCGCCTCGCCCAGGCCTTCTACCCCGGCGAAACCGTGATTGCCGGGATCGGCCAGGGCTACTGGGTGATCACGCCGATCCAGCTCGCGCAGGCGGCATCGATACTCGCCGCGCGCGGCGTACGCCATCCGCCGCATCTGTTGCGGGCGATCCAGGATGGCCTGAACACTACACCGCAGCTGGTTCCGCTCGCGCCGGCAGATCCGAGTTTTGTCCACAATGCAGCAAACTGGATTCCGATCGAACAGGGCATGATCGCGGTGGTCAACGGCGGCGGCACCGCGAATGGCCTCGGCGAGAAATTTCCCTATGTGATAGCCGGCAAGACCGGCACGGCCGAGCGTTTTTCGCGTACCGACGACGCCTGGCAGAACATCTTGAGCGTTGCGGCAGAGCGCCACGAAGTGCTGTTCGAGGCATTCACTCCGGCCGAAGCCGCGCGCGTCGCCGTGATTGTCGCGCTCGAAGCCGGGCGTACCGGCGCGCACGACGCGGCACCGATCGCGCGCAAGATGCTCGATGCCTGGCTCAAGGACGACGACGCGCATGGGACCGGTGGGCCGACATGAGCGCACGACCGTGAACCGCGGCATCGCATTGCGTCTGCAGCTGTGGGCTCTGCGCGCGCTGCGCCGTCCGTACTACGATCTGCTGCTGCTCGGCGCGCTGCTGCTTTTGGCGCTTTGTGGACTTGTAACCTTGTACAGCGCAAGCGATCTGGACCGTCACTTGGTACTCAATCAGGCGGCGCGTTTCCTGCTGGGCGGCATCCTGATGCTCGCGATCGCGCGCGTTCCGCCGTCGGTGCTGCGCAACTGGACACCGTGGCTGTATGCCGCCAGCCTGCTGCTGCTGCTCGCGGTCGCCGCGCTTGGCCAGGGGCGCGGCGCGAACCGCTGGCTGAATCTTGGCTTCATGCGCTTTCAACCTTCGGAAATGGTCAAGCTGACCTTGCCGATGATGATCGCCTGGTATCTGCAGGCGCGCGAACTGCCGCCGCGCTGGCTGACGCTGGCCGCGGTCGCCGTGCTGATCGGCGCGCCGGCGCTGCTGATCGCCAGGCAACCCGACCTCGGCACGGCCCTGCTGGTGGTAGCCAGCGGCGTGTTCGTCGTGTTCCTTGCTGGCCTGGCGTGGTGGCGCATCAGCCTGGTCCTGATCGCGGTGGCCGGGGCGGCGCCGGTCGCCTGGCATTTCATGCACGAGTATCAACGCAATCGTTTGCGCATGTTCCTGGACCCGGAATCCGATCCGCTCGGCAACGGCTGGCACATCATCCAGTCCGAGATCGCCGTCGGTTCCGGCGGCTGGTTCGGCAAGGGCTGGCATCATGGCACGCAATCTCGATTGGAGTTTTTGCCCGAGCACACCACCGATTTCGTGTTCGCCGTGTTTTCCGAGGAATGGGGACTGATTGGCGTAATCGCATTGATTGCGCTGTACCTGTTCATCGTCGGCCGTGGCCTGATGATCGCGGCGAACGCGCGCGACACCTATTCGCGTCTTCTCGCCGGCGCCCTCAGCATGTCCTTCTTCGTATACGTGATGGTCAACGGCGGCATGATCACCGGCCTGTTGCCCGTAGTCGGCGTACCTCTTCCCTTGATCAGCTATGGCGGCACGTCGGCGGTGTCGCTGCTGGCCGGCTTCGGCGTGCTGATGTCGATCCACGGCCATCGCAAACTGCTGCCGCGATGAAACCGATGGCCCATGCTAACCTAGTCCGCGCGCGCGGCCATGCCGGTGAACCAGGTTTTTCGATGTCCGGTTTCGTAAAGATTCGTATTTTGTGCGCGGGCATCCTGCTCGCCATCACAGGTTCCACCTCGGCCCAGACTGCTGCGGACAAGACCGCGGCCGCCGCTGCCGAACAGCAGTTCGCGCAAACCCTGGCGCACGACCACGGCCTGGCGGCACAGGATATTCTCGATACCCTGGCCAAGGCCCGCTACCAGCAGAGCGTCATCGACGCGATCACGCGCCCGGCCGAAGCCAAGCCATGGAAGGAATACCGTCCGATCTTCGTGACCGAGCGTCGAATCGCGGACGGAACGGCGTTCTACCGCGCCAATGCGGCCCTGCTCAAGCGCACGGAAACCGACTTCGGTGTGCCGGCGGAACTGATCGTGACCATCCTCGGGGTCGAGACGAACTACGGCCGCATCACCGGGCGCTATCGCGTGCTCGATGCGCTGACCACGCTCGCCTTCTACTATCCGCCGCGCCAGGATTTCTTCCGCAGCGAGCTGGCGCAATTGTTCCTGCTGCGCAGTCCGTCGTTTCCCTATGCACCTGACGAATTGATGGGCTCGTACGCCGGCGCAATGGGCTGGGGCCAGTTCATGCCATCGAGCATCGCTCGTTTCGCGCGCGACGGTGACGGCGACGGAAAAGTGGATTTGTGGAATTCGCTGCCGGACATCTGCGCCAGCGTCGCCAACTATTTCATTGCGCACGGCTGGCAGAAGGGCGGCCTGGTGGCGGAACGTGCACGCGTCGCCGCGACGGCTCGCGCGGTCACGCCCGCGGGGCTCGAGCCGGTCTATCCGCTGCAGCAACTGGCGGACTGGGGCTACGCGATCGACGCCAGACCCGATCCGATGACACCGGCCACGTTGATCACGCTGGATGGGCCGGATGGAGCGGAAACCTGGATCACGTTCGAAAACTTCTACGCCATATCGCGCTACAACAAGAGTCCGCTCTACAGCCTGGCGGTCTATCAGCTGAGCCGCGCGATCGCGGCGGAAGTGGCGGCGGAATCCACGACGCCATGAAGGCAGGCTGCGCACGCGTAGCCCTCGTATTGACGCTGGCATTCCTGATCGGCTGCGTGCACAGGCCGGCGACACGACCGAGTCCGCCGGCAGGGCCTGATGCCGGCGCGCGTGCCGCTGGCGGCCGCTATGCGCAAGACCGCGATTCCACGCCGGCCGACGTTCCGGACATCAGCAGGATTCCCGAACCGGTGCCCAGGATCGAACCGCCTTCCCAATACGGCAACAAGTCACCGTACTCGGTGCTCGGCGAAAGCTACCGCGTGCTGCCATCGGCGAACGGCTACGTGGAGCGCGGTCTCGCCTCGTGGTACGGCAACAAGTTCCACGGCTACATGACCTCGGATTTCGAGCGCTACGACATGTACGCCTATACCGCCGCGCACAAGACCCTGCCGCTGCCGTCGTACGTGCGCGTGACCAACCTGGAAAACGGCCGCAACGTGATCGTGCGCGTCAACGACCGCGGACCGTTCGTGCAGAATCGCATCATCGACCTGTCATATGTCGCCGCCGTCAAGCTCGGCGTGTGGCCCAAGGGTACGGCCATGGTCGAGGTGCGCGGGATCGATCCGGCGCATCCTGAACGCGGCGTGGAACCGACGCGCAGCGCGGCGGTCTCAACGCGGGCAGGCGCCACACCGGTGCCACAAAAAACGCAGAAACCTTCGCTATACCTGCAGGTGGGGGCGTTCGCCGAACGCGCCAATGCCGAACGCGCGGCGGCAAAGGTGCGTGCGGCAAAGCTCGGCGAGGTGCACGTGGTCGAGGCGGAAGTAGGTTCCAGAACCGTGCAACGGGTGCGGCTCGGACCGCTGAAGGACGCGGACGAGGCCGATCGCCTGACACCGCGGCTGCGTGAATTGGGACTAGGTGAGCCGCGTGTGGCGGTGGATAATTAGGCGAGAGGCGGGGGAAAGCCATTCTGATCCCGTGCGAAATTCCAGAACCACTTACCGCGCTGCCTGGCAACCTGCAGCAAATCGAAATCATCACGGAATCCACAATGAAGTTTTTGTATAATTTATCTTTTGCAGCATTATTTACTTTTTGCGCCGCGGCGATGCCCTCGGTCGCGTTCGCTGCGACGCACGCGAAGGCAAAAAAAACCGCGGCCGCACAGCAGGATCAGACTGCGGCGCAGACGCAGGCAACGCAATCGCCGGCATCCCCGACCAGCGATGCGACTGCCGCGCCGTCGAACCTGCCGACGCCGAATGCCACGCCGCGCCCCGGCGCACTCAACGTGCCGACGCCGCCACCGCCATCGCTGAACGCCAAGAGCTGGGTGCTGATGGATTACGCCACCGGCCAGGTGCTGGCCGACAGCAATGCCGACGAACGCGTGGCCCCGGCCTCGATCACCAAGGTCATGACGGCGTATGTGGTTTCCGCGGAACTGGCTGCCGGCAAGGTCAAACTCGACGATCAGGTGTTCATCAGCGAGAACGCATGGCGAACCGGAGGTGCAGGCACCGATGGCTCGACCAGCTTCCTTGCCCTGAATTCCAAGGTGATGCTCAAGGATCTGCTCTACGGCATGATCATCCAGTCCGGCAACGATGCCGCGATTGCGCTGGCCGAACACATCGCAGGCTCGGAGCAGACATTTGCCGAACTGATGAACCAGTACGCGGCCAAACTGGGCATGACCGGCACGCACTATGTCGACGCGACCGGACTGGCCGCCGATGGCCACTACACCACGGCCCGCGATATCGCCGTGCTCGGGCGCGCCGTCGTCCACGATTATCCGGACGACTACAAGATCTACTCGGTGAAGGAATTCGAGTGGAACGGCATCACCCAGCACAATCGCAATTCGCTGCTGTGGCGCGACGCGTCCGTCGACGGCATCAAGACTGGTCACACCAAGGAAGCCGGGTATTGCCTGGCCACCTCGGCCAAGCGCGGCGATCAGCGCCTCATCGCCGTGGTCATGGGCAGCAGCAGCGAGAAGCAGCGTGCCGACGACAACCAGTCGCTGCTGAACTACGGCTTCCGTTTCTATGAAACACACAAGGTATACGACGCGAATAGATCGCTGGCGCAGCCGGAACTGTGGAAAGGCACGCAAAATACGATCCAGCTCGGCCTCGCCGACGACTTGCTGATCACGGTGCCACGCGGTCGCTATAATGATCTGAAGGCCAATATGCAGATGCCCAGCCGCCTGATCGCGCCATTCACCAAGGGCCAGCAGATCGGCAAGCTGAGTGTTGCACTGGACGGCAAGCCGCTGGCCGAACGCCCGCTGGTCGCGCTCGCCGATGCGCCGGAAGCCGGTTTCTGGGGGCGCATGTCCGACGGCATCATGCTGTGGTTCAAAGGCGACTCCAAGAGCGATGTTTCGGCAGTGCCGAACACGAAGTGAGTCTCAGCCGGATGCCGGGTTCTGGTATTTTCCATAGAAAGTTCACGACCGAATGAAATCCCTCGACGACCTGCAACCGCAAAATCCGGAGCAAGGCTTCCAGTTTCCCGGCGCCTTCGAGGTCACGGCGCTGGGCAAGGCTCACGCAGGGCTGGAAGAACGCGTGCCGGAACTGATCGTCGGCCTGGGCATGGCCGTGCTCAATGGCAGCCTGCGCACGCGGCCGTCGAATGAGGGCAACTATGTTTCCGTCAGCGTGACCTTCACCTGCCCGTCGCGGGAAAAATATGAAGCAGTCCATGCGGCGTTGCGCGCCGATCCGGCCGTGAAGTGGACGTTGTGAAGCCATCAAACACGATTCCCACTCCACTCTCCCCTTGAAGGGGAAGGCTTGTTCCGCATATTCGATGATGATGTCGTCGCTACTCGTCCGCAGACTTCCGGGTTTGCAGCCCTACGAACCCGTCTGGCGGGCAATGCAGGCGTTTACCGACGCGCGCGATGCACAGTCGCCGGACGAGCTCTGGGTCGTCGAGCACGAACCGGTGTTCACGCTCGGCCAGGCCGGCAAGTGGGAACACGTGCTGCTGCCTGGCGATATTCCGGTGGTGCCGGTGGATCGCGGCGGCCAGGTGACCTATCACGGACCGGGCCAGATCGTGGCCTATCCCCTGATCGACCTGCGCCGCGCCGGCATCGGCGTGCGCGAGTTCGTCACCCGCATCGAGCAGGCCATCATCGACACCCTGGCGCACTGGAATATCGGTGCGGCGCGCAAGGACGGCGCGCCGGGCGTGTACGTAGCCGGTGCCAAGGTCGCCGCGCTGGGTCTGCGCGTGCGCCGCGGCTGCACCTTTCATGGCCTGGCATTCAATATCGACATGGATCTTGAACCGTTCCGGCGCATCAATCCCTGCGGATTTCAGGGCCTGCAGGTTACGCAAATGCTAGACTTGGGTGGCCCGTCGCGGCTGGCCGATGTTGAAACCGTGCTCGTGGCTGAACTTGCGCGGCAGCTGGGTCTGAACGGCGTGCCCGCCTAAGCCCATCTGACTTCTGGCGCTGGCGCCGCCATCACGAACGGTACTAGCGTGCAGGCATGAATCTTCCGGTGAACAAGACCATCCCCATTTCCATCGTTGCCGAGACGCCGTTGCCGGGAACAAAACAGCTCGGCGAGGACAAGATCGCGCGCAACCGCGCCGGTTTCGACGCGGCCGTGCCGATCCTGCGCAAGCCGAGCTGGATCCGCGTGCGTATCCCCCCCGGCAATGCCGTGGCGCGGCTGAAATCCAAATTGCGCGCGAACCGGCTGGTCACCGTGTGCGAGGAAGCCTCGTGCCCGAACATCCACGAATGTTTCGGCAAAGGCACGGCCACGTTCATGATCCTGGGCGAAGTGTGCACGCGGCGCTGCTCGTTCTGCGACGTTGCCCATGGCCGGCCGAAGCCGCCGGATGCCGAGGAACCGCGTCATCTGGCTGAAACCATCCGTGACATGGGCCTGCGCTACGTCGTCATCACTTCGGTCGACCGTGATGATCTGCGCGACGGCGGCGCCAGCCATTTCGCCGATTGCATCCGCCAGGTGCGCGCCGCCAGTCCAGGCATCAAGCTCGAGATTCTGACACCGGATTTTCGCGGCAGGGGGCGCATGGAGCGCGCGCTGGAAGTGCTCGCCACGGCGCCGCCGGACGTGTTCAACCATAACCTCGAGACCGTGCGGGAGCTCTACCCGAACGTGCGCCCGGGTGCCGACTACGACTGGTCGTTGAAATTGTTGCAGCAGTTCAAGGCGCAGCATGCGGACATTCCAACCAAGTCCGGGATCATGCTCGGGCTGGGCGAAACGCTGGAACAGGTGCATGGTGCATTGAACGATTTGCGTTCCCACGCGGTCGATATGGTCACGATAGGTCAATATCTGCAGCCCACGCCGCATCACCACCCGGTGCTGCGTTACTGGACGCCGGAAGAATTTGACACACTTGCGGACTACGGCACACGGCTCGGATTCGAGCATGTTGCCTCCGGACCGCTGGTGCGTTCGTCGTACCATGCGGATCAGATGGCCCACGCCGCCGGTTATGTTGAAAGTGCTGCCGGGATGGCAGCTTCGTGATTTCCGCAATCAGGGACATGGCAAAAGTACAAAAATATACTTGGAGAGTTTCAATGTTCAGATATGTGGCCTTGATCGCGCTGGCGCTTGCCGGCACCGCCTGGGCAAAGCCGGCGCCGGACGCTGCCAACGTGCTGCTCAAGCCCACCGCCGATCAGACCCAGGCTGCGCTGCTGGCGACGCGCTTCCTCACGCGTTTTCATTACAAGGCCGAGCCGCTGGATGCGGCGATGTCCGCGCAGATCTTCGATCGCTATTTTGATGCGCTCGATATCGACCGGCTGTTCTTCACCCAGGCCGACATCGACCGCTTCAAACCGCAGCGCGACAAGCTCGGCGATGCCATCTATGCCCAGGACCTGTCGGTGCCGTACGCGATCTTCAACCTGTACGAGCAGCGCGTCGGCGAACGCACGGCCTATGCACGCCAGCAGCTCAAACAGGGCTTCGATTTCAGCAAGGATGAAAGCTACCGCTACGAGCGCGAGAAGGCGCCGTGGGCGCAGAGCGAAGCCGAGGTCAACGACATCTGGCGCAAGCGCGTGAAGAACGACTGGCTGCGCCTGTCGCTCGCAGGCAAGAAGGACGCTGACATCCGCCAGACTTTGGACAAGCGCTACGCCAATTATCTGGACCGCATGCGTCAGCTCAACAGCGAGGACGTGTTCCAGACGTTCATGAACGCGTATGCCATGGCGATCGAGCCGCACACCAACTATCTCGGCCCGCGCGCCAGCGAGAACTTCGACATCGCGATGAAACTTTCGCTCGAAGGCATTGGCGCCGTCCTGCAACGCGATGACGACTACACCGCGATCCGCGAGATCGTGCCCGGCGGCCCGGCCTCGCTGTCCGGCAAATTCAAGGTCGGCGACCGCATCGTCGGCGTCGGCCAGGGCGAATCCGGCTCGCTGACTGATGTCATCGGCTGGCGTCTGGATGACGTCGTCGATCAGATCCGTGGCGCGAAGAACACGACCGTGCGTCTGGAAGTGCTGCCTGTCGATGCCGGTCCCGACGGCAAGCACCAGTTGATCGCGCTCGTGCGCAAGAAGGTCAGCATCGAGGAACAGGCAGCCAAAAGCTCGGTGATCGAGGTCAAGAATGGCGACGTCACCCATCGCATCGGCGTGATCTCGCTGCCCACCTTTTACGAGGATTTCGAAGCGCGCCGCCGCGGCGACAAGGACTACAAGAGTGCCACGCATGACGTCGAAAAACTGCTGGGAGAATTGAAAAAGCAAAATGTGGACGGCGTGCTGGTCGACCTGCGCAACAACGGCGGCGGCTCGCTGTCGGAGGCCATCGACCTGACCGGCCTGTTCATCGGCAAGGGCCCGGTCGTGCAGGTGCGCAATGCCAATGGCCGCATCGAGGAAGGGCGCAACACGCAGACCTCGATGGCATGGGATGGTCCGCTGGAAGTCCTGGTCAATCGCAATTCCGCATCGGCCTCGGAGATTTTCGCCGCGGCAATCCAGGACTATGGCCGCGGCCTGATCGTCGGCGAGCCGACCTACGGCAAGGGCACCGTGCAGAATCTGGTCGATCTGGATCAGATGGCGCAGAACGAGAAGCCGACGTTCGGCGAGCTGAAGATGACCATCCAGCAGTTCTTCCGCGTCAATGGCGGCTCGACGCAACTGCGCGGCGTGACGCCGGATATCGCCTTTCCGATCACGTCCGATTTCGCCCAGAATGGCGAGCAGGCCTTCGACAATTCCTTGCCGTGGACGTCAATCACCGCCGCCAGTTATCTGCCCACATCGGATCTGAAGACCATCGTGCCGATGCTCGAAGCCCGCCACGAGGCCCGCACGGCTTCCGAGAAGGACTGGCAGGCCTATGAGGCGGACATCGCCGACGCACGCAAACTGCGCAAGGAAACGACGATCTCGCTCAACGAGCAGGTTCGCCGTCAGGAACGCGACGAGCAGGAAAGGAAACGGCTCGAGCGGCATCCGGAAGTCGCTGCTGCGGGGGCCTCGTCTGCGGGCAATCCATCGCCCGAAACCAAGGAGAATGCCCCGGTCGCGGAGCCGGGCACCAAGTCGGCAGCCTCCGGCAATATCAAGCGCGCCGAGACCGGTTCCGATGCCGCCGGGAGCGCGGTAAGAAGCGTGAAGCAGGGCGGTATCGCCTCCGCATCCGGCGACGATGCACACCAGGACGATGGCCTGCAAGCCGACGAACGCAGCCTGAAGGCCGACCTGGCCCAGGAACAGGCGCGCAAAAACGAGAAGGACGTGGTCCTGACCGAAGGTTCACGCATCCTCGGCGACGAGATCGATCTGATCCACAGCGACACGAAGCTGGCCGCGCAGGTGCTGCCGCATTCGGCGCTGAAGAACTCCGTGGACTAAAAACTCACGTGCGGATACTGCGGCACAGCCTTGAGGCCGTGCCGCATTTTTTTCGCCTTGCTGCCGCTGTAGACCGGTGCGACGGGGCTTTCGATCGCACCGGCCCCCAGCGGCCGGACGTCAGGCACCAGCGTCATCCGGACGTGGCGCATAACGCCGGTTCAGCCATGCAAAAAACGCGCGCAAGCCCTGCGCTTCGCCGCCATGCGGTCGACCCGGCCGATCAGCGTCGTTCCAGGCGTACTGGTCCACGTGCATCCAGGCTTGGGTTTCGGGCACGAAACGCTGCAGATACAGCGCCGCGGTAATCGCTCCGGCCTGGCGCGAGCTGCCGGCATTGCCGATGTCGGCAATGCGCGAGTCCAGCATTGCCGCGTATGGTTGCCACAGCGGCATGCGCCACAGGGCATCCTGTTCGGATTGCCCACTGCGCAGCACGGCCGCTGCCAGGTCATCGCGATTGGCAAACAAGGCCGGCAGTTCGGGGCCGAGCGCGACGCGGGCCGCACCGGTCAGCGTCGCGAAATCGATGATCAGATCCGGTTTTTGTTCGCTGGCATAGGCCAGCGCGTCGCACAGCACCAAGCGCCCCTCGGCATCGGTGTTGTCGACTTCGACCGTAATGCCTGCGCGCGTGCGGATCACTTCGCCAGGACGATAGGCATTGCCGCCTATCGCGTTCTCGACCGCAGGCACCAGCAGGCTCAGGCGCACCGGCAATTTTGCCTGCATAATGAGGCCAGCCAGCGCGATCGCGTGCGCTGCCCCACCCATGTCCTTTTTCATCCAGCGCATGCCGTCGCTGGTCTTCAGGTCCAGACCGCCGGTATCAAAGCACACACCCTTGCCGACCAGAACCAGATGCGGGTCGCGTGCCTTGCCCCAACGCAGTTCGATCAGGCGCGGTTCGCGATGGCTGGCGCGGCCGACCGCATGGATCGTCGGGAAGTTGGCCTTGAGCAGCTGCGGCCCGACCCAATCGCGATACTTGGCGCCGTGCGCCTTGGCCAGTTGCCGGACTTCGGCCGCAAGCTCGGCCGGTCCCATGTCCTGCGTCGGCGTGTTGACCAAGTTGCGGACGCGATAGATTGCCTCGAGCCGCGGCAATACGGCGCGCGCCGTGGCGCGATCGACAACCAGCCGTGCCGGCTCCCGCACCGCCCTGCGGTAACGCGCAAATTGATACGCCGCCAGGCCCCAGCCCAGTGCCGCGCACTGGGCATCCAGTGCAATACCTGATGCGTCGATGCGATATTTTCCGGCAGGCAGTCTTTGCGGCAATGCCGCCAGGGCAAAAATGTCGTCCCTGCGTGAAATCCCGACGAAGACGCACTGCGCATGACCTTGCGCGTCAGGCACCAGGCAGAAGCTGCCCGGATCGCCGCGGAATCCGCTGGCCGCGATCCAGCGCTCGGCGTCTTGGCCAAGTTTGCGGGCAACGCGCGCAAGATTGCCGCGGTCCACGGCAATCAGGCCGATGGCACCAGACGAGCGTGAGGATTCGATCAATCCGTGCATAACTGCTCCTTGACCTCTGCCTTGAGGCTCAATGTGTTATGTCGACAACCTACGGCAATACATGTACCAAAGCAGACACCATGCCAACGCGCTCACAACGCCGTGTTTGACTGGCTCGCGAGCGGCGGGGTCCGCAGAACATTGGCCAGATCGTGCAAATCGCGCACGGTCAGGTCGGGAACATGCGCATGCGACCATGCCGCCTGCGTGCGATTGACCCAGGCGCTGCGCAGGCCGGCTGCGCGTGCGCCGGCCACATCCAGTTCCGGATCGTCTCCCACATGCAGCACGGCAGCGGGCGGCAGGCCCAGACGTTCACAGGCGGCATGGAAAATCTGCGGCGCCGGCTTGGCGGCGCCGAAATCTCGTGCGCAAATGGAAAACCGGAAAAAGCGCGACAGTCCGATCCGGTCCAGGTCGGCGTTGCCGTTGCTCAGGCTGACCAGCGGAAACCGCGCCGCCAGACGTTCCAGCGCGGGCAGCGCATCGACGTAGCATTCGACCTGATTGCGCGCGGCGTAGAACTCGGCAAACGCGGCTTCGACATGCTCGTCGCCGTAGCCGTGAGGTGTCAGCGCCGCGCTCAGGGAAAGGCGGCGCTGGGCGGTGAAATCGTGCGCCAGATGGGGGTTTTCATCGGCGACGCGATTGCGCAACGCGCGCATCGCGGCGATCGGATAATGCGCTGCAGCGCGTGGACAATGTGTCTTCAGCCACGCATCCATGCGTTGCTCGGCGCGCAGCATTACCGGTTCGATCGGCCAGATCGTGTCGTCCAGGTCCAGGCTGATGGCGCGGATCTGCATCGACGCTATCAGTGGCTCGTCGAATCCGGAGTCGGCGTTGCGCTGTTCTTCGCGGCCTTCTCGGCATTCGCTCGTGCCGCGCGATCCTTGGCCTCGGCAGTCAGTTCCGATGTCGGCGCGATGCGCTGCAAAGCCTGCGCCGTCGCATTTGGCGCAGATACCGGGGTAAAGCTTGCCGTTGCCGCCGTGGCCGTCGTCGCCGGATATACGCGCGCATCGACCCAGGCAACGCGGGCATCCTGCTTGTCGACCAGTCCGGGCGCCTCGCCATACGGCACCAGGTCGTGCTTGCGCAGGATCGCCTTGGCGCTGTCGCTGTCGGTATAGCGAATGAATTTCGCGACGGCCTCGTGGTTCGCGGCATCGTCGCGTGTGGCCAGATACAGCGCCGAATACAGCGGATAAGTGCCATCGGCGATGCTGGCGCTGGACGCGGCCAGGCCTTCCACCGTCAGCATCTTCACGGCCGGATTGCCGATGACTCCGGACAGCGTGCTCATGCCGATACTGTGCGGATCGATCGCAACCCCTTCCTCGAGTTTTTCCGTGTTGACGTACACGCGCGGCACGGCCACGGCCTGATCGCCGTCGTGAAACAGCAGCAGGCGCGTCGAGAATTCGATGCCATCCAGCGGACCGGCCGCGCCATACAGGTTGATCGGCGCCGGGGCGCCGCCAAGATCCTTCCAGTCGGTCAGCCGGCCCAGATACAGATCGTGCAATTGCTTGAGCGTGATGTTGTTGACCGGATTCTTCGGCGAGGTGATCGGCACCAGCGCGTCCCAGGCGACAGGGTAGAAATTGATGCCTTTCTCTTCCGCGCGATCACGCATGGCCGGGCGCGCGCTGCCGGCGAGATCGGCGCTACCGGCACTGACCGCGTCGATGCCCGAAACCGTGCTGAACGGCTGCAGGGTGATCTTGCCCTGCTTGCCCGCTTCGTATTGCTTGACCAGATCCTTGAACACGCGCACGGTGCAGTGATCGCCGCGCAAGACGATTGCGGCCGCCGCCGGTGCCGCCACCGCCTTCGGCGTGCTCGTCTTCTTGTGCGGCGCGGGTGTCTGCGCAGACGCGACGGAAAGACTCAAACCCAGCACCAGCCCGCTCAGTCGCGCCAAAGCATGTATGTTCACAAATATATTCCGCAACAATCCAGGACCGGCATTATCGCGCAGTCCAGGCGCGCAGTCGCGGTCCTCATTGCAGTGGCACGAAGAATGCGTTGCGTCCGCGCACGACCGAGAGCAGCACCTGGCGCGGATGGCGCGCGAACGCAAGCTTGAGATCCTTCAGGCTGCCGATGTCGACCTGGTTGATGCCGATGATCAGATCGCCCGCCTTCAGACCCGCCTTTGCCGCGGCGCTTGCAGCAGCGACGCGATTGATGCTGACTCCGGCAAGGCCTTCGCGGCGCACGCGCTCGCCGGCGTCGGACAATTCCGCACCCTGCAGGCGCGAGTCCACGCCAGCGCCATCCGCATTGGCCAGCGTTTCGGCAGCCAGACTCACGCTCAAGGTAAGCGCCTTGCCGTCGCGCAGCAGCTGCAGCTCGATGTTCGAGCCGATCGGCGCCAGTCCTTCGGCGTTGCGCAGTTCGTTGTCGCCATGTATCGGCTTGCCGTTGAACTGCACGATCACGTCGCCGGCCTTCAACCCCGCAGCCCCTGCGGCCGAGTCCGGGCTCACGCGCGTCACGACCGCGCCCTGTCCGGGCTGCGCGTCGAGCATGCGCGCGATGTCCGGAGTCAGGTCCTGCGTCTGCACGCCCAGCGTGCCGTGCTTTACCGCGCCCGTGGCGATCAACTGGGTCATGACGTCCCTGGCCAGATCCGACGGAATCGCAAAGCCAATCCCGGCGCTGGCGCCCGAAGGCGAGATGATCATCGAGTTGATGCCGACCAGCTCGCCGCGCAGGTTCACCAGCGCACCGCCTGAATTGCCGGGATTGATCGAGGCATCGGTCTGGATGAAATTCTGGAAGCCGCGCCCGCCCAGGCCCGCGCGCCCGAGGCCAGACACCATGCCGGAACTTGCGCTCTGGCCGATGCCGAAGGGATCGCCGACGGCCACCACGAAGTCGCCCATGCGCAGCTTGGCTGAATCGCCCAGCGGCAACGCCGTAAGCTTTTCCGCGGGAATCTGGATCACGGCGATATCGGTGTCCGGATCGCTGCCGACCAGTTTCGCCGCAAGCGTGCGGCCATCGTGGACGGTGACCGAGATATCGTCGGCGCCTTCGATGACGTGATTGTTGGTCAGCACGTAGCCCTTGGCCGCGTCGATGATCACACCTGAACCCAGCGATTGCTCGATACGCTCGCGCGGCGCATTCTGCTGGCCGAAGAACTGGCGGAAAAATGGATCGTCCATGAGCGGGTTGCGCACGCGCACCCGGGTCTTGGAGTTGATATTGACCACGGCCGGCGTCACCCGCTCGAGCATCGGCGCCAGCGACGGCAGGGGCTGCCCGTCCACGATCGGCGGCAGCGCGGCGCGGATGGGCGATGGATGCAGGACAACGGCGGTGGCAACGGCAGCCATGACCGCGCAAACGGCAAGTTTCAGGACAAACTCCGAGCGTATCGCCGGCATGAGAACCTCGTTGGTGAAATGATGGTGCAGGGATCGCTTTCAGACCACAAAGCAAGCCTGCGGTTTCCTGCCAGAACGGATTTCGTCAAGGTCGCGATGCACCCGCCGCAGTCTGCGCAGAAATTCACCCGATACACGAATACACCGGGCCAAGTTGCTGATTATTCTGGCTTGAAAAAAACTTTTGACATTGGCTTTTGCTTGGCGTAGTTTCCCACCGTCGCAATCACAACATCTTGTGTTTGCCTTCGAGAAGGAAACCCAAAGCATTGGGTTTGACTGGTTGAGGGGAAAGGCGCCTGATCCGTTCGGACCCGGGCGCCGGAGGCGGCAATAACGACGGAAACAAGGACTTTCAGCGCTACCTGTCCGGAACCTGCCGGCAGCAGCGCTGACGGGTGCGTTTTCGGCGCAATTCGGCGATTTGCGCGGGCACGGCGAACGGGTTTGGCGGTCTAAGACAAGATTGGAAGAACAGCAGGTAAAGAAAAGCAGCATGCACGCATTGAAGAACTTTGGGAGGACAACAAGAACATGAGCACGGTGCGTATCGAGGCCCTCGGCCGCGGTGCGGCGGAAATTCCGCTGCAGCCGGCATCCCTGGATATCTGGGACAAGAAATATCGCCTGAAGACCAAGCAGGGCGAAGCGGTGGATGCGAGCATCGACCACACCTATCAGCGCGTCGCCCGGGCCCTGGCCGACGCGGAAAGCACGTCCGAAAAACAGAAATACTGGTACGAACGCTTCCTGTGGGCGTTGCGCCGCGGAGCGATTCCGGCCGGCCGCATCACCTCCAATGCGGGCGCGCTCGAACACAAGCCGGCCACCTCCACGATCAATTGCACCGTCTCGGGCACGATCGAGGATTCGATGGACGGCATCCTCGACAAGGTCCACGAAGCCGGGCTCACGCTCAAGGCCGGCTGCGGCATCGGCTATGAATTCTCGACCCTGCGCCCGCGCGGCGCCTTCGTCGCCGGCGCCGGCGCCTATACGTCCGGGCCGATGTCGTTCATGGATATCTACGACAAGATGTGTTTCACGGTCAGTTCGGCCGGCGGCCGCCGCGGCGCGCAGATGGGCACATTCGACGTGGCCCATCCCGATGCCAAGGATTTCATCCGCGCCAAGCGCGAGAATGGCCGCCTGCGCCAGTTCAATCTGTCGCTGCTGATCACCGACGGCTTCATGCAGGCAGTGGAAGAAGATACCGACTGGCCGCTGTTGTTTCCGATCAACCTCAAGGAGCAGGATGAGGTCGCCCTCGACGATCCGGCCCAGGTGATCTGGCGCGAATGGCCGACGCACAAGAACTACGTCACCCGCGACGACGGCCTGGTCGCCTGCAAGGTGTACGGCCACATCCGCGCCAAGCATTTGTGGGACATGATCATGACCTCGACGTATGACTACGCCGAGCCGGGTTTCATCCTCATCGACCGCGTCAACGAGATGAACAACAACTGGTGGTGCGAGAACATCCGCGCGACCAATCCCTGCGGCGAACAGCCGCTGCCGCCGTACGGTTCCTGCCTGCTCGGCTCGGTGAACCTGACCACGTTCGTGCGCGATCCGTTCGGGCCGAAGGCGCGTTTCGACTGGGACGAATACAAGGAAGTGGTGCGCGTGTTCACCCGCATGCTCGACAATGTGGTCGAGATCAACGGCCTGCCGCTGGCGCAGCAGCGCGAGGAAATCACGCGCAAGCGCCGCCACGGCATGGGTTTCCTCGGCCTGGGCTCGACGGTCACGATGCTGAAGATGAAGTACGGCTCGGCCGAATCCTGCGAATTCACCGAACAGATTTCGCGCGACATGGCGCTGGCGGGCTGGGAAATGGCGTTGAGCCTGGCGCAGGAAAAAGGCCCGGCGCCGATCATGTCCGAGGACTTCGACGTGACCGCCGAGATGCTGCGCAAACGTCCGGAAATGGCGGCCGACGGCTACAGGATCGGCGACCGGATTCCCGGCCGCATCCTGCATGCGAAGTATTCGCGCTACATGCAGCGCATGGCCGGCGTGGCACCGGAACTGGTCGAGCAGCTTGCCGAAACAGGTGCCCGCTTCACCCATCATTCGTCGATCGCGCCGACCGGCACGATCTCGCTGTCGTTGGCCAACAATGCCAGCAATGGGATCGAGCCGTCGTTCGCGCACCACTATTCGCGCAACGTGATCCGCGAAGGCAAGAAATCCAAGGAAAAAGTCGAGGTGTTCAGCTACGAGCTGCTGGCCTACCGCGAATTGATCAACGCCGACGCCATGCCCTTCTCGAACAAGCTCGATGCGGACAAGCCCGAGCAGAAGCTGCCGGACTATTTCGTCTCCGCCGACGACATCTCGCCGAAGGAACACGTCGATATCCAGGCCGCGGCCCAGTTGTGGGTCGATTCGTCGATCTCCAAGACCGCGAACGTGCCCACCGACTACCCCTATGACGACTTTAAGGACATCTACCGCTATGCCCACAAGCAGGGGCTGAAAGGCTGCACCACGTTCCGCTTCAATCCGGCCGCCTTCCAGGGCGTGCTGGTGAAGGAAGCCGACCTTGAAAACACCCTCTACCGCTTCGAGCTGGAAGACGGTACCGTAGTGGAAGCCAAGGGCAACGAACAGATCGAATACGACGGCGAAACACATACCGCTGCCAATCTGTTCGATGCACTGAAAGAAGGCTACTACGGTAAATTCTGAAACTGCCGCATTGTGTAATTTGCGACAAATTCAGCATTCATTTCAGCTCAATAGACAGATCGTCGGAGGGATTATGCAGAACGAACATACACCCATGGGCGAAGGCGCCGCGAATGCAGTGGATGCGGTAGTGGAGAAAGTGCAGGAAGTCGGCCACGCCGTCGCCGACAAGGCGCAACAGGTCGGTAGCGCGGCTGTGCAAAAAGCCGGTGCGATGATCTCCAACGCCAGGGAAGCCACGGCACAGAAGGCCACCGAGGTGAAGGCCGCGGTCGTCAAGCAGGCCACTTCCACCGGCCACGCGGTTGCCAAGCAGGCCGCGGCGGCGGGACGCGTTGTGGTGAAGAAAGCCAAGGCCGCGAAGAAAGCTGCGACGAAAAAGGTCAAGGCCGCAGTGAAGAGCGCAAAGAAGGCAGTCGCCGGCGCGCGCAAGAAAGTCAGCGCCAAGAAAGCCGCACCGAAGAAAGCGGTGAAGAAGGCCGCGAAGAAAGTCGCGCGCAAGGTCGCCGGTGCGAAGAAATCCGCACGCAAGGCAGTGAAGAAGGCCGCGAAGAAAGTTGCGCGCAAGGCTGCACCGAAAAAGGCCGCAAAGAAGGTTGCAAAGAAAGCCGCACGCAGGAAAGCCAAGAAGAAATAGGCCGCCGCGCGGAGCCGCCGCGCGCGGCTCCGCCGGTTTTTCAAACCATTGCCATCAGCGCAGACGAATCCATTCCATGTCCATCAAGATTTCCAAGAAGATTAAAGGCTACAGCGTCGCCAAACCCGGCGACGACGTACCGCTGATCCCCGCCGTGGCGCTCGAAGCAAGCGAAGTACCACCGCGTGCCGAAGTGATCCAGATGCACGAAAAGGTCGAGCGTCCGGATGCCCTGGTCGGCGCCACCTACAAGATCAAGTCGCCGCTGTTCGAGCATGCGCTGTACGTGACGATCAACGATATCGTGCTCAACGAAGGCACCGAATACGAACTGCGCCGTCCGTTCGAGATCTTCATCAACTCGAAGAACATGGACCACTTCCAGTGGATCGTGGCGCTGACCCGCATCATGTCCGCCGTGTTCCGCAAGGGCGGCGACGTCACCTTCCTCGTGGAAGAACTCAAGGCCGTGTTCGATCCACGCGGCGGCTACTTCAAGGCCGGTGGCGTGTACATGCCGTCGATCGTCGCCGAACTCGGCGCCATCATCGAACAGCACCTGAAGATGATCGGCCTGCTGCACGATCCGGAAATGAGCAGCGAACAGCGCAAGCTGATCGCCGAGAAACGCGCCGCGTACGAATCGCGCGTGGCCTCCGGCTCAAAAAAAAACCTGAAATAAGCCGCAAGCCCAGCGCCGATCCGAACGTCGAAATTTCCGACGACCTCGCCGGGGCTCTCGGCGAGAACAACCGACGCGAAGGCGACGAAGAATCCTCCGAAGCCGAAGGCGGCAGCGCGTTTCCGCCTGGCGCGACGATGTGCCACAAGTGCAATACCAACGCGACCATCATGATGGACGGGTGTGCTACTTGCTTGAATTGTGGGTATAGCAAGTGCGGGTGATGAAATTGCAAATCCGGAAACATAAGATCCGATAAGAATCCGAGAATCGCGTTTCCAGCCCATCTGTCGCCAAGACCTCGTAGGGCGGGTCTTGACCCGCCTTCTGCGGAGCTGCGAATCGGCTGGTCCAAGACCCGCCCTACTCGCTCAACCTGCCAGCGCTCGTAATCTGAACGGCGTCGATATGCCGCGCAGACGATGCGCCAGATACACGCGACACCTCAGCCGGACTGCGCTAGAGTGGTTGCGTTCGCAGCCATCGGCAGACGATCAAAGTCAGGTACTGGATCATGTGCGGCAGGATCATCGCTTTTTCCCTCATCGTCGCATCGGGCAATGCGGTGCACGCGGGTGAAATCTTTCGCTGCGTGGCGGCGAACGGCGATGCGATGTACACGAACATGGCGTGTCCGGCAAACAGCAAGGTGCAGCACGTTGCCAGCTACACGCCGGTGCCCGATGTTCCGGCACCCGCCTACAGTAAGCCTTCGTTCGCCGCAGCGGCCAACGTCCGTCAACAACGCGACGCTGCACAGCAGGCTTACCAGGCAGGTTATGAGCAGGCGCAAGACGAGTCGTCATACGACGACGAAGGCGAGTACGCCGCTGGCTGGATTCCGTTCTATCCGATAGGCCGCTCGCGTTTTCACGAGCACCACCGTCATCCGCGCCAAGCGATGATTGCGCACGCGCCGCATGCATCGGGCGCAGCATTCGCATTTCACCACTGACGACCGACGCGTGATCGAACGCTGGCTGATCTGCGTCGCCGCGTCCCCGCAACCGGTCGCTCCGAGGCAGCAGCGCCAACCCGGATTGACCGACCGCCGTTGAGCACCACTGCGCCGCATCCGGGCTACAATCCGGCGCCTACGTCGTTTACCGCGGAGCTTGCATGAAAATCACGACCCTGATGGGCATCGCTTTGCTCGGCTGCATGCACGTTGCCTGTGCCGGCACAGCCGAAGACAACGTGACGGCGACGAAGGAGATTCGCGCGGCATTGATGCGCTGGATGCAGGCGGCCGACAAGGACGACTGGAAGACGGCGCTGGATGTATGGGCGCCGGATCTGGTCGGTTGGGTAGGCTCGGATGGCGTCGTCACCTACGCCCAACAGGCCGACCTGGTTGCGCATCCGCCAGCACACACGATCCATACGCTGATGCGGGTCGACGAAATAACCGTCGAAGGTTCGCTCGCCGTGGTGCGCGATACCTGGACGCGACGGGTCAAGCAGGAAGACGGCCACAGCGCGCTGCTGCGCGTGCGCAGATATGAAATCTGGCGCCGCCAGCCGGACAAGCAATGGAAGATAAGCCGCTTCATCGAAAGCCCGTCGGCCAATTCGCCCGAGATTCCGCGACGCTAGGCGGCGCGCAAACCGGCGCCGGCACATTTGAAGGCGCTGCGGAATATTGCAGCGTACCTGCGGCCGCACGAAGGGCGATTCAGGCTGGCCGTCACCCGACGGCTGGTGCAGGTACCGACCGTGGTTTCAGCGCAGCGTGGAGCAGCAGTGCCGCGGCATACAGCACGACGACCACGACGCCCCAGCGCAACCCGGCCAGCGGCAGCGACTTGACCACATAGGCGGCCAGCAACACCGCGGGAATGCCGCCGATGGCCAGCCCCAGCACCACGCGCAGGTCGATCCGCTCGCTGCGTACGAAGCGCATGCCGCTGACCGGCATGAGGAAGGCACAAGCACCCATCATGACCGGAAACGCGGCCGCGGGATTCAGGCCGAGCAGACTGAGCAGGATCAACGATGGTGCATACAGGCCGATGCCGAAGGTCATCAGTGCGCCGAGCACGAAATGCGCGGCGACCGCGATCGCGAACAGCGGTCGCGGCAGCGCGAGCGCATCGCCACCGGCCGGCAGGAGCCCCAGGTTGGCCAAGGCATAGAGCATCGCGGCAACCAGCAGCGAAATGCCGACGACACCTTGCACGGCCCGAACCGGCAGTCGCATGACCAGTGGTGCACCGAGCGTGGCACCGGCAACCGACGCGGCGATGCAGGCGGCCAGCAGCAAGGCATCGACGCGCACGAGATGGATGAAGATCAGCGCCTGTGCCACGGTCGGCAGCGCATGTCCGCTATTGAGCGTGGCCGGGAGAAAACTGTCGGGTACGAGTTTGCGCAGTTTCAGGTAGGCCGTCGTTGGTGCGAACGAGCCGATACCGAGCGTATCGAAGAAATTGGTCACGGCGCCGAGCCCGATGACTTCCGCACGCGGCCGCAGTTGCCGTCGGCGCGCGGCAACGATGAGCAACACGGTCAGAAAAGCGGTGGCGAGCACGGCCAGCGACGCCAGCAGGATCACGACGACCACGCTTCTTACCCCTTGGCTGGCAAGCGACCTCGCACGATGGCGATATCATGCCGCATTTTGCGCGACGCGGAACATGGTTCATCGCGCACGAATGGCGGGAGCCGCATTCCGGCCCGCGCCGGAATGCAGCCTGGCTTGCATCAGCGTCCGCTCAGTGCCGGCTGCCGCCGCTGGAGTGGGGGCGCGACGGAATCGAGGGTGCGGAATGCGACGCTGGCGCTGACCTGTACGCATGCTGCGTCGAACCGCCGCGTGCGTCGCGGCGATGATCGCCTCCGCGAACCGGACCCACGCGATAGCCGGGACCCCAGCCGCCGTAGTAGCCGCCATATGGTTCGTAGTAATCGAGCCCGACACTGACGCCGCCTCCTTCGTAACCATAGCCATAGCCGCCACCGCTCACGGCGCAGCCGGAAGACAGTGCCGCGCACAACGCGACCGCAAGGATGAGAGTGGGTTTGCGCACGTATGGAATCCTCATTTCGTCACCTGCTTGCTGTCGGCGTCGGACCATTCCATCAGGCCGAAATGCGCCCCCTGCGGATCGGCGACCACGGCAATCTTGCCGCCATGGCGATCCTCACGCGGTTCCACGATAACGCGGCCGCCAAGCGCCGTAACTTTCGCGCTGGCCTTTGCCACATCGTCCACACGTACGAAATTGAGCCAGTGCGCGTGCATGTCGGGCCGGTTCAGCGGGAACGAATTGACGCTCGCGCGGGCATAGTTGTCGGATGCGAGCTGCAGATGTTCCTGCGGTCCGTCTGCGTCGGTGATGTCGAAAACCTCATAGTCGGTCAAGGCCTGATAGAACGCTGCGTCTTTGTCCGGATCGCTGGTGATCAGCGAACTCCAGATCCATTCACCGGGAGCGGCCAGTTCGTCGGGCGGATCGCCGCTGCTCGAGGCCAGCACCGCGAACACGGCACCTTGCGGATCGGCAAAGACCGCCTCCCGGCCACGATCGGCGAGCGTATGCGGTTCGAACAGCACCTTGGCGCCGTGCTGCGCGGCCGCCGCTCTTGCCGCGTCCACATCGCGCACCGAGATAAATGTCAGCCATGCCGGCTGCCGCTGTTCGCCGGCCTTCACGCTCTTCTGGATCAAGCCTGCGACCGGTCGCCCATCCAGGGATGCCGCGGCGTAGTGCGCGTCGCCGGATTGAATGTCATCGAATGCCCAGTTGAAAAGTCCGGAATAGAACTGCTTGGACGCAGCAATATCCGGCGTCACCAGTTCGACAAGAATGACCTTCCCGGCATGATGTTCATTGCTTGCAGGCTGGACCAGCGCCGGAAAATGCAAGGGTGTGGCCGCGAGCGCGGAAGCGGCGCCAGCCGTGCTGATCAATGCCGCGAGCAGACACTGGCTCAAAAGCGCTTTGGAAATGTTTTGTCGGTGCATCGTTGTCTCCCGGACATGCGTCACGCACGCATGCCGCAACGAGCATGCCAGCATGGGTTTGCGCGCAACCCTTGCTGCCATGCCACTTTGCGTTTTTACCTCCGTGCAATTTGAGACGGACGCATCGGCGAACATGCAAAGTGCATTTCTTGGCGCGACGCCAAGGAAATGCAATGCTGCGAAAGACCGCGCGCAGCCAGGCATCAATCAGGAAATCACACCACGACATGTTCTCCGCCTGCATTTCCATCAGAACCGCACGCCACCTCATGCTGGGCGCAGCCGTCTCGGTAGCGGCGAGTTGCGCAACAACCAGTCCGGATGCAGACAATGCGCTGACCCGGTTGCACCTGTTCGGCGATGGCAATTCTGCACATTTCACTTTCTATTTTTCCTGCGCCGGCGAAGTGGCTGCGGAAACGCAAATGTGCTGGATTCCTGCCAAGTATTTCCAGCTCTGGGCGGACGAGCGGCATGTCGCGATCAGGCAATTGAACGGCACATTCGATGATGAGCGCGGCGTACCGGCCGATCAGCTCGGCAGATCCGATACCGGATTCGACTACCGCATCGTCGCGCGCTTCAGGCCCATTGCCGTGCCCAGCACGTACGATCTGGTCGACGGAAGCGGCGGCTACAAACCGCCGAAGGCCGGGTACAACGTCGATCTGTACGTGTATTCCGGAGCTGATGGCAAGCTCGTCCTGCACACGGACTATCACAGGAAATCTGACGCCGCCTACAAAGCCGATGCGGTGCCTTACGTCAAGCAAGGCATCCACGCCGTGCTGGCAGCGCTCGACCCGGTTTATGCGCAGGCCAATCCGGTCGAACGCTAGGAAATCGCGGGATTCACGGACGGCGCACGCCGCGCCGACAGGCGACTACACTGCTGGCGTCAATGCCCGCGGGAATCGCCGCCCGCGCGGCTTCCGGAGAAATGCGCGGACGAACTGCCGCCGCCGTGCGAGGCGACTGCCGGGCTGCTGCGGGAATAGGAAGGCATGGCGCGCCCGGCAGAATAGCTGCGTCCAGCGGGCGAATAGCGCTGCGGCGGCATCGCATAGCTGGCGCGCGGCGCAGCATAGGACCGCGACGCGGAACCATACGCCCGCGTGGGACTGCCCGCATTGTTCCGGTATGCAGACGTGGCGTAGCCGCGGCTCGGCATCGAGGTTACCCAGTACGGGTTTGCACTGCGCGCATTGGCGGCGCGATCGCCGGAGAGACCCACGCGATTGCCCGGTGCGATTGACGCTGTCGGCCTGGATGCTGCGGCCGGATTCGCCGTCAATCCGCCACGCTGCGCGGCTGCGTAATAAGATGCCGACGGCAGCGAACGACGGGCTGCCTGCGCGGCGGTCCCCATCGGCCTATTGTTCGTGCTCATTGTCGAGCGCGACGGAGCTGCCTGCGCGGCGGCAAATCGACTGGAAGTCAACGCGCCTGCGCGACCTGTATCGGCGCGAATTGCGGCCGTCGTCGAAGCCGTACCGAGCCCTCTGCCAGCGCGATTGGCATGCGTTGCCGCGCCGCGAGGGTTGGCCATTGCAGCGTAGCGACCCTGGTCCCAGTAGCGTCCATTGCCGACATACCGATACGGGCCGTGGTAGTGGCCGCCATATCCGCCGCGGCCAAACGCGTCATTGCCACCAAAGTAGGCGTACGGCGCGAAGGCAACACCGAAGCCGTACCCGAACGGCCCAAAGCCATAGTAGGGCCAGGCGAAACCAAAGCCTGGATACCAGTAGCCGTAGGGAAGCAGGCTCACGCCGAGGTAGAAATCAGGCGTGAAATAGGACGGATCAGCCGCATCGCCTTCGTCGTAGTAGATACCGCCAGTATCGGCCTGATATGCAGTGGCGTTTGCGCCTTCCTCATCGACTGGCTGTGCGATATCCGGGCTGCAGGAGATGACTGGCGACCCGTCGGCGTTGTACACGCCGCTGTCGCAACCGGGATTGCCCTGCGGCGCGCTGCTGTACGCGACGGGAGCCGCCGCCAAGGGGTCATTGTCAGCGACTTGGGCGTGGGCAACGCCAACCAGCAAAGCCGCCAGGGCAAACAGACCAATGCGCAACATGACGCACCTCTCGGGTTGACCCCAGCATCTTAGGCTGGCGGCTCTGAATTCGCTATGAACCTTCGCATTGCGACCAATTGTGGCCCAAAGCGGCGAATCGCGTCAGCGCAATTGCGCGCCGCCGGCGAATGGTTCATCCGCTCACAGGCATTTCGATACCGCCGGTCCGCGGATAAGGCGCAGCACCGGCATATTCGGCGCCGAAAAGCTCCACGATCCGTTGGCGCGTGACTTGCTAGTGCAGTGAAATCCGCACCGATGATCAAGAAGATGCTTGCCTCGACCAAATCCCAGGAAATTCCAGCGATCCGCGTCAATACCGGTCGTCAGCCCAGCAAGATTGTCTGGCAATCGCGCTACGAAGGATGCGCTGCCGTGGCCTATGTCCACGGCAAGGCGATAGCGGGCATTTCAGGTCCGTGGTCGGACAAATATGCACTGACCTGGTGGGCGCATCCGGCGGCCCGGCAATTGGAACTGTTCGATTCGCTGGAAGCAGCCAGGCATGAGGTCGAACAGCGCGCCCGCCACACCAGTTCCAGCCGCTTGACCACCCTGCTGCGCGCGCTGCGCCACAACTCCGCAGCAGTCACGCGGAATTCCTGGCTGAGCCACGTGCACGCCGTGCTGACCCGGCGAAATCGCGAGCGTCCGCAGCACGACGCCGTCGTGCAATTGCGCCAGTACCGCCAGCGCCAGGATACCGATCTGAGCGGCATGCACTTCCACGCCTTCGAGTAAGGCGCACATCATTTGCCCGGGAACAACGCGTTGCGCGGTTCGGAGCGGCGCAGGCTGGCACGCGCAAAAGTGGCTCTGGAACCCAGCAGGCGATTTGTTATGGTGTCGGCATGCGCGATACCGAGCCGGCGGCACATGCAAGCCTTCAGGCGATTCTGCAGCGCGACGGCTTTGCCTTCGCCAAGTCGGCACGTATGCGCCCATTGCTGGAACGCTACGGTGCGCTGACGGACTGGCCCGCGTTCGCGGCAAGCTGGGGCGATCTCGCGCTTGATCGTCATCTCGCCGACCACGGCCGCTACCGGCGGCGACGGCATGCGGTTTTCCGCATCGGGAATGGCGATGCGATCACGCGCGAAGCGCATCAGCCGCACTACCAGAGCCGCGACTACAACCATCTGCACGGCGGCATCGAACGCTGGTTCGAGCCGATTGTGCCGGGTATTGGCAGCAGCGCCAGCATGTGCTGCATTCTCCGGTTTTGCACACTGTTGTTCGGAGCACTGGCGCCGGATGTGCGCACATGGCGCGTTGAAACGCATCAGTTCCGCATCGAGGCACGGCCGGATGAATCCGGTCTGCCGACACCCGAAGGCGTGCATCGCGATGGCGTCGACTACGTGTTGGTGCTGCTCGTCGCCCGCCGGAACATCGCCAGCGGCACAACGACAATTCACTCAAGGAACGGAAAGTTGCTCGGCAGCTTCACCCTCGCCGCCACCTTCGACGCAGCGCTTGTCGACGATGCGCGCGTATTTCACGGCGTGACGCCGGTGGAACCGATCGATCCGCTGCAGCCCGCGTTTCGCGATGTGCTGGTGGTGACGTTCAAGCGCACATAGGTGCAGCACCTGCGGCTCCGCGGATATCGCGGAGCCGCAGTCCCGATCAGGGCAGCAATTGCAGGGTTGCGCCGGTAACCGACGAACCATAGTTGGCGAAGGCATCGAACCAGCTGAGCGTATTGGTTCCGCCGGGACAGCTCTGCCCATCCGCAACTGCCGTCAGCTCGCCGCTCGCTGCCTGGATCTGGCGGCTGTAGCAGACGCCGAACGGGTCGGCATACGCATAGGTCTGCGTGGTGCCCTGATCGAACGTACCGGTTACCTGGTTGGACGCGCTGATGAGCAGGGTGTCACTCGTGACGACGTGATTGTCGAGCGACGCATTGCGCGCGGCAAAGCCCTGGTTGCCGACGCTCACGGACTGCGAGAAATCCTGATCGATCACGGTAGCCTGGTTGGCACTGCCGTCGGAGAGAACCCGATAGTCGATGTTCACCGTCAACGGATAGCTGCGTTGTTCGTGAGTGATGGCGACCGTCGCACCGGCGGTGACGGTCGTGGTCGAATCGATCGTCGTTCCCTGGGTGATGTGCTGGCTGTAGAGCACGTCGGATATCGCAAATGTCTGCGCGTTGGAAAAACCCAAGGTCTGCTGTACCTGCGTGGAGACCACACCGTGCGAGGTGGTCACCGATCCGGCAATTGCGAACTGGCGGTTCGATGTGACCGTAACCGTGCCATTGGTGTCGGCGCCTTGAAGGGCGAGATTCTCCACGACATCAGGCACCGGAGCGGCGGCGAGGGTGTTCGATGTCACCGTACCCGTGACTTGCGTGGCGCCGTGATCCAGATACAGCAGCAGGTTCGCTGCGGTGGAAAAATGGTCCTGCGTATTGAACACGCTCAAGGCGATCGTGTGCGCGGCACCATCATCCAGCACACCCGCAAATGGAGTGAGATCGACCCTGTATGGCTCGAACGCCAGCGTCTGCACGCCGGGGATCGGGCGCCACAGATACGGATCGATGCCGCCCGTGTATATCCACGGGTACACCGGTGCGACGCCCGCGGGCTGGCCATCGATGCTGATTTGCGTTTCGCGGAAGCCGGTGCCGCCGCAGGATTGCAACGCATTGGCGACATCGTCGGGCACGCAGGTGTACCAGAATTCGTCGGACGCCTGACTTTGCGCGTACACATCCAGGAACGCGCGCTCGATGTTGGTCGGCAACGAACTGAACGTGATCGAGAGCTGAGCGCTCGGTGATGCCAGATCCGCCGTGCTGCCATCCGCACTGGCGGACAACGGCAACAATGCGTCGGGACGTGGCGGATGATCGAATACGGTCGGTGCGAGTGGATAGAACGACAACGTCGCGGTTCCGTACAGGATGCCCGTGTAGTTGACGCCGCCGGAGGTACCGACAAAGTTGCCCAGATCCGCATGGCCGCTTTGCGAAGTCGCGAACAACGGGCTGTAGTCGGTCAGGTCACGCTCGATGTGCCATGACTGCCCGAGACTTGCCGAAGGTTCCTCGGTTGTCCCGAAGTATATAATTGCACCGCCGAGCCAGATCTCGGCGGTGCGGTCGAACTGGCGCCCCATGGTCACGGAATAGTCGGCACTGAGCACCACTTTCTGCCAGGGCCCCGGACAAGCGGACGGCGGCGCATAGCTGAATGGCTTCGCGTTGAAATCCGCGAATTGCTGGTTGGTGAACAGGGTAACCGTGCACGGCGTGGTGTATGGCGCCGGAATCAGCGGGTCGGCGACAGCCACGTTGTTCGATCCGACCGTGGGTGGGTCGGCAAACGTGACTGGAGTCCAGATCGACGCTAGTGCGCCAGACAAAAGCATCAGACTCAGCAGGCGTTGGTGCGCTACGGGCAAGATGGTCATCGCGAATCCTCCGGACGGGTTTCGAGGTCGCCACATTAGCACGCAACCCGGGATTTTTCTGAGCAGGCCACCTGGCAACTGGGATGCCGTCGCAGCGACGCGCTCCCCAAAAGGAAAAGGCCACCCGATGAGGGGTGGCCTTTTGCTGTGAGGCCCCTGGCAGTGACCTACTCTCGCATGGCTTAAGCCACACTACCATCGGCGCGGGCGCGTTTCACTTCCGAGTTCGGGATGGGATCGGGTGGTACCACGCTGCTGTATCCGCCAGGGAGGCGGTGAAGCGTAAAGTCG
>JARLJU010000214.1 GCA_031291055.1 Rudaea sp. | reverse complement strand
CTTGAACTCGCCGCCAAACCGCTCCGCTCCGACTTTCGTCAGCGCCGCCGTCAGCGTCGTCTTGCCGTGATCCACGTGGCCAATCGTGCCTACGTTTACATGCGGCTTGGTGCGTTCGAATTTTCCCTTGGCCATGTCTTGTCTACCTCAAAATCAGTCAATCAATAAGTTGTATGCAAAGTCGCTGTCAGGATTATCTGGAAATCACGATTTCTTGATCACGGCTTCGGCGATATTGGCTGGTGCCTCGGCGTAGTGATCGAATTCCATGGTGAACGTCGCACGTCCCTGGCTCATCGAGCGCAGGCTGGTCGCGTAGCCGAACATCTCACCCAGCGGGACCTGCGCGTCGATCGTCTTTCCGGACGGACCATCTTCCTGGCCCTGCAACACACCGCGCCGGCGCGACAAGTCGCCCATCACGTCGCCCATGTAGTCTTCCGGCGTCACCACTTCGACCTTCATGATCGGCTCGAGCAGAACCGGGCTGGCCTTGGCGAAACCTTCCTTGAACGCCATCGAACCGGCGATCTTGAACGCCATTTCGTTGGAATCGACTTCGTGGTACGAACCGTCGATCAGGCGCACCTTGACGTCGACCACCGGGAATCCGGCGAGCACGCCGTTGCCCAGTTGCTCGCGGATGCCTTTCTCGACCGCCGGGATGTATTCCTTCGGAATCACGCCACCGACAACGCCATTCTCGAACTCGAAGCCGGCGCCACGCTCGCGCGGGCTCATCTCGATGACCACGTGGCCGTACTGGCCGCGGCCACCGGACTGGCGCACGAACTTGCCTTCCTGCTTGACCGGCTTGCGGATCGTCTCGCGATACGCCACCTGCGGCTTGCCGACATTCGCCTCGACGGAGAATTCGCGCTTCATGCGATCGACGATGATGTCCAGATGCAACTCGCCCATGCCGGCAATGATGGTCTGGCCGGACTCCTCGTCGCTGCGCACGCGGAAGGACGGATCCTCCTGCGCCAGACGCGACAGAGCAATGCCCATTTTTTCCTGGTCACTCTTGGTCTTTGGTTCAATCGCCATCGCGATCACCGGCTCGGGGAAGCTCATCTTCTCCAGCATGATCACGTTGTCGGTCGCGCACAGGGTCTCGCCCGTGGTGACATCCTTCAGGCCGACCGCGGCAGCAATATCGCCCGCGCGGACTTCCTTGATTTCCTCACGGTTGTTCGCATGCATCTGCAACAGGCGACCGATGCGTTCCTTCCTGCCCTTGATCGGATTGAACACCGTATCGCCGGAATTCAACACGCCGGAATAAACCCGGAAGAACGTCAGCGCGCCGACATACGGATCAGTCGCGATCTTGAACGCAAGCGCGGAGAACGGCTGGCTGTCGTCGGCCGCGCGCGTGTCTTCCTTGTCGTCTTCGTCGACGCCCTTGACCGGCGGGCGATCCGACGGCGCCGGCAGATAGCGGATCACGCCATCCAGCATTGCCTGCACGCCCTTGTTCTTGAAGGCCGAGCCGCAGAACACCGGAATCATCTTGTTGCCGACGGTGCCGACACGGATGCCTTCGATGATTTCCGCTTCGCTGAGCTCGACGCCCTCCAGATACTTGTTCATCAGTTCTTCGGAGGTCTCGGCCGCCGATTCCACCAGATGCTCACGCGCCTTCTTGGCCTTTTCGACCAGATCGGCGGGGATTTCGATGTAGTCGAACTTCATGCCCTGGGATTCCATGTCCCAGTGGATGGCTTTCATCTTGAGCAGATCGACGACGCCTTCAAAATGATCCTCGGCGCCAATCGGCAACTGCATCGGCACGGGGTTCGCGCCAAGGCGCGACTTCAGCTGGCCGACAACTTTGTCGAAATCGGCGCCGGAGCGATCCATCTTGTTGACGAACGCCACGCGCGGCACGCCGTACTTGTTGGCCTGACGCCAGACGGTCTCGGACTGCGGCTGCACTCCGCCGACGGCGCACAGCACGAACACGGCGCCATCGAGCACGCGCAGGGAGCGCTCCACTTCGATGGTGAAGTCGACGTGCCCCGGGGTGTCGATGATGTTGAAGCGGTGTTGCGGGAACGAGCGATCCATGCCGCTCCAGAAACAGGTCGTCGCGGCCGACGTGATCGTGATGCCACGCTCTTGCTCCTGCTCCATCCAGTCCATGGTCGCAGCGCCTTCATGCACCTCGCCAATCTTGTGATTGACGCCGGTGTAAAAAAGGATGCGTTCCGTAGTCGTCGTCTTGCCCGCATCGATGTGGGCCATGATGCCGAAGTTACGGTAGCGTTCGATTGGCGTGATACGAGCCACTTTCGGTATTCCTCGATCCTGAATCTGACTTGCGTGATCTGATTTCGCGTGAGCGGTCTGCTGCTACCAGCGGTAGTGCGAGAACGCCTTGTTGGCATCAGCCATGCGATGCGTTTCCTCGCGCTTCTTCACGGCGCCGCCGCGGTTTTCCGCCGCTTCGAGCAACTCGGCGGCGAGCTTGCGCGGCATCGAATTCTCGCTGCGCTTGCGCGCGGCTTCGATCACCCAGCGCATCGCCAACGCCATGCGGCGCGACGAACGCACTTCGACCGGCACCTGGTAGGTGGCGCCGCCGACGCGACGCGACTTGACCTCGACGGCCGGCGCGACATTGCTCAGCGCCTTCTCCACGAGTTCGATCGGCGTCGCATGCTTCTGGCCGATCTGATCGATCGCGCCGTAGACGATGCCTTCGGCCACGGACTTCTTGCCGCTCTGCATCACCATGTTGATGAAGCGCGAAATCAGCTGGCTGCCGTGCTTGGGATCCGGCAGAAGCTCGCGTGTTGGGGTATTGCCTTTTCTCGACATGTTCGATGTCCGCTATGTACTTCAATGGCGAAGTTCCGATGCAAGGAACTCCGTTCTCATCAGAAACCCTATCAGGAGCCTTTCGGCCGCTTGGCGCCATACTTGGAACGGCTCTGGCGACGCTTGGCCACGCCCGCGGCATCAAGCGAACCGCGCACGGTGTGGTAACGCACGCCCGGCAGATCCTTCACACGGCCGCCGCGAATGAGCACGACGGAATGCTCCTGCAGGTTATGGCCTTCGCCACCGATGTAGCTGATGACCTCAAACCCGTTGGTCAGGCGCACCTTGGCAACCTTGCGCAGTGCCGAGTTCGGCTTCTTCGGCGTGGTGGTATACACACGCGTGCAGACGCCGCGACGCTGCGGGCAGTTTTCCAGCGCCGGCGACGCGCTCTTGTATGTCTTCGGGCGACGCGGTTTGCGTACCAGCTGGTTGACTGTAGACATTCGTTTGGTTCCGTAAGGCTCCGCAAGCTTCCCTGATTGCGAGGATCAAAAAGCGGTCATCCTGACCGCACCGTATATTTACCTTTGCAACCGTCCTTGATTGCGAGAATCAAAAAGCGGTCATCCTGACCGCACTGTTCTTAAGACGAAAAAACAGGCCGGGGCAATTCCGGCCTGTTGGACTTTAGGAGTGGCGTTTGGCGGAACAGTCGAGCTTGCGCGCGGCTATTCCCCGAAAATCCCTGTAACGAACACAAGGAACATCCTGTTCCTCATTTCGATTTCACGCCTTGGAACTTCCGCCGGCGCATCAACTGCCGACCGAGCAGCGCATTCTAGCCGGCCAGGGTAGATGTTGCAATACCCTGGCTCGCCTGGTACAGCGGCCGTACCGGCCACGGCCGCGTCGAACCGGGTTTTCCCGGCCCGACGCACCGCGTCATTCTGCCTGCGTATCGGCCACAAACTCGGCAACCGGACCGCTGCCACGCAAGGTCTCCAGATCCGATTCGGTAAGATCGTTCGCCTTGCGCCGGCGCTTGCTGTGGTACGCGAGGCCGGTGCCGGCCGGAATCAGGCGACCGACGATCACGTTCTCCTTCAGACCACGCAGGGTATCGCGAGTACCGCGTACCGCGGCCTCGGTGAGCACGCGCGTGGTCTCCTGGAACGATGCCGCCGAAATGAACGATTCGGTCGCAAGCGAGGCCTTGGTAATGCCCAGCAGTACCGGATCAAATGTGGCGACGCGTTCGTCACGGGTCCTGGCACGTGCATTTTCCTCGGCCACACGAACGCGATCGGCCTGCTCGCCGCGCAGGTAGCGAGTATCGCCCGGGTCGGTCACTTCAACCTTGCGCAGCATCTGACGAATGATCGTTTCGATGTGCTTGTCGTTGATCCGCACGCCCTGCAGACGATAGACGTCCTGGATTTCCTTCACCAGGTAAGCAGCCAGCGGCTCGACGCCGAGCAGCCGGAGGATATCGTGGGGATTGTGCTCACCGTCGACGACGGTCTCGCCTTTCTCCACATGCTCGCCTTCGAACACGATGACCTGACGCCACTTGGGAATCAGTTCCTCGTGATCGTCACCGTCTACGTCCTTGATGACCAGGCGCTGCTTGCCTTTGGTGTCCTTGCCGAAGCTGACGATGCCGGAAATTTCGGCGAGGATCGCAGGCTCCTTCGGCTTGCGCGCCTCGAACAGATCGGCCACGCGCGGCAGACCGCCGGTGATGTCGCGGGTCTTGGAGGTTTCCTGCGGGATACGCGCCACTACGTCGCCGGGGCCGACTTCGGCGCCATCCTGCAGCGAGATGATCGCACCTGCCGGCAGGAAGTATTGCGCCGGAATATCGGTACCGGGAAGCTTGAGCTCCTTGCCCTTCTTGTCTTCCAGACGCACGGTCGGACGCAGATCCTTGGCTTGGGTGCCGCGACGCTTCGGATCGGTGACCACCGACGATTCCAGACCGGTCAGTTCATCTGTCTGCGCCTGCACGGTGATGCCGTCGATGAAGTCGATGAAGCGGATCCGTCCGGCCACTTCCGAAACGATCGGATGGGTGTGCGGGTCCCAGTTCGCGACGATCTGGCCGGCCTTGATGGGACCGCCATCCTTGACCGAAATGGTTGCGCCGTACGGCACCTTGTAACGCTCGCGCTCGCGGCCATGCACATCCATGACCGACAGCTCGCCCGAACGCGACACCGCGACCAGATGACCCTGCGAATGCTGCACGGTCTTGAGATTGTTGAACTTGAGCGAACCGGCTGTCTTGACCTGCACATTGTCGACTGCCGCCGCGCGCGACGCCGCGCCACCGATATGGAATGTGCGCATGGTCAGCTGCGTGCCAGGCTCGCCGATCGATTGCGCCGCGATGACGCCGACCGCTTCGCCCATGTTGACCAGATGTCCGCGCGCCAGATCGCGCCCGTAACACTGGGCGCAGACGCCAAACGTCGATTCGCACGTTATCGGCGAGCGCACAAGTATACTTTGTACGCCGGCGGTCTCGAGTTTCTCCACCCACTTTTCGTCAAGCAAGGTGTTGCGTGTGACGATCGGCTCGTTCTCGTTGCCCGGAGCGTAAACGTCGGCGGCCACGTTGCGACCGAGCACGCGATCGCGCAGCGGCTCGACCACGTCGCCACCTTCCACGATGGGCGTCATCGTAAGGCCATATTCGGTGCCGCAATCCGGCACGGTAACGACCACGTCCTGCGCCACGTCGACCAGGCGCCGGGTCAGATAGCCCGAGTTCGCCGTCTTCAGCGCGGTATCGGCCAAGCCCTTGCGCGCGCCGTGGGTCGAGTTGAAGTACTGCAGCACATCGAGGCCTTCGCGGAAGTTGGCCTTGATCGGCGTCTCGATGATCGAGCCATCCGGGCGCGCCATCAATCCACGCATGCCGGCAAGCTGGCGGATCTGCGCCGCCGAACCGCGCGCGCCGGAGTCGGCCATGATGAACAGGGAGTTCATCGACTTCTGCTCGACGACTTCGCCCTTGGCATTCTTCACCTTGTCGAAGCCGATGCCCTTCATCATTGCGCTGGCCACCAGTTCATTGGTGCGCGACCAGATATCGACCACCTTGTTGTATCGCTCGCCGGCGGTCACCAGACCCGAGGAGAACTGCTCCTGGATTTCCTTCACGTCGACTTCGGCGCTGTCGAGAATCCCCTTCTTTTCGGCGGGAATCTTCATGTCGTCGATGCCGATCGAGATGCCGGCGCGGGTCGCGTAGTGGAAGCCGGTGTACATCAGCTGGTCGGCGAACACGACGGTGTCCTTCAGGCCCAGGCTGCGGTAGCAGGCATTGATCAGGCGTGAAATCGCCTTCTTGGTCAGTTCGATGTTGATCAGTGCAAACGGCAGGCCGACCGGCAGGATTTCGGCCAGCAGCGAGCGGCCGACCGTGGTCTCCACGATCGACGTCTTCTCGGTACGCTTCTTCTGCTCGTCGATCACGATCTCGTGGATGCGCACCTTGATCTTCGCGTGCAGCTCCACCGCACGGTTCTGATAGGCACGATGCACTTCGGCCAGATTGGCAAACACCATGCCTTCGCCACGCCCGTTGATCAGCTCGCGGGTCATGTAGTACAGGCCGAGCACGACGTCCTGGGTCGGCACGATGATCGGATCACCGTTGGCAGGCGACAGGATATTGTTGGACGACATCATCAGCGCGCGCGCCTCGAGCTGGGCTTCCAGCGAAAGCGGCACGTGCACGGCCATCTGGTCACCGTCGAAGTCGGCGTTGAATGCCGTACATACCAACGGATGCAGCTGTATCGCCTTGCCCTCGACCAGCACCGGCTCGAACGCCTGGATGCCTAGACGATGCAGGGTCGGCGCACGGTTGAGCAGGACCGGATGTTCGCGGATCACTTCCTCGAGGATGTCCCACACCTCGGCGCTTTCGCGCTCGACCAGCTTCTTGGCCGCCTTGATCGTGGTGGCCAGACCGCGGCGTTGCAGCTTGGAGAAGATGAACGGCTTGAACAGTTCCAGCGCCATCTTCTTCGGCAGGCCGCATTCGTGCAGCTTCAGCGTCGGACCGACCACGATGACCGAGCGGCCGGAATAGTCGACGCGCTTGCCGAGCAGGTTCTGGCGGAAGCGGCCCTGTTTGCCCTTGATCATGTCGGCCAGGGATTTCAGCGGGCGCTTGTTGGTGCCGGTGATCGCGCGACCGCGACGGCCGTTGTCCATCAGCGCATCGACCGCTTCCTGCAGCATGCGCTTTTCGTTGCGCACGATGATGTCGGGAGCATTGAGCTCGAGCAGGCGCTTCAGGCGATTGTTGCGGTTGATGACGCGGCGATACAGGTCGTTCAGATCCGACGTCGCAAAACGGCCGCCATCAAGCGGCACCAGCGGACGCAGATCCGGCGGCAACACCGGCAGCACGGTCATGACCATGAATTCCGGACGGTTGCCGGATTCCAGGAACGCCTCGACCAGCTTGATGCGCTTGGACAGGCGCTTGAGCTTCGTCTCGGAATTCGTCGACGCGATTTCCTCACGCAGACGGATCAGCTCCGCGTTCAGGTCGATCGTCTTGAGCAGTTCGTAAACCGCTTCGGCGCCCATGCGCGCGTCGAATTCGTCGCCATGTTCCTCCACGGCCTGCAGGTACTGCTCTTCAGTCAGCAACTGTCCGCGCGTGAGCGGCGTCAGACCCGGATCGATCACGACATAGGCTTCAAAGTACAGAATGCGCTCGATGTCGCGCAGGGTCATGTCAAGCATGAGACCAATGCGCGACGGCAGCGACTTCAGGAACCAGATGTGCGCGGTCGGGCTGGCAAGCTCGATGTGTCCCATGCGCTCGCGGCGCACCTTGGTCAGGGTCACTTCCGTGCCACACTTCTCGCAGACCACGCCGCGGTGCTTCATGCGTTTGTACTTGCCGCAGAGGCACTCGTAGTCCTTGACCGGTCCGAAGATCGCGGCGCAGAACAGGCCGTCGCGTTCAGGCTTGAACGTGCGGTAGTTGATCGTCTCTGGCTTTTTCACTTCGCCGAACGACCACGAACGGATCAGCTCCGGTGAAGCCAGCGCGATCTTGATCGAGTCGAAATCGAGCGACTGTCGGGTCTGATTGAAAAGATTGAGCAGGTCTTTCATTTTCGTACTCCAATGCGGAGAAATTCTTTGGTGAACGGTTGGGGCTGATGGCTGACAGATGAGGGCGCAAGCTCAAGGGCGGCTTTCCCGCCCTCGGCCTTCGGCCCTGCCTTCCGTCAGTGCTCTTCCAGTTCCATATTGATCGCCAGAGAACGAATCTCCTTGACCAGCACGTTGAACGATTCCGGCATGCCGGCCACCATTTCGTGATTGCCGTCGACAATGTTCTTGTACATCTGGTTGCGGCCGGGAACGTCGTCGGATTTGACCGTGAGCATTTCCTGCAGCGTGTAAGCGGCACCGTAGGCTTCCAGTGCCCACACTTCCATCTCGCCGAAGCGCTGTCCGCCGAACTGCGCCTTGCCACCGAGCGGCTGCTGGGTAACCAGCGAGTACGGGCCGGTCGAGCGCGCATGCATCTTGTCGTCGACCAGATGGTTGAGCTTGAGCATGTGCATGTAGCCGACCGTGACTTCGCGGTCGAACGCTTCGCCCGTGCGGCCGTCGATCAGCGTGGTCTGGCCGGATTGCGGCAAGCCCGCCAGTTTCAGCATCGCCTTGATCTCGCTCTCGTACGCACCATCGAACACCGGGGTAGCCATCGGCACACCGTTCTGCAGATTGTGTGCGAGCCTGGAGATCTCATCGTCGGTCAGTGACTTCAGATTGATGCGCTGGCCAAACGTTTCCTTGTCGTGGTTGTAGATCTGGTCGAGGAACTTTCGCAACTCGACAACCTTCTCGTTCGCCTCGATCATCAGGCGGATCTTTTCGCCGAGGCCCTTCGCTGCCCAGCCCAGATGCGTCTCCAGGATCTGGCCGATGTTCATGCGCGAAGGCACGCCGAGCGGATTGAGCACGATGTCGACCGGGCGACCATCCGCCATGAACGGCATGTCCTCGACCGGGCGGATCATCGAAACCACGCCCTTGTTGCCGTGACGGCCGGCCATCTTGTCGCCGGGCTGCACGCGGCGCTTGACGGCCAGGTATACCTTTACCATTTTCAACACGCCGGGGGCCAGGTCGTCGCCGGCCATGATCTTGGCCTGCTTGTCCTTGAAGCGCTTGTCGAACTCGGCCTTGTGCTCGGCCACCTGCGCCTGCGCGCGCTCCAGTTGCTCGGCGGCATCCTCGTCCTTCATGCGGATCGAGAACCACTCGTCTTTCTTTAGCGTATCCAGGTATTCGTCGCTGATCGCCGCGCCTTTCTTTATCGCGTGCGGGCCGCCGTTGGCCACCTTGCCGACGAGCTGCGAGCGCAGACGGCTGTAGATCGCACCTTCGAGGATGCGGAACTGGTCGTCGAAATCCTTCTTGATGCGCTTGATTTCCATCTGCTCGATCTGCAGCGCGCGCTTGTCCTTCTCGATGCCATCGCGGGTGAACACGGTGACGTCGATGACGGTGCCGTCCATGCCCGGCGGTACGCGCAGCGAGCTGTCTTTGACGTCGGACGCCTTCTCGCCGAAGATCGCGCGCAGGAGTTTTTCCTCCGGGGTCAGCTGTGACTCGCCCTTCGGCGTGACCTTGCCGACCAGGATGTCGCCGGCCTTGACTTCCGCGCCAATGTATACAACGCCGCTTTCGTCCAGACGCGCCAGCGCCTGCTCGCCCACGTTCGGGATGTCGGCGGTGATTTCCTCCGGCCCGAGCTTGGTGTCGCGCGCAACGCAGGTCAGTTCCTCGATGTGGATCGTGGTGTAGCGGTCTTCCTGCACGACGCGTTCGGAGATGAGGATCGAATCCTCGAAGTTGTAGCCATTCCAGGGCATGAACGCGACCAGCATGTTCTGACCGAGTGCGAGTTCGCCCAGATCCGTCGACGGACCATCGGCAAGGACGTCGCCCTTGGCCACCACGTCGCCCACGTTCACCAGAGGGGTCTGGTTCATGCAGGTGTTCTGGTTCGAGCGGGTGTACTTGGTCAGCGTGTAGATATCCACGCCGGCGTCGTTGTCGCCGACCTCGGTCTCGTGCGCACGCACGACGATGCGGCCAGCATCGACCTGGTCGATCACACCACCGCGGCGCGCGACTGCCGTTACGCCCGAATCGCGCGCGACCGGGCGCTCGATGCCGGTGCCGACCAGCGGCGTCTGCGAACGCAGCGTCGGTACCGCCTGACGCTGCATGTTCGCGCCCATCAGCGCGCGGTTGGCGTCGTCATGCTCGAGGAACGGCACCAGCGCCGCTGCAACCGACACGGTCTGCATCGGCGAGACGTCCATGTACTGGATGTCGGCCGAATGCCGCAGTTCGGATTCGCCGCGGAAGCGGCACGCGACGAAATCTTCGGCAAAGCTGCCATCCTTGTTCATGATCGAGTTCGCCTGGGCGATCACGTACTCGCCCTCCTCGATCGCGGACAGGTAATCCACCTTGTCCGTCACCTTGCCGTTGTTGACCTTGCGATACGGTGTTTCGAGGAAGCCGTAGGAATTGGTGCGCGCGTACACGGCCAGCGAGTTGATCAGGCCGATGTTCGGGCCTTCCGGCGTCTCGATCGTGCAGACGCGGCCGTAGTGGGTTGGATGCACGTCGCGCACTTCGAAGCCGGCACGTTCGCGCGTAAGGCCGCCCGGACCAAGCGCGGAAACGCGACGCTTGTGCGTCACTTCCGACAGCGGGTTGTTCTGGTCCATGAACTGCGACAGCTGCGAGGAACCGAAGAATTCCTTGATCGCGGCGGCGACAGGTTTGGCGTTGATCAGATCCTGCGGCGTCAGACCTTCGGCTTCCGCCAACGACAGACGCTCCTTGACCGCGCGCTCGACGCGCACCAGGCCGATACGGAACACGTTCTCGGCCATTTCGCCTACCGAACGCACACGCCGGTTGCCCAGGTGATCGATGTCGTCGACCGTACCGCGACCGTTGCGGATCTCGATCAGGACCTTGAGCACTTCCAGGATATCGGACGACTGTCCGAGCTTCTTGACCAGCGACTTGGATTCTTCATCGTTGCGCGCACCGAAATACTGCGAGTCGTAGAGCACGCCCGGCCCGAGGATGTCCTTGCGTCCGACGCGGCGGTTGAATTTCATCCGGCCGACGGCAGACAGGTCGTAGCGCTCGAACGTGAAGAACAGGTTGTAGAACAGATTCTGCGCGGCTTCCTTGGTCGGCGGCTCGCCCGGACGCATCATCCGGTAGATTTCCACGAGCGCCTCGAGCGGCGTCTTGGTCGGATCGATGCGCAACGTGTTCGAGATGTACGGACCGCGATCCAGGTCGTTGACGTACAGGGTGCCGATCTGATCGACCCCGGCCTTGCGGAAATTCTCCAGGTGGGTCAGATCCAGCTCGGTATTCGCCGAGGCCAGCACTTCGCCGGTCTTCTTGTCGACAATGTCGTGCGCGAGAATACGGCCGACCAGGTAATCGTCCGGCACTTCCAGATTCTTGATCTTGGCGTTCTGCAGGGCGCGCACATGCCGCGCCGTGATGCGCTTGCCAGTCTCGACGATGACTTCGTCGCCCGCACGCAGATCGAAATTCAGGGTCTCGCCGCGCAGGCGCTCGGCGATCAGTTCCAGGCGCGCACCACTCTTCTTGTCGAGGTGGAACGTGTTCTTCTCGAAGAAGATGTCGAGCATCTGCTCGTTGTTGTAGCCGAGCGCGCGCAGCAGCATCGTCACCGGCAGTTTGCGGCGACGGTCGATTCGGGTGAACAGCGCGTCCTTCGGGTCGAACTCGAAATCCAGCCAAGAACCGCGGTAGGGGATGATGCGCGCCGAATACAGCAGCTTGCCCGAGCTGTGCGTCTTGCCGCGGTCGTGATCGAAGAATACGCCCGGCGAACGATGCAGCTGCGACACGATGACGCGCTCGGTGCCGTTGATGATGAACGTGCCGGTATCGGTCATGAGCGGCAATTCGCCCATGTATACTTCTTGCTCTTTTACATACTTCACGGCCTTGTTGCTGGCGGGGCTGTCCTTGTCATAGATGACCAGACGAACCAGCACGCGCAGCGGCGCACCGTAGCTCATGCCACGCGACCGACATTCACGTTCGTCGAAGGCCGGCTCGCCGAGGCGGTAGCTGACATATTCGAGCGCGGCATTGCCGGAATAGCTGGAAATGGGGAATACCGACTTCAACGCCGCGTGCAGACCGCGGTCGGCGCGCTGGGAAAGCGCCTTGTTCTCCTGCAGGAATTCGCGATAGGAATCGACCTGGATCGCCAGCAGAGGCGGCACATCGAGCACGATCGGGCGCTTGCCGAAACTCTTCCGGATGCGCTTCTTTTCGGTGAAGGAGTAGGTTGTCGTCGTCGTCGTCATGAGCGGGCACCACCTTGAGTAATCATGTGCCGGTTCCTAGATCGAACCGGCGGGGAAAAACGGCAGACGGGAAGGGGAAGTCCTCGCGACGGAATGTTTCCGCCCCGCGCGTTCCCTTTCTCGTCTAACGTCTCTGGCCCGGCATTCCACAGCACGCAAAGCCCGGGAGCTTTCGCCCCCAGGCTGCGTTGACGCTCGAGTAAACAAGCGTCGGCAAGTCGCTTACTTGACCTCGACGGTCGCGCCAGCGGCTTCCAGTTCCTTCTTGAACTTCGCGGCGTCGTCCTTGCTCACGCCATCCTTGACGGTGGCGGGAGCGGACTCGACCAGATCCTTGGCTTCCTTCAGACCCAGACCGGTGATCGCGCGTACCGCCTTGATCACCTCGACCTTCTTTTCGCCGGTCGCCTTGAGGGCGACGGTGAATTCGGTCTTCTCCTCGGCCGGAGCGGCAGCGGCGGCACCGCCGCCAGCGGCAGCGACTGCGACCGGAGCGGCAGCGGACACGCCGAACTTGTCTTCCATCATCTTCACCAGATCGGTGACGTCGATGAGGCTCATGTTGCCAATTGCGTCCAGGATTTCTTCTTTAGAAACGGCCATTTCGATATACCTCTGAAAAGTTTAAAAGCAGCCAAATCGGCAAATGGGTAACGAAAACGTCAAGCGGCTTTCTGATCGCGTATCGCAGCCACCACGCGCGCCGTCTTGGCGGCGGGTTCGGCCAGCGTACGTACCAGCTTGGTGATCGGCGCCATCATCACGCCGAGCAGCATCGACAGGGCCTGCTCGCGGGTCGGCAGCGATGCCAGTCTCTCGACATGAGAGCCCGGATACATCTGCCCACCGATCGCGACGACCCTGGCGACCAGCTTTTCGTTTGCCTTGGAAAACTCCTTGATCAACCGGCCTGCAGCACCCGGATCTTCCTCGGAGAAGGCGTAGAGCATCGGACCCACGAGTGCGTCCTTGACGCACGCATAGTCCGTACCCTCGACAGCGCGCGAGACCAGGGTGTTCTTTGCGACTTTCACAAAGACCTTGGACTGACGTGCCTTCTTGCGCAGCTCGGTGAGCTGCTCCACGGTAAGACCGGCATACTCGGCGGCGACCAACGAGTGAGCCTTGGCAGCCACATTCGCCAGTTCGGCAACGACGACTTTCTTTTGCTCGAGATTGAGCGCCATTGCGTTCCTCCGAACTGGACCCGGCTTTGCGCCTCATGCGCCGCCGGACCAAAATCATCCGAATCCCGAAGTCCCTGTCGGATTCGTTGGCATCTTGCGACGCCGAAACTGGTGGCCGTTCAAGAAAATCCTCAACGGGCAACACCATCTGCGCAGGCTGGTTTCCCTGCCGATTAAGGTATTGAGCCGCTCGCTATCTGCTCCTGCATTGCGAGTGCATCCATGCCACGACGCGTTACCACCTGCGGTCTTTGACGGCGCCCGGTTTCCACGAGTGGATTGCGGGAGCCCTCAAAATCTGTAGAGCAAGATTCGGTTTCGATCACCGCTCCTGCTATGTTCTTAAACCGGCAGCGTGGACTGATCCACGAGAACGCCGACGCCCATCGTGCTCGACAGCGACACTTTCTGCAGGAAGATGCCCTTCGACGAAGCCGGTTTCGACTTCATCAGATCGGCCAGCAACGCATGCAGATTGTCCTTGAGCGCCGTAACTTCGAAATTCACCTTGCCGATCGAGCAATGCACGATGCCGGCCTTGTCATTGCGGTATTTCACCTGACCGGCCTTGGCATTCTTGACCGCGGTGACGACGTCAGCGGTGACCGAGCCATCCTTCGGATTCGGCATCAGGCCGCGCGGACCGAGCAACTGGCCGAGCTTGCCGACAACGCGCATGGCATCAGGAGTGGCGATGATGCGACCGAAATTCAAGTCTCCGGCCGTCATTTTCTCGGCCAGATCCTCCATCCCCACGGCATCGGCACCCGCGGCCCTGGCCGCTTCGGCCTTCTCGCCAGCAGGGCAGAACACCGCCACGCGCACGGTCTTGCCGGTGCCATGCGGCAGCAGGGTCGAGCCACGCACGCCCTGGTCGGACTTCTTCGCATCGATGCCCAGACGGATCGCGACATCGACCGACTCGACAAACTTGGTCTTGGCATTGTCCTTGAGGATCTTCAACGCCTCGTCGACGCCATAGGTCTTGCCCGGCGAGACCTTGCCCTGCATTGCCTTGTAACGTTTGCTGATCTTTGCCATGGCTTATATCTCCGTCACCAGACCCATGCTGCGCGCGCTACCGGCGATGGTGCGCACCGCAGCGTCCATATCGGCCGCCGTAAGGTCGGCCATCTTGGTCTTGGCGATTTCCTCGAGTTGCTTGCGCGAAACCTTGCCAACCTTCTCGGTGTTCGGACGCTTGCTGCCGGACTCGATGCCGGCTGCCTTCTTCAGCAGGATCGACGCCGGCGGCGTCTTCATGATGAAGGTGAAGCTGCGATCCGAATACGCCGTGATGATCACGGGAATCGGCAGGCCCGGCTCGACTTTCTGCGTGGCGGCATTGAACGCCTTGCAGAACTCCATGATGTTCAGGCCGCGCTGGCCGAGGGCAGGGCCCACCGGCGGCGACGGGTTGGCCTGTCCGGCCTTTACCTGCAGCTTGATATAGCCTACGACTTTCTTTGCCATCTCAATTTCCTCTCGAGTTCAAGCGCCTGGTTTTACAGGCTCCTCGTGTTGACCCATCCATGGAGCGTTTGCCGTCCGGCAGCCTTGCCGGACCCTTCGCCGCTATCGCGGCTTGACCTGCGAGTTACCGGCGCCCGTTGTCCGGCTCCGCGCTCATTGAATTGGGAATTTACGCTTTTTCTACCTGCCCGAACTCCAATTCCACCGGAGTCGAACGTCCAAAAATCAGCACCGCCACACGCAGGCGGCTCTTCTCGTAATTCACTTCCTCGACGACGCCGTTGAAATCGTTGAATGGACCATCGGTGACGCGCACCATTTCGCCCGGCTCGAACAGCACCTTCGGCCGCGGCTTCTCGACGCCTTCCTGCACGCGCTGCAGGATGGCGTCGGCTTCACTATCCTTGATCGGCAACGGCTTGTCGGCCGTACCGCCGATGAAACCCATCACTTTCGGCGTTTCCTTGATCAGATGCCAGGATTCGTCGTCGATCTTCAGGCCACGATTCTCGGTATTCGTCTCGATCTGCACCAGCACGTAGCCGGGAAAGAACTTGCGTTCGCTGCGGCGCTTCTGGCCACCGCGCATCTCGATCACTTCCTCGGTCGGCACCAGCACATCGCCGAACTTGTCCTGCATGCCGGCTCGCGCGATGCGCTCCTTGAGCGCCCGCGCTACCTGGTGCTCGAAACCCGAGTAGGCATGCACGACGTACCAGCGTTTGGTCATTGTTGCCGTCATATCAACGTCCCAACTTGAGCAGATGCTGCAGGATTGCCCAGTTGAGGAACAAGTCGATCAATCCAAGCAACAGACTGAGAACCAGCACCACCACCATGATCACAATCGTTGTCTGGATGGTTTCCTGACGCGTCGGCCACACGACCTTGCGCAACTCGAACACCGACTCGCCCAGATAGTCGCGCAGGGCGTGTCCGGAACGGGTGACAGAGCCGACGGCGCCACCCAGCACGATGCCTCCGAGAAGCATCAGCAGGCGTTGCCAGCCCGGTAGATCGTTGTACCAGTAATAGCCGACCACGCCCGCAACCAGAATCACCAGCGCGAGCACGAGCTTCGCGGTGTCTGCGACGGAGCTGCTACCTGTTTGTTCGACTTTTGCGTTCATAGAACCCGTTAAATTCCGGGGCGATCCCGCCCGGCATCCGAATGGCACGCCAGGAGGGACTTGAACCCCCAACCTGCGGTTTTGGAGACCGCTGCTCTGCCAATTGAGCTACTGGCGTATTTTCTCCAGGGCTGAAGACTCAGGGCCTGAGGCTGAAAAGCCAAGCGCATGCGCTCTATCCTTTCAGCCGTGGTCCTCGGCCCTCGGTCCGTTTGCATCATTTGACGATCTTGGCCACCACACCGGCGCCTACCGTTCGGCCGCCTTCGCGTATCGCGAAGCGCAGTCCTTCTTCCATCGCAATCGGGTGGATCAGACTCACCACCAT
>JARLJU010000213.1 GCA_031291055.1 Rudaea sp. | reverse complement strand
ATGGAGATCTCGCAGATCGAGGGGATGATCCCCTACATCGACCTGTTCCAGGTGGGCGCGCGCAATATGCAGAACTTCAACCTGCTGCGTGAGCTGGGCCGTGTGCGCACGCCGGTGCTTCTGAAGCGGGGCATCGCGGCGACCATCGAAGAGGTTCTGCTGAGCTCCGAATACATCCTCTCCGGCGGCAACTACGACCTGATCCTGTGCGAACGCGGCATCCGCACGTACGAGACCTACACACGCAATACCATGGACATATCGGCGATCCCGGTGCTGCACAAGCTGACCCATCTGCCGGTGATGGCGGACCCGTCGCATGGTGTCGGCATTCGCGACCTGGTACCGCCGCTGGCCTTGGCCGCGGTTGCGGCGGGCGCGGATGGGCTGCTGATGGAGATGCATCCCAATCCCGACAAGGCGATGAGCGACGGTGCGCAGAGCCTGTATCCGGAACAGCTTGCCAAGCTGGTGGAGCAGTTGCGGCTGCTGGCTCCGGTGGTCGGGCGAAAGGTCGCGTAGACGATGGCTCGTCGCATTCTGATCGTCGGCACGGGGCTGATCGGCGCATCGGCCGGCCTTGCCCTGCGCGCTGCGGGATACGACGGCGAGATCGTGGGCACCGGGCCAACCGAGCGCACGCTGACGACTGCCCAGAGCATGGGCGCAATCGATTCCTGGGTTGCGCGCGAGGCGGCTGATTCCGTCGCAGCGGCCGCAGACGTGATCCTGCTGGCCGGGCCGGTGCTCTCCATCATGGACTGGATGCAACGGATCGCGCCGGTGCTTGGCGAGCATCAACTGGTGACCGATGTCGGCAGCACCAAAGTGCAAATTGTGGAACTGGCGCGAAAACTATACAACCGGCCCGGCAGAGCGCGCTTCCTTCCCGGCCATCCTATGGCGGGCAAGGAGTCGGGCGGCGCGGCGCTGGCTGAGGCCGGCCTGTTCCAGAATGCGATGTGGCTCTTCACACCGATGGACGAATCGCAGCACCCGCTGGAGACGGAGTGGCGCGGGTGGGTGGCAAAGTTCGGCGCGCGGACGATGGACCTCGATCCGGCGCGTCACGACGAACTCTGCGCGTGGGTGAGCCATCTTCCGCAGATGCTGTCGACGGCGCTGGCCGCGCTGCTGGAGGAGACCTTCGGCTGCGATGCGACGGGCCGCGAAGAGGTCGCCGCTATCGGAGGCCGCGCGCTGCGCGAGACGACGCGTCTGGGGGCCAGCCCCTACAGCATGTGGCGTGACATCGCACTCTCCAACACGGAGCCGATCGCCGCCACGCTGCACGCACTGGAACAGCGGCTGGCGCACCTGCGCGAGAACCTGCGCACGCCGGAGCTGAAGGAGGAGTTCCGTCTGGCCAACCAGTTCCGCGCGCTGCGCGACCGATAGATCACTGTACCATCTGAAATAGCGGATCATCAAGGGAGCGATGGCGACGATGGATTCCAAGCTGAGCATCGGTATGGCCGATGTATTGGCCGCGCGTGAACGGCTGCGCGGGTCGATCTACGACTCGCCCTGCCCGCACTCGATCATGCTCTCCGCGTTGACCGGCCAGCAGGTCTACCTGAAGCTGGAAAACCTGCAGATGACGGGCAGCTTCAAGGAGCGCGGCGCGCTGAACCGGATTGCCATGCTGACGCCGGAACAGGCGGCGCGCGGAGTGATTGCGGCCAGCGCAGGCAACCACGCGCAGGGCGTGGCCT
>JARLJU010000212.1 GCA_031291055.1 Rudaea sp. | reverse complement strand
GCGGAACAGCTTGTCGCCATCTTGGCATATCTCCCGGAGTTGTCCCCGGACGGATCCAGCCGGGGCCGTGCCTGCCCTAGAGGCGAAACGTCTTGCGTAAAACATGCATAAGTATGCGGTTCATAGCTATGCGCATTTATGTGTCAGACGCTACCGTTTGCGCCGAGGCGCAGTCGGCGCGTCAGAATCGGGCGCCTTTTCCGCAACCCAGCCAAGGAAGCGCACGATTTCGGGATGCTCGACCAGCTTGTCGCGATCGCCTGCGCTCCGCGCGAGTTCCGCATTGGTAAAGACCGATTCAATCGTGCGGCGGCAGATCGGATGCACGGCAACGGTTGCCCGCCCTCCCCGGCTTTTCGGCACGGGATGATACTTGTCGACTTGCTCGCCCAGCGGACGAAGGCACAGCCAGCACGTCGCCGCCGGGGCCTGAACCTCGGGCTCATCGTTCATCTCGTAGTCTTGCCCGCACCTTGAATACTTGTTCTTGCTCATTAACGTACTGCTAACCTTGATTTGCAATTTTGCGGATGGACAAAACTGCGCGCGCCTTGGGGGACGCATGACGACGGAAACACAGGACACCAGTTCAAGCCTTGCGGCAAGCCCTGGTTTGGCACCCGACGCTCGACTGAAGTTTTGGCGCGATGCCGTCGCGGCGCGGTTGAACATCTGGTTTGCGGATTTCGATGCGGTCCTCGCCGGGCAATCCGCCTGGATAGCCGCGATCGTCTTCGTGCTCGGTTTGCAGACCGTGCTGACCTTGCAGCATCGGCCCTGGCTCGACGAATGGCAGGCCTTGCAGCTTGCCGTGCAATCACCGCGTCTGTCGGACCTGATGTTCAATTTGCGCTATGAAGGCCATCCGCCGCTGTGGTATCTGATCTTGCGCGGTTTGGCGTGGCTGACGCCGGATCAGACTCTGGCACTGCCCTTGGCGGCGATCCTGATCGCGGTTCCGGTGCAGTTGACGATCCTGTTGGCAGCACCGTTCAGTCGCGCCGAACGCCTGATGATCTCGCTCTCCGAATTCGTGCTGTTCGAATACCTGACGGTTTCACGCAGCCTGACACTCGGCATCGCGTTGATGATCGCGGTTGTCGCCTTGTGGAAACATCCGCGCCTGGTCTGGCTGCCGATCGTGATGCTGCCGATGAGCGATTTTCTGTTTGGCGTTATTTCAGTGTTGTTTGTGGTGCTGCGCTGGCGTGAACGGCAGATTTCCTGGCCGTTCGTCGCACTGTGGATCGTCAGCGGATTGTGCGCGGCATGGTCGATCAGGCCGATGCCCGATATCGTCGTCGCCCTGTTGCCCAAGGGGGTGGTGCATGATTTCATGCTGTGGCTGGCCGACGTGGGGACGCTCGGTTTGCCGATCCAATGGAACCTGACGCGCTTGCAATGGAATTCCCAGACCCCACTCGGTCTTGGCGGGCCTGCGCTGATCGGATTTTTCGCAGTGGCCTGGATCGAACTGCGCAAAAAGCCGGATTATGCGGTGGCCTTCGGGGCGTTTGCATTGACCACGCTGGCGTTTAACCTTGCGATTTACCATCTGTCACTCCGCCATCTCACGCTGGCGGCCTTGTTGCTGATCCTGCTGGTCTGGCGAATGGCTGATGACGGCACAGACCGCTCGGTCTGGTGGCGCGCATGGTTGCTGGTGATTGCCGCATGCGGACTATTTACGGCGACGATCAACTTCGTCGAACCGTTCGACACCGCTTCGGACGCGGTCGCGGCCATCGAACAACTGGGGCTGCATGACAAAGCCTGGGTGGCCTTTCCACACAGCGCCGGACAAGACGTCGCCGCGCTCGACGGCATGGTGTTCGAAAGGTTGAACCAGCATTGTACGGAAGATTTCATACGCTGGAATCAACCCGACGAACACGCCGTCAAATCGGACATCGCGATGAAAAAACGGCTAACCCGCAAAGTTGCGGCGGACGGGCATTTCTATCTTATGACCCGGTTCAATTTTGCCGACGATCCACGCCTTATGCACCGCATCGCCGCTGTACCCGCAGGCTATGATGGCGAAAATTACTACATGTATTCCGTGGGTGACGGCGCGCCAGAGGCTCGCCCCCACAATCAACCGTGCAACGGGCCGCATCCGGCATTGCGGCGCGGTTGAACCGTGCGCATTACCGATCGGGCATAAATCCGGCCACCATGCAATCGAACACAAACGGGAATCCCCATGGATAGTGACCTGATCCCCAGTTTTTCGGCCCGATTGTCGGTCTCACCGGCTACGCGCAGGCTGGCTGCGCGGAGGCTGGTGCTGGCCGATCTGGCGGCGCTTGCCGGCATCGTGCTGGGATTGGTCGGCATCGCCTCGATCCTTGTGGTGCGTGGCGGCGTCTATTTTAGCCAGTGGGCGCCCGATGTGTTCATCCCGTTGAACGGGGTGCTCCATATCTTTGCGGGACAATGGCCGCATCGCGACTTCGTCACCCCGGTTGGCAGTTTGTGGTACGCCATCAACGCGCTGCCCGCCCTGATCCTTCCGTTGACAGTTAGCGTGACGGTCTGGGCCAATCTGATCATTGGCGTGATTGCTGCCGTGGCGACGTTTGGCGTCGCACTGGGCAAGATACCGCGCTGGATGGTGTGCCTTTGCGCTTTCTATACGGGGCTGGTCGCGCTTTCACCCCGTCAGATTGGCGAGGGTTTTGAGCATATTTCGAACAACGCCAGCTATAACCGCTATTGCTGGTCGCTGATTTGCGTGATTGCGCTGGCGGCGCTTTTGCCTTCGCCGCACGGTACGACGCGAACCCGGGAACGGGTCGACGGGGTCGTGGCCGGGCTGTTGATTGCTATGTGCTTTTACATCAAGGTGACTTACGCGGCGGCGGGCTTTGGTTTTCTTGGGCTCGCGCTGGTCACCACGCGTGGATTGACCGGTTGGCGCTTTGCCGCTTGGGCCGTTTGTACCGCGGTCGGTACGATCGCTATCGCCGCGATCATCACCGGTGATTTGCCGGGCTACCTTGCGGACTTGCAGACCGCGGTTGCCGTTCTCCCGCACACCGCACGAACCGTTCAGGCGTTGAATCAACTGGGCTATACAATGCCCGGCCTGTTGTTCGTGGCATTGGCGGCCAGACTCGCAAAGGCAGGCCCCACGGGTCTGCATGGATCGTTCGGGCCCGGTGCCTGGGCCGGTGTGCTGACGGTTGTCGCCGGTCTGGCCATCGAGGTGCAGAACCATCCCGAGCCTGAATGCCCGCTGCTGCCGGTTGCATTGCTGATTGGCTGGACCGCCTCGCGTTTGGAGACCGACGGTCCCCATCGCTTCTCCAAAGGCTCTGGAAACATCGCCAGTTGTTCGTTTTTGGTGTTCGTGCTGGTGCTGGACCTTTGCGCCGTGGCGTGGACCGCGATCGCGCCGGTGGAGACCGGTCCCACCATCGCCTGGCTATCCGGCACACAGGTTACGGATCTGCGCATCGCTGCCCATTACACCGGGCCCGAGCCGCACGATCGCATGATCCTGCAAATCGACTCCCAGATCATTGCGCGCTGGAACGAGGCGATCGTCATGCTCCGCCCGCATTTGCAGGGTCGACATGACGTCACGGTTTTCCCGTTCATGTGGTCAAACCCGTTTCCCGTGATGCTGGGCCTGCGTCCGGTGCGCCACGAAATTGCATGGTGGGATGCCAACCGCACGTTCAATGTTGCGCACAAACCCGCGCCTGATGCCATCCTCGACGGGGTCGATTACGTGCTTGTTCCGAAAGATTACGTCCATCCGGATACGCGCGAGGTCATGTTGGCAGCCTATGGATCAGACCTTCAACGCACATTCACCGCTGTTGACCATACCGCCCACTGGGCTCTTTGGGCCAGACGGACTTGTGCGCGGCGGTCGCTATGCTGATGGGGCACCGTTTTCGAATATGGGGCAGCCGTTTCGGCAGCTTTGCGTTGCTTTCGGGTCTTGGATGGATCGTCGATTTTGCGACTTTCAACGGCCTTGTCATGCTGAATGTCCGATTGTTTTTCGCAAACCTGGTCGGTGCGGCGGCGGGCATGGGTACAGTGTTCGGTGCAGGGCGGCTTTCACTGTTTCGCTCCAGCCGCAATCCGCTGCTGTACGCCACCGGCCTGTACACGGTCTGGACCGTGTTCGCGGTCGTGTTCGCATCCGCGCTGATCGATGTCCTGGGCAGCGCATTGCACGCGCCAGCGATCCAGCCGATGCTGATTGCGACACTGCGTACCGTTCCCGGCAGATTGCCGGTTAACGTTGCAATCAGCACGATTGCTAAGCTTGTTATCACGCCATTAACAATGCTTTTAAACTTTTGCGCCATGACCCTGATCAATGGACATCGCAATCCCGACCCGCCTGCGCCCAGCACCGATGCAGACCAGGATTCTGGTCTTTGTACCGATGTACAATTGTGCAAAGCAGGTGGCCCGAGTCGTCCGCCAGTGTGAAAGCGTTTTTGCGGGGGGCATCGATCTGGCGGTGCTCATGGTGGATAACCAGTCCGTCGACACCACGTTGGACGTCGCGCGCGCAGCCTTGACCGACGCACTGATCGATGAAGTCTATCTTCTCAGAAACGATGCCAATTATGGCCTGGGCGGATCGCACAAAGTGGCGATCAGATTTGCTCGCGAACATGGCTTCGCGTATCTGATCGTCCTCCACGGCGATGACCAGGGCAACCTTGCGGACATGGCGCCTCTGCTCGCGTCGGGGCAACATACCGATCTTGACGCATTGCTGGGTGCCCGTTTCCAGCCCGGCGCGCGACTGCAGGGGTATTCGCGGTTGCGCACCGGTGCGAACCGCGCGTTCAATCTGGTGTTTTCACTGGTGGCCGGTCGACGCCTGTATGACCTGGGTTCCGGATTGAACCTGTTGCGGTGTTCGATTTTCGATGACGGTTTTCATGAACGCTATGCCGACGATCTGACGTTCAATTATTACCTGATCCTCGGGCTTGTGGATCGCGGCTGTGCGATCCGGTTTTTTCCGATCAGTTGGCGCGAAGACGGCCAGGTTTCCAATGCACGGCTGTTCGACCAGGGATTGCGGATGTTGCGCTTGCTGGGCGGGCGCATTGTCAACCGTCGTGCGTTCTTTGCGGGCGAACATCGCGATACCCCGCGCCATGCCTACCCCGCTACCATTGTCTATCAACGCACCGACGCTGCGCAGGGATCACACGCGATACCGGACAAGGCCGCACCATGACCTGTTACGGCCAGCGTCGCGGCATCGCCTTTGCCCTTGGGCTCGTCTTTGTGGTCATGGTGGCGCGTACAGCATTGGGCATCCGCAGCGCGATCGCGTTTGTGCCGTTGCGCACTCTCGCGCTGTTGCTGCTATCGGTGGGTGGACTTTATTTCATCTCGCATCTGTTGCGGGCCGTGCGCCTGGCGGTCATCTGCGTGCCGTTGTTGGAACTGACCTTGCGCAAGGCCATCCTGCTGCACCTGTTCGTTGCGCCGTGGTCGTTGGTCCTGCCGATGAAATTGGATGAATTGGTCCGGGCAAATGAATTGTCTGTGGCCGGGCGTTCCTGGCCGCTCGCGATCATGGCGTTGCTGATCGATCGGGTGATGGATGCGGTCTTGTTGCTGGGACTGACGCTGGTCCTTTATGCAAGCGGCACTTTCGACAACACCTTGCTGGCGGTGATGATCGTTGTCGCCCTGCTGGTGATATGCGCAACATTCCTCGCCTTGCCGATCATGCTCGAAACCGCTCAAAGACATGTGTTTGCGCATCACTACCACGCGCATGCCAGACAAGTGCTGGTTGCAATCGACGCGGTCCGGCGCCTGCTGATCCGTGGCCGCGCGACCATCGCGACGACATGGCCGTTTCTTGTGTTGTCCAGCCTTTGCATCTGCGCACTCGAATTGGCCGCCGCCGGTGTTGCGTTGCTACTGATGGGCATTCCCGTCGGGCCGGTCGCGACGATCAGCCTGATTTTGCGCCGCACCAATCAGAGCTGGCGCATGGTGGTCTTCAATCAACCCGTCGACCAGCAGGTCGCCTTGCTGACTTTGGCGTTCCTTGTACCGATGCTGATCTGCTGGCTGCTGGTCGCGCTACCCTATCTTGACAGTCGGCTCCCCTCGCGGCGCGAGGGCGGATTGGGAATGCCGGGCGGCTACCGCAAGGCTTTGGGAACAAAGGGCTAATCGGTGCCATGCTGATCCTTTACGACGACACCAGCCCCGCGCCGCAGACGATCCGCCAGATTATCGGCGTTGACCGCTTTGCGGACCTGCTACGCCAGCGTCAGCGTCAGGCGGATATTATAGAGCGCATTGCGCAGACCGACAAAAATCGCCGTTTCGTGCGGATCTCCGACGAAGCCGCGCGCGGGTCGGGGCTGGACATGCTTGAACGCTCGGCCCCTGACGAAAAGGTTTTCCGGCTGCCCAGCAGCCTTGCGCCGTGCAAACTCGACGTGCTCGCGCGAACTTTGGAAAAGCTGCCCTATGCGCTCGACAGCACGATTTTTGGCGGGCAATTCGATGACGAAGCGGTAGCATTGCTCAGTCGCGAGGACGCGATCAGCCTTTTGCGCATTACCGATCCGGGCGAGCGACGCAGTTTCTTTTCACGGTTTTCGGCACAATCGATGCACATCGGCAATGATATGGGCCTTGTCGATCTGCGCAGTGTCGACAGCTTTCTGGCGTATATGACAGGCGCAACCGAAACCCGCCATTTCAATCAAGTAGAGGACACAGGCGGCGTATTTCGCAAAAAATCCACCGATATTGCCAAGATGCACGCGGAATATCGCTATTTTCATATCGTGCCCGAAGCGATGAAGCGTTTTTTATTGCCTACTTTCGATTATGTCGAATCCGGCAGCCAAGCATCTTATGCGATGGAAAAACTTTCGATACCGGATGCCGCGATCCAGATGGTCCACTTCGCCTTTAACGAGGCGAGTTTCGGTACTTTACTGACGTCGTTCTTTAGCTTTGTTGCGGCGCGAGCGCAACGCAAGTGCGGTGTGGCGGCGGCTCGCGAAACGGCGCGAACCGAGATTCTGGGAAAGATGCACACCCGGCTGGACACACTGATGGGCACCTCCCAAGGCCGCAGGGTCGATGCCCTGATGCGGGTCAACGATCTGGGCGGTGGGCTGGAGGCGATGCGCCAACGGGCCAGCGGATTGATCGAACAGGCAATTGCCACGGACACCACCGACACTCTGGCGGTTGGTCACGGCGATCCATGCCTGTCCAACATCCTGTTTCATCGTGATATCGGCCTGTTCCGATTGATCGATCCACGCGGCGCGACCACGCTGGACGCGGCATTCATGCATCCGCTTTACGATCTCGCAAAATTCAGCCATTCGGTGCTCGGCGGCTATGATTTCATCAACAATGGCCTGTTCGAATGCCAGGTCGACAGCACTCTGGGTCTGTCTCTCAGCCTTGAAGGCGGAGGACCGCCATCGTGGGCAAAAGCGGCCTTCATCCGCCATATGAACGCTGCAGGAATTTCCCCACGGGTGGTCCGCGCATACGAACTGTCACTGTTCCTGTCGATGCTGCCGCTCCACATCGACAATCCGCGCAAACTTCCTGCCTTTTGCCTGACGGCGGCGGCTATCATGAACGAACTGGAATGCACGGCATGATCCGCACCGAAAAAACGCTGGTCGTCGATGTCGACGGGACTTTGTGTCCCCAAAAACCCGAAGATCTCGATTATCGCGACTTACCTGCCGACCCGGCGATGAAGGCACGATTGGCCGATTTGCGCGCCATGGGCTGGTACATCGTGGTATTTTCATCGCGCGGCATGCGCACCTATGGGGGTGATGTTGCGGCAATCATGGCAAATGTGCTGCCACCGATGGTCGAATGGCTCGATCGTCACGGCATTGCCTATGACGAAGTGCGGCTGGCCAAGCCCTGGCCGGGCCATGACGGTTTCTATGTGGACGATCGGGCGGTCCGTCCGCGTGAATTCCTGACGCTATCGCTTGAACAACTCGACGAACGCTGTGCTGCGGACCGTATCGCATGACCATGCCCGGAATGACCGCTCAGACCGGCACAATGGCCATTACCATGGCCGGTTTCGGGCGTCGCTTTGCCGAGGCCGGGCACACGCGTCCCAAATACGAATTGACGGCGCTCGATCGTCCGCTGTTCGACTGGTCGATGGCCGGGATTCGTGGCTTTCTCGATGCCGGCTGGGGGCTGCGGCTGGCGGCGCGGAGCGGCGAAGGCGCGCGCGCGTTCATTTCCGCGCGCGCCGTCGCCATGAGTCTGCAGGTGGATGCCATTCTCGAACTCGATCGGCCGACTGACGGTCAGGCCACGACGGCGCTCTTTCTGGCCCGGACCGCTCCACCTGACCTGCCCTTCGCCGTGTTCAACATCGACACGTTCGTTGCGCCCGGTGCTTTGGTCCCCGACCAGATACCCGGTGATTGCGACGGATGGGTGCCCTGTTTCGAGGCCCCGGGCAACGGCTGGTCGTTCGCGCGCGTCGATGACAAGGACCGCATCCTTGAATTGCGCGAAAAGCAACGCATATCGCCGCATGCGACTATCGGATTTTACTGGTTCCGGTCGGCTGCGCTCTATTGCGAGTTATACGACCGCTTTTTTGCCGATGCAGGCGGTATGGAAAAAGGCGAACGCTACATCGCGCCGATGTACAACTCGTTGATTGCCGCAGGATCGAAGGTTGCGATGGCGCGTGTGCCGTTTGACTCGGTCGGCGCACTGGGCACGCCTGATCAGGTCGATGCCTTTCAGCGCAATGCGCCGCGTGCGGCCATCAAGATGGCAGGCATTCATCGCTCGCCGCCCGCTACAGATGCATCCGCTTGCACTGGCGGAATCGGTTGACCGTTGCGTAATCCGGACAAGTGACGGATGCGTGAAAAGGTCGCAAAGATTGAAGTTGGTTTAGGAAATTCTAAGCATTTTTCGGTCTATTGACGGTTATCGATCCGACACAAATACCCGGCGGTGATTTACCCACCGGGCATCAAGCAGACGGGATACTGGGCATGAGCGCATTTGGTCGCAAGGCTGGTACGGGCGGGGGAAGCGCGGCGATGCGCCCTTCGTTCGGCGTTGCCCGGCCGATGAAAGGCAATGACAGCGCCGCGCCGTTGAGCCCGGCGGCGGGCGCCGTGCCAGTGCCCGGCAATGACGGACGCAGTTTCGAACCGGTCGATGCCAACGGCAGGAATTCCGACGCGCTGGCGCGGCTGGCCGATCGCGCCAATCAGGTCGTTGAAAATCATCACCATGCCGAAGGGTTCGAAGCCTCGGTCCACAAGATCAAGGAACAGGTGCTGCCGCATCTGCTCG
>JARLJU010000003.1 GCA_031291055.1 Rudaea sp. | reverse complement strand
CTGGATCTTGGCGTTGGCATTGGTGGAGTTGTACGTGACTGTGATTTTGCCAGCGGTCGTCGCCACATCGACGCTCTTCACGTAGTTGCCGACGATCGACGTATTCGTGGCAAGACCAGCCGACGCATTGGAGGTCGGGTAAGTGCCCCTGTTGCTGTAGAACTCAGCGAACGCGGTCTTGGCGCCGTCGGCCAGAACCGAGCCTTCCGACACCTGCGAACGGATCACGTAGTCCTGATACGCCGGCAGCGCGATGGCCGCCAGGATGGCGATGATCGCGACGACGATCATCAACTCGATCAGGGTAAAGCCTTGCTGGATCTTGTTCATGACAATTCCTCAAAAGTGAAGTTAGCTAACTTGCAACGGTTGCCCCTGGATATCTGTCGGGCCCGGCAGGCCTGCACATCCGTGGCGCCGTGCAAGGATCAACGGAAATCCCGTGGAAGTCTCAAGCACACGGGATGCCACAAATTGTCAATTTTCGTAAACGATACGTCAATTGTTAATCGTGCAAGTACCACAGCATTTTAGTTCCCAAGCTGAGTCGTCGGCTTGGCATTCGTAAAAAAAGCAGCCAACGGGCAGTGACAAACCGCGTCAGAAGCTGACGCACGATGTCAGTAAAATGATCTTGAAGGATAATCCCGGCGCATTAGCGACAGCTGGTTGGCAGGTACTTTGAGCTTGTTATGGTGGTACTTTTGCAGCGCCAGGGAATTGAACCCGGGCTGGTAAGCGCATTTGGTGACATCAGGATCGTATCGCCGCTGATCTTCTGGTTCGCATTGAAGCCGAATCTTGCCGCGATCAACCCGTTGGTCACGGTGACCTGGTCAACATAGTTGCCAATGATGCTGCCTTGGGACGCAAGTCCCGCTGACGCATTGTCTGCCGGCACTCGTCCGGTATTGGCAATGAAATCCCATACCGCGACTTTGGCGCCGTCGGCCAGGTTGATGCCTTCCGTAACCTGCGAGCGGATCACATAATCCTGATATGCGGGCAACGCAATCGCCGCCAGAATCGCGATGATCGCAACCACGATCATCAGCTCGATCAGGGTGAAACCGGCTGGATGACTGGACTGATACATGGCGCCCCCGTTGCGCAGCACGGGCTGTACCAAGCAGGAAATGTACCAGACCGGGGTCAGTCCGCGTCCAACGTCTATCCGGACGTTTAATCGATCCCCAGTTTCTTCAGCTTGTAGCGCAGGGCGCGGAACGTAATACCGAGCTTCTTGGCCGCCGCGGTCTTGTTGTAGCGGGTTTCCTGCAGCGCCTTCATTATCGCTTCGCGTTCCAGATTGCTGATGTAGCTGTCCAGACCGCCGTCACCGGTGGCCTCGCCCTCGTCTTCGCCGCCGTCGTCCTCAATGGGCGCCGCGGCTGCTCCCGTTGCTGCCTGGGTCTGCGGTGACAGGCGCAGGTCGGCGGGTTTGATCGTGTTGTTCTCGCACAGGGCCACGGCACGCTCAAGCACGTTCTCCAATTCGCGCACGTTGCCGGGAAAGGCATAGGCCAGAAGCGCGGCCAGGGCCTCGGGCGTGAGCCGCGCCGGCGGCTGGCCGTTGTCGGTCGCCAGGCGTTCGAGTACGCGGCCGGCCAGTTTGGGCACGTCCTCGCGACGTTCGCGCAGCGGCGGCACGCGCAGTTCGATGACGTTGATGCGGTAGAACAGATCCTGGCGGAACTGGTTGACCTCGACGAGTTTGGCCAGGTTCTTGTGCGTTGCCGAGAGGATGCGCACATCCACGGGTACTTCGGCGCGGCCACCGATCGGACGCACCGCTTTTTCCTGGATCACGCGCAGCAGTTTCACCTGCATCTGGATCGGCAGTTCGGCCACCTCATCCAGAAACAGGGTGCCGCCATTGGCGGTCTGGAAAAGGCCATCCTTGTCAACCTGGGCGCCGGTGAAACTGCCTTTCTTGTGACCGAAGAATTCCGATTCCATCAGTTCCGACGGAATCGCGCCGCAGTTGACCGGCACGAACGGACCGCTGCGCGGGCCCTGTTCGTGGATCAGCCGCGCGACCAGTTCCTTGCCGACGCCGGATTCGCCGCTGATATAGACCGGCGCCTGGCTGCGCGCCAGCTTGACGATGGTGCCGCGCAATTCCTGGATCGCCGGGGAATCGCCGAGCATTTTCGCGGCTCCTGCGCTGGGCGGCTCGGTCTTTTTCTCCTCGGCCAGCCGCATCGCGGTCTGCACCAGACGGCGCAGCATGTTGATGTCGACGGGCTTGGAGACGAAATCGAAGGCGCCGGCCTTGAGCGCGTTCACGGCAGCATCGACGTTGCCGTAGGCGGTGATCATCGCCACCGGTGTTTCCGCATATTTGGCCGCGATCAGTTCGATGATCTCCTGGCCGCTGCCGTCCGGCAGTCGCATGTCGGTAAAGCACAGGGCGTAGCGGTTCTCGGCCAGGCGCTGCTTGCCTTCGGCCACATTGCTGGCCGTTTCCACCATCAGGCCCATGCGGCCGAGGGTAATGGTCAGCAGTTCGCGGATGTCGCGTTCGTCGTCGATGACCAGGACGGTGGGTTTGCTCATGGAGTGGCCGACAGGGGGATTCAGGCCCATAGGTTAGTCGCAGCCGGAGCCGAGGCCAAGCTGCAATTTGCCCAGCCGGCGCCGATTACAGTCATGGCATGGGTTTGTCCGGCGGGTGCGAAACGCCGTCCAGGATCTGCTCGAAGACTCTCCGTCGCGCATCGCGCTGATCCGGGGCGAGCAGGGACAAGGCCAGTTCCAGCTGCCTGCGCGCCTCTAGCGTCCTGCCTTGCCTGGCCAGCAGAAGGGCGAGATTCATCTGCGCCTGCGGATCGAGAGGTTCCATCGAGATGGCGTCGCGGTAAGCCTCCTCGGCGCCCTGCGCGTCGTGTTTCAGTTCCCTGAGTTCACCGGTGGCGAGGATGAAGCCCTGCGTCAAGCGGGGCTGATTCTGCCGTGGAATCATCGGCTCGAGCTTGCCCAGCGCGACCGACGCGCGGGCGATATCGTCGTCGGCAAGGGCGAGGCTGGCTGCATTGAGCAGGCACATCGGGCAAACCGCGCCGGACGCCATCAGGCTGTCGGCCATCTGGCGTGCGCGCACCCTGTCGTCCAGTTCCATATACGTCGACAGCAGATGGCTTTTGGCCTCGATCGAGTCGGGATGCTCCTGCAGAACCCAGAGCCACAATTTCATTTCGTCCGCCCACAAGGGCACGGTTGTGCGGATGTTCACGACCGCCAGGCCCAGCCAGACCACCGCGATCGTCATTCCGGCGATGGCGACCGCCCGCAGTTGCACGCGCGGCAACGCGATGGCGGACAAAATACGGGGCAGCAGCGCACAGGCCATCGCCGCAGGCACGAGCGCGTAACGTTCGTGGTAGAGGCTGGCATCGAGGATCGGCAAAATATGGAGCACCGGCAACAGGGCGATGGTCACGGCCGTAATCAGGCAGCCGAGGGGTTTGCGTTTCCACGCGAAACAGATTCCGCCGAACAGCAGCGCCAGCGTGGCGACATCGATGCAGAGCGACGTGAGGCTGAATGCTGCAAAACGTTGCGCGTCGACTACATGCAGCGGACCCAGATCGAGCATCGGCCAGACGAGAATTCGCCAGTAGGTCAGATAAATGAAACACACGCTCTGCAAGTGCGCGAACGAGAACGCGAATGCTGCGCCCTTGGGGTGCAGCAGGAATCCAAGCCCCCAGTGGCGGAATCCGAGGTAGGTGATTCCGGCAACGGCCACGCTGACATAAACGATCCTTTGCCGCTGCCATAGCGAGCGCAGGCCGGCAACAGGTGGTCGATCGTCGCGACCCGGCGTCTGCATCCAGTCGATCAGGACCAGCAGCAGCGGAAACGAGACTGCCGATTCGTGCGCGCACGCAGCGAGGAAAAAACATGCTGCGACTGCGGGCGCGCGCAATGCCGCGTGCTTGATCCATACATTGAGCAGCAGGCCCAGCAGCATGAAGAACGTCACGACCAGTTCAAACTGGCAGGCAATCCAGACGACCGGTTCGATCAGTGCCGGGTGCAGGCCATACAGCAGCATGGCGATGCCGGCGAAAATCGCCGGCCTGGATGTGCTCGCGCGTTCGGCTGCCAGATTCAGCGCAAGCAGACCCACGAGCAGGGTACTGGCCAGGTGAAGACCGAGCGATACCAAGTGCATCGGACCGGGCGCGACATCGAAAATGCGCAACTGAAACACGAACAAGGCCACGACCAGCGGCCGGAAGTATTCGCTCCAGTCGTAAAAATTGTGGAAGACAAACTGCTTCCAGCCATCGCCGTAGCGAAGCCATGCATTGTCGTAGAAGAAGATCTTGTCGACCCAGACGAAACCGGCGTGGTACACAGGCCAATAGATCAGCCCGACCAGGCACATAATGGCGATTGCCGCCAGCGGCAGAATGGTCCTGCTGCGCATCAAGCAACGACCTGCGGGTACTCAGGCACGCGGCGTCGGCACCACAACCGGTCCGGCCAGGGTGATGCGGAAGCAGCTGCCGCCGCCGGCGACGGGAACGTATTCGAGCGTGGCTTGATTGGCTTCGCACATCGTGCGTGCCAGGTACAGGCCCAGACCCGTGCCGTATTCGTGGGTGGTGAAGAAGGGTTCGAAGATCTGTGCGGCGACCTTGGCCGGAATGCCGGGACCGCGGTCGACCACTTCAATCAGCGGTGGCCCCTTGTCCGTTGCCAGCCGCGGTACCACCGATACGCGCGCCGGCTCGCCGGGCATGCGTCCGTAGCGCAGCGCGTTCTGCACCAGATTCCACACCACCTGTTGCAACTGCTGCGGATCGGCCAGTGCCTCGACGTGGCGCGCCTGGGTCACGGCGCGCAACTGATCCTGGCCGATATCGTTGCCGGATTTGTATTCTTCCACAAAGTGCTGCGCCCAGTGCGACAGATCGAGACTTTCCGGGCGTGAGCGCTCGCGCCGCGACAGTTGCAGGATGTTCTCGACGATCTCGTTCACGCGGCTGCAGTGATTGTTGATGATCTCGACCATGCGTTTGTCGGCTTCGCTGAGTTCTTCGGACTCGGCGAGCAACTGCGCTGAATAGCTGATGGCGGCCAGGGGATTGCGGATCTCGTGCGCGATCGAGGCCGAAAGGCGACCGAGCGAGGACAAGGTCAGCTCCTCGGCGCGGCGCGACACCAGCGAAGTGTCGTCAAGGAAGATCAGTACGTTGTTGTCGTCGTTCGAAGCCAGGCGGGTAAAGCGCGGAATCACTTCGGGCGCGCCTTCGGCCAGTCCGACGGCCGTGTTGTCGATCTTGCCGGTCGTGCGCCAGTGATAGAGCCGTCGCGACAGTTCCGGTGCCACGCTGCCGAGATCGCGCTGGCCAGGCTTGGGATTGCCCATCAGCGACCACGCCGATTCGTTCCAGCGATGCACGCGATTGGCGTCGTCGACGACGAGGACGCCGGTCTTCATGCGCCGGATGATGAGTTCGTTGATCTGCGCCAGATTGGCCAGATCGATGCCGCGCTGTTCGGCCAGCGCCTCGGTTTCGCGCATCTGCTTGCCAAGTACGAAGCACAAGGTCGCCGTGGCGAAATAACTCAGTCCGTACAGGCCCGCTTCGAGCAGGTTGCGATCCTCGTGCTCGACCGCGCGGCCGTAGAGACACTGTCCGAGGACGCCGAGTGCGGCGAGTGCGGCGAAGAAACCGGCCAGGCGCGGCGGCAGCAGCAGGGCGCCTGCACCGACGTTCACCAGCAGCAGCATGGCGATGGCGGTGGGTGGATTGGCGAGCGAGAACAGGGCGATCGTGGTGGCGACAATGTCCAGCGCCAGCGCGGCGGCTACCTTGAACGGCAGATTGTTGCGCCAGCGTTCAGTCTGCAGCAGCGCGTAGCCGGCCAGCAGCAGGTAGGTCAGCGCGCTGGCTCGGCCCAGCAGCGGATGATCCATCTGCACCCAGTCCATCATGAACGGACTGAAGACCAGGGCGACGATCACCGTCGCCTGAAGCACACGGAACAAGTTGAAAAAGTATAGTTCGCGCCGGTTGATGTCGCTGAGCGCGGGTCCTGAGCGGGTGCTTGCGTTGATCGCGATGGCCACGGTAGCGGATGGTCGTTTGCGCAAGTATACCAAGCGCGCGCGCCCATGCCAGCCGCATTGCCGTTCCGGCCTGATTGACCAGCGCGCCGGATGCTTTCATTTGCGGTGGCGTTTCTTCACAATACCCGGCCCCAGCGCGGAGCTTTTCTGCGCGCCGCCGCGCCGCCGGATCCTTCCGTCGGCGGCTTTCCGGTTTCCCAATCAGGTGTCCGCATGAATTTCCACGAATATCAGGCCAAGCAGCTGTTCGCCGACTACGGCATTCCGGTGCCCCCGGGCAGGATTGCGACCACGCCGGAACAGGCCATCGAGGCCGCGCGCGCACTCGGCGGCGACGAGTGGGTGGTCAAGGCGCAGATTCACGCCGGCGGCCGCGGCAAGGCCGGCGGCGTGAAGCTGGTCAAGACGCTGGACGAAGTGAAGGCCGCCGCTGCGAAGATGCTCGGCTCACGCATGACCACGTACCAGTCCGGCGGCCGTGCGCTGCCGGTGAACGTGGTGCTGGTCTGCGAAGCGACGGCGATCGCGAAGGAATTGTATCTTTCTGTACTTGTGGACCGCTCGGCGAAGGCAGTGTCCTTCATCGCCTCGGCGCGTGGCGGCGTCGACATCGAACAGGTCGCGCGCGAAAACCCGGAAGACATCCACACGCTGGAAGTCAACTTCGTCCAGGGCCTGCAGCCGTATCAGTGCCGCAAGCTGGCGTTCGCGATGGGCCTGAATGTGAAGCAGGCCAATCAGCTCACCAAGATCATGCTCGGCCTGTACAAGCTGTTCAGCGAACAGGATCTGGCCCTGGTCGAACTCAATCCGCTGGCGATCGTCGCCAATGGCGATCTGGTCGCGCTCGACGGCAAGGTCAACTCCGACGACAACGCCGAGTTCCGCCATCCCAAGCTGGTGGCGATGCGCGACGAGTCGCAGGAAGATCCCGCTGAGGCGGTGGCGGCCAGGAACAATCTCAACTACGTGACCATGGACGGCAATATCGGCTGCATGGTCAACGGCGCCGGATTGGCCATGGCGACGATGGATGTGATCAAGCTCGCCGGCGGCGAGCCGGCGAACTTCCTCGACGTCGGCGGCGGCGCCACCAAGGAACGCGTGACCGAGGCGTTCAAGCTGATCCTGTCGTCGGACAAGGTGCGCTGCATCCTGATCAATATTTTCGGCGGCATCGTGCGTTGCGACATGATTGCCGAGGGGATCATCGCCGCGGTCAAGGAAGTCGGACTGACGATTCCGGTCGTCGTGCGCCTGGAGGGCACTAACGTGGAAAAGGGTCGCGAACTACTGGCCAACTCCGGACTCAAGATCACGCCGGCACTGGATCTGAACGACGCGGCGCAGAAGGCTGTTGCAGCGGTCAAGGCAGCATAGCGAATTCTCATCTCCGTTCGTGCCCAGGCATCGAAGCACGAATGGCGCGGCGTCCGCTCACCGCTCGATAGCTCGGGGTGAACGAATGATGCGCCGGGTACGAAGCAAGCATTCAAGGACAAATTCCAATGAGCGTTTTGGTCAACAAGAACACCAAAGTGATCTGCCAGGGTTTCACCGGGCAGCAGGGCACCTTCCATTCCGAGCAGGCGCTGGACTACGGCACCAGGCTTGTCGGCGGCGTGACACCGGGCAAGGGCGGTTCGCTGCACATCGGCTTGCCGGTGTTCAACACGGTGCAGGATGCCGTCGATGAAACCGGCGCCGACGCCACGATGATCTTCGTGCCGCCGCCGTTCGCGGCCGACGCGATCCTGGAAGCCGCCGACGCCGGCATCCGCGTGATCGTGACCATCACCGAGGGCATCCCGGTGCTGGACATGCTGCGCGTGAAGAACGTACTCAAGCAGTATCCGGACACCGTGCTGATCGGGCCGAATTGTCCCGGCGTCATCACCCCCGGCGAGTGCAAGATCGGCATCATGCCCGGCCATATCCACAAGCCCGGCAAGATCGGCATCGTCTCGCGCTCGGGCACGCTCACCTATGAAGCCGTCTTCCAGACCACGAATGCGGGACTGGGCCAGAGCACGGTCATCGGCATCGGCGGCGATCCGATCAACGGGCTGAACTTCATCGATTGCCTGACCCTGTTCCAGGACGATGCGCAGACGCAGGGCATCATCATGGTCGGCGAGATCGGCGGCAGCGCAGAGGAAGATGCGGCGGAATTCATCAGCGAATACGTGACCAAGCCGGTGGTATCGTTCATCGCTGGCGCCAGCGCGCCCGCGGGCAAGCGCATGGGTCATGCCGGTGCGATCATCTCCGGCGGCAAGGGCACCGCGGCGGCGAAGTTCGCCGCGCTGGAGAAGGCCGGCGTGACCACGGTGAAATCGCCGGCGGATCTGGGCGCGGCGATTGCAGCGCGCCTGAAGAAATAGTCGAGTCGGGGATCAGCGATAATACGAGGCCGTGGACATCCGCGGCCTTTTCGTTTCCGGAACACGCCATGCCTGTGCTGCGCTTCGCCCTTGCCCAGTTTGATTTTCCCGTCGGCGCCGTCGCGCGCAATGGCGAACGCGTCCGCCAATTGATGGCACAGGCGCGGGATCGGCACGGCGCGCAGTTGATCGTCTACCCGGAACTCACGCTGGCGGGATACCCGCCTGAGGATCTGCTGCTGCGACCGAGCTTTCTCGCCGCCTGCGAGCGTGAATTGGCCGCGGTCGCGGCGGCAGCACAGGGCATCGCCGCGTACGTGGGACATCCGCACGCCGTCGGTGAAGTATACAATGCAGCAAGCCTGTTGGCCGACGGCCGCGTTGCGCTCACGACGCACAAACAGGCGCTGCCGAACTACACGGTGTTCGACGAAAAGCGCTATTTCCGTCCGGGCAACACCTCCGCAGTCAGCGATTTCGGTGGCGTGCGCGTCGGCTGGCTGGTATGCGAGGACATCTGGGAACCCGAGCCCGCCGCGCGTGCCGCCACACAAGGCGCCGAACTGCTGATCGTGATCAATGCCTCGCCGTTCGATCTGGGCAAGGCTGCGCAGCGCGACGAATTGCTGGCGCGCAGGGCACGCGAAAACAATGCCGCGATCGTCTATCTGAATCTGATCGGCGGTCAGGATGATCTGCTGTTCGACGGCGGCTCCTTGCTGATCGGAGCGGACGGCCGCATCGCCGCGCGTGCGCCGGCGTTTACCGATGCTCTATTGATTGCCGAGTACGACAGCAGCACGCGCCGTTTCCGCGCCGAGGCGTGGCCGGTCGAGGCCGATGCCTCACGCGAAGCGCGTGTTTACACCGGGCTTGTGCGCGGAATGCGCGACTACGTGGAAAAGAATCACTTCCCCGGCGTCCTGCTGGGGGTGTCCGGCGGCATCGATTCGGCATTGACCCTGGCGCTTGCCGTCGATGCACTGGGCGCCGAACGCGTCACCGCGGTTCGCCTGCCTTCGCGCTTCACCACTGGTCTGAGCAACGATCTGGCCGATGTCCAGGCGCGCGCTCTTGGCGTCCAGTTGCTGACGATACCGATAGCTGCGCCTTTCGCCGGTTTCCTTGACGCGCTCGAACCCGCATTTGCAGCTCGCGGCACTCAACCCCCGATCGTCGGGCCCGCGGCGGACGTCACTGCGGAAAACCTGCAATCGCGCTGCCGCGGCGCGATCCTCATGGCCTTGTCGAACAAGTTCGGAACGATGCTGCTGTCGACCGGCAACAAGAGCGAGATGGCGGTCGGCTACGCCACCATCTACGGTGACATGTGCGGTGGCTACGCGCCACTGAAGGATTGCTACAAGCAGCAGGTGTATGCGCTTTCGCGCTGGCGCAACGGTTTGGGTGAGGTGATCCCGCCTGCGGTGATCGATCGTGCGCCTTCGGCCGAGCTGCGCGACAACCAGACCGATCAGGATACGCTGCCACCCTACGACATGCTCGATGCGATCCTGGAACGCTTCATCGAAGGTGAACAATCGCAGGCGGAAATCATCGCCGACGGATTCGACGAAGCCATCGTCCGCCGCATCGCGCGCCTGGTGCTGGCCAGCGAGTACAAACGTCGCCAGTCGGCGCCCGGCCCGAAGATTTCCACGCGTGCCTTCGGTCGCGACCGGCGCTACCCGATCAGCTCCGGCTGGATCTGAGCCGGCCGCAAAATTGATTCGCTGCCGGCCATCAGGCCGCTCTCGACGATCTAAACGCGCTTAAATCGAGGGGGCGTAAAAGACCGAAGGTTTGCGCGGGAAGGCAATACGCAGCGATCGCCAGAGGTTCAGCTCCGGAAAGGAATCATGCGCGCCCACCAGTGCGCATGCGGCGGCCAGTGGCCCTTCAAATACGGGTGATCCGGATAATTGAGCTGCAATACACGCTCTGCGTCCGCGGCCAGCTTGTCTTCGCTCAACGCCTTGTACGACATCACCATGACCGCGAGAGCGTCGCCGGCTTGCGGCGTGCGCTGATATTTTTCCACGATGTCCTTGGCGCGGTTGGAGGCCGCCACGTAGGCGCCACGATCCAGGTAGAACAGGGCCACGTTCAACTGCGCCCTGGCCATGTTGTCGCGCAGATAGATCATGCGCTGGCGGGCATCGGCGGCATAGCGGCTGTCCGGGAATTTTGTCACCAGTTCGCTGAAATCCTCGAACGACTGCAGGGTATTTGCCTGGTCGCGCTTGGTCATGTCCTGGTTGGCGTAATGATCGAGAAAACCCCGGTCGCGGTCGAAATTGACCACGCCGCGCAGGTAGAAGGCGTAGTCGACGTGCTTTTGCGTCGGGTAGGTCTTGATGAAGCGGTTGATCGTTGAATAGGCGTCTTCGGGCTTGCCGGACTTGTACTGCGCAAACGCCAGTTCAAGCGTGGCCTGTTCGGTATATGCGCCGAACGGGAAGCGCGCGATCAGGCGTTGATCGAACTTGATCGCCTTGCCGTAGTTGCCGTTTTCGAGCGCCAGATGGGCCGCGGCGTACATCTTGTCGACGGGCAGGACCTCGGCTTCGTCCTCCTTCTTGGCATGGTGGCAGCCGGTGGCCAGAACGATGAGCAGCAGCAGGCAGGCTTTGAGCAGAACGGAAAATCGCATGGAAGGAGCACGCTTTCGGTGACAGAACCGCGATAATAGCGGAAATCTCCCGCCCACTCATAAAAACACATGGTCCGCCGGCCAGACGGCATTCAGCATGAACAATCCCGAACAAAGCCAGAACCTGCCGCTCCGGAATGCTCGCGTCCCGGCCACCGCCGTCGGCCGGCGCCTGGATCAGGTGCTGGCGGAGCTGTTTCCGCAGTTTTCCCGCTCGCGCCTGACCGCCTGGATCAAGTCCGGTGACGTGCTGCTCGACGGCAGGGCGGTACTCCCGCGCCACGCCGTGCATGGCGACGAACTGATCAGCCTGAATGCGCAGCCGAGCCAGGAAGTGCCGCTGGCGCCGGAAGAAATTCCGCTGGACATCCGCTACGAGGACGCCGACGTTCTCGTCGTCAACAAACCCGTGGGCCTGGTCGTGCATCCCGGCGCCGGCCAGGCTGCCGGGACTTTGCAGAATGCCTTGCTCCATCACGATGCAAGGCTGGCGGAAATTCCGCGCGCCGGCATCGTGCATCGCCTGGACAAGGACACGTCCGGCCTGATGGTGATTGCGCGTACCCTGCCGGCGCACACGTCCCTGGTCGAGCAGTTGCAGGCGCGCGACGTGCATCGCCAGTATCAGGCCGTTGTCTACGGCGCGCTGATTGCCGGTGGCAGCGTAAATGCGCCGATCGGCCGGCATCCGCACGATCGCCTGCGTCAGGCGGTGGTCGATGAGTCCGCGGGCAAACCGGCCGTCACCCACTACCGGGTGCGCGAGCGTTTCCGCGCGCACACCTTGATCGAATGCCGCCTGGAAACGGGGCGCACACACCAGATCCGCGTGCATCTGGCGCATCTGCGCCATGCGCTGGTCGGCGATGCCACCTACGGCGGATTGATGCTGCCCAAGGGTGCCGGACCGGAATTGACCGAGGCCTTGCGCGGCTTCCGGCGCCAGGCGCTGCATGCCGAGAAGCTGGAGTTCGCGCATCCGGCCGACGGCCGGACCATCAGCGTCAGCGCCGAGCGTCCCGCCGACATGGAGGCGTTGGTTGTCGCACTGCGCGCCGATACCGCCGCGCATGCCCAGACCGAAGCGAGGCGGGGCCGGCGTTGATGCCAACAGGCGTCGCCCCCGCGGTCGCGGACTCCGGTGCGTGGGTCGTGCCGGTATGGCCGGCACCGGCATCGGTTCACGCGTTGACGACGACGCGGCTGTTGCCCGGCAATTCCCAGGCCCCGTTCGACGCCTTCAATCTCGGCCTGCGCAGCGGCGAAGATGCCGGCATCGTGCTGGCCAATCGCGCCCTGCTTGGCCGCGCCTGCGCCCTGCCAGCGCCGCCGCGCTGGCTGCGCCAGGTGCATGGCAACCGCAGCCTGCGCCTGACGGCAGAAGCCCTCGACGCCGAGCTTGAAGCCGACGCGGCGTTTACCGCGCAACCCGGCGTCGTGCTTGCAATCCTCACGGCCGATTGCCTGCCGATCCTGGTCTGCGCCGATGACGGCACGGAAATCGCCGCGGTTCATGCCGGCTGGCGCGGTCTGGCCAATGGAGTCGTCGAATCCTGCCTTGGCCGCTTGCGCAGCGCGCCGGAAAAACTGCTGGCCTGGCTTGGTCCGGCCATCGCTGCGGTGTCGTACGAGGTCGGCGACGAAGTGCGCGAGATCTTCGTCAATCAGGCGCCTTCGGCACGGCTGGCCTTCAGCGTGACGCGCGCGGGCCACTGGCACTGTGATTTGTACACCCTGGCGCGGCAACGGCTCGCCGCACTGGGCGTGACCCGCATCCACGGCGGTGGCTTCGATACCTTTACCGACGCGCGTTTCTATTCGTATCGCCGCGACGGCGTGCGCAGCGGGCGTTTTGCCAGCCTGATCTGGATCGGACCATGAGCACCTTGTTCATGGACGTACTCGGCGATGCCGCATTTTCCACTTTGCCGGCGCGGGTGCAGGCGCTGCATCGCGCGACTGGAACCCGCACGTATCGTGGCAAGGCCGACGTACTGCGCGGCACAGGGCTGCTTGCGCGCCTGTGCGGCCTGGTCACCGCACAGCCACCGGCGGCGCAAGGCGTGGCCTTGCAAGTCCAGATCGCAGCGACTTCGGCGGGCGAACGCTGGACGCGCAACTTCGCCGGGCACCTCATGCGCTCGACGATGTGGGCGCGCGACGGATTGCTATGCGAGCGCCTTGGCCTGGTCACCTTCGGTTTTGCGCTGAGCACCGAAGACGGCGTCCTGGTCTGGCGTGTGCGCAGCGTGCGCGCGCTTGGCCTGCCGTTGCCGGCGCCGTGGTTCGATGGCGTGCGTGCGTGCGAATCCGAAGTCGCCGGCCGCTATCGTTTCGACGTCGAGGCGCGCCTGCCGCTGGCCGGCTTGCTGGTGCACTACCGCGGCTGGCTTGATGTCGGCTGAGACCGGCCCGATCCTGGTGTTCGACGGCATCTGCGTACTGTGCAGCCACAGCGTGCAGTTCGTGCTGCGCCATGATCGCGAAAAGCGCTACCGCTTCGCTACTACGCAGTCGGACAGCGGGCGCAGCCTGCTGATCGCACACGGACTGGATCCGCACAGACCGCTTTCGGTCTTGCTTGTGGACCACGGCGTCGCCTGCACGGAAAGCATGGCGATGCTGCGTGTGCTGGACGGTTTCGGCGGCGCCTGGAAAGCGCTGGCGCTGTGCCTGCGCATCATTCCGCGTTTTCTGCGCGATCCGGTCTATCGCTGGGTCGCCCGCCATCGCTATCGCTGGTTCGGCCAGCGTCAGACGTGCTATCTGCCACCGATGGAAGATGCGCAAAGGTTCCTGCCTTGAATCAGCGTCAGCCGCGATGGATCTGTATACGGAAATCGAAGCCTGCCAGCGCCGCGAGATATTCGTCCAGGCTGAACAGACCAAGGCACGGCGTCGCGCCGCGCGCCGCCAGCTGACCGTTTGCGAGTTTGCGCGCCAGCACCACGGCCGCCGTCGCCGGCACTTGCGTGCCGTGTCCGCTGCCGGCGACCAGAGTCCACGTCAGCGCCAGCGGTTGACCATCGATGCCGATGCCGCGCAGGGCCACGTGCATGGCACCGGTGTCGCTGCCGAGTGGCAGAAACCATTCGCTGATGCGCTTGAGCGCATGCGTCCAGCGATCCAGGCGCGGCAGCAGGTGCCAGCGCTCCGGCCAGGACAAGAGCCACAGGCCCAGATGCAGGATGCCCAGTTCGAGGCCGGCGCCGAAGCGCAGCGAACGCAGGCCGGGGTAGCGGGCTGGAAACAGGCCATGGTCCGGCACATCGCAGTGGCCCAGCCAGCGTCTGCCGACCGGATCAGGATAGCGCTGCCGGTGCAGTCCCTGCCAGCCGAACGCGATGCCCCATTGTCCATTTTTCCACACGCTCAGCGGTCGCCCGGCATAACTGAGGATGGCGGCAACCGTTGCGGTGCCTCGCGGCGTGCGATTGCCCGGACTCACGCCGATATCGATGTCGTGCAGTGCATGAAATTCGCTGCGATGGTGATCGATCACTGCCGCGGTAAGTCCCGGCACCGTGCTCGCACCGGCCACGACGAGTCGATCTCCTGCACACGCCTTGGCATCGAGAGAGACGATGCCGGCGGCGAAATCGCGACCATCGGCGAGGTCGATGTAGTGCGCGCCCACGTCCAGCGCAGCGTGCGCGACGCGATAGTCGCGGCCCTGGAATGGCCCGCAGGTATGGATGACCAGATCAGGTGCGAGAGCGGTGAGGCGAGCGACCAGATCGGGCGCGTCAATATCGAGCGACGCGGCGTGCACATGGGCGCCGGCGTGCGCGCGCAAGGCCGCTGCCAGTTGTTGCGCAGCGCTTCCGTTGCGCCCGGCAATGACCACATCCAGCCCGCTATCGCGCGCCAGTTCGCGCGCGATCAGTGCGCCGAAATTCCCGTAACCGCCAAGCAACAGCACGCGCATGTCCATCCCTCCGGAATCCCACGGCCGACGCTTGAAAATCGGCATCGAACCCCGCATAGATACATCGTTTGGCGGCGCATGCCGCCGTTGCTATTCTGGGAGTTTCCGATGCGGATGGACAAACTCACTTCCCGTTTCCAGCAGGCACTTGCCGACGCGCAGAGCCTGGCGGTCGGACGCGACAACAACATGCTTGAGCCGGCGCACCTGATGAGCGCCTTGCTGGAACAGCAGGGTGGCTCGACCGTGCCCCTGCTGGCCCAGGCGGGGGTCAATGTGCCGCTGCTGCGCCAGCGCATCGGCGAGTCGCTGGAACGCCTGCCACGGGTTGCCGGGCAGGAAGGCAATGTCAATGTTTCCAATGATCTGACCCGCCTGCTCAATCTGACCGACAAGGCCGCGCAGCAGCGCGGCGACGCCTTCATTGCCAGCGAATTGTTCCTGCTCGTGGCGCTCGACGACAAAGGCGAAGTCGGCCAGGCGCTGAAGGCTGCTGGTGCGACCAGGCCCAGACTTGAAACGGCGATCGAAAATATGCGTGGAGGCGAAAAAGTGGAAAGCGAAAATGCCGAGGATCAGCGCCAGGCGCTGGAAAAATACACGATCGACCTGACCGAACGTGCCGAGAGATCCAAGCTCGATCCGGTCATCGGACGTGACGAGGAAATTCGCCGCGTGATCCAGGTGCTGCAACGGCGCACGAAGAACAACCCGGTGCTGATCGGCGAGCCCGGCGTCGGCAAGACCGCGATCGTGGAAGGTCTGGCCCAGCGCATCGTCAACAACGAAGTGCCGGAAGGCCTGCGCAATCGACGCGTGCTGTCGCTGGACATGGGCGCCCTGATCGCCGGCGCGAAATTCCGCGGCGAGTTCGAGGAGCGGCTCAAGGCCGTACTCAAGGATCTGTCCAAGGAAGAAGGCAATGTGATCCTTTTCATCGACGAGTTGCACACCATGGTTGGCGCAGGCAAGGCCGAAGGGTCGATGGACGCCGGCAACATGCTCAAGCCGGCGCTGGCGCGCGGTGAGCTGCACTGCATCGGCGCGACCACGCTTGATGAATATCGCAAGTACATTGAAAAGGATGCGGCGCTGGAACGCCGCTTCCAGAAAGTCTTTGTCGGCGAACCCAGCGTCGAGGACACCATCGCCATCCTGCGTGGCCTGAAGGAGCGTTACGCCGTGCATCACGGGGTCGAAATCACCGACCCGGCGATCGTGGCAGCGGCAACCTTGTCGAACCGTTACATTGCCGACCGCCAGTTGCCCGACAAGGCCATCGACCTGATGGACGAGGCCGCATCGCGCATCCGCATGGAGATTGATTCCAAGCCCGAAGAACTCGATCGCCTCGAACGCCGCCTGATCCAGCTCAAGATCCAGCGCGAGGCGTTGAAGAAGGAAAAGGACAAGGAATCGAAACAGCGGCTGGCCGATCTTCAAACCGACATCGACAAGCTCGACCGCGAATTTTCAGACTTGAATGAAATCTGGAAAGCGGAGAAGGCCGCGGTGCAGGGCACGTCAAGGCTCAAGGAGCAGATCGAACAGGCACGTGCCGACATCGAATCCGCGCAGCGCCACGGCGATCTGGCCAAGGTCGCGGAAATCCAGTATGGGAAAATTCCACAATTGGAAAAGCAGCTGCATGTCGCCCAGGAAACCGAAGCCAAGGGCTTCAAGCTGCTGCAACAGCAGGTGACGGCCGAGGAAATTGCCGAGGTCGTGTCGCGCTGGACCGGCATTCCGGTGAGCAAGATGCTCGAAGGCGAGCGCGAGAAACTGCTGCGCATGGAAGATGCGCTGCACCTTCGCGTGGTTGGCCAGGATGAGGCCGTGCACGCCGTTGCCGATGCGATCCGGCGCTCGCGCGCGGGCCTGTCCGACCCGAACCGGCCGAATGGCTCGTTCCTGTTCCTCGGCCCCACCGGCGTCGGCAAGACCGAGCTGTGCAAAGCCTTGGCCGAGTTCCTGTTCGATTCGACCGAAGCCCTGGTGCGCATCGACATGAGCGAGTTCATGGAAAAACATTCGGTCAGCCGCCTGATCGGCGCGCCGCCGGGCTACGTCGGGTACGAGGAAGGCGGCTACCTTACCGAGGCGGTGAGACGGCGTCCGTACAGCGTGATTCTTCTGGATGAGGTGGAAAAGGCCCACCATGATGTGTTCAATGTGCTGCTGCAGGTGCTCGACGACGGTCGTCTGACCGACGGCCAGGGCCGTACGGTGGATTTCCGCAACACCGTGATCGTGATGACGTCCAATCTCGGCTCGCAGCTCATCCAGGAGATTGGCGGCGACGGCGAGGAAAAATACACGGAGATGAAAGCGGCGGTGATGGGGGTCGTGCAGGGCCATTTCCGTCCGGAGTTCGTCAATCGCCTGGACGAGATCGTCGTGTTCCGGCCGCTGGACAAGGCGCAGATCCGCCAGATCGCGCGCATCCAGGTCGAGTATCTGGGCAAGCGCCTGGCCGAGCGTCAGCTCGTGCTGCGCCTGTCGGACAAGGCGCTGGATCTGCTCGGCAACATCGGCTTCGATCCGGTCTATGGTGCGCGTCCACTCAAGCGTGCGATCCAGCAGCAACTGGAGAATCCGCTGGCGAAGGAAATCCTTGGCGGCAAGTTCCAGCCCGGTGATGCGGTCGACGTGGATGTGGTCGGCGGACGCTTGCAATTCCGGCGCCTATCCGCATAGTGCACGGCGAAGGAGTCACCATGCCCATCTACGAATTTGAATGCAGCACCTGCGCCACGCGGTTCGACCGGCTGCAGAAATTGTCCGACCCGGATCCTTCGGCTTGCCCGGAATGCGGCGAGCCGACCGTCAAGCGCCGGCTGACGGCGCCGTCTTTCCGCCTTGCCGGCAGTGGCTGGTACGAGACCGATTTCAAGAAAGACGGCGACAAGAAACGCAACTTGGTGGACAAGGCCGAGCCGGCAAAAACCGAGAGCAAGCCAGCCGACGGCGCCAAGACCGAAAGCAAGCCGGCGGACAAGACGGCCGTTGCCGTGCCTGCGCCAAAACCGACACCGGCAGCGGACGCCTGATTGCTGCGTCGAGCCCGAGAGGGGAAGACTGAACGCAGTCGAAGCGAAGGAATTGCAGCTCATACCCAGCGCCGGAAAATTTGACTACACTGAGACGGAAGCAATTCTGTTCGGGGTAGACAAGGAGAGGTGTATGGTTTTTCGATTGTTTGGGGTACTTGCGTTGTTCGTGCTTTTTCTCGTGCCGGTTTCGACCGTGCGTGCACAGGGTTATGGTGATGCCGTGGATTGCGCCAGCCGCAACTACGCCTATACCCGCTGCGACGTGCCCTGGCGCGATGCACGCATCGTCCGTCAGCTGTCCGACACGCAGTGTGTTCGCGGCCGCAACTGGGGTATTGATCGCCGCGGATTGTGGGTTGATCGTGGTTGCGCCGGGCGTTTCGTGGCCGCTGGTGGCGGTCCTGGCCCTGGTTATGGCGGCGGTGGCTGGCACCCGGGGCCGGATTGGGACAACCGTTTCGAGATCACCTGCGGCAGCCCGCAATATCAGCGTTATTTCTGCCAGGTCGATGTTGGCGGCGGCGGCCGGGTATATCTGCGGCAACAGACGTCCAATTCGGCATGCATCGAAGGGCGCACGTGGGGCTGGAATCGCGGTGGCGTGTGGGTAGATCAGGGTTGCGGCGGCGTTTTCACGATCGATCGCCGCTGGCGCTGAGCCATTGCCTTGGCCATCCTCGATGATGGCGGGAAGCAGAAAGCGGCGATTCCGGGCCGCAATTGTCAACAAGGCACCCGCCATCCGGCGGGTGTCTTGTTTGCAGTGCAGCAAAATCCTTCGTAGGATGCACGCTTGTTTTTGCGCAGATCCTTCTGCGCCGATCAAGAAGCAGCCTTGCATGGCTGCGCTCCTCCATAGAAAAGCGGGAATTTCACGGCATGCGTAGCCATTACTGCGGTCTCGTCGACGAGACCCTGATTGATCATGACGTCACTCTATGCGGCTGGGCCGATACCCGGCGCGATCATGGCGGCGTGATCTTCATCGATCTGCGCGATCACGAAGGCATCGTCCAGGTCGTAATCGAACCGGACAATGCACCAGCGTTCGCCACTGCCGAGCAGGTCCGCTACGAATACTGCTTGCGCGTTCATGGAAAAGTGCGCAACCGGCCGGCGAGCCAGGTGAACGAGCGCCTGCACACCGGCCGGATCGAAGTGCTGGCCGAAAAAGTCGAGGTGCTCAACGCGGCCGCACCGCTGCCGTTCATGCTCGACGACGCGGTGGGCGAGGATGCGCGCCTGCGCTATCGTTACCTCGATATCCGCCGCCCGGACATGCAGCGCAAGCTGCGCATGCGCACCCGGCTGGTATCAGCCTTGCGCCACTATCTGGACGAGCGCGGTTTCCAGGATATCGAAACGCCGATCCTGACGAAGGCCACACCCGAAGGTGCACGCGACTATCTCGTACCCAGTCGCGTGCATGCGGGCGAATTCTTCGCGTTGCCGCAGTCGCCGCAATTGTTCAAGCAGTTGCTGATGATCGCCGGTATGGATCGCTACTATCAGATCGCGCGCTGTTTCCGCGACGAGGATCTGCGTGCCGATCGTCAGCCTGAATTCACGCAGCTCGACATGGAGTTCGCCTTCGTCGAGGAACGCGATGTGCAGGATACGGTCGAGGCGATGATCCGCCACGTATTCAGGCAAGTCGCCGCCGTGGATCTGACCGACCCGTTTCCGCGCATGACCTATGCCGAAGCGATGCGCCGTTATGGTTCGGACAAGCCGGACCTGCGTATAAATCTGGAACTTGTGGATATTGCAGAAAAGGTCAAACACGTCGAATTCAAGGTCTTCAGCGGCCCGGCCAACGATGCTGGCGGTCGCGTCGTCGCGCTGCGCCTGCCGGACGGAGCGAAGCAGCCACGCAAGTATCTCGACGATCTCGGCCTGCACGTCTCCAAGTACGGAGCCAAGGGCCTGGCCTGGATCCGCATCGACGATATCGCCAGGGGCCGCGAGGGGATGACCTCGCCGATCATCAAGTTCCTCGACGATCGCGCGTTGCAGGGCGTGCTCGATGCAGTGGGCGCGCAAACCGGCGATGTGGTCTTCTTCGGCGCCGGCGCGTACAAGACGGTCAGCGATTTCATGGGCGCGTTGCGCCTGAAAGTCGCGCGCGACAACGGCCTTGTCGAGAACGCGTGGAAACCGCTGTGGGTCACCGATTTCCCGATGTTCGAATACGACCACGAGGCGCGACGCCATGTCGCCCTGCATCATCCGTTTACGGCGCCCAAGGTGGACGACATCGCCGATCTGCGCGCCAATGCCGGCACCGCGGTTTCGCGCGGCTACGACATGGTGCTCAACGGCAACGAGATCGGCGGCGGTTCGATCCGCATCCATCGCCCGGACATGCAGAGTGCCGTGTTCGAACTGCTCGGCATCGGTGCCGAAGAGGCCGAGGCGAAATTCGGATTCCTGCTGGACGCGCTCAAGTATGGCGCGCCGCCGCACGGAGGCATTGCCTTCGGCATCGATCGCATTGCCGCGCTGATCGCCGGCACCGAGTCGATCCGTGATGTGATCGCCTTCCCGAAAACCGCCAGCGCACAGGATCTGATGACTTTGGCGCCATCGACCGTGCCGGAAGTGCAATTGCAGGAATTGCACGTGCGTGTGGTGAAGCCGGTAAAGGGTTGACCGATGGGTGCCGCTGCGCGGACACCCGATGAGCGCCGCGCGCGCTTGCAATTCATTGCCGCCGCCGTGCTCGTCGTCATTCTCGCTCTGAGCGTGCGCGTCGTGTACGTGTTCACGGCCAAGGTCGAATATCCGATCCGCGGCGACATCAATCAATACGTCCTGTACGCATGGAACATGACCCACCGCGGCGTATTCTCGACATCGCTGCCCGATGCCGAGGTCGCCGTTCCTGACAGTTATCGCGGGCCGGGGTATCCGGCAATGCTGGCGCTGACGATGGAGCTCGCCGATCATTCCGATTTGCCCTTGCGTACAGGCCCGAATGGACAACTGGTGCTTGGGTACGTCACGGATACCTGGATGCGATATGCGCTGTATATCCAGGTACTGCTTGGAACAGGCACGGTACTTTTTTCCATTCTTCTGGCACGGCTGTGGCTGGGCCGCGCTTCGACGCTCGGCGTCGGATTGGGTGTTGCGTTATGGCCGCATCTGATCACGTTCACCGGGATATTGCTCAGCGAAACGCTGTTTGCTTTTGCAGTGGCGCTGTCGCTTTGGTTACTGTGCGTTGCCGAGCGCAGGCGCAGTGCGCGCCTGATGGCATTGGCCGGAATTTCGTTCGGCATTGCCTATCTCGTCAATCCGGTCCTGGCGCTTTTTCCGCCGATCGCGGCTGTCATTTTGTGCATTCGTTCGTCCCGCCGACTGGGCATTGTGTTGCTGCTGGCATTCGCTGTCGCTCCGCTTGGATTGGGGTGGCGCAACGCGCAGATCGCGAACAGTGAAAGCATGGCAAGGCGCGCGGAGGAGAATTTCGTCATCGGTTCCTGGCCGCAGTTTTACACTGCCTATAACACACGCTTCGACAATGAAATATCCGCACAGATTCTCGCAGCGGAGCAGGCGGAACAGAGTGTGTTCCTGAACAACTATGCACAGGGCTTCGAGGACATCCGCACGCGCATGTCACTCGACCCGGGCTATTACGTGGGCTGGTATTTACTGAAGAAGCCATTTCTTTTCTGGGATTGGGCGATTCGCATCGGCGCGCGCGATATCTATTTTCTCGATACGACGAATTCGCCGCTGGACCGTTATCCGGTGTTGCGCGGCGTCGAAAGCACTGCCCACATGTTGAATACGGCGTTGTTCGCGCTCGCGATCGTTGCGGTCGTTATCGTGCTTGCCGGCAGGATGCGTGGCGCAAGGGGCACCGGTTCGCCGCTACCGGTCATGCCGGCCGTTTTGTTTGTCTATGTCACCGCAATACATGTTGTCCTGCAGGCCGAGCCTCGCTACTCGATTCCGTTCCGGGTGGTCGAGATCCTGCTCGCTTTTTTCGCCGCCGCGGAAATCAGCGCATTTGCCGTGCATTTCGGCCGCCGCGGGCGGGTAAGCGGACGCGCAACCATTCCGCGTCCATCGGGGTCGGACGAATCGACCACACCACCACCGTTTTCGCCGTGAATGCCGAAACAGTCATCCTCGTCCACGGCCTGTGGATGCGCGGCTTTACCCTGGCCATGCTGCGGCGCCGTCTTGAGGCAGCCGGGTATGCGGTCGAATCGTTCGAGTTTGCCAGCGTCTTTGGCGGCGCCGACGTCGCCGTGGAGCGTCTGCTTGAACGCGTGCAGATGCTGAAAAATAAAAAAATCCACTTTGTCGGACACAGCCTCGGCGGCCTGGTTGCGCTGCAGGCGCTGCAACGTGCGCCCGCAATCAGCGGTGGTCATGTGGTATGCCTGGGTTCGCCGCTGCGCGGCAGCGCGGTGGCGCGCGGCGTCGCCAGGCTGCCGGGCGGGTCGTTCGTGATCGGCAAGAGCCTGGAGATACTGCGCACCGGCATCGAGCGTTGGGAAGGGGTGCAGCCGGTAGGGGCGATCGCCGGGCGTCTGCCGGTCGGCCTGGGTTTTGCCGTTGGGGCATTGGCTTCGCCGCACGACGGCACGGTCAGCGTGGCCGAAACCGAGCTGCCTGGGTTGACCGATCATTGCGTCGTGCCGGCAACGCATACCGGCCTGCTGTTTTCGGAAGAGGCGGCGGGGCAGGTGATCGCGTTTCTGCGCGGCGCACGCTTCGTACGCAAGGCATGACGCGGACCATGCCGGCCAACGTGCTAGAATTCGGCGGTTGCAAGCCATCGTTTCAAAGCTCTATGGCCGGTTGTCTTTTTTCATTGCCCGTCGCCTTTCGCCTGCCGTGACCCGCATTCTTGGTATCGATCCGGGCTCGCAGCGTACCGGTGTCGGCGTGATCGACACCGATGCGGCGGGCGCCACGAGGCATGTGTTCCATACGGCGGTGAAATTGCTCGACAACGAAACCTTTCCGTTGCGGCTGAAACAGATATTCGACGAGCTGTGCGGATTCATCGACGAGCATCGGCCCGACGAAGTGGCGATCGAGCGCGTGTTCATGGCGCGCAATCCGGATTCGGCGCTCAAGCTCGGCCAGGCGCGTGGCGCGGCAATCTGCGCCGCCGTGCACAAGGGCTTGACGGTCACCGAATATGCCGCGAAGGAAATCAAGCAGGCGGTAGTCGGCGGCGGCGGCGCGGACAAGACCCAGATCCAGCACATGGTCGGTATACTTTTAAATATTTCCCAGAAAATCCAGGCCGACGCGGCCGACGCGCTCGCGGTCGCTCTCACCCACGCGCATACGCGCGCCAGCACCGATCGTCTGGGCATTCCGCGCTCGGCGTGGAGGCGGCGGCGATGATCGGCCGCCTCAAGGGCATCCTCGCCGCCAAGCAGCCGCCGTGGCTGCTCGTTGACGTAGGCGGGGTCGGCTACGAGTTGCAGGCGCCGATGTCGACTGTGTTCGACCTGCCCGAGACCGGGCACGAAGTCGTGCTGTTCACGCACTATGCGGTCAAGGAAGACAGTGTTGCCCTGTACGGGTTTCTGCGCGAAAACGAACGCACCCTGTTCCGCACCGTGCAGAAGGTCACCGGAATCGGCGCCAAGATTGCGCTGGCGGTCCTGTCGGGCGCGTCGGTCGACGAGTTCGCGCGTCTGGTTCACGGTGGTGACATCGCTGCGTTGACGCGGATTCCCGGAATCGGCAAGAAGACTGCCGAGCGCATCGTCGTCGAGCTGCGCGATCGCGTCGATGGCGCACTGGCGATGCCGGCTGCGGTGGGCGGCCCCGGACCCAGGGATCCGCTGGCCGAAGCGACGATCGCGTTGCAGCAGCTTGGGTACAAACCCGTCGAGGTTGCGCGGCTGGTCAAGGAAAGTGCGCAGCCGGACGATACCGCCGAGGCGATCATCCGCAAGGCACTGACCTTGGCGTTGCGATAGGGGACAACGATGACGCAAGCGATTCATTCCACCGCTCCGCCGAACCGGCGCGCCTTTGCCGGACTCGCGCTGGGCGCGCTCGGCGTCGTTTATGGCGACATCGGCACGAGCCCGCTGTACAGCGTGCAGACCACATTCGGCGAACAAGGCATTCCGGCGACGAGTCACAACGTGCTCGGCGTGATGTCGCTGATCTTCTGGGCGCTGGTCATGGTGGTGTCGCTGAAATACGTCGTGTTCATCATGCGCGCCGACAACAAGGGCGAAGGCGGCATCATGGCCTTGATGGCGCTGGCGCAACGCAGCGCGCGCGGCAATGTGCGCCTGCGCTGGTGCATCATGATCCTCGGCCTACTCGGGGCGTCGCTGTTCTACGGCGACGGCGTGATCACGCCGGCGATTTCCGTATTGTCCGCAGTCGAAGGCCTGAAGGTTGCCGCGCCATCGCTGTCGCATTGGGTCGTGCCGATCACGCTCGTCATCATCATCGGCCTGTTCATCCTGCAGCGGCGCGGCAGCGCGAAGGTCGGAGCCGTTTTCGGACCGATCATGGTGGTCTGGTTCGCGGCCATCGCCGCGCTCGGCGTCGTCGCGATCGCGCGGCATCCGGAAGTGCTGTGGGCGTTCAATCCGTGGTACGGCTTCACCTTTTTCCGCGATAACGGTGCGCATGCGTTCCTCGCGCTCGGTGGTGTCGTGCTGGCCCTGACCGGTGCCGAAGCGCTCTACGCGGACATGGGGCATTTCGGCAAGAAACCGATCCGTTTCGCCTGGTTCGGCTATGTGTCGCCGGCACTGGTGCTGAATTATTTCGGCCAAGGCGCACTGCTGCTGGGCGATCCGACTGCGGTGACGAACCCGTTTTACCTGCTGGTGCCGCAAGCCCTGTTGTATCCGATGATCGCGCTCGCGACCGTCGCCACCGTGATTGCCTCGCAGGCGGTGATTTCCGGTGCATTCTCGATGACGCGCGAAGCGATCCAGCTGGGCTATTCGCCGCGCATGGAAATCGTGCACACGTCCAAGCAGACCGTTGGCCAGATTTATCTGCCCTGGATCAATCGTGCCCTGCTGGTACTGATCCTGGGGGCCGTGGTCGGCTTCCGTTCGTCGGACAATCTGGCTGCGGCTTACGGCATTGCCGTGACCGGCACGATGGTCATCACCACGTGTCTGGCGCTGATCGTGGCGCGTCGGCAGTGGGGCTGGAGCCGCACGCTGGTCGTCCTGGCAGGAGCGGTGTTCCTGGTCATCGATATTTCCTTCTTCAGCGCGAACGCGATCAAGATCGAGCATGGCGGCTGGTTTCCGCTGGTCCTGGGCCTGATCGTGTTTGTCGTGATGACGACGTGGCGGCGCGGCCGCGATCTGGTGCTGCGCGAACTCAAGCAAAGCGGCCTGGCGCTGGAACCCTTCATCGCCAGCGTCATCGCGCATCCGCCGTTGCGTGTTCCCGGCACGGCGATTTTCCTGACCGCGAATGCGAACGCGGTGCCGAATGCGCTGCTGCACAATCTCAAACACAACAAGGTGCTGCACGAGCGCAACGTGTTGATGACGGTGGAGACGCTGGAGGTGCCGATCGCCGAATATGGCGAACGCACCGAAATCACCGCCCTCGGGCATGAGTTCTACCGCCTTGTCACCCGCTTCGGCTTTGCCGAGGATCCGGATATTCCCGCGGCGCTGGTGCGTTGCGAAGCCAAGGGCATGGGTTTTGAGATGATGGACACCACATTCTTCATCAGCCGCGAAACCGTCGTCGCAACCGATCGCCCTGGCATGCCGCTGTGGCGCGACAAGCTGTTCGCCTTTCTGGCGCGCAATGCGAGTTCGGCCACGGCGTTTTTCCGCATCCCGGGAAATCGGCTGATCGAGCTCGGGACGCAAGTGGAGATTTGATCTGGGAGCGAGAACGAGGCTGAGCGCAGGCGGACCTGAGCCCCCGGCCCTGTCATAATCAACGTATGAACGACGCCCGCGTCATCTCCTCCAGTTCCAGCCGCGAAGACGACATCGTCGATGCGTCGATCCGGCCGCAGAAGCTTGCCGATTATCTCGGCCAGCAGGCGGTGAAAGAGCAACTGGGAATCTACATCGAAGCGGCCAGGCGGCGCGGCGAGGCGCTGGACCATGTGCTGATCTTCGGGCCGCCGGGTCTGGGCAAGACGACCCTGTCGCACGTGATCGCCAACGAGTTGGGTGTAAGCCTGCGCGCGACCTCAGGGCCGGTGATCGAGCGCGCCGGCGATCTGGCCGCGCTGCTGACCAACCTGCAGCCGCGCGACGTGTTGTTCGTCGACGAGATCCATCGTTTGTCGCCGGTGGTCGAGGAAATCCTCTATCCGGCGATGGAGGATTGCCAGATCGACATCATGATCGGCGAAGGTCCGGCCGCGCGGTCGATCAAGCTCGACCTGCCGCCGTTCACCCTGGTCGGTGCGACGACGCGCGCCGGCCTGTTGACCGGGCCGCTGCGCGACCGCTTCGGCATCGTGCAGCGGCTGGAATTCTATACTCCGCAGGAATTGGCCGCGATCGTGCGGCGCTCGGCACGGATCATGAATATTGCCTGCGAAGCCGATGGGGCGGACGAGATCGCGCGGCGAGCGCGTGGCACGCCGCGTATCGCCAACCGCCTGCTGCGGCGCGTGCGCGACTATGCCCAGGTCAAGGCTGACGGTGCGATCACGCGCGCGGTCGCGATCGCGGCAATGCGCATGTTGAACGTCGACGACGAAGGCTTCGACGCGCTCGACCGGCGCCTGCTCGGCACGATCATCGATCATTTCGATGGCGGTCCGGTTGGCGTCGAATCGCTCGCTGCGGCACTGTCGGAAGAACGCGGCACAATCGAGGATGTGCTGGAACCGTTCCTGATCCAGCAGGGATTTCTCATGCGCACGGCACGTGGACGCATGGTCACGAGCAAGGCGTACCGGCACCTGGGCCTGAAGGCGCCGAAACGTGCGGTGGCCGAGGATCTGTTTCAGGAAGCGGGGTCGGAGTGAATTTTCCCCGCAGCCCCCGGTCCTCGGTGCCCGATCCTGTTTTTACCTGGCCCATCCGCGTCTACTGGGAAGACACCGACGCCGGTGGCATGGTCTATCACGCAAGTTACCTGCGCTTCCTCGAACGCGCCCGCACCGAATGGCTGCGCGCGCGCGGCATCGAGCAGCAGCGGGTGAGCGAGCGGCACAACTTGTTGTTCGTCGTGCGCGATCTGTCGATCGAGTTTCTTTTGCCGGCGCGGCTGGATGATGAACTGGACGTGACCATCGGTTCGTTCGAACGGCGTTCGGCGTCGATGACCTTCGTACAATGTATACTCCGTCGTGCGGATGGCGCCACGCTGGCAAGCGCGCGCGTGCGCGCGGCCTGCATCGATGCGACCAGCTATCGCCCCTGCCGCATTCCCGAAAACCTGCTTCAGGGAACTTCTGAATAAATGGAAAGGGTGCGGTTTCGGCTCTTCAGCCCCCTTGATCGAAGGGGGCTGACGCCTTTGTGCAGCGGGGCGTTGGGGTTGTGGAGAAGCGGCGCTCGTTACCGGAGTCAGCGACATGAATTCTTGTTCAAAACATTTGCCGGAGAGTCATAACGCATGAACGGCGGTATAGATGTCTTGCAGCTCGTGCTCAACGCCAGCCTGTTCGTCAAGGTCGTGATCTTGATCCTGCTGGTGTTCTCGTTTTTGTCGTGGGTGATCATTTTCCGCAAGATGACCATGCTCAACCGCGCGATGAAGGGTGCCGACGATTTCGAGGAACGCTTCTGGTCGGGTGCGGATCTTGCCGGCCTGTTCCGCGAGGTGACCTCGACCGGCGATCAGGTGACTGGCATTGAAAGCATCTTCGAGGCCGGCTTTCGCGAGTTTGCGCGGCTGCGCCAGCGCCGGCAGATGGATCAGCGCACGATCCTGGAGGGCGCACAGCGCGGCATGCGCGTGGCGCTGACGCGCGAGCTCGACAGGCTTGAGCAGAACCTGGAATTCCTCGCGAACGTCGGCTCGATCAGCCCCTACGTCGGCCTGCTCGGCACGGTGGCGGGCATCATGGTGGCCTTTATCGGCCTGGCCAACGTCAAGGAAGCGACGATCGCGATGGTGGCGCCGGGCATTTCCGAGGCGCTGATCGCCACCGCGATGGGCCTGATCGCCGCCATTCCGGCGGTATGGGCGTACAACCGCTATTCAACCAAGGTCGAGCGCGTCAGCACGCGCTATGAAACCTTCGTCGAGGAGTTCTCCTCGATCCTCCAACGCCAGGCGCACCTGGACGATGCCTGACATCGCAGCCAATGGTCATAGCGGCAAACCGGGCATCCTGCCGCAGTTTGCGCTAAAACGTCGCGCTTGCGCCGCGCCACGTTTGCCTGTGCAAACACTTGTGTGCCTGCTGCGTCGGCGCATCCATGCGCGGATGCGAGCGTTGCCAACCCCTTGTCTGCGTTCATCGCGTTAGAGGTGTAGTCATGCAAGTCACCGGACGCAGCCGCAAACGGCGCAAGCTCAAGGCCGAAATCAACGTCGTGCCCTATATCGACGTGATGCTCGTGCTGCTGATCATCTTCATGGTCACCGCACCCCTGCTCAATCTGGGTGTGGACATCCAGTTGCCCCAGTCGACGGCCAAGGCGGTGCAGGCCGATTCCCAGCCGATCGTCGTCAGTGTCGACAAGGACGGCAACTATTACCTCACGCTGGGCACTGCACCGCGCGAAACCATCGACGCTGACAGCCTGGTCAAGAAAGTTTCAGCCTTCGTCCGGCAGAATCCGAAAGCCCCGGTGCTGATCGGCGGCGATGGTCGCGTCGATTACGGCAGGATTTACCAGGCGATGGTGTTGTTGCAGCAATCCGGCGTACCCAAGGTGGGATTGATGAGCCAGCCGGTGGAAGAGGCGCGGCATTGAGGCGCTGGTCCTGACAATGGAAAGTTTCCGCGACAAGGCACGTGCATTTTTTCTCGCGCTGCTGGTGCACCTGGGCGTTGCGGGGTCGCTGTTGATCAGCCTGCTCTGGACCCAGGCGGCAAGGCCCATCAGTCTGCCGGGGCCGGTGATCGAAGCCGAGCTGGTCGGCATCAGCGCTGCACCGAAACCGCGGGCTGCGTCGAGGCCGAAACCGGCGCCGCCGAAGCCGGCGGAGCAGCCACCGGAACCGGCGAAGCCGCCGGAGCCCAAGCCCGAGCCGCCAACGCAGCCGCAGCGCAATGATCAGATCGAACGCGAGAAGGTCGCGGAAATGGCGACCGAGAAAGCCGAGCAGGCGCAGCGCGCCGAAGAGGAGCGTCATCGTCAGGAACAGGTACTTCTGGAGCAGCAGCAACAGCAGGAACGCGATCGCCAGAAGTTGCTGGATGAAGTCAAGCGCCAGCGCGAGGCCGCGGCAAAGCAGGTAAAATTGGCCAAGGAAAAGTTGACACAAATGCAAGATTTGCAAAAGCAGGCCAAACCGTTGCCGACCCAGGCAGTGCCCGAGTCCGACCAGGCGAAAACGGGAACCAATGGCAAGGATGACAGTCTGCAAGCACAGTATTTTGCCGCGATCCAGAATGCGGTCACGACAAACTGGCTGCGCCCGGACAATACGCAGGCCGGTGTGCGCTGCATGCTGCGCATTGTGCAGATTCCCGGCGGCGACGTGATCGGTGTCGAGATCGGCAATCCCTGCAACGCCGATCCGCTGACGCGCAACTCCATTGAACAGGCGGTCAAGCGCGCCGCGCCGCTGCCCTACAAAGGCTACGAAAAAGAATTCCAACGCCAGATCAATTTCAATTTCACCTACGACGGATGAAGGCGCCAACCGACATGCCCAACAAGATCATCGCTAGATTCATCGCCGCCCTCAGCCTGGCGTTGCTTGCCAGTGCGACATTCGCACAGGGCCTGAGCAGCGACGTGCCGACCATCGACATCAAGAACGGCACGGCGACGGCAACCCCGATCACGGTCGTGCCCTTTGCGTTCGAAGGTGCCGGCCTGCCGCCGGACACTGACGTCGCCGATGTCATCCGCAGCGACATGAACCGTTGCGGCCAATTCCGCGCGCTGGCCAAGAGCGACATCATCGAATCGCCTACCCGCGGCAGCGAGATCAAGTTCGCAACCTGGAACATGCTGAAACAGGCCTACATCGTGGTCGGGCGCCAGATCGAAAGCCCGACCGGCGAGATCCGCGTCGAGTTCGAGTTGTTCGACGTCGCCAAGCAGCAGCAAATGCTCGGCCTGGCGATCAGCGGCCAGCGCACCGGCTTGCGCGATGTGGCCCACCAGATCGCCGATCTGGTCTATGAAAAAATCACCGGCGTACGCGGCGCCTTCTGGACCCGCGTCGCCTATATCACATCGACCGGCGTGGGCACCAACATCCAGTACGCGCTGATGGTTGCCGATTCGGACGGATTCAACCCGCAGACGGTGGTGCGCTCGCGCGAGCCGCTGCTGTCGCCCGCATGGTCGCCGGACAGCCGCAAGGTGGCCTACGTGTCCTACGAGCGCGGCAATTCCTCGATCTATATCCAGGAAATTGCCACCGGTTCGCGCGAAGTGGTGTCGAGCAACAAGGGCATCAACGGCGCCCCGGCCTTTTCGCCGGATGGCTCGCGGCTCGCGCTCACCCTGTCTTACGGCGGTAATCCGGACGTCTACATAATGGATCTTGCCAGTCGCCATACCACGCAGATCACCAAGCATTTTGCCATCGATACCGAAGCGAAATGGATGCCGGATGGCCAGAGTCTGGTCTTTACGTCCGACCGCTCCGGAAAGCCGCAGCTCTATCAGGCGTCCAATACGGGCGGCGACGCAACCAGGATCACTTTCCAGGGCGAATACAACGCAGATGCGTCGATTTCCTACGACGGCAAACGCATCGCTATGGTGCAAGGCAACGGAAATGTGTATCGTATTGCGGTTTTGGATCGAACCACTGGCGAATCCAAGGCGATTTCACCCGGCAATCTGGATGAGCATCCCAGCTTCGCCCCGAACGCCAGCATGATCATATATGCCGCAACAGAAGGAACGCGCGGCGTGCTTTACGCTGTGTCAGCGGATGGCAGGGTGCGTCAGCGCCTGGTGCTGGCCGACGGCGACGTGCGTGAGCCGACATGGTCGCCCTACCGCCAGCGTGGGCAATAGATTCCGCCGGGAAACCGGCGGTTGTACTGATTCAACTGACAACCGAGCATGAGGCCAATAACTATGAAACTCCCGATTCGCGTCATTTTCACCGCCGCCGTGGCAAGTGCGACCCTGGTCGCGTGTTCCGGCACCAAGACCAAGCCGCAGCAGGCGGTCGATACCGGCACCAGCAATACCACCACCACCAGCCAGAACAACGGCGGCAAGTACACCGTCGACAGTCTGGACAGTGATTCGTGCCTGCGTCAGCGCGTGGTCTACTTTGATTTCAACGAAAGCACGATCCGTCCGGAATTCCAGGCCGCCGTGGCTTGCCATGCGGCATATCTGCATCAGTTCCCGGGCGCGCGCGTGACCCTGGAAGGCAACGCCGACGAACGCGGTACCCGCGAATACAACCTGGGTCTGGGTGAGCGTCGTGGCAATGCGGTGTCCAGCGCCGTCGGCGCCGCCGGTGCCTCGTCCAGCCAGCTCAATGTCGTCAGCTATGGCGAAGAGCGCCCGGTATGCAAGGAGCACAGCGAAGGCTGCTGGCAGAAGAACCGCCGCGTTGATATCGTCTACACGGCGAAGCAGTAAAACATGCGTTGCTCGCGCCTGCTGTCGGGTATGAGCATGGCGGCGGCCTTGATGGCCGCCGTCGCTTTCAGCCTGCCCGCGCAGGCGCAGCGTTTGAGCCTTGCCGAACGGGTCGCCAAGCTCGAACAGCAGTCCCAGGGCCAGAACGGCGCACAGGCCAATATCGAACTGGTCAACCAGATCAACGCATTGCAGTCGCAAGTGCAAACCCTGCAGGGTCAGGTCGAGGAATTGCGCCACCAGCTTGACGAACTCAAGAGCCGCAGCAAGGATCAATACATCGATCTGGATTCGCGCATCGGCCGCCTCGAGGGCCGCAACTCCGGCGCTCCCGCTGCAGCCGCGCCACAGGCCGGTGCGAACAACGGTCAGTTGCAGGACATTCCGCTGGGCGGGGCTGCCGGGGCCGCGCCGCCGCAGGGAACTGCGCCGCAAGACGCCAGCAATATTCCCCCGGGCGAGATCAGCGCGCCGCCGCAAGCGGCGAATCCTGCCGATGAAAAATCGGCCTATGACCAGGCTTTCAATGCGCTGAAAGATGGACGCTATGCCGAGTCGGCGCGTCGTTTTCAGGCCTTCATCGATCAATATCCGGGTAGTGAGCTGACACCGAATGCCTACTACTGGCTCGGTGAATCGTATTACGTCACCCAGAATTATCCGATTTCGCTGAACACATTCCAGAAGCTGCTCGCGCAATATCCGAATGGCCAGAAGGCACCCGATGCGCTGCTCAAGATCGGCTATTGCCAGTACGAGATGAAGCAGTGGGACCAGGCCGAGGCAACCTTGAATCTGGTATTGCAGAGATACCCCAACACCACGGTAGCCAATCTCGCCCAGGGCCGCCTGCGCGCGCTCAAGCTTGAAGGGCGGCGTTAAGCTGTCGCCGTCCCCCATGCGCGCCATGTCCGGCGCCATCGATCCCACACTCGACGATTCCGCGCAGACCGCGCAGCGTTTGCGTGTCAGCGAGATCTTCCATTCCCTGCAAGGCGAGGCACGCGACGTCGGCTGGCCCACAGTCTTCGTGCGCCTGACCGGCTGCCCGCTGCGCTGCGTCTGGTGCGACACCGAATATGCCTTTCATGGCGGCCAGTGGTACAGCATCGACGACATTGTGGAAAATGCAGCAAATTACCGGACGCGGCATGTCTGCGTGACCGGCGGCGAACCGCTGGCACAGAAGCGCTGCCTGGATCTGCTAGTGCGCCTGTGCGACGCCGGTTATGCCGTGTCGCTGGAAACCTCGGGTGCGCTGGATGTCTCCGGCGTCGATCCGCGCGTGAGCAAGGTGATGGATCTGAAGGCGCCGGGATCCGGCGAACAGGCGCGCAATCTGTGGAGCAACTTGGCCGTGCTCACTCCGCAGGATCAGGTTAAGTTCGTCCTCGCCGATCGTGCCGATTACGAATGGGCTTGCGCCGCGCTGCGGGAACACGCCATCGCACAACGTTGCGAGGTCCTGTTCTCGCCGGTCCACGGCAAGCTGGCCCCGCGTGAACTGGCCGAATGGATCCTGGCCGATCGCCTGCCGGTACGCATGCAAGTGCAACTGCACAAGTACCTGTGGGGCGAAGAGCCGGGGCATTGACGACATGACGAAGCGCGCGGTGGTGCTGGTCTCCGGTGGCATGGATTCGGCGGTTACGCTGGCGCTGGCGCGCGCGCAGGGATTGGCCTGTCACGCGCTGAGCGTGGCCTATGGCCAACGCCATGTCTCCGAATTGGCAGCGGCAGCGCGCGTCGCCAGACAACTGGGCGCCGTGGAACACAAAACGGTGCAGGTGGATTTGCGCAGCATCGGTGGCTCGGCCCTGACCGACGACATCGCCGTCCCCGAACGCGGAGGCGCCGGCATTCCGGTCACCTACGTGCCGGCGCGCAATACGATCATGCTTTCGATCGCACTGGGCTGGGCCGAGGTGCTGGGCGCCGACGATATTTTTTGCGGCGTCAACGCCGTGGATTATTCCGGCTACCCGGATTGTCGTCCCGAATTCATCGCCGCATTCGAGCATCTCGCCAATCTTGCGACCAAGGCCGGCGTCGAGGGCGCGCCACTGCGGATTCATGCCCCGCTGATCCAGATGAGCAAGGCCGAAATCGTGCGCGCGGGCCTGCGCCTGGGCGTCGATTTTGCCGCGACCGTCTCCTGCTACCAGGCTGATGCCGACGGTCGCGCCTGCGGTCATTGCGACGCCTGCAGCCTGCGTGCGCAAGGCTTCGTCGATGCCGGCGTGCCGGATCCAACCCCGTATGCATGATCCGCAGTCTACGTCGCGTGCGTTCGCGCCGATACGCTGCGCTTGCCCGGCGCCACGGCTGCGCCTAAACTGCGCGACCCGCCTTGCCCCAATCAGGGCGCGGATTCTGCGACACATCCTCCCGGGCCGTTAGCTCAGTTGGCAGAGCAGCGGACTTTTAATCCGTTGGTCGCTGGTTCGAATCCAGCACGGCCCACCAATAAATAGCTGTTTATTAAGGTAAAAATGGTGATATACACACCGATCATTTCTTAAGGATCGGTCTGTGGCTCCGCCATGGCTCCCCTCAGAACGGCGAAATCCGTCCCACCCGCTCAGCGTTCTTGGTGGCGAGATTGCTCGTTAGTGTCGAGCGCAGGTATGCCGCTGGCCGCCAGTTCGTATATTTGTATACTGTTGCATGATGAACCTGCTTCCATCATCGTAGGCGTGTCGATGGATGCGGCGCCGAGGTGCGCATGCCAAAGAAAAAAGAGAAGCCGATTCCCGACGCGCTGTTGATCTCCAACGACGTCTGGAGCCTTGACCCGACGCTCCCACTTTCAGCCCGTCAGGTCGCGCTGATCACCAACCTCTCGGTGAGCCAGCTCAAGGAGCGGCGTCGCACGCGACCGCCACATCCACCGCTTCCCTTGAAGGTGAGCGGGCGCGATAAGAAAGGGGAAGGCATTTGGTATCCGCTGGGCGAAGTGCTTGCACACAAACAGGCGCAACTCACGCGTACATTGCCGGTCATCGTCCGCTCTGGCGTCAAGATCGATACATTCGCCACATTCATGCAGCACGGACTTCCCACCGATCAATGGGTATTCGCACACACGCTGGAAGGACAGCCAGTCGATTTCTTTGCATCGCTGCGTCTCGGAAAACTGATCGACCCAAACGGGGAATGCGGCTGGTTAACGCTGGAAGCTTATTTGATCGAGATGAACGACTGGACGGCAGGTCAGCGGTCGGATGCTCAGACGCGCGGGCTTTCGGGATTGCGGGCAGCCAGCGATGTTGGAGAGGTACCAGCATGTCCGCGATGTGGGCGTGCCAAGACACTCCATCATCGCTGTTCTATTTAGGTGGCGAACCGGCCAGCAGCAAATCAAGAGCCTTGGACCAGGACGACGCCTTCCTGACATCCCCAAGCAGTCCACCAGCAGCGCTATCGTGATCACGAATGCGCCGGACGTTTTCCAAGGTCCGCTTGTCGACGAATGTTGTGTGGAAGTAGGGAGCAAGTGAGAGCAGGTGACTATCGGTGAGATCGCCTCCTTGAGCTTGAGTTGCCACAGCACGGTGGCGAAGCAGCGCACGGTGAACGACCCACGTGGGCAGGCGCTCTTGGCTTAGATGGCGCAACTCGTCCGCAGCAATGCCGGTGCCATCCGACGCGATCCCGATGTTTCGCCTGAAATGCGAGAGTTCTGCGATCTGGCCGACATTTTTGAAGGAGGCCACATCCTCGACTGTGAGCCCGGCAATTTTCAGGATTTCGGCCACCGGTTGGGCGCTTCCGACGATGTCCTGCCTGTGCGCCGCGATGCTATCTACAAACTCCTTCGCGGCACCTCTCGGATCGGTGATGCGAGGGTCCCCGCGCTCGGCCAACTCCTTGGCCAAGCGTTCGGACAGATCGTCGCAGTGAGCCGCGACGCCCGACGATGACCGCGCGGCTCCGTTCAAATCGAAAGGCATACGAGATCCGTCCAGCACCGTTGCTTGCGAGATTGAAGCGGTTTCCCGTGTGCGCGCTTGTCTCGCCAAAGTGTGTTCGCGGATGACATGCGCCAGAGGCATGATCGCCTCCACAACAGCATCGCCCGTGGTTACTCGAAAGACCGCGGCGCGCGCATTTTGCCGGACGGCCTGAGCGTCGAATGTCGGATGATGGATCGCAGCCATGATTTCCAGGCGTTGAACATCAACGACGGATCCCGGCATGTCGTTGTCGTCCACGCCGGCAATCGTGGCCATGGTCAAAACATGCCGAAGCGTTGATAGGCGTGCGATCGCTAAGCGTTCGTCTTTATGAGCCAACAGTTCCTGGACCTGATGAAGACTCATGGCCAGGATCCACCCTTCAGCGGAAAGTTTGCGCAGCGCGCGGGCCGCAGAGGGATTTGAGGCTTTGTCCCCAAGGCTCCTGCACAAGCCGACCCAATGCGAGGTGTCCAGGCTGATGAAGCGCGGCGCGACCATATCCAGCATGACTTGACCCCGTTCAACGCGACAGATCGCCGGTAGTGTCAGCAGGTATCGTCGCACGCGCTAAGACCCAGGATGACCCATCGGCTTCCTGCGCCTATCAGTGAGCACCTTAGCCCCGCTTGCGTGATGCGCAACACCCCGTGCCGGCGTGTCCTCCACGCTGTTGCGTCCCTGCGGGTGTGCCTCCCACTTGTCAGCGGTGCAACTGGAACTCACCGGCGCAATCCAGTGCCGATGGGAAAAACAACATGAGCCTTATCCGCGACAACGACGGCACCTACCGCACGAAACGCAAAACCGTTGCCACTGAGAGCGATGTCTTAGCGATTGCCGAGGACATCCTTCGCCGCCGCTTCGAGAGGCAGGCAACCTTGTCCAGTCCAACCGACACGCGCTCGTTCCTCCGCATGCGGTTAGCCGGACTTCTACACGAAGAGTTTCACATCGTCTGGCTCGACAATCGCCACCGCATCATTGCAGTGGAAAAGCTTTTTACCGGCACCATCGACGGCAGTTCTGTTCATCCGCGCGAGGTCGTTCGCGCAGCACTGGCGTGCAATGCTTCCGGGGCCGTGCTGGCACACAATCATCCTTCGGGCGTAGCCGAGCCAAGTATTTCCGACCGAGACATCACGGCTGAATTGGTGCGAACTCTCAAGTTGATCGGGGTACGAGTACTTGATCACATCGTCGTCGGATCGGATGAGTCGATCTCTTTTGCAGAGCGCGGGCTCATGTGAGCTCACTTGGTTCCTGGTCGCCTGTTTCGGTGCGACGCAAATCAAGCCGACCCGCAAACGAGGTCGGCTTGAATGCCTTGTCATGCTTGGCTCACGCGTTCAGAGCACCGTTCCATTGGGATGCACGTTGTTGGGACCATCCTGACTGCGCTGGCTGCCTGCTTGCTCTCCTCGTTTTCTCATCCCAAGCCGTAGGGTGGGCGACCCACCGATCTTTTCGCGCGCATCGAGCAAGACGCCGAGCACTTCGGCGGCATCCCAATCTCCGAACCCAGCGTGGAGGACGACGCCGCCAAACATCAGGCGGCGTCGAGCATCAGCGCGGCGGGCGCGCGCACGGGCACGCGCGTCAGCACGCATTTCACGCAGGAGTTGCCGAGCCTTGAGCTGCCCGATCCGCTCGGTGGCTCTGGCGACTTGCGAGGCAATACGATCCCCGGTGGTATCCGCCATCAGTGCAATCCCAGGCCCGATGCTCGGCGGCGAGATGCATCATGGGCGCGGCGCATGCGGATCTTCGCCGCGAGATCGCGAGCCATTGCCAGATTGGGCGGCGTCAGCTCGCATTCGTGATGGGGTAAAGAACTCGACTGATCAAGGATCCGGCGCGTTTCGGTCGTGGCGCGGTCGGTCAGCGAGTAAAGCGTGCCCCACCCAGGATATTCCTGCTCTGGTGGCGTATGGACGATCTTGCCGCGGTAATAGCGTGTTGCGCGTTGCAATGCGTAGAGCAACTCGAAAAGGATAGGGCGAAACTCTTCAGGGGTCATACTCATCGTGTGTCAGCTCCAGTTATCGGTGATCCAGTTCAAGCGGAGCGAAACGCCTCCGCAGGTGGAACACATTCACTGGTAGCAGATAAGTTTTCGCGCACAATCCCGGTCACGAAATGCCAGCAACGTGGCCTGCGATCAACGCGCTACAGTAGCGCAAATGAGCTCGCGCGGACTAACTCCAAACCTTTCGAGTCGGCATAACGCTCCGCTCAGCCAGAAAATCCGCGTGCGTGAGATTCGAACAGTTCTTTTGGTCGAGATTTGCGCACACGTAGTCGAACTGTTCCTTCTGAGAATGTAGGGAAGTGTCGATATCCCATCCCGGATTGCCGCTGAGATCATGCATAACCTTGCCCAAGGATAACGACACGTAATACTGCGCGTGTTGAAGGAGCCGCCAGATCAAATGGCTATGTTGTCCTTTGTGTACGAGAAGATTTCGTGCTCTATACAGTCTCAAAAGTTGCCACTGGACCCTGTCTCTGGATTGAATCAATCGATTTCTCAACTGTGAGGGATCGTGAAATACTGTCCATGTCTCACTGAGGCGATTGAGCAAAAGCGGCGAATCTGAGCAAGCGTTCATCAACTCTTTCGCTGCTGGGTTGTTCACATGGCCAGTTACCGCGCGGAGCACATCATCGGCACCAACTCGCCCGGCATTGGACGACGACAGGATCGAAAGGTTCAGGTGCGACTGGACGAAGTGGACAGCTTGATGACATGAAATAGCGAGATAGGTGACGATTCGATCAACTCGTCTCCAGGCGATATGGGGTGCTAGCGTCGCCGCAACTCGGTCGCCAATTGCGCCACCACCAAGTGACCCGGCAAGGGTTTCCAAGGCAGTCCACAAATTAGTTATCGCTGAGGTTGGATCGGTAGCCGACAAGGCCAGCGCATGAGATCGCAGTGCGTTTGCGAGCCGGCCGTTCAGGCGGTCCCCCAGATTTTCAACTCTGTTCCTCATCAGTTCCCTGGCTCTTCCTCTGGGCACCAATCCGTAATGCTTGCTTGGTGTAATTTCGACCGCAGTTACCTGAGACGCAACATAGATCAGAACAGTTGGACATACTCGTAACGACGCACTATTTAGATACAGGTTGTGGACGTTAAGTACGGCCAGTAGTCTTTCGCTTGCGAGTTCTGCCGCATGGCGGGCTGAAATGGCCTCGCATTGGACCAGTGCGTTGTAGCAATTTTTATGCTTCGATTCCCATGATCGGGAAATTGCGTCTGGGCGAAAATCAGGGCGACCCGCTCTCGCGTAGCCTTTTGCCTTGACGGCTGCCTCTATGTCGCCTTGAGGCCCCTCAACCGCGACAATGCATCGATATACATCCTTGCGTCTGGCAATCGGTTCCGCCAGCACTTCAAATACGTCGACAGGCGACTCAAGTAGGAGTCGATCGTCTATTTTGCTCAACGACTCGTCACCAAGCCCTCGGTAGAGAATGTGAGTACAAAGTGTCGAAAGGCGATGCTGGAGATCGCGTTTTTCCCTTTTGAATTTCACCAAGATATTTCGACCGTCCTTTAGAAGACGGGCAGCCGGATCGCCGTAGACTCCCCGGGCCACAAGTATGTGGCGGTGCAAGTCCGCCGCTTTCGCAGTTGAGTCTCGACACTTGGAAATGACGCTATTCACTGCAACCGCCAAGCGGTGGTCACCCGTGAGGAGTCGTTGCTCGTCGGCGGCTTGTCGAGACAGTTCAGTTGACAACGCGCCCAAATAAGAGCGCCATCGATCGTCCTCTGCCGCCACGCTTGCGACATGGGCCATGTCATCGAGTAAAAGTGCCAGGTCAAGCGTCCTCGCTTGAAAAGAATCCGGGGCATCGTTCGTGAGCAACTCATGCCACGATTGCAGCATGAAGGCCGAAACTGGGTTTACCGCTGTATCGCAGAGGCGAGCGGGGTATTTCGGAAGCCACATAAAATTAGAGCCCCCCGTACACAGCTGCAATACAAAATAACCGTATCCAGACTGGCAGGGGGGCTCAATATTCCGTAGCCCTAAAGCTTGCCCGCATACTAACGACTTCGATGCCAATTGTCAATAAATGGCTATGCAGCGCGGTTTCCCAATGGCATGCGACCGGCGCGAGAATAGCACACCGCTTCGACTATAGGGCCGCGAAACCACCGGCCGACCAACCTTTCCCGACCCGAACGACTCAAGCCCATCCGGTAGCAGTACCGACACTTGCGCTCGGCAACGCGGCGCATAATGTGTGTCCGCCCCGGTCATCGAGGTTCGCCGACCCAGCGCGGATCCTCAGCGTGCTCACTTCCAAGAGTCGCAGACTATCGCCCCAAGCTCTTCCCGAACTGGGAGAATGGCAAGTACCGTTTCGAGATTAACGCGATCGACGTATGGCTGCACTGAATCTAACCATTCCGATCCCGAAAGAGGCTAGTCAGTTCGAAGACCTCGTCTTCGACTACGCAGAGGACAAACTCAGCCCGGAAGCGATTCAGCAATACGGCAAGCGCGGTTCTGGGCAAAGCGGAATCGATCATCAGGTACGGCTTGTCGGGGGCGACTGGGTCGGCATCCAATGCAAGCGCTACTGGGACGCAAAGTTAACGCCGACTCTCCTGCAAAAAGACCTCGACGCTGCGCATGCGCTTCAGCCTGCGCTGACGAGATACATCGTCGCTACAACCAAATCGACACAAACGGATCTGCAAGACTGGGCCAGGAGCGCAACCATTCATGCTCAGGCCAGAGTGGATATTTGGTTCTGGGAAGACATTGAGCGTTGGATTCTCGTCCCTACTAATCTAGTTCAGTACCTCCCCCTCCCTCCCGCCGTTTTGGCAGAGAGTCTTTCGATACAGCTGGGAAACGCGAAGGGGTCTCGCGAGATTATGGCTTTTTGCGGCCACGGCGACTGATGGGTCTACGGACAATGACCCGGACGTTGTAAAAGAGGCGTCGCTTTTGCTGCGGCACGGACATGGAACAAAAGCGTTTGAAAAGCTAGCCGAGGAAAGAGCGAAGCTTTCGACCATTCCAAGCGTTTGGCGTACAAGTGCAACTGCACTCTTCATGATTGGCGAGTTTGAAGAAGTCTCCAAAGTCGCTGCGCAGGCTCAAGTCATTGGCGTAACCGACATTCGCCTCTTGGCCACAGAAGCGGCCAGCCGGAAAGAGCTCGGCGCAGTTGACGAAGCCAGAAAGACGCTTTCCGATCTGCTGAAGAAAGCATCTGGCGACGATCGTCCGTATGTGCTCAATCACTGGTTAAATCTGCGCCTGGACGTCGATCATGCCTCGTACGAAGAGGTCATTAAGGATGTTCTAGATTCCGATCGCGCCGATCCGAATTTGCATCTGTCGTTAGCGCAGGCCGCCATGTTTTCTGGAAATGAGGCGGCATTCGACGCGCACATGAGCGTTCTTGAATCTGCGAAAGAGAAGATTGGCGATTGGATTCCAAAAACCGTGAACGCAATGGCCGCAATTATCCGCGGCGAACGAAGAGGTGTGCGTCAGGGTGTGCCGCTGGTCGACCTTGGCGACCGGGAGAGAGTTCAAGAGGCGAGCACCTTCCTTGCCGCTTCCATTCAACAACGCTTTTCTGAAAGTCCTTTTGCGACGAATAAGGAGAGCTCGCTGGTCTGGTTAGCGCGAGCGGCAACGCTTCTTGGACAGCTCACATCGGCCGATGACTACTATCGCCAAGCTCTTGAGGCGAGTCGAGGCGACGATAAACTAATCGCGCTCGTCGCCCAATACGCTTCAGACAATGATCGAGCCGATCTTTGGGACGCGTTGTTGAATAGCCCGGAGGCGCAGAAGGATTCCAGGCTTTTGGTCGTTCGCGCATCGCGTGCAGTGAGTCGAGGTGAGCCAGGAGCGCGCGTGGAGCTTCGAAGGATTGCGGAATCCGAGACCGAACTGCCGGAAGCTTCTGCGCAAGCCGTTGCCGGTCGTCTTTATCTTTCGTTCGATGCTGCCGACACGCCTGACGCAGTCCAGCTTGCGCTGTCGCGGTTGGGCTCGGCTGGCGAACCCGATCAAATCGTCATCGGATTGGCGTTGTCATTGCGCGAACCTCTCTTGGGTGAAGAAACACTCCAGAGGATAAGATCAGAACTGCTCTCCTTTGATTCCAAAAAGCTTCAACTCAAAACGCTGCTCGAAGTCGCTGGCATTTTTTCGGCCGCGAAGGAACTTGAACTCAGAAATGCGATGCAGGCCGCCCGCGATGCGGCGGTCGATGCTCAAGGAGACCTACTCACTCGCACTCAGGCTCTGCAAGCGATCCAGTTGGCGCTCTCGGAGCTCCGATTAGCGCGTGCTGAAGATCTTCTCGATCGGTATCTTCCCCGGTCGGATCTTGACGCCGCTTCTTGGGGACTTCGTTCGAATCTGGCGATCCAAAGAGGCAATATAGATTCGGCGGCTGAAAATCTCCGGAAACTTGCGACGCTCAAACTCGCCAATGTCAACGACATCGCACGCTGGGTTTGGTTTGAACGATCGCGCGGCAACGCTCTTTTTGCCCGCCACATGCTTACGCCGTCGATTTATCCGCGCGTCGAAAAGACGAAAAGCCTCGCGGTCCTCGTGCAGACGCTGGCATCGGTGACTCGGCGCGGCGAATGCAATCGATTGCTCGCCGAAGTTGGAAGCCAAGCTTCGGAAGACAAAGATCTTTTCCCAGCAGCTGCAGCTGTCACGATGGCTGGAGGAATGCCGCCGGTTCCTAAAACGGTCAACGTAAATACAGTCGTTGTGCTTCGCCACGAAACGAGTGGTGAGACAAGGATGTTTTGGATTACCGAGAGGAGCGGTACGAGCGCGCGCGCCGTAACAAGGGTGGCTCAAGATGAGCCTTGGGTCGCGCCACTACTCGGGTGCGCAGTCGGTGAAAAAGTCCATATAGATGCGGGCGAATATGCGGGGACCTGGACCGTCGACCAGCTCCTTTCCGGCGCCGTGGGCACTCACGCGCGAGTTATGGACTGGGCATCGCGCCAAGGCATTGCTGGTGGAGGTGTCGATGCATTGAAAATTCCCGACGATGACCTTGTCGGTCCGATCACAGAGCGATTAAGAGACGACCTTGGACGAGTAGGCAACCCGCCGCAAAATGTTCCCATCATCATGCTCTCGCATTTTAGAAATACGATACCGTTTCGCGTCGTCGCTAAGATTGAAAGACCTCGATGCTGTTTCGGAACGACCGAAGAGATGAACCGTGACGCGCGGCTCCTTCAAGGCTACGACACGCCGTTTTATGTCGATCCCTTGACGATCTTGTTCGCCGAGCAAACTGGTATTACGCCGATTTTGCTCAAGGCCGCCGGCAATGTAAAAGTCATGCGTCAGACGCAGCTCACGCTCATTGATTGGTGGTGGGAGGAACGGCAGCATCGACATGCGCGCGCGTCGGCTGGCCTTACTCCGGACGGGAAGTTGTTTCTACAAGAACACACCCCGAAAGCTCGTGAGTGGGGGCGAAAATTCTGGAAAGCGATTGCTGCCCGACAGACAGACTATCGTGTGAAACTCGTCGACTATTTCGCGGACGATTCAGGCGCCGAGCTTTCAAACGCAGAAGACATCTTGGATATCGGAACGCTCGCGACGTTGGCAGCAGCAAGAACTGATCAGAATATTTTCCTCTCCATTGATGGATTTCTATTTCCCTACTGCGCTGGCATCAACGTCCGAGGGGTCACCCTTTTCGGGCTTCTCCAATGGGCGGCAAGTATTGGCCGAATAACTTGGCTGGAGTCGGCAACGGCGAAGGCAAGGCTATCGCGAGCAAACTGGTCGTTCATTACCGTACGTGCCCATGAGTTGGCCGCAACAATGTCCGCTCATCGCGACAATGTCACCAATGCAAACCGGATTAGCGTTTCGGATTTGCTAAAAGACTATCCGGTGTCGGAGCCGTCAGCTGCTGTGCGCGTCGCGATCGATGCTCTATATATGATGTCTAACCAACCGCAAAAAATCAGAACCCGCGCGAAGGCCGAGCTGCTTTTTCGGGCGTTGCCGAAAATTCCGAGGTCGCATCGCGCTCAGATCGCGAACGCGACACGGGGCAGTTGGTTTTACAAGGTCGCACGAGCATGGGCGAAATAGGAAGAGATGACTACACTCGATGAACTTGAGCCGCAGGCAAAACTTTGGTTTTTGGCACTAGCTCATTCGGACTTGGTCGATGCGGAACGTGCGGTAAGGTTGGATGAGGCGATCCGCGGCCATGCCTTTGTTGGATGCAAGTCTCATCCTGCAATCAGGATGTTTCGTAGCAACAACAACAGCGCATTTATGCAAACCCTACTGGGTTTGCGCGCGCCCTTGGGCGCGATTGCGCTGGAGCTGCGCCCCAGACCCCGGCGCGGAGCGCCGCGCTTCCGCGATGGTCTGCACGCAAAACAGCGGCGCGTAATCGTCAGCGCGCCCGCAGTGCCGCAGCCAAGCTGCTGCATTGAGCGGCGCGCTCTGCGCCGATTAAACTTAGTACCCACGCGCGGTGGTTCTGCGGCACACGCATCCGTGCGTGAAAAAGCGCTTTGAAGACTAGGTCGGCCAGGACTTCAGCAGCGAATGCTTTGCGCTCCTCGGCAATCAGGAACAGATCAAGGGAACAAAGCACGCCGACATCGGCTCGGCGGCCGCGGGCGATTCGGATCGCCTTGCGCTCGTCGATCACGCACTCGCAGGCGAGCTGTTCGGCTGTCGCAATCGTTGCTGCTTCTCCATCACCTAAGCCATCCGGTGGCTCGGCGGCGGCAAGCTCGATGAACGTATCGTATCCAGAACCTGTGAGATGGTGAGCCTGGAGCGCGCCTCGTTGAAGAAGGCCCTCCATGCTGTGGGACGGATCATCGGGGACAACCGGTTCTCGTTTGACTTCAACGATGACTTGTTGGGGCACGATCAAAGTCAGATCGAGAGCGCCCAACAGACGCGCAGCCGTGCCGCATGCGAGCATGTTCAGCACCGCGCTCGTGTCCAGCACCAGCGTCCTGCGATGACTACTCAAGCGTGATGGCTTCCAGGTCATGGTCATCGCCGCTCTCCAGTGTATCGAGCAAGCGGCGTATTTCGGTTCGTTCCATCCGTAACAGTTCGGCGAGCTGTCCTTCGGTCATCAGATCCTGCCGATGAGCTTCGGAAGCCAGCATCCATAGACGTGACGGGACTGCCAACTCGTCGTCGCGACGGCGATCTCCCAGCACCTCATCCCTCAGTTTCCCCGAAAAGCCTTCGCTGCGCAGTTTCTCCCACGTGCCTTCCGGCAGAAGCTTGAGATCCTCCAAACGCCGGCACATGGCTTCATGGGAGACATGCAATGCATGCGCCATTAGGATCAGGTGCCGCGCAGAAAATCGTCCGGTTTCTTGCTTGTATTCCCGAAATCTGGCGCGCACGACGACAGCGGGCATCATGAAGGCGAGCGCGAACAAGGTAGCGAATTTCTCCAACCTGGAGCGCCCGCGTTGCCCGAGTTCAACAACATCCGGTTCGTGACGGGCGGTCAGCAGATGGCCGAACTCATGACCTGCAGTGATGGCGCGCCGCTCACGAGGATGCAACTGGTTCAGCAGCATGCAAGCGCCAATCTGCTCGTCAAACACAAACAAGCCTGAGATTTTTCCGGCGAGAGGTCGAATGAAGACGCGAACGCCAAGTTCCATTTCCAGGAGCGACACGATGTCCACGATGGGGGCCAAGCCAAGACCTAAGCGATGCCGCATCTCGCCTGCCATATCTTCGGCTTGATCGCGCAGGTCTCCGGATGAAAGGGGGCGTTCAGCCGGATAGTCCTTGCGTAGTCGCCGACCCGTCAGTTTCTCCAGCTCGACTTCTGCTGCGGCCAGATCGTTCAATAGTTTGGCGGCGGCCAATGAACCATCCGACGCAGTGCCAGGCATTGCGCGAAAGCGCGGCACCAAATCCACATGAACGACTGAACGACGAAAGAGCGCATTGACGGAGACACCGTACACACGAACGAACGACTCCAGTTCATCGTTGCGCACGCGGCGCTGACCCTTTTCGATCGCCAGCAAGGTCGTGCGCGCCAGATTGAGAGCTGCCGCCGCCTCTTCTTGGGTCATGCCAGCGTCAGAACGCGCCGTCCTAAGGCGTTCTCCGAGCTGGATCGGATCGTGTTGGTCAAGAACGAGCGTCATACCGGCACGCCGATCCATTGCTTCAAGAACGATCGATCCCCTTGCGCATCGACAAAGCGCGACCAAGCTTTCGCATGATCGCCAATGAGACGCCGAAGCTTCTTTTCGATGCCAGCAACCCCTTGCTCATCTGGCAGCACCTGGGCCAGTTCCCACGCCTTGAACGACAGATCAACGGAAGATGACCGATCGAGTTCGGCGAGCTGATCGAGAGCGAGCACACCGCATGCGGCTTGGTTCATATCGTTCATCTTCGTTGCTCGGCTGTCTTCATGCTGGGCTTGCTCCAGCGTTGGAGCTTGCAAATCCCACCACAGATACGACGATGCAGGCTCGCTTAAGCCTGCCTCATGGACTGAGACACGGCGCAGCAGGCACGCGGCGCACACTCCACATTGAGCGAGGCCGCCGTCCACTACCATGTCGTCCCGCGCGTCTCGCGCACAGGAGCGCGTATTTTCCCACCCGCTTTCCAGGCCGCGCTCTTTCAGATCGGCAAGCGTTTGCCCCTTGGTCGTCCATAGTCTCGGGTGCTCGAAACGTACGCCGATGTTCAGCACTGAACGCATGACCTCCGCCAGCTTGCTCGTGTAAATGGGATGCATCCGAATATCAGGTGCCTCTTGCCCGACAGGCGTCAGCCAAGGTCCTAACGCACCTTGGCCGCTTTCGCCGACGATGATGCGCTTTGCACCGGAAAGTTGAGCGGCGACGGCCGTCATGGTCCCGTAGATCAAAGCGCGTGAGCGGTAAGAGAGCTCACGTAACCGGGGGGATCTGATTTTGAACGGCACCGAGAAACGGAAGCGTCGGCCTCCGGATTCTCCGCGCCGCGCTTGCGCATCTGCGTCGGGCCGCTTTCCAGTGGTGACCATGATTAGCGGGGCGTTCGGTTCGGAATCATGGAACAGTCTCGCGACAGCCAATGAATCCATGCCATCACTGAAGGGCATGACGACAGGCTCTTCGTTGGCGCGAAAGAGGAGAGAGTTTTGCTGGAATGCAGTCAATCGTTGGTGGCGTTGTATGAACGCGAGCTCCCACACATCGCCGGTCACCAAGTTCAACAAGCTTCGTAGCTGCTGATCGACAGTCGAGTCCTGCCAGAAATCCAAGTCAAGCACGGGGATCGTGATACGTATCTCTCTCGCCCATGAGCGAGCCGGCGTCCGAGGCACGGCACGATCAGCAAAGGCAACAACGCCAGCAAATACGATCGCATCATCCGCGCGCTCGTTGAGCGTTCCTGAGCAATAGTGGCCCAGGTCAGTGGGGTCCACGATCAAGTTCTCTTGAAGCACGCAGGCGATGGCACCTTTCGGGATCCGGCTAGCCGTCTCGGTCGCAAAAATGTGAGCCTGAGATCGGACGGGCCGCGGCGTCATGACACCACGCTCAAATCATTGTCGGGATCAAAACGTTTGCGTGAGCGGCGTGGAGGTGCCGCCGCTTCACCTAAGAACTGCGCTACCGCCTGCGGCACGTTCGCGGCGCATGCCGCTGAAGCGGCATCCAAAGCGGGGGTGGCATCGCGGCGATCACGTCCCGACAGTTGCTGGGCAACTTGACGCAATATCTGCTGGTTCCAAGCACCTAGCGTGGCCGTCGCTGCGGCAACCACAGCTTCACGGCCGTACGTGCTGATTTGCGCTTGGCGTTGAAGATAGACCTTAAGAAGGCGACCCAATGGCAATGATGACCCATCGTCGTTGCAGCCGTCGGGCAGCGCCACGCCCATCGATAGCTGGCCCTGACGATCTTGAGCCAACGCACGCACCGCTGAGGCCAACGTTTTGGGAATGGCCTTGTTCATATCAGCCATCATCGCGCGCAGTGCTGCTTCTCGGGCTGGCGTGCCCCGCTCAGCCGGGCGCTCGCAGCACCGCATCAACTGGCGCCAGAGAGCCGGCATCGGTAAAGACTTGAAGATCCCATCACGCACAGCAAATCCTCGGTTCGGCGGCAAGATACGCCCAGTATGTGACATTGTCAATATAAAAATCCATTGATGTGCGACATTGTCAAAATAACGCCACGGAGCTCTTGCGTTGGCACGCTCATGCTCTAAAACAGAGCAACGCAAGGTGCTCGGAGCGACAGTCGTGGCCATCTTTTACGCTGCTGTAAAAACTTTCAGCCGAGGTCGCGGCCAGTCCAGCGTGAATGCGGCTGCCTACCGTGCCGCAGCTTGCTTCACTGACGAGCGTCTCGGGACCACTCATAACTACAGTCGCAAAAGCGGCGTCCTTGGCGTCTATATGGTCGCGCCAGCAGGAGCACCGACCTGGTCGGCCGATCCCAATCAATTGTGGAATCGCGCCGAGGAACCGGAGCGCAAAAACGGATGCGTTGCCCGCGAACTGTTAGTGGCGCTGCCCGCCGAGCTATCCGACGTTCAATGTGCGACGCTCGCCCAGGCCATCGCCAGTCAGTTGGTCGAACGCTATGGCGTGGCGACGATGACCGCGCTGCATGCGCCGGATAAGCGCGGGGATCAGCGCAACACGCATGCGCACATCATGTTCACCACGCGTGAGCTTGGCCCGAACGGATTTGGCCGCAAGACACGGGTGCTCGATGATCGCCGGACGGGACCACTGGAAGTCGAGGCGCTGCGCGCAATGGTGGCAGAACAGACCAACGATCACTTAGCGAAGGCTGGGCACAGTGTCCGCGTCGATCATCGCCGACTGGAGGCGCAGGCGATCGACGCGGAAGAACGAGGCGACTTCGCCGCGGCCGCGTTGCTAATCCGGGAAACAACCCTTCACGAAGGCCAAGCTACAACATCCGCGCGGCGCCGCGGTGAGGCGACAGAGCAATCCATCTGGAACGACGAGGTCAGCCGGGACAACGCCAACGCGCTCGAACAAACGCTAGCGCGCGCAATGGCTGAGGCCCGTGCGATGGAAACGCCAGCGCGTTCGGATCACGTCCAGGCCAAGATCGACCATGCGCGTGAAGCGGTAATCGAAACAAACAAAACGCCGCGTGACGTTCCGGCGGCGATCAATGTCAGCCGCGTCCCGCGTGCGCGCCCTTCAGCCGGCCGTGGTGTGCGCCACAGGCTTGGCACCCGCGTAGGCCGTGCCTCGCGTGCGGAAGGCAAGGACGCGGCTGTACTTAATGCCGCGGCGGCCCAGTCGAGCGAACTGAGGCGCGCTCAAGGCGAGATGTCCCAGAAATACATCGACATGATCCAAGAGTTCGTTGCGGAGTTTGGCCAAAGGGCCGTCATCGTGGTGGACTATGCGCGCAGGCTCCAATGGCCGATCGCCGATGCTCGGATGCTCGCCCAGCACCAAATCCGCGATCCGGGATGCGATGTGTTGCTTCAGCATGGCATTCGAGCGGACAACGCTTGGCGACGCGCGCAGACGCTCGCCGAGCGTCGACGTGACCGCTATGGTGACGCGATGGTCGCCACTGTCCGCGAGCGCCATGCGTTCGATGGATTGGAGCAGTCCACGGATCCGCCTCGATGGAAAAGGCGCACACGACGGGAGTGGGCGGAGCTTCGTCGACGGCAGCGTGAAGGGTTGGATCGGGCGCACCGGCGTGAGGCCCGCGCGCAAGTCTTGGTCACAGAATTAGCGATGATCCATTACACGAACAAGACTCGCGCGACCCGCCAAATTCGGGATGGCATCGAACGGAAGCGGCGCGAGCGTTATCCGGTGCCCTCGGATGTTCGGGCAGTTCAGCTGTTGAATGGGGGCGCTCCGAAAATGGAAGTGCGCCGAGTAAGCAACGGCCTGTCCCTTCAACAACTGGCTCCGGAAATATTGGCTACATCCAATCCTTCTCAGGGCGGGTTAAGCAGGCGACCGCGGCTGTAATCAGGCATGGCCACAGCTCAAGCTTGCTTCAGGCGGCAAGACCCTTTAGTGATCCGTGTAGTATTTCGCAACTCCTGGATGAGTCCGAAGTGGTTCGGGTCTGTAGGGGCGCCAAGTGCCGCACTGCAGGACGCGCTCAAGCGCAAAGCGTTCGTAGACCATTGAATGCAGTTCCCCCGCGTCATCGACCACCCGCGCTTGGGTTGGCCATGAAAGCTTCCAAGGCCACCACGACGGATATGCTTCGCGCGCACTTTCGACTTCGGAGTGCTGAAGCCCTCCGGCGTCGGGAAATGTGTGCAAGCGAGTCTCGTCCACGATGATCGGGTCGGGCAAAGCCGTTACTTGCTCTTTCATCCACCGAAGTGAAACGTCTGACAGGCGCGATTCCTCCTCCGGATAGCTGCCGCCGATGTCCGAGTGGTTGCCTGCAAACCACACTTGCGCAAACTGGATCGGCTCACCTGGATTGAGCTCACGCTGGACAAAATGTCTTGAACCCCACTCCACGCGCGGAAAATCCTTCCGCGTTTCGTCGATCGACATCGCATGCCGTACGTAGTTGATGCGCGGATCTAGAAACCGATCGTAGTTCTTCTTGGACCAGCGCGCGAAATGGAAACTGAAACTGTGTTTGTTCGGAAACCCGACGATGTATTTGAAGGTCGCGCGAGCGACCAACGCCACCGCGCCCAGCCCCAATACGCTGAAGCCCGCCACGAAACTCCAGAGAAACGGAAGTGTCCAGATCGATTTCACAATCCAGCTAACCCCGACGGCGACCATGGCGCAGACGGCAATCCAAAGTGCGATGATGAACACTTGTTGCTCTGTCGATATCCCGAGTGCTGCAACTGCGTCAAAGACACCAATAAAATATGGATAGACGTCTCCTCGATTCTCGTCATGTCCCGAGCTGTATTTTTTACGAAAGCGACGCCCCTGCTCTTCGCGTTGGGACTCATACTTGGCGCGCGGTTTTCCTGCGCCATGATCATAGACCTTCGTCACCGCTTCATTAGCGATGGCCCGAAGCGCGCTGCCGAATCGCGGCAGTGCTTTCCCGTCCGCACCTTGCGTTGGCACGCCGCAGAGATTCAGCACGCCAGCAACATTTCGTGCCGTGTAGGCTCCGCGGCTGAAACCAATCAGGTAGATGCGATCGCCCGGCTCATAGACGCGAAGAATGGCTTCGTAACAGTCGGTGACGTTCTTACTAATGCCGAGTCCCGCGGCTGCTCCGGCTAATGTGCGAATGCGGTCCCACCAGCCGAAATGGATTCCGCCCTTTTCTGACGCGGTGCCCAGGCCCTGGTGATAAAACGCAAATTGACGAGCCGGATCGATCGGACTTTCAGGTCCGATTCGCGTTGCGCGGAACAGCTTGTAGACGTTGCTGATTTCTTGGTCAGGCTTGAGGCCGCCGGCTTGGCCGGTCCCGTCTGCAAAGATCAAAATGTTCTTGGCCATTGGTGTTTCCCTTCGGCGCCAGTTTGCGTGTGAGTCGCGTTTGAAAATGCAATGACTCTTTAGCCCATTATTGCCGCGGGCCTCCCCGGTTGCCACTCGCCGGTCGAAAATGGCCGCAATGTCTGCCGCGCGGGGCGGGCGATATGGAGCGGCCCGCTGGATCGCCCAGTCGCCGGAACACCGACACCTTGACAGTCGGGAGATTTCTGCTTGCATGCCACCTTGACGAGGAGGTGTCATGAAACCAGATTTACATAACGAGACCGTCAGCGAGCCGACGCGAAAAGAGTTCTGGCTGACATGCTTTCAGGCTGCGTTACATCGTGTCAGCCCGGAGAAAGCCCTCAAGGAAGCAGATCGCGCGTTGGCTTTATCGGACAAGCGTTGGCTTGACGCCGAATACGTCGCAACATGGCACTACACGCACCACTATCCAGTGGGCCACAAGTTCCTCGGCAAGCCGTTGCGTAGCAACTTGATCGACTATGGGGCGCTACCAATCAAGCCGGCTCGGCAGCATAAAAAACGCTAGGGCTTTCGTTTCCGGTTCGTCGGCCGAGAAGACTCTGATTTGTTGGAACGCTGTCCAAGTGATCTATCGAACGCGTCTGCATTCGACTGCGCTTCCGCCTGCGTTCCGCCTGCCGTTGGAAGAGTGCGTCCGCCTGAGGGAACGACATCGAAATCATCCGTCGCTTGCGTCAATTTGTTTCCCTGTCGGTCGACCGATACTGTGGTCTTGCGATTCCTAAAAACAGTCGTGCCCAAACTTGTCCGGGATACGCCTGCCTGCACGGTCGTCGTGGTCGGCGGCTTGCTCTGATCGCTTTTTGGTTTTCGACTCATCGTGGATTCCGTCCGTCACGGTGACGCGCATCGTAAGCACAATATGGCCGACACGGCTACTGAAATCTTTGTTATTCCGGCACTCCGGATGCTAAGCACGGGAAAGTGATCCGCGGCGTGCACGACACGATTGGTCGACGCTCATCTCGCGCCGCGACGTAGGTGCGGCTCGGTGTAGAGCGAAGGCGCTATCGGCGGCCCCAACCGCGTCGAACGGCGCCGCTGCGCCGGCAGCCTCGCTTTTCTCGGATCATCGACCGGCCGGAAGCCATTGTCACCGAGGTCGCCGCTTCATGTCTCTGTGCGATCCGATCGATAGTCCGGATAGTACGTTCCCCTTCTGTGGGGTGCAGTTGAAGGGATTCGATAGTCTCTTTACTGCGAGTAAGTTGCCTCGTGCGTAGGCCAACTAGCGGTGCAGGGCGATGGAGCAGTGTGTGATCAGCGACCGGCCGCGGTAATATTCTGCTGTTCTTTTGCTGTTGGACAGCGAACATGTGCTACTCAGCTCAAGTCCGCGCGGACTATCACCAATTCGTTCGTGTCTGGGGCGCCATCATCAGCATCGGCGAGTTCTTCGAACTTTATTGGATTCGCCAACAGGGAGCCAAGGTCAAGATTCCCAAGGCTATGGATGCGGCGTTTAGTGCACCGCAGACCGATGACGAGCGCAAGATCAAGGCTCTCATTGATGCCTACGATGCCGAGCAGATCAGCAAGACCGAACAGGAAATCTTTGCCCAGAAAAAGCGGCTCGCCGATGCGGAGCGCAAGCTGTTGACGAAGACCACCAAGGCAGCCACCGACAGCAAACGCATCGCGACCGACAAGATTTCCAAAGCGATGACGAAGCTCAACGACCTGCGGCGTACCGATTTGAAAGACCGCGACTCGCGGATTTTTCCCGGCGGCTACGCGCCGGTCATGATCATGGAGAACGGCAAGCGTGTGGTGAAGCCCATGCGGTATCAGTGCCGCTTTGCGGGATGGCCCGCCGAGTTCGACGCAGACTACCCTGGTTGTTACAACGCTCGCCGCGACAACCTGGAAAAGTTTTGGAAGAAACAGTTCGGCGTGTCACACGGCATCATGATCGTGAACGCGTTCTATGAGAATGTGAGTCGCCATAAAATGGAAGGGCGCGAGCTTGCTCCGGGAGAGAAGGAAGAGAATGTCGTGCTGGAGTTCAGGCCGACGCCCACTCAGGACATGCTCGTCGCGTGTCTTTGGTCGCATTGGCAAGGTCCGGGAGAACCTGGCTTGTTGTCGTTTGCAGCCATCACAGACGAACCGCCGGCGGAGGTGGCCGCCGCAGGTCATGATCGGTGCATCATTCCGATCCAGGAAAAGAACATCGACGCGTGGCTCAATCCGGACCGGACGCGTCTTGCCGACATGTACGCGATCCTGGATGACCGGGCGCGGCCTTACTACGAACATCGTATGGCAGCATAGAGCGCGGAGCGGCTCCGCCTTGGAATGGTGGACTGACTTCCAGTTGATCCTTGAACATCGACGGAGAGCAAACGCATGTGGACCTATGTTCAGCGAACAGGGCAATGCTTCAAGCCGACAGGCGAACTATTGGCTGTGGGCTATTCCGGGAACTGGGATGGCGCGCTGCCGGCAGGTGGCCCGACCGACCATCGCAATCGTCCGGAAGATCAAATCTTGCGCAACCTGGGTCCCATCCCGGTCGGTAACTACACGATTGGCGTGGCCTTTAATAGTCCCGGCCGCATGGGGCCCGTGGTCATGGGGTTGACCTTCGATCTGGCGAACCAGATGTTTGGACGCAATGGATTTTTCATCCATGGTGATTTGCCGGCGCCCAAATCGGGAACGGCTTCGGATGGGTGCATTGTTTTGGATCGCCCCTTTCGGCAGGCGATCAGCGACAGTGCCGATCGTGAGCTGGTTGTCATCGCCGGCCCGCCAGGGTTGAACGCTCAAGGATTGTCATTGGTGGAACGCGTGGAACCCAAGGCGAAGAAAGCGACAAAGAAAACGGCAGCGAAGAAGAAGTCGACAGCAACGAAAAAAGCGCCCACGAGAGGCGTTGCACGCAAGTCCAAGACCATTGCCAAGAAATCATCCGGTCACGTTGCACGCGGTCAACCGGTGAAGAAAGCAGTCAAGGCCGCGGCAAAGAAGAGCATCAAAGCGAACAGCAAGAGCGCAGCGAAGGCCGCAAAAAAGGTAGCCGCCAAACGAACAGCACGCCGGCCTGTCGTGGCGAAATCCAAATCAAAGAAGAAGACAGGCAAGAAACGGTAGAGCCCTGCATGGCGGCGCGAGCCGCCATGTCATGAGGTGAAGCGTCTCAGCTGGTGAGATCGGTCGCTCGTACAACGATTCTCCATCCGGGAGAGCACGATGACCGATCTCGCCATGCGCGCCGCGCAGCGTTCCGATTTGAACGTGCGCACGACCGACACCCTGGTCGAACGGCTTGCAGATAAGTATCGCGATCGGATCACGGGTTATTTTCGTCTGCCCGCCATTCCGGCTTCCCATGTTCCATTTCCGCAGGCCTTGAGTACCGATGTTCGCCGGGCGCTTCAGCATCGCGGAATCTTGCAGCTGTACTCCCATCAGGGGGAAGCGTGGAATGCGACGGCGAACGGCGAGCACATTGTCGTTGTCACACCGACCGCTTCCGGAAAATCGCTGTGTTACCACTTGCCCGTCATTGAGGCCGTGCGCGCGCACCATGCGAAAGCCCTCTATTTGTTTCCGACCAAGGCACTCGCCCAGGATCAGGTGGCCGAGCTGCTGGAGTTGAACCGGGCTGGTGAGCTGGGCGTGCGAGCCTATACGTTCGATGGCGACACGCCATCGGATGCGCGCCAGGCCATCCGCGTTCACGGCGATATCGTCGTGAGCAATCCCGACATGCTCCACCAAGCAATCTTGCCGCATCACACGAAGTGGGCTCAGTTCTTCGAGAACCTGCGCTACGTCGTCATCGACGAGTTGCACACCTACCGTGGCGTGTTCGGATCGCACGTTGCGAATGTGTTGCGTCGCCTGAAACGCGTGTGCGCGTTCTACGGTGTGACACCGCAGTTCATCACCTGCTCGGCCACGATCGGCAATCCGAAAGAGCATGCAGAAGCACTGATCGGCGAAGACGTCCGGCAGATCAGTCAGAGCGGTGCGCCGCGGGGCGAGCGGCATGTGTTGCTGTGGAACCCGCCGGTGATCAATGCGGATCTGGGCATCCGTGCGTCAGCGCGATCGCAAGCCAGTCGTATCGCTCGTCATGCGATTCGCGCAAAGCTCAAGACGATCGTGTTCGCGCCGTCGCGCCTCATGGTCGAGGTGCTCACGAAATACTTGAAAGATGTGTTCGACCCCGACCCACGCAAACCCGAACGCATCCGCGCGTACCGTGGTGGCTATTTGCCTACCGAGCGCCGCGACACGGAACGCTCGTTGCGTGCTGGAACCATTGATGGTGTGGTCACGACATCAGCCCTGGAGCTGGGTGTGGACATTGGCTCGCTTGATGTGGCGATCCTGTGTGGCTATCCCGGATCCATCGCCGCTACATGGCAGCGCCTGGGTCGCGCTGGCCGTCGGCAGCGGCCGTCCCTCGGCATTCTTGTTGCGTCGAGCCAGGCGCTGGACCAATACGTGGTGCGTCATCCCGAGTTCTTCGAGAACGCTCCGCCAGAAACCGCGCGCATCGCGCCCGACCAGTTGCTCATCTTGCTCGACCACATTCGTTGTGCTTCGTTTGAGCTGCCGTTCACCAGCGGTGATCGCTTTGGCTCGATGGTCGCCGATGATTTCCTGGAGGTTCTCTCCGAATCCGGCGTCCTGCATCGGGAAGGCGAACGCTGGGATTGGATCGCCGATAGCTATCCGGCGCAAGCCGTCAGTCTGCGATCGGTGGCCGATGGCAACTTTGTTGTCGTCGATCGTACGGACGGTCGCCAGACCATCATCGGCGAGGTCGATTATTCCGCCGCCGCACTGACGTTGTATGAGGGCGCCATTTATATGGTCCAATCGTCGCCGTTCCAGGTGGAGAGGCTGGACTGGGCTGGTCGCAAAGCCTTCGTCACGCGCACGAGCGCCGACTATTACACCGACGCCATCGACTACACGAAACTGAAAGTGCTCGAACGGTTCGATGGTTCAAAGGCGGGGCAGGGAACCTCGCATCATGGCGAGGTTCATGTGGTGCGCCGGGTGTCTGGCTACAAGAAAATCCGCTTCTACAGCCACGAAAACATCGGCTACGGACCCGTCAGCCTTCCCGACCAGGAGCTACAGACGACCGCTGTCTGGTGGCAGCTCAACCAGCACACACTGGATACAGTCTTTGCCAAGCGCCAGGAAGCCCTCGATGGATTCCTGGGCGCGGCCTATGCGCTGCATACCGCTGCAGCGGTGAGCGTGATGGCCGACGGGCGCGATCTTCAAAAGGCTGTGGGTTCTGGCGACGCTGCCTACTTTGCGACGCAAGATCAGCGCGGTCGCGGGCAGTGGCGCAACGCCGAAGGGAAACCAGAAAGCCCCGAACGTGACGCCGCGTTCAACCCAACCGTTTACGTCTACGACAATCATCCTGGTGGCATCGGGTTGAGTGAGCCGTTGTTTCGCCGCGCTGCCGAACTCGTTGCTGGCGCGACAGCGTTAGTGCGATCGTGTGAGTGCAAAGGCGGTTGTCCTGCATGCGTTGGTCCCGTCCTTGCCGCCGATGAAGATTCGGAGCGTTCCGCAAAGGCGCTGGCGCTCACCGTGCTGGAGCTGTTCGCATGAGCACGGTCAGCGAACGATTGCGCACACTCCAACGGCAGATTGGTCGCGCCGCGGATCAGCCACCGGCGTTGGGCTTGCGCAACGAGTTGCGCCGATTGATGCGCCGTCGTGAGCGATCCTCGTTTGTCCCCTTGCCGGCACCCGCGGGTGTGGAGATCGCTCCGGGCCTGCGCTTGGTGGAGCAGTGCTTTCCAACCGATGCACTCGCACTCAGGTCCGTGCGATTGCCGTGGGGCGATCCGATCGATGTCGACCGCCAACGGCTCGTCTGTTTCGACACCGAGACCACGGGCCTGGCCGGTGGAGTCGGCACCAAAGCCTTCATGATCGGCACGGCATGTTGGCGTGACGGAACGATTGTGACGCGGCAACTGTATCTGACAGCGCTGGCGGGTGAAGCCCGCATGCTGGACGTGTTCGCCGACACGCTTCCATCTGATCCCGTGTTTGTCAGCTACAACGGGCGCTCCTACGACACACCCTTGCTCAAGGGTCGCTATCGTCTTCATCGACAGTTGCATCCGTTTGAAGATCGGCCGCACGTGGATCTTCTCTATCCCACGCGACGCGCGTATCGCGGTGTTTGGGAGAACTGCCGACTACAAACGATCGAGCGCAATCTGCTTGGCATCGTGCGGGACGATGACCTACCCGGTAGCGAGGCGCCGGCAGCGTGGCTTGCCTTCCTGCGTGGCCAGAGCAGCCGAAATCTGGCGCGTGTGCTCGACCACAACCGGCAGGATGTCATCACGCTCACTTGCTTGCTCGATCGGCTTTCCGGCGATGTGGCGGCACAGGATGCCCATCCGCCGGTAAGCACGGCTCCAGAGCGAATCTTGCGCGAGGTTCGTGAGCAAGTGCCGCTAAGCCCATGATTCCACAGCACTGGATTTTTGACGCCCGAAAATGACTATTATTAGTCAATGAGCATCTCCGACCGCCAACGCGCCATTCTCGCCTTCATCAAGGATCGGATTGAGCTGGATGGCTTCCCACCGACCCAGGTGGAAATCGCCAGCGCGTTCGGGTTCAAGCAGAACGCCACCGCCAACTACCACCTTCGCGCGCTCGAAGAAGCCGGCGAGATTGCCCGCACGCCAGGAGCGGCACGCAGCATTCGACTGTTGCGCCGCGGTCGCCGAGTCCATGCGGACCAGTTGCGTCTTCCCGTGCTGGGCCGCGTCGCGGCCGGCGTTCCCATTGGCGCCGATATCGGCAGCGACACACAGCTCGTCGCGGATCGCTCGATGTTTTCGCCAACGCCGGATTATTTGCTGCGTGTCCAAGGCGACTCGATGCGGGACGACGGGATCTTCGATGGCGACTTGGTCGCTGTGCGCCGAACCACGGAAGCACGCGATGGACAAATCGTGGTGGCGCGTCTGGAGGACGAGATCACGATCAAGCGCTTGAAGGTGACCACGCGTGGGCTTTGGTTGCTGCCGCGCAACCCGGATTTCGCGCCGATCCAAGTCTCGCGTGATACCGACTTTGCGATCGAGGGCGTGTTCTGCGGTCTGGTGCGGAGCGGCTGATGGGCGCGGCCCTTAGCCTGGATCAAATGCTGGCCGAGCGACGGGTCTGGCGCGGCCAGCCAACGCATGCCCCCGCACCACGAGGTCAGCCCACCGGCCTTGCGGCACTGGATGCCGTGTTGCCCCACAACGGTTGGCCTCCCGCTGCTTTGACGGAAGTCTTGATCCCCGCCGATGGCGTGGGCGAGCTCGGCATCCTTTGGCCGAGCCTGGCGCAGATCACACGCGATGGCGGTCGCGTGGCGATCGTGGCACCACCGTACATCCCCTATGCGCCCGCTTGGCATCTGGCCGGGATTGCGTTGCCGGGTTTGGAAGTCATCCGCACGCAAGGACGTGACGCGCTGTGGGCAGCCGAGCAATGTCTGCGGTCGGGCGCATGTGCCGCCGTGCTGTGCTGGCCCGCGCATGCGGATGATCGCGCACTGCGCCGTCTTCAAGTGGCGGCCGAAACCGGGCAAGCGTTGGGGTTTGCGTTCCGCTCGATCAAGACGCTGTCCAACCCATCGCCCGCCGCGCTGCGAATCGCGATCGAGACGCGACCGCGCCAGGTGCGCGTGGTGAAGTGTCGTGGCGCGATGCCGCCCAGCCAAGCCATCGCGTTGTCGTCATTCTCCTATTGATGCGGACCGACGATGCGCTGGGCGTGCTTGCTGTTTCCCCATCTGGCGCTCGACGCCGTCTTGCGTCGACATCCGTCGCCCGATGCGCCGTTGGCGTTGGTCACGGGGCCTGCCCATCGTCGCGTGCTGTTCGCTGTCAATGCGCCCGCCGGAGCGCTGGGGTTGCGATCGGGCATGTCCGTCACCGCAGCCCAGGCCATCACGACGACCTGTGCGTTGACGGAATACGATGAGGAAGCGACGGTGCGTTGCCGACGCTTGCTCGCCGCGTGGGCCTACCGATTCAGCTCGCTAGTCAGCACCGATTTTTCAGGTGCGATCGTTTTGGAGGTCGCGCAGAGTTTGATGCTGTTCGGCCCCTGGCCGCGATTTGAAGCCCGGTTGCGCGAAGAACTCACAGATCTTGGATTTCGTCATCGCATCGTTGTTGCGCCCAATGCCGTTGCGGCGCGCACGCTGGCCAATCTTCACGACGGCATGGGCGTCGACGATGCCGCGATGGAACGGGCCTTGGGTCAGGTGCCCGTCGAACATTCCGGATTGGATGGCGATGCCGCCACAGCATTCGCACGCATGGGCCTGCGCCGATTGCGCCAAGTGTTCGCGTTGCCGCGCGACACGATTGCGCGACGCTTTCCGCCCACCGTGCTCGCGCATCTGGATGCGCTGCGCGGTGCCGACAAGACGCCGCTGACCTGCTACCAGCCGCCGGATTGGTTCGACGAGAAGATGGAGTTCGATCACGAGGTCGAACTGCACACCGCACTGCTGTTCCCGCTGCGCCGCCTGACCTCGGATTTGGGTGCCTATCTTTCCGGGCGCGATGGTGGCGTCGAGCGTTTTGTCTTGCGCTTCGAGCACGAGTCGGTGCCGGCCACGCAGATTGTTGTGGGCCTGCTGGCACCGGAGCGCAATCCAAACACGCTATTCGATCTGGCGCGCGGCCGACTGGAGCAAGCGGAGATCGCCGCACCTGTGCGTGGCATGCGGCTGACCGCGCGCGAGCTGCCGCCCTTCGTGCCGGCGAGCCGCGATCTCTTCGACATGCGCGCACAGCAAGCGATGCCATGGGAACAACTGCGTGAACGGTTGCGCGCACGGCTGGGCGATGACGCGGTGCACAGCTTGTCGACGCAGTTGGATCACCGACCCGAACTGGCGTGGAGCGAAGAGATCCAGGGGAAAGGTGCGCCGACCGCGCTTGCCGATCTGCGGCCCGGCTGGCTGCTGGAACGCGCGATCCCGTGGCGCGGTCCCGCACCGCACATCTTGGCGGGACCGGAACGCATCGAATCGGGTTGGTGGGACAGCGGCGATGTGCGTCGCGACTACTACGTGGTCGAATCCAGCACGGGGCAGCACGTCTGGGTGTATTCGGCTCCCGATGAAAACGGCCCCTTCATGGTCCATGGCTGGTTCGCATGAGCACGCCTGCCTATGCGGAACTGCATTGCCTATCCGCCTTTAGTTTCCAGCGCGGCGCGTCACTGGCGCGTGAGTTGTTCGAGCGCGCTAAGGAGATTGGGTATTCGGCGTTGGCCATCACGGACGAATGCACCTTGGCTGGCATCGTGCGGGCGCATGAGGCAGCAAAAGAGTTCGACGTGCGCCTGATTGTCGGCAGTGAAATCCAAATCACGGATGGACCCAAGATCGTATTGCTCGTTGTCGATCACGACGGCTACAGCGCCTTGTGTCGCCTCATCACCGTCGCACGGCGCGCCGCGAAGAAGGGCAGCTACCGATTGCTGCGCCAAGATTTTCGCGACCTACCCGATGGATTGCTCGCACTGTGGTTGCCGACCAACGCTCCGGAGATGGAACATGGCGCGTGGGTGGCAGCCACATTCCCGCAGCGCTGCTGGTTAGCCATCGAGTTACACCGCGCCACGAACGATGCTGCCCGATGCGTTCGGTTGCGCGAACTCGCATGGACCATCGGCATTCCTGCCGTGGCCACCGGCGATGTCCACATGCATGTGCGCCGGCGTCGGGCACTTCAAGACACCATGACGGCAGTGCGCCATCGCACCACGGTTGCGCAGGCAGGTGCTCATCGCTTTCCGAATGGCGAACGCCATCTGCGCACCCGCCAGGTCTTGTCCATCCTGTATCCGCCGGAGTTGCTCGCCGAGTCTTTGCGTATCGCCGAGCGCTGCACCTTTTCCTTGAGCGAGTTGCGTTACACCTATCCGCGTGAACTGGTGCCGGCAGGTCACACGCCGACGAGCTGGTTACGACATCTGACTGAAGAGGGTGCGCGATGGCGGTGGCCCGCGGGCGTTCCTGAAAAAGCACAACGACTGCTCGAAAAAGAATTGGCGCTGATCGCCGAGCTGAACTACGAATCCTATTTTCTGACGGTTCACGACATCGTTCGCTTTGCGCGTGGCAAATCCATCCTGTGCCAGGGCCGGGGTTCGGCCGCGAACTCGGCGGTGTGTTTTGCCTTGGGTGTGACCGAGATCGATCCGGATCGCATCGGCATGCTGTTCGAGCGTTTCATTTCGCGCGAGCGCAATGAGCCGCCCGATATTGATATCGACTTCGAGCACGAGCGGCGCGAGGAGGTGCTGCAGTATGTCTTCAATCGCTATGGCCGCGATCGAGCGGCGCTGACGGCTGTCGCAACAAGTTACCGGGGTCGCAGTGCGATCCGTGATGTCGCTAAGGCGCTTGGCCTGCCACCCGACCAGGTCAACGAGTTGGCCAAGACCATGGATAGCTGGGGCGGAGGAGCACCCATCCCGGAATATTTGCGCGAGCGCGGATTCGATCCCGAAGCACCAATCATGCGACGCGTCGTCGCGCTCACGGTGGAGCTGATGAAGTTTCCGCGGCACTTGTCGCAGCATCCGGGCGGTTTCGTCATTTCCGAATATCCGCTGCACACCCTGGTGCCGGTGGAGAACGCCGCGATGGAGGACCGCACGGTCATCCAGTGGGACAAGGACGACCTGGATACGCTGGGGCTTCTCAAGGTCGATTGTCTCGCGTTGGGGATGCTCACCGCCGTGCGCAAGACATTGGATCTCTTGCGGCGAACCGGCCGGCAAGACCTGACGATGGCAAGCATCCCGGCAGAAGATCCTGCGACCTACGAAATGATCGGCCGTGCCGATACAGTGGGTGTCTTTCAGATTGAATCACGCGCGCAGATGTCGATGCTGCCGCGCCTCAAACCGGAAAACTTTTACGACCTCGTCATTGAAGTGGCGATCGTGCGACCGGGGCCGATCCAGGGCGAAATGGTGCACCCGTATCTGCGCCGCCGGAAAGGCTTCGAAGCGATCGACTATCCGCCGGCGCTCAAAGAAGTGTTTGAACGCACGCTCGGTATCCCACTGTTTCAAGAACAAGTCATGCAAATCGCGATCGATGCGGCCGGCTACTCACCCGGCGACGCCGATCAACTGCGGCGATCGATGGCGGCGTGGAAGCGGCGCGGTGGGCTGGAACCGCATCGTGAGCGCCTGACCCGGGGCATGCTTGCGCGCGGCTACACGCAAGCCTTCGCAGAAAAGCTCTTCGAGCAGATCAAGGGATTCGGTAGTTATGGATTCCCCGAGTCGCACGCCGCGAGTTTCGCGCTGATCACCTACGCCAGCTGCTGGCTCAAATGCCACGAGCCGGCAGCGTTCGCGGCCGCCTTGATCAACTCGATGCCATTGGGCTTCTACACACCCGATCAGATTTTGCAGGACGCCCGGCGCCATGGCATCCGCGTGTTGCCGGTCGATGTGCGTTATAGCGATTGGGATTGCTCGCTGGCGTTTCGTGGCGGTGACACGGTAACCGCGCCATCGATCCGTATGGGTCTTCGGATGATCGCGGGTTTTGTCGAAGACGTGGCAACGCGATTGTCGCAAACGCGCGCTGTGCGCATGTTCGCGGATGTGGAGGATGTCTGCCGGCGCGCGGATGTGGATCGACGCCATCAGGATTTGCTGGCCGATGCGGGTGCGCTCAAAGGGTTGGTTGGTCATCGTCACCGCGCGCGCTGGGAAATCCGCGGCGTGGAACCGCAGCTGCCGTTGTTTGCGGTCGCGCCACCCACCGCCGAAGTGGCTGTCGTGTTGCCACCACCCACCGTCGCTGAAGATGTGCTGGCGGACTATGCGAGCGTCGGCACGACGCTGGGGCCACACCCGCTTCGGCTGTTGCGGTCGGCATTGGTGGCACGGCGTTGCCGGCGATCGTCGGAGCTGGCAAAAGAGCCGCACGGCAAGCATGTGCGCTTTGCCGGCCTGGTGCGATTGCGGCAGCGTCCCGAGACGGCCAGTGGCGTCACCTTCATGACGCTGGAGGATGAAGACGGGATGGTCAATGTCGTCGTGTGGCGCGATCTTGCCGATCGTCAGCGCCGCGTGCTGCTTGAGTCCCAGTTGCTTGCCATCGATGGAAGGTTGGAGCGCCAGGATGGGGTCCAACACTTGATCGCGCAGAACCTGCGGAACTTCGGTGAACTGCTCGGCGGACTCAATCCGGGGTCTCGGGATTTTCGATAGATCTGCAAATGCTTCGGCGCCACGGCGAATGACTGTAACAGCTTAGTGCCGTGGCCGGCGGCGGCCTAGGCAAATTGATACGCAGGAAGACACCCACATTGGGAGTGCCGCGACAACTTGTTCGGTGCATACTATTGCCGCGATTGGTTCAGGGGCCGACAAGGCTATCGTCAAATAGAAATGAGATATTATTTCGAGGTCAAATAGGGGTGCCATGAATCAGTCCGGGAGCGTGATCGCCATAGGGGCACTTTTTGCACTATTGCTTCCTTTAGCCCATGGCCAAGGTAAAAAGACTGGCGCCGCTTCGGGTGCGTCGCCGGCCGCCGCTAGTCCGGCAGCATCGCCCTCTGCTGCAGGCGCAACATCATCGGCGCCATTTGAGGAGCAAATGCTGGCTCTCGGTGCGCTTGACCACATTGCAGTTAAAATCGCTCAAGATACATGCGTCAAAGCAGTCGCGGGTGCGCGGCAAGTCGTCATCTATGACCAAGCCTCCTTTGCTACGGTGCAAACCTATGCGGCCTTCCGCGCGAATGCTACCGTCGTCGTCAACGCTTATTGGACCTTGGTGCCGGATGCCCACGATCGAAGTGACATCGAAACTCATCTAAGAACACTAGCGAGCGCCAGGGCGGGACGGACGGACGAGGCATCAAGGATTTTATGGCGGCGCGCCTTCAGTACAACGTCTTCTCCACCAGAAATGCCCATGAGGGTCATGGATGCCACGACCACAGCTCCAGGTGGAATCAATCCTCAGATCACCGCGCTAACGCCTTTTCTCTCTGCCGTCGCCGTCGCATCGAACACCGAATCCGCGGGCTCTATCACGATCCCCGATAGCGCGATGGCCCTAGCCTTAACGCGCGAACTCAAAAAAACGTGCGACAAGAACTTGGCATCCATCGGTTACCCGCCATACTTCGGGCCTGGATCCCCGACTGATTTATCCGAAGCCAAAATTCAGGCTGCCATTCAAGCCGTCGACGATATCCGCCGAGAAGTTCATGGTGTCGTCGACAAGCACTACCAAGATCTCTTGACTGGCACACCCAACCGCGTGGATGTGGTGATGTCAGCGGCGATATCCGACGTCGATACGCTCTATGACAACTTCGTCAATGCGCTTCTTCAGCCCAACTCAAGCACTGGAACCATCGGCAGTGCCGCAATATTGCAAGGGATGCAGCTTACCGATTTCTTGAGCCGAGGATTTGTTCAAACGCCGGTGCTCGAATGCGTGACAGGCGATCAGAAAGGGAAGGTGCAATGCACTCTTGATGACGCCAGCACTCCTCCCGAGCCTGGATCAGACCAATGTCGCTGCACTTTGTCGGACAACGGTTCTCGTGGCAATGAACCTCTGATCGTGCTCGCAAGCGTCGTCGCCGCTGGTGGTACGCAGCACACAAAGAAGAACATCTTGACCGCGCTAATTACCGGTGACGATATTACTTACAGTGGTGGAGCTGCTGTCAATTTTTCGCTTTGGAGTCCCGGAGATTCCAAGCCGCAAGATCAGAATGTCTACCGATATAGAACCGATTTTAAGGACATGCGTAAACCGACAGACCAAAATCACGTCGACTGTGGCGATAATCTATTGAGCGAATGCAGCAAGGACGACAAGAATGGTCGCTGTTGCCGCATGAAGAGCGGCGAAGCTCAAGAATAGCGAAATATGCGGTATATGAAGCTGATGTCTTACGCGCTGACTGCGACACGACATTCGACCGAACCCCGGGTTGGAATCAGTGCCATTTCAAATCCTCGCGCACATCGTGCAGCATGGCTGCCGCCTGCGCCTCGCCCGCATTGATCGTTGGCTGCTTGTCGTATTTCGCAAATCGGTAGAGCGCCGACAAGGCTCCGACAGCCGTCAACGGTGCAAGACCAGCACCTGCCGCCACGGTCAGCGCGGTGGGAATGAGGGTAAAGGCAAACTTCCAATACACGGACTTCGTCGCCTTGCGCACAGTGTCATTGTAGTTCTTGAGGAGCTGATCCATCTCCTGAATCGCCTTGTCGACGGGGATATCTTGTTCGATGACATCTTCTTGCCACTTGTTGAACGCCGCGCGCCTCTCTTTGAAATCGTCGCGCCTCGCCAAACCTACGGCAGTCGTTAACAAGTCTAGATCCGACGCTCCTGGCGTGTTGGGTACAAGAAAGCGATGCTTCATGACCATGCCCAAGTGCTGCCGTCGCTCATTCTCTGACGCTCCTGCAATGTCTTGCGCATAGTCGTCGAAGGACGAATAGGCCGCGATTGGCCAGACCTTTGCGACTCCCTCCGGAAGCACTGGCAGTAAGTCTTCCGTCAGCAGCATTCGCGTCGCGTGATACCAATCCGACGCATCACGGGCGGCGATGTCCGCCATGGCATAGCGTTTTAGTTGATCGCTGTGACGTCTGTCCCACGGAACTCTGCAAACGAGGTCACCCAAAATGCCTAAGCGAACATCCAGTTCATCCGGCGCCCAACCCATGCCGTCCCAACGAGTGCGTTCCGCGGCGTCCACTGGCTCTGGAATGATTAAACGGTCGTAGAGCAACACATCGGCGACAAATGCCTGCGGCCGCAAGTGGTCGGCTACCGAAAACGTGCCCCAACGCTCTCTGCTCACTGTGCCAGTTCCCCGCTGCCGTGGAAACGAACAATACGCTTTCCAGCACGAATGCGCAGGTGCGGTGGCCAGAGCACTTGCACGCTCTCTTTGCGATCTCCATACACGCTGGCACAGCATGGGTTGGTGATGGACGCGCCCGTCGAAACGAATACATGACTTAGGGCGCTACATCAAAGGCTGCGGTAAAAATGTCATCCGGTTCGAAGAACTCAGCCGCAGCTGTGGGAACAAACTGGGTGTTGCCGGGAAGGTAAATCTGTCCGCCCGTGATCAAGGTGCGGCCATCAGCCAACGCGGTGGCGGCATGAGCAGTCCGCGCTACATTCATGCGTGCGATGACGCGCGTGAACTGCTGGGTGCTGGGGTTGTAGACATCGGCATAGGGCAGCGTGTTGCCATAGTCGTCTTGCCCGCCTGCCAGGAGCACGGACCCATCTTTTTGAATCGTGCTGCTATGGTTCTGCCGGGTCGTTGTCATGACGGCGGTCACCTGCGAGAAGGTTCCGCTGCTCGGATGGAACAGTTCAACACAGGCCTGCACCACGCCGGTGCTGTTGCCGACGGCTGCTCCCGTTGTCGATCCATAGCCGCCGCTCACGAGGACATCGCCATCCGGCAGCAGACTGGCCGCGTGGTAGACACGGTAGAAGCCCATCGATCCGGTCATCGAAAAAGCGCCGGTAGCAAAGCGGTAGATTTCCGCCGTGGCATACACATGCCCGGCGCCGTCCGTGCCTCCCGCGACCAGGACATCGCCATTCTGTAAGACCGTCGTCGTTGCGCCAATGCGAGGGGATATCTCAACGCCTGTCGCTTGAAAGCTGCCGGCGGAAGGGTCAAAAAGTTCGGCGGTTTGGAGGGGCACATTGCTCTGGCTGGGCGATTCACCTCCCACGATCAGCGCGCGGCCATCCGGCAGCAATACGGATGATGCACCGTAGCGTCGCACGACCATGTCGCCGGTAAGGCCAAACGCATCGGATGCGGGATCGAAAACCTCGGAGGCGGGATAAGGAGCTGGAAACGACGTGCCGGTCACAAGCACACGGCCGTCGTTGAGACGAATGGCGGTGGCAACGTCGTGTGCGTTGGCCATCGCCCCGGTTGCGGTGAATGTGCCCAGGACCGGGTCGAAGAGTTCCGACTGGGCGCTTGCGGTCAACAGCACGCGGCCATCGGCGAGCAGCGTTGCCGTGTGGTTGTAGGTTGCCTGGGGCATGTCTGCCGTGGCAACGAAGAGGCCCAGCGGTGCCGACACGATGACCGCCCCAGCATCGCTGGCCCAACACAGTGCCCCAATGAGCACGGAGAGGAGGGTGCGGCAAGCACTGTCCATCGCGTCACTTCACCCGCGCTGGCGGGGCCGCTACCGTCGTATCGCCGTCGAGGCCCGTCGCTTCCTGCATTTGCGATCGCAAGTAATCCGCAAACCGGCCATCCCGACGCTCTATCCACCCCGCATCGTCGACCAGCGCTTGACATTGCGTCTCCATGAGCGCGGTGACGGCCTCCTTATTTTTCAGTGGATCGCTGTCCGGTTGCTGTGGACTCCAAGCCTGATGCAGGTGCGCCAGCGTCATGCGAAAGGCTTCGCTTCTGTTGGACATGTGGTAGAGCACATCGCGTGTCACGGCGTTTTCACGACTCAGTGTCGCATTGCTCTGGTTCAGGGCGTCGCAGCGCGCTCGAAGTTCGTTGTTCTTGCGGATCAATCGCAGATGTTCGTCGTGGGCTTCGTCCAGGTCTTCTTCCAGTGCGTTGCGCACGCGCCGATGTTGCCGCCGAGTGGTTTTCTGGATTTCCGCAGTGCTGGTGAACATGCGTTGGATCGAGGTCCAGATCGATATCGTCGTCCATTGCTGATGAATGTCTTGGTCTTGCTGCTGCTGGTTCATTGACGGCTCTCTTTGTCAGCGTTCCCGTTCGGATCAAATCCGCACCCCACATCCTCGCGTCATTTGGAGCGCGCTGGGACGCAATCTCTTGTCACTGACCATCGTGACCGCGTGCAGCTGCCCATCACAAGTCTTGCTCCAAGCGAACGCTTGCGTCATCGCGGGCGGTCAGGACGACATGCGCATGCATGAGCACCATCGGGAGATTGCCGTGCGGTTCGGGCGGGCCAATGACCCAAAGGGCCAGCGTTCCGCCCAGATGAAGATTCAAGCGACCGTGCGCGGCTTCAATCTTGCGCGCCATGTCGTCATTGTCGATATGGATGATGCACGGCAGGTTGGTGGTCGTAATCGCGGCATCCAGGTGCTCGCTGCCAACGGTCCAGTGATACCAGCAGTCGTGCTCGGTGCTCCTGGGTTGGATCGTCAAACGCAGCGGGAACGCGTGCGCCGTGAAATCAAAATGGTCGACATCCGCAGACGGGAACATGACGTCCAGAGGCACGGTCCATGCACGCACGCCGCGATCGGCGGCGATGGCCTCATGAAGCTGCGGGAGCGTCCGCGCAGCAAGATCGTGCTTCTTGAAGCTGTCGCTTTCCGCCGTGTAGCCCTGGACGAGTTCCTTCAGCAGGAACTCGTCGGACAGCGGCGGCGCCGACCAGGCCGCCACGAGGACGCCGATGTCGTGCCCATCGGCGAGTGGCCTGTAGGACGAAAGCGAGAGGCTGGGATCGGGGGGCGCACCGGCGGTCGGCGGTGGAACGGCAGCGGCGGAAGGCGGCTTGGCGGCGGTGGGCAGCCCCAGCCGCTTGAGAATCGCATCACCTTCCGGAGTGCCCTGACGATACAGGTCGACATCGAACACGGGCGCGTCATCGCGCATGCGAAAACGCAAATGATCGGCGTCGATGAGCTCGCCGTCGAATCGTGCGCCGTCCGGGCGTATCAGAACAACATGACTCCCATCCACGGTATAGGTGCCGTTGCGAATACGGGTCGCGCTGATGAACTTGCCGTGGGAGAAAAACAGATTGCTTCCATTGTCGTCCGCAAGGAAGTTGCCTTCGATGGCATCAGAAGGAACGGACGCCAAGCGGGCACTGCGTGGTGTGGCCTGCGCAAGCTGTCGCGGCGCGCTGTCGGCGTTCGTCCCCGCTGCCTCTGCGGTCGGAATGGCCTCGCCCGATGGCGCGCGGCCGCATGCGGCAAGGAGGAAAGCGGTCAGTGGGACGATGGTCCGCCGGACGCGCGAGGCGAAAGCTGGATGATGCATGGTTCCCCGTTCCCGTTGTGGTGGCCAGCAGAGTGTGCAGAGGATAACGTGAATAAAGCTAAAACGACTAAACCTAATCCGGTTAATCCAAGATTGGCTATAAGGTTCGAGACCGTCATCACTCTTCAAGACGGTCATGCGCAAATCCGTCCACCGGCCGGAATTCAAAGCAGGGATTCGTTGCTTGCGGGAAATCCGCGAGCAGGCGGGGTTGACGCAGGTCGAGCTTGCGACTCGGATGAGGCGGACTCAGACCTTCATCAGCTCGGCAGAACGGGGGATCCGGCGGGTCGATATTGCCCAACTTTGGGACTGGACCCACGCGTGCGGCACGAACCTCGGCACTCTGGGAGCGATGATTGAGGCCCTGATTGTGCGGATACCACCCAACGCGTTCAAAACAAAGAAGCCTGCCAAGAAGCCACGTCCCAAGGGTAAATAGGGTCCAAGGCGCCGGTTCCATCCGTGCTCGACAGCAGCAGTTTGATCGGCATTTCGCCCCTTTCGGCACTACGACAAGTAGATTTATTGGCGTTCCGGACAAACAAGGCGGCGCACGCTGGGCAGCGACAGAACAGATTGGTATAGTGAAGCCGAGTGAGATGTCGTCGCGAAGCAGTCTTCCATCGACAGCGCGCGTCAACAGTAACAATCGCATGGCAATAGCTCGACAGATATTTTCAGCCATGCGAGGCGACGGATTCGACTTGTAACCTTTGTGCGGTCCAAGGGGTCTACGATCAGCTGCGCTCGACATCATTGTCGTGCGCAGAAGTTCCCCACACGCATGAAGGGGTATTCCGTGATGCGATTCTGTCGTTGCCCTGCTCCCCAGGACCGGGCGTCCAAGGAGTGGGTTGGGGTCTCTGGCTTGTTATGGGCCGCCTGCTGCCTCCTGGCGTCGCCTGTCTTCGCCAGCGTCCAGTTAACTGGTTTCGGCGTCACGCCGTCCGGAAATGGCCAGCCCACCCCGCTGAGCGTCACTCCGCTGGTCACATCGCCACCGGCGCTCGACACGACGTCCGATGCCGTCGGTGCCACGATCGCCAAGTTCCGCGTCGACGAAAGCGGAAATGCAACATATTCCATTCCTATACAAATCCCACCCGGGACTGCCGGCGTGGCGCCAAAGCTCGCGCTGTCCTACAACAGTCGGCTCACGAACGGCGTCATGGGCCCCGGATGGAGCATCGAGGGTGCCTCGCAGATCACCCGATGCCGCCAGACGCGCGAAGCTGGCGATTTCATGTCAGGCACAACACCGATCGATGGGGATCCCGCATCCGTCAATTTCACTTCATCCGACCGCTTTTGTCTTGACGGCGTGCGCCTGCTCGTGACGAGCGGATCGTATGGTGCTGTTTCGAGCACGTACTCCCCCGAAACCGATCCGACGACGCAAGTCACGCTGACAAGTCCTTACTTTACGGTCCAACGCAAGGACGGAACCAGCAGCACCTACGGCAATACCATCACGTCTCCGAACTCGGCGCCCACGGCCACGATCGGGTTTTCGACTGCCATCGTTAGTTGGAACATCAGCCGGATGCAGGACTCCGAAGGCAACTACATCGATTACCTCTACAACAATCAGCCGGCAGCAGGCACCGTTCCGTTTGCGGCCGGAGCGGTCGAGTTCACGCTGGCGCAAGTCAACTACACCGGACACGCGACGGCTCCCAAGTCCGGCACGTTCGCCAGCGTCATCTTCAACTACATAACCCTTCCGACGGCCAACATTCGTTTGGGCTATCAAGCAAGCGTCGCGTTCGTTCAGAGCCAGCAGCTCAACAACGTGACGGTCCAATATGGCGCCGGTTCGACGATGCGCTACTACCAGTTGGCATACAGCACCTCCCTATCAGGGTCGGGAGCTCAAGAGCTTGCTTCCGTGAAGGAATGCCGCGACAGCACGAAGGCTGTCTGTTACCCACCCACCGCGTTCACATGGTCCGCAGCGACGTATACCTTTGCGACCGACACCGTTCAAAGCGGTCCGAATTTCTCCAATCTGATCAGCTACAAAGTCGCCGACATTGACGGCGATGGGCGTCAGGATTTCATTTGGGCGGCTAGTGGGGACGCGACTTGCGGAGCCAATAGCCTGTTGATTTGCACTGAATAGTGAGCCGGGATTTTCACTGAAAAGTGAGCCACCCTTTTTATGCAGTATGCCCTAGGTTTTGGTGGTCTTGCGGATCTTCTCCTTTCGATTCTGCGTTG
>JARLJU010000211.1 GCA_031291055.1 Rudaea sp. | reverse complement strand
GCCCCGAATTGATTCAATCAACGAAAACTTCAGGAGACAATCATGTGGAAGCGCTTGATCAGTTGCGCTTTATTTTTTGCCGGCGTCGCTGCCGCAGCGGTGACCCCATCGATAGCCAGCGCGCAAACGACGATCAAGATCGGCGATTTACGCGCCGACTCGATGATCCGGCTCTACTACGCGGACAAGAAGGGCTATTTCGCCGCGGAAGGTCTCAAGCCTGAACTCGTGACGCTCGGGTCCGGCCCAGCGGTAGCAAGCGCGGTGGCAAGCGGGTCGGTCGACATCGGCTACGCGGGCATCATCCCCGTCATCTTCGCGCGGGCGCGCAACCAGCCGTTCGTGATCGTCGACACCCTCGACTATGAGTATGGCGCGGCCGGCAAGCAGGACGTGTGGATCGTCGCGAGCAAGTCATCCAACATCCATACGCTGGCGGACTTGCACGGCAAGACGATCGCAATCAATGCCACGGGCGCGATCTGCGAATTGCTGGTGAAGGACCATCTCGCCAAGGCGGGCGTGTCCTACGACGCCGTCAAGAAGATCATCGTGCCGATGCCGCAGATGGGCAGCATGCTGCAAGTTGGCAACGCTGACGCGGCGTGCATTTCCGAACCGTTCTATGCCGCCGCAAAGATGTCACCGGCTATCCAGGCGGTCACCCTTGCATCCGGCGTTGTGGCGGATCTCCCGGCCGACCAGAGAATCGCGCTCGACGTGCTGTTTGCGCGCGCAGACTGGGTGCAACAGCACAAGGACGTATTGCAGCGCTTTAACCGCGTGCTGGCCCGTGCGAGCGCCGATTTTCGCGCGAATCCCGATCTCTATCAGCAGTGGTTGGTCAGCGAATTCAAGTTGACGCCGGAACTGGCGCACCAGGTGACGCATTACTTCGATTGGGGCGACCTGACACCCGATGCCGCCTCGCTGCGCCCGCTGATCAACTCGATGACGCGCAACGGGCTGCTGCATGAGCCGCTCGACGCCAACAGTCTCGTGGCGGACGTGAACGCGAAATAATGCGACGCGACGAAGCCGTCATGCTTCGTCGCGGATCCGACCAATGCATCAAACGAAGGTGATGCGATGAAACAATGGATGAAACCGTGCATCGGATTTCTCGCCGGCTGCGCCGTCTGGCAGCTCGCGGTGTGGAGCGGCCACGTGCCGAGAGAGTACATGCCGGGCGTGGGCACCGTGTTCGAGGCACTCGTGGGCCAACTACGTTCGAGCGAATTCTGGCAGAACGAACCCCTCACGCTGATGCGCACACTGATTGGCCTCATCGCGGCAGTCGCGATCGGCTTCGCGGCGGCCGTGCTTGCCGCGCGTCACCGTCTGGTGGAAGACGCGCTTCGGCCCGTCGTCAACATCATGCGATCGTTTCCGCCTGCGGCGCTCGTGCCGCTGTCGATCTTCGCGCTCGGGCTCGGTATGAAGCTGTTCCTCTTCATCGTCTGTTTCTCCGGCGTGTGGACCGTGTACGTCAGTGCGGCAACCGCGCTGGCGGACAACGAGCCCGTGCAACTGAGAAGCGCACGGACGCTGGGCTACTCCGCGTGGGAAATCCTGTGGCAAGTACGCGTTCCCGCTGCGATGCCGGCGATGCTGACAGGCGTGCGTCTCGCCGTCGCCGATTGTTTGATCGCGACGATCGCAGCGGAAATGCTCGCCGGCAGCGACGGCATCGGCTACATGCTGTACGACAGCGCGTTCTCGATGCGCACCGCGGACACGTTCGCGTTGCTGGTCGTCGCCGGGTTCAACGGTCTGCTCTTCAACCAAGCCGTGCTGCGTTTGCGCGCACTCACGGTGCCATGGCATGAGAGTCTCACAAGGATGGTGCAACTATGAGAGCGCTCACAAAACGCACAAATGTTCCCGGCATCGTTTTCCTGGTGTTGCTGGCGGCTGCGTGGGAAGTGTCGGCACGGCTGGTCAATTCACAGAACTATCCGGGATTTATCGATGTCGTGGCAGCACTGGTTCGCCATGCCGGCGAACTGGCGCCAGCGCTTGGCATCACGCTGGTGCGCGCTAGCGCGGGCTTCGCGCTGTCGCTCGTGACCATGCTGCCGCTTGGTATCTGCCTTGGCCGGATGCGTTCGCTCGCCTCGTTCGTCGAACCGCTGCTCGACCTGGTGCGCCCGCTTCCGCCGCTCGCGATCGTGCCCGTGGTGATGTTGTTCGCGGGCACCGGGAGCATGGCAAAGATCCTTGTCGTGTTCTACGGCGCAGCGTTCCCGATCCTCATCAACGCAATCGATGCAACACGTGCGACTCATCCGTTGCTGATCAACGTCGGCCGCTCGATTGGCCTGTCGCGCAGCGAGATCATGTGGCGCATCGACCTGCCGGCGGCGCTGCCGCAGATCGTCAGCGGTATTCGCATCAGCGTGGCGCTGTCGTTGCTGATCAGCGTGAGCGCCGAGATGCTGCTGTCCACCAATGGTATCGGCAACTTTATTGTTACGGCACAGCAGCAGTTCGAGATCGCTGCCGGTCTCGCGACGATCCTCGTGATCGCCATCGCTGCGCTGTGCATCGAAACACTGTTTTTCCGCATTGAACGCAACCTGCTCGCGTGGCACCACGAACGCGCGAGCGCCGGGCGGTGACGACCTGTACCGCCGCAGTCAGCAAGTGAAGATTGAATCAAGAGATGACAGAAATGGGACACATGATGGATATCGATACACAGCGCATGCAACACCTGATCGAACGCGAACAGCAGCGATTCGAAGCGCGTCACCCACGTTCGGCCGCGTTGTACGAGCGAGGCAAACAGGTCTACCTGTACGGCACGCCACTCCACTGGATGCAGTTGTGGGCGGGGTCCTATCCCGTCTACATGAGTGAGGCGAAGGGCGCGCGGCTGCGCGACGTCGACGGTAACGAATTCGTGGACCTGTGCCTCGGTGATACAGGTTCGATGTTCGGCCACTCGCACCCGGCGATTGCCGATGCGATCGCGCGGCAGGCGCAACGCGGCGTCACCGCCATGCTGCCATCCGAAGACGGTGTGTGGGTGGGTGAGGAGTTGCGCCGGCGCTTCGGCCTGCCCTACTGGCAGCTCGCCACTTCCGCCTCGGATGCAAACCGCTTTGCGCTACGCCTTGCGCGGATGATCACGAAGCGCGACAAAGTGCTCGTGTTCAACGGCAACTACCACGGTTCGGTCGACGAAACCCAGGTCGAACTCGATGCGTCAGGGCACATGCGCTCGCGCACGAATGTGCATGCGAACGGGATGGACCACGACCGGCTGGTACGCCTCGTGGAGTTCAACGATGTGGACGCACTGGAGCGTGAGTTGTCTCACGGGGATGTCGCGTGTGTAATTACCGAACCGATGATGACCAACATCGGCATGGTGCCGGTCGCGCCGGGTTACCACGATGCGCTTCGGCGGCTCACGCGAAAATACGGCGCGCTGCTGCTAATCGACGAGACCCACACGATCTCGACCGGGCCGGGCGGCTGCACACGGGCGTGGGGACTCGAGCCGGATATCTTCGTACTCGGCAAGGCGATTGCAGGTGGCATTCCTTCTGCCGTGTACGGCGTGAGCGAAGAAGTCGCGCAACGCGTGTGGCAAGCGAAGCCGCCAGTTTGGGCCGGGGGCGAGAAGCGCAATAATCACTCGGGCTTCGGCGGCACACTTGCAGGCAACCAACTGACGATTGCCGGGTTGCGCGCCACGCTCGAACATGTGATGACCGACGAGAACTATGCGCACATGATCGACATGGCAACGCGCATCGCACGTAGCGTCGAAGCGGATATTGCCAGGTTCGCGTTGCCGTGGCACGTCACGCAGATCGGTGCACGCGCCGAGTACATGTTCATGCCGCAACCGCCCGTCAACGGCACGCAGGCGAAGACGGGACGCAACGGACCGCTTGAAGCGTTCATTCATCTATATCTGCTCAATCGCGGCGTGCTGATCACGCCGTTCCACAACATGATGCTCGCGTGTCCGCAGTTGACCCCGGAAGACGTCGATCAGCACAATCTCGCGTTCTCCGAATGCCTGACCGAACTGGCTGGAGCGTGAGCGATGGGTCGACTCGATAGGAAGATCGCCCTCGTTACCGGTGCCGGCCAGGGCATCGGCGCGGCGATTGCCAGACTTTTCGCTCTTGAGGGCGCAACGGTCATTGTCTCTGACCGTGATGAGGCGCTAGGCACGCGGGTCGCCGACGAGATTGCGGCAAACGGTGGCCGCGCGGTGTTCTACGCACTCGATGTGACCGACGAGGCCGCCTGGCAGCGCACGATGTCGTGGCTCCAAGGCGAGTACGGCGGCCTCGATATTCTCGTCAACAACGCAGGCGTCGCGCTGGTCAAATCGATCGAGGATACAACGCTGGAGCAGTTTCGCGACGTCATGCGCGTCAATGTGGAAGGGGTGTTCCTCGGCATCCGGCATGCGATACCCGCCATGACCGCGCGGGACCCCTCGCGCTCCGGCAGCGCGTCGATCGTCAACCTGTCGTCGGTGCTCGGCGTGCAGGGCATTCCAGACAATATCGCGTACGGCACGTCGAAAGCCGCCGTGCGGCAATTGACCAAATGCGCGGCAATCGAATTCGCCGAGCGCGGCTATCGCATTCGTGTCAACGCGGTACTGCCGGCCGTGACCGAGACCCCGATGGTGAGCCGCGAGATCGAGGAATGGGCCGAACAGGGCACGTTCGGCACCCGCGATGTCGCGGCCACGCGCGCCGCATTCAGCGCGCGCGTGCCGCTCAAGCGCATCGCGACGCCTGAGGAAATCGCCTATACGGTGCTCTTCGCTGCGTCCGACGAGAGTTCGTTTACGACGGCCGCCGAGTATCCAGTCGACGGAGGCCGCCTTGCAGTGTGAGGACAATGTGATGACCAAACGACTCGACAACAAGATTGCGTTTGTCACGGGAGGCGGCCAGGGTATCGGCCACGCAATCGCCGAAGTGTTTGCCGCGCAAGGCGCGACGGTTGTGATCGCCGCGCGGACCGTGGCACAGGGAGAGGAGGTTGCCGCGCAAGTGCGCTCGCGCGGTGGCCAAGCCTCATTTGTTGCACTTGATGTGGCCGATGCCGAGGCCGTTCGTCGAACCGTCGATGCGGTTGCGGCGCAATATGGCGGACTCGATATCGTCGTGCACAACGCTGCGGCCTTCTCTCGCGACCCGATCGAAACGATGGACATGACCACGCTCGACCATCTCCTGTCGGTCAATCTGAAAGCGTGTTTCTACCTCTCGCAGGCCGCGTTGCCTCATATGAAAAAGCGTGGCGCGGGCCGGATTCTCGTGACGTCGTCGATTACCGGGCCGCGTGTGGCGATGCCGGGGACCGCTCACTACGCAGCGAGCAAGGCGGGGGCGAATGGGTTCATCCGCACGGCCGCGCTTGAACTGGCCGCATTCGGGATCACGGTCAATGGCGTTGAACCCGGCTATATCGACACGCCGGCGATGAGCGCGCTAAAAGCGCGCTTCGGCGAGGAGCAACTCACGCGGTACATCCCATTGAAGCGTCTTGGCCGACCCGAAGACATCGCGCACGCGATGCTGTTCCTCGCCAGCGACGAGGCCGCCTACGTCACCGGACAGACGATCGTCGTGGATGGGGGGTCGACACTACCGGAAAGTCCGGTTTTCATGGGATAGCGGCGGTTCGGTCGTCCACTTGGCCTCTGGTGACAGAGTGGTAAGCAGCTATCGCGCCCCTCAACTAACCTCGCACATGCGCGCGAAAGATCACTGATGCGGGCTTGCCGGTTCGCGGGTCTAACGGCTCTCGCATCTCCTGAAGCGTGAGCCCGCTACTCCACATCAATTCGAGCCATGCATGCAGGGTCCGGAAGTACCAAGGCGGGGCATCGCTAAACGCCTCACCAAACCCCGCCCACGAACCCGTTCGCCAGCCGTCGACGTACGGCAGATCAGCGCATGCAACCACGGGATGTAGCGTTTGCACGATCAAGGACCCATTCAGCTTGAGCAACGCTGGAATCGCGCGCAGCAGACCTTCTACCGATTCCTTGCCGAGCAAGGAGAAATTGCAGACCACGACGTCGGTGCTCAGTTTGAGTTGTCCGGCTGCGATCTCCTCATAAGACAGAACCCTGCCGTCGACCACACCGGCTTGCGTCGCGGCGAGCACCAATGCCGGCACCACATCTACCGCGGTCACGCCGACGCCATTGTGCTGAAGCGCGAGAGCAAGCCAACCTTCCCCAAAGCCCAGATCGAGGACGGTGGCTGGCTCGCAAGCCAGCACCGCATCCAGCACGGCTCGGTCGGTGACCAACCGCCTGCTGTCGATGTCCCCACTGCGTACCGCATTCATCCAGGGCAAAGCGTTGTGCCTCCATGAATCGATGATCTTGCCGTCACTAAGAGGTTCGATATTCATCGCTGGTTCCATCCAACATGTCGATCACTCGTCATCGCATGCATCAGGCTGATTTAAACGCGTGGGTTACCGATGGTTCAGTTCGACCCCGGCCGTAGGTCAATTGCGCGGCCCATTTCCCCTCGCATCAGTACGCGCTTCGATCGCGTGCACGACGGCCGCCATATCGGCTTGACCGTGACCCAACCCGACGGTCTCGGTATACAGGTCAAAGCACACATCCAGCAGCGGCGACGCGAGATTCGCATTGCGCGCCGCTTCGGCCGCGAGCCGGTTGTTCTTCAGCACGTCGAGGATCGAG
>JARLJU010000210.1 GCA_031291055.1 Rudaea sp. | reverse complement strand
CGCTTGCGGAAATCATCGCGGCGGGCTATGCGGTCGAAGACGTAAAACGCGTCACGCGCCTCATCAAGATCAACGAGTACAAACGCCGGCAGGCGCCGATCGGCATTCGCGTCACGCATCGTGCGTTCGGCCGCGACTGGCGTTATCCGATTACGTCGGGCTATACCGAGCCGGTTCAGTGAGAAGCGAACGGCTGCTGCGGACTTACCCCGTAGCAGACCGGAAGCGCGCGCCGGACCGCCGGATCGCCGGATCGCCGGACCGCCGCAACGCATCCGGCGCAGCGTAGAATAAAAATCATCCATTTTCCTTTCGAACTTCCAATCACGAGACGAGGTCCGCCATGAAGCGCATCACTGCAGTCATCAAACCGTTCAAACTCGACGAAGTGCGCGAGGCGCTCGCCGAAGTCGGCCTCACAGGTCTGACCGTGACCGAAGTCAAAGGCTTCGGACGGCAGAAAGGCCACACCGAGCTCTATCGTGGTGCAGAGTATGTGGTCGACTTTCTGCCGAAGGTGAAGATCGAAGTGGTCGTCGCAGACAACCAGTGCGATCAGGTGATCGACGCGATCATTGGCGCGGCGCGCACCGGCAAGATCGGCGACGGCAAGATTTTCGTCGCGGACGTGGAGCGTGTGATCCGGATTCGCACCGGCGAGGAAAACGAAGCGGCAGTTTGAGCGGCCTGACTTCGCAAACTTAAAGCACAGGGTTCAAGCGCCGGTATTGCTTCTCGCGTTCCTGGTGCCGTGCACGCACCGCGACGGTGCGCCGGGGCAGTGGCAAAACCGCGCGCTCAAATAAAAAACGGTGCGATACCCTTTCGGACATCGCACCGATACGCGCCTCTCGCAGCAGCGTGAAAAAGATTCTCTTGGAGAACTTCTGACTACACCCCGAGGGAAATCCCCTCGGGGAACACCGTTCGATTAGAACGAGTGTTGAATACCTGCATACACGCCCGACTGCTGGTGACCCGGCAGCGGGTTGTCCGTTGCGGTGGACGTGCCGGCATTGTCCGCATTCAGACCGAAGTTGGCATTCTTGCTGTTGCGTGCCGTAGCGAGCTGGATGTCCAGCAACGTACGCTTGGACAGATTGTACGAACCGCCAATCGTGTAGATCGTTGCATTGCCCGCGCCATTGTTGCCGTTGACGTGGTACACCGCTGCAATCAGCGCTGCAGCCGGCGTTGCTTGCCACGTCACACCGCCCCATTCGTGATCGAGCGTAGTCGGCTGGCCCGGCAGAACACCCGTTGCACCTGCCGAACGGACAGCCTGGTACGCACCCTGAATCTTGAACTGACCGAGGAACACGTTCACGAGAGCCGAATATTCGCGCGATGCCGCGAACACGCCGGTGGAGATGTTAGCCGCATTGGCCGGCGTCGCTGCAGCCGGACCATACAGAGCACCGTTGGCCGGGTTGCGGATTTCGTCGTACAGACCGCGAACCTGGAACAGCGAGTTCGTGTAGGTAACTTGTGCGCCAGCTTCGCGACCTTGCGGGGTCGTGCCGTTGCCGTTCCAGCTCGTTGCGTTCGACAGGGCGTATTGACCGTAGAAGTCAAAGCCTGCGACCTTCGGCGACTGGTACGAAATGTTGTTGCTCGATTGCGGCCAGTTGCGGCCACGCACCAGCGACGCCGACGACCAGTTCGATTGACCGAACGGATCGAAGTCCCACACGCCGTTCGAGATGAAGAGTTCGCGACCCAACAGCAGCGTACCGAATGCGTCATTCGACATACCGACCGTTGCCCAGCGATTGAAGAGACCGCCACCGCCAGGGCCTGCGCCCGTCATGGTGTTGAAGGAGCCTTCCAACTGGAACAGGACCTTGTTGCCGCCACCGATGTCCTCAACGCCCTTCATGCCCCACAGGCT
>JARLJU010000209.1 GCA_031291055.1 Rudaea sp. | reverse complement strand
GCGCTCGTGCAGATTCTGCGTGAAGCGCAAGTGCAACACGGCTGGCTGCCGCGCGCCATGCTGGCTGACCTGGCCGACGGGCTGGGTCTGACCCTGGCGCATGTGGAGGGCGTGGCGACGTTCTATCGGTTCTTTCATACCCAGCCGGTGGGCGAGTACCGCGTGCTCTTTAGCGACAACATCACCGACCGCATGCTCGGTAACGTGTTATTGCTCACCGATCTGTGCCAGCGGCTCGGCGTTGAGCGTGGCCAGGTGCGCGCTGACGGCCGCGTCAGCGTGGATTTCTGCTCCTGCACGGGTATGTGCGATCAAGGGCCGTCCTTGCTGATCAATCATCATCAGGTCGTCACGCGGCTCGATGCCACGCGGGTCGCCACGCTTGCGGGATTCATCGAAGCAAGGCTGCCGCTGGCCGACTGGCCGGCGGAATGGTCGCGCGTGAACGACCATGTGCGGCGCGCCGATGTTCTGCTCGCCACCTCGCTGCATCCGGGTGAGGCCATCGCGGCCGCGTTGGCGCGTGGCGTACCCGCGCTGTTCGACGAGATGAAGCGCTCGAACCTCCGTGGGCGTGGCGGCGCAGGCTTCGTCACCGGCATGAAATGGCAACTGTGCCGGGATGCAAAAGGCAGCGAACACTACATGGTGTGCAATGCCGATGAAGGCGAGCCGGGTACGTTCAAGGACCGGGTGTTGCTGACACGCCATCCCGACATGGTTTTCGAAGGGATGACGATTGGTGCGCTCGCCATCGGTGCCCGGCACGGCATGCTTTATTTACGTGGCGAGTATCGCTACCTGCTGGAGCCATTGCTCGACACGCTGCAACGCCGGCGCGACGCTCATCTACTGGGAACGTCGATTCAGGGGCAGCCAGGTTTCGATTTCGATATCGAGATTCACGTCGGTGCCGGTGCCTACGTGTGCGGAGAAGAGTCGTCGCTGATCGAGTCGCTGGAAGGCAAGCGAGGCACACCGCGCATCCGGCCGCCATTCCCGGCTGAAAACGGCTACCTCGGACAGCCTACAGCGGTCGACAACGTCGAGACGCTGTGCGCCGCGACGCACATCGCGTTACAAGGCGGCGCATGGTGGGCGGCGATCGGCACACCGAAGTCCACCGGCACGAGCGTTCATTCGGTGTCGGGAGACTGCGATCGACCGGGCATCTACGAGTATCCGATGGGCACCAGCGTCGATCGGATTCTGGACGATTGCGGCGCGCGCGATACCCAGGCGGTGCAGGTCGGCGGTCCCTCCGGCAAGTGCTTGTCTGCCCTCGAGTTCGGTCGTCGGATCGCGTTCGAAGATGTGCCGACGGCAGGTGCATTCATGGTGTTCAACCGTTCGCGCGACATGTTCGAAGTGGCCCGCAACTATGCGGGCTTTTTCGCTGAAGAGAGTTGCGGATTTTGCACGCCTTGCCGTGTCGGCACGGCGCTGGTCGTCAAGACCATGGACAAGCTCGCGGCTGGGCGGGGCTCACGGCGCGACGTCGATGTGCTTTCCGACATCGACAGCCTGATGCACGGCACGACCCACTGCGGTCTGGGCGGTGCGGCCTGCAACGCCTTGCACGACACCATCGTCAAATTCCGTCCTGCCTACGAGCGACGCCTGCAGTCACTGCGGTTCGAGCCGGCCTTCGATCTCGATGCCGAACTGGCGGACGCGCGCCGTCTGACCGGCAGAGACGATGCGGCGACGCATCTGGAGACCCCGTCATGAATGCCCTCGCCAAACCTGCCGCTGCCACCGTCACCTTCTCGCTCGACGGTGAGGAGGTGCCCTTCGAGCCGGGCGAAACGATCTTGCAGGCAGCGCGGCGGGCGGGCCGTTACATCCCGCACCTGTGCTGGCATCCGGACTTTCATCCGCAGGGCTCATGCCGTGTGTGCACCGTGAAAGTCAAGGGCCGCCCCGGCTCGGCCTGTACCCTCCCCGCCGCTGCAGGC
>JARLJU010000208.1 GCA_031291055.1 Rudaea sp. | reverse complement strand
GCCAACCGCTTCCCCTGCCAGCGTGCTGTAGGCAAAAAAGCTTCGTCCTGCCTCGTTCACATCGCTGGTCGGAAGTCCCGCCGCGCTCAACGCCGCGATCAGGGCGTGATCACTTCCGGCAATAGACCGATCACGCAGAAAGGGTGCACCGTCCTCTTTGACGAGGCTGGAATGAAAATCCGGTGGCAGCAGATCCAGCCCCACATCGGAAGGCCGGCACAGCGCCACGCCGCGCGCCGTCTCCACAATCGGACGGTTGATCAAGATGGGATGGGCCAGCATGGCCTGCAGCAACGCGTCGTCGCTGGCATCCTCTAGACCGAGGTCTTTGTACGGCGTGCCTTTCTTGCGCACGACATCGCGGAGCGAAAGTCCGGCGCGCGCGATCAAACTTAGCAGTCTGTCTTTGCTCGGCACGTCGTGCAGATATTCAATCACGGTGACGGCGTTACCGCTTTCGCGCAGCAGCGCGAGCGTGTTACGCGAGGTGCCGCAATCGGGGTTGTGATAAATGGTGGCGCCTTTGGCCAGGCTTGTCGCGCCTTCCGATGTGCCGATGCTCGCGACTTCGCGTGTCAAGGCGAGGCGGCTCAACTTGGCAATAGGCAGCGCCGCGAACACCGAGATCCGGTTTTTCAGCAAGCGAAAGGCGGTGACGAAGGCGCGTTCGCGTTCCAACTCATTGCCTTCGGCCGCAGCGGGGTCTTCAATCCCCCAATGCGCCGTCACTGGTTGTCCTGGCCAGAAGGGGCAGACCTCACCAGCGGCGTTGTCGCAAACGGTAAAGACGAAATCCATCACCGGCGCGTCTGCCGTGGCGAATTCGTCCCAGCTTTTGGAACGCGCGCCAGCGCTCGGATAACCCATGCTCTCCAGCACTTTGAGGGCAAGCGGATGCACCGCGCCCTTGGGATGGCTACCGGCGGAGAATGCCCGAAAGTGGCCTTTGCCATCCTGGTTCAGAATGTTTTCGGCCAAGATGGAACGCGCCGAATTGCCGGTACACAGGAACAAAACATTGTAGATGCGGTCAGCCATGAAGCACCCCTAGGCGTAAAAAAGCGCGACGGCATAAGCGAAAAAGCCGATGGCGCCGTAAATCGCGGTGATGATCAGAAGGGCGTTT
>JARLJU010000021.1 GCA_031291055.1 Rudaea sp. | reverse complement strand
TGCTGACCCTCGAAGAACTCGACCGGCTGTGTTCGGCGTTCATCGCCAAGGGCGTGCGAAAATTGCGCTTGACCGGCGGCGAGCCGCTGGTGCGGCGCAATGTGATGTCGCTGGTGCGATCGCTCTCCCGACACCTCGGCTCCGGCGCGCTCCGTGAACTGACGCTGACCACCAATGGCTCGCAACTCGCGCGCTTTGCGGGCGAGCTAGCCGACTGCGGCGTGCGCCGCATCAACGTATCGATGGATACGCTGGACCCGGCAAAATTCCGCGCCATCACCCGCTGGGGCGATCTTGACAAGGTACTGGCCGGCATCGAGGCCGCACGTTCGGCGGGGCTTGCCGTCAAGATCAATGCGGTTGCGCTGAAGGGCTTGAACGAGGAGGAAATCCCCTCGCTGATGCAATGGGCGCACGGCAAGGGCATGGCGCTGACGCTGATCGAGGTGATGCCGATGGGCGACATCGGCGCGGGCCGCATCGATCAATATGTGCCGTTGTCGCTGCTCCGCGCACGGCTTGCCAAACAATACACGCTGACCGACCTCGACGACGACACCGGCGGGCCTGCGCGCTATGTTCGCGTCAACGAAACCGGCGGCAAGCTCGGCTTCATCACGCCGATGACGCATAATTTCTGCGAGTCCTGCAACCGCGTGCGGATCACCTGTACCGGCACGCTGCACACTTGCCTCGCCCACGAGGATGCGTCCGATTTGCGCAAGCCGCTGCGCGCCTCCGCCGACAACGAGCTTCTGAGCGCAGCGATCGACCGCGCCATCGGCCTCAAGCCCAAGGGCCACGATTTCATCATCGATCGCAGGCACAACCGCCCCAGCGTCAGCCGCCATATGAGCGTTACCGGCGGTTGAAATCCCGGGCCGCTCGCTCGCCCTGCAACCGCTTGATCGCACGTCAATTTGCCCATTTTCCAATTGACGCAGCCTTGGTGCACTGAAATGGTGCGCCTGCTTTGATGCCTGCACGGCTGGATGAGCCGCTGCGCCGGATTGGCGCGGTCAAGATGGCTGAAGCGCAATTGGGGGAGGATATTGTTGCGATCGTTCGTGGAAGTGAGCCGTGATCCTGTGCGCGGAATCGAAGTGATGCCCGTTGAAGCAACGGGCGTGACTTGATGGCGGCCGCCGGGGAGAACATCATGCGCCCATTGCTGGCGGTCAGCGCCGCGATCGACCTGATCAACGAAAAGATAGGCTACATCTGCAATTTCCTGGTTCTGGCCGCCTGCATCGTCAGCGCCGGCAACGCCATGATCCGCTATGCCTTCGGCTACAGCTCGAATGGCTGGCTCGAGCTGCAGTGGTACATGTTTGCCATTCTGGTCATGTTCGGCGCCTCGTACACGTTCAAGCGCAACGAGCATGTCCGCGTCGAAATCTTTTATCTGTTTCTCTCCGAGCGCGGCCAGCTCTGGCTCGATCTGATCGGCACGCTGTTCTTCCTGATCCCGGCCTGCCTGCTGCTCTCCTATCTTTCCTGGCCGTTCTTCCTACAGGCTTACGCCGTCGGCGAGATGTCGGGTAATGCCGGCGGCTTGATACGCTGGCCGATCAAGTTCGTGATTCCGTCCGGCTTCGTTATGCTCGCGTTACAAGGCGTCTCAGAGGTCATCAAACGCATCGCAGCACTTCAGGGTGAGCTGACGATCGATGCGAAATATGAGAGGCCGACGCAATGATCTCCCTGGAAACGATGCCGCCGCTGATGTTCGGCGGCCTGGTTGTTGCCATGCTGATCGGCTTCCCGGTGGCGTTCACGCTTGCCGCGGTCGGGCTCTGTTTCGGCTTCCTGGCGATTCATCTCGGATTTTTCGACATGAATTTTCTCCAGGCGATCCCGGGCCGGGTATTCGGCAGCGTGCTTTCGAACGAACTGCTGCTCGCGATTCCCTTTTTCACATTCATGGGCGCAATCCTCGAGCGCTGCGGTCTTGCCGAAGACATGCTGGACTCGATGGGCCAGCTGTTCGGGCCGATCCGCGGCGGCCTCGGCTATTCCGTCATCATCGTCGGCTTCATCCTCGGCGCCATCACCGGCACGGTGGCGGCACAGGTCATTGCCATGGCGCTGAT
>JARLJU010000207.1 GCA_031291055.1 Rudaea sp. | reverse complement strand
GGCGCCACCTGTGCGGTAACGGCGAGCCAACCATGCGGGGTCGAAGGCTGCGCGAATCAGTCCCTTTGAGGGCGAGGCCTTCTTGATTTCGGCGATGACTGCGGGCCCCTGTGCGGCCTGGCGGCGCAGCGCGGCAGCCCAACCGCGCGGGTGGTGGTCGGCGGCGCGGCGTTCCAGCTCCGCGACGGGCACGTCCGCCTTCGCCGCGTCCAATGTGATGCGCGTCGTGGCGAGAATCGTCGAGAGAAATGTGTCGCTGCGCGTAGACATGGTCTACGCAAAGTATACGGGGCAAAGTATATGGGGACCCTAACGTCTGACGGCAGCCGCTGGTTCGGGGATACCCGCCAGTTCGCGCGCCGCCTTGCGGCCCAGACGAATGCAATCGGGCACGCCGATGCCGTCGTACGCGTTTCCGGCCAGCCGCAATCCGGGCAGGGCAGCGACGCGTGCGTTCACCCGCTGCATGCGCGCCTTGTGGCCAACGGCATACTGCGCCATGGCGCGACGCCAGCGCGTCACTTGCGCAAACTCCGGCTCAACCTGCGCGCCGAAGGTCCTCGCGCCCAGGATCTCCCGCATCTCGCGCCGGACAACTTCCACGAGAGCCTGGTCGCTCTCGGCGAGCAGATCGGTGCGCTTCATGCCACCCAGAAACGCGCGAAAAACCGCCTTTCCCGGCGGCGTGCGCCCCAGGAACTTGCGATGCACAAACGTGCAGGCCAGCAGGTCGCGGCCTTCCACGGCCGGAACCAGAAAGCCGAAGCCATCCGGCAGCGGGCCGATCTTGGTTTCGTCGTAAACCAGGTTCACGGTGATCGAAGAAGAATACGGAATGCCGCTGAGTTCTGCGCCGAGTTCGACGTCCACCGGCGTCAACAACTCTCCGGCAGTCCACGCAGGCGCGGCCATAATCAGCGCATCAAAATTCTCACTGGCTCCGCCCGCTGCAATTTTCCAGCCTTGCGCCGTCTTCTCGATTCCGTTCACCGAGGTCGAGATGCGCACACTGTCCGCATCGAGTCGCTGCGTGATCGCGTCCACCAATTGGCCCAT
>JARLJU010000206.1 GCA_031291055.1 Rudaea sp. | reverse complement strand
GAACGGCATGGACACGGCTGACGGCTTTGGTATCGGCGCGGACTGTCTCGCCAATTCGAAGGCGAACGGCGGTCTTGGCTTCGAGTGCAAGGGCGCAGTCCATCAGGACGTTGCGCTCGACGTGTTGTTCTACCCGACCCAGCAGATCACGGTCAAGGTGGAATATCGCCACGACTGGGCGAACAAGCAGGTGTTCCTGAAGAACGACGGTTCGTACGGCAAGTCCAACGACATCCTCGCGACGCAGTTCATCTACTCGTTCTAAAACGACCCGCCTTATCGCGTGGCCCGGCTTCACCGCGGGCCACGCGCCAAGGCCTCTTCTGCATGCTCTGCCTATGCTCCGATTCTCAAACCAGCCTCACGTCGCCTCGTATTACGCAGCAACTGCTAACGACACCACACGCCATCCCCCGCTCGAAGAGACGCTCAATGTCGACGTCTGTGTGATCGGCGCGGGACTCACCGGTATTTCGACGGCTTTGAATCTCGCCGAACGCGGTCACTCGGTGGCGGTGCTCGAAGCATCGAAAGTCGGATGGGCCGCGAGCGGCCGCAACGGTGGCCAGTTGATCGGCGGTTTTGCCTGCGATATCGATACATTCGCGAAGTTCATGCCCGCGGATGACGTGAAGCGTGTTTGGGACATGGGGCTCGAAACCCTGGATATCGTCAAGGAGCGCGTCGCGAAGCATCAGATCGATTGCGATCTGACCATCGGTTATCTGACTGCGGCGAACAAGCCGCGCGATACGGACGCGCTGCAAAAATGGCGTGACGAAGCGCAACAGCGCTTCGGCTATGACCGCTACAGTTATGTCGACGCCGATGGCGTCGGCGAGTATGTTCAATCGCAGCGTTACCTGGGCGGACTATTCGATGCGGACAGCGGCCATCTGCACCCGCTGAATTACACGCTCGGTCTGGCGCGCGCGGCACGCGAGGCCGGCGTACAGATTTTCGAAGACAGTTGCGTCACTGCGTTGCGTGTGGAAAACGGCCGGCACGTGGCCGAAACCGCGCGTGGCAAGGTGAATGCGCAATTCGTCGTGCTCGCCTGCAATACCTATCTCGGCCAACTCGCGCCCGATCTCGCCAGCAAGATCATGCCGGTCGGCACCTACGTGATCGCCACCGAACCGCTCGACCCCGATCGCGCCGAAGCGCTGATGCCGGCAAAAGCGGCGGTGTGCGACAGCCGCTTCGTGCTGGACTATTTCCGGCCTGCGCCGGACAATCGCCTGCTGTGGGGCGGTAAAGTCAGCTACTCGAAGCTCGCGCCGCGCAATCTCAGTGAAGCGATGCGCCGCGATATGCTGAAAACCTTCCCGCAACTCGGCGATGTCAAAATCGACTATGCATGGGGTGGTTTCGTCGACATCACCATGAATCGCGCACCGCATTTCGGCCGGCTGTCGCCTACGGTGTACTTCGCGCAAGGCTTCTCGGGGCACGGCGTGAACACCACCGGGCTCGCGGGCAAGCTGATTGCAGAAGCGATCGACGGCCAGGCAGCGCGCTTCGATCTGTTCGGCAAAATTCGGCACCGCGACTTCCCGGGCGGCGCTACACTGCGCACCCCTGCCCTCGTGCTTGCGATGGCCTGGTATCGAATGAAGGACCTGCTTTGATGAATGCTCCGACTCCTGGCTTTAACACCCTCGACCACCGCGCCGATG
>JARLJU010000205.1 GCA_031291055.1 Rudaea sp. | reverse complement strand
TCGGAATCCATTCCGCAGTCTGCTGGACTGCGGCTCACCGGGATTCACGATGGCTGTCTACATTTCAGGTCGCAAGCCGGTTGCAACGGTACGCGTGTGGAACACTCTTGCAGAACTGCGCGAAGTGGCAATGGCACGCGGCTGCACTCCCGCTCAATTCGCCTACTCGCTCGAAGTGATGGGCACCGATACGCACCATGTTGCAAACTACCTGCAGCGACACGAGTTCATGCGATCCCTGCCGGCACACGCGTTGGAAGTTGCCTGAGGTGAAGCCAATGCGCGTTCAATCCGATGAGACGACTCTGTGCCGTCCCGCTGAAGACTTGTGGCTGAGTCTGGAGGAATTGAAACAGGCTGCGCTGGCCCATGCCTGTACGCCGGCCCAGTTCGGCTTTGCGGTAGAGGTTGCAGGTGCGCATCCGGTCCGCGTGGCGCGCTATCTCAAGCTGCACTCCTTCATCCCCCCGACATTTGCAATTCCAGGTGATCAGGTTCCAACGCCAGTGACCCGCTCGCCTTGAGCCGATAGCTTGCTCACCTTTTCGTCGGCGCCCTCATTCCCTGTTTGTAGCTGTCAAGATCGGATTGGTAGCATGCGCACGCGGCGTCTTCCAGGCGCTTGCGGTTGAGGATCGTGATCTTGCCGCGCGTGTAATGGATGAGCTTGCGCGACTGCAGGACGCTGGCGGCTCTGGTAACGCCTGAGCGGCGTACGCCGAGCATGTGCGCCAGAAATTCCTGTGTCATCGCGAACGTATCCGCATGCGCGCGGTCCTGCGTCATCAGCAGCCAGCGCGCAAGGCGTTTCTCGACGACATGAAAACGCGTGCACGCGGCGGTTTGCGCGAGCTGCCGGAGCAGAACATAGACATAGCGGTCCAATAGCGGGCGCAGCGAAGGCAAGCTTTCCAGCTTGCGCAGAAACCTCGTGGTCGGCATGCGCCACGTTGCACCCGCGCCTTGCGTCAACGCGTGCAACGCTACGTTGCGGTCGCCCAGCATCACAGTAGATCCGCACATGCCTTCGCTGCCGATCATGCCGACTTCGAGTATGGAGTGACGATCAACAGTGGTGAGCATGGAGATAAAGCCCTCGGTCGGAAAATACACATACCGGATTCGGTCACCCTGCTCATACAGCACGCTGCCCAACGCCAGATTGACCAGGCTGCAATCGGCGAGGAACAGATTGCGGTCTTTGACAGGGAGGGCGGCGAGCAACAGATTGGGTGAAGCAACGCGAGGTGGGGCTGACATGAATCTCTCCTTACCTGGAGGGAGCGGCCCAGCAGGCGCAACGGTAAGAAGAGAAAGTTCGACCGGTGCCGGATCTGATGAGATATGAACCACCCCGGCGCATAGCCGGACTCGGCTACACTGCCATGAAACGCAAGGGCGGTCTGTCCGACAGCACACATAGAGCAGTGCCGGTGGAGCCTATCGGCAGCCGGTTCTCGGTATGGAGAATTGCAGTTTCTGCGCGCAACCGCAGCACGCGCTATGTCGCGGTCAAATCCGGCTGCAGGCGCAGTCGGAGGTCAGGGGCCGCTGCCCCGGGCACTTCTATGCAGAAGGCCGAGCCCCTGGCCACTTCGGACCTGACACGAACCCTGTGGCCAAGTATGGTAGCCGTACGTTGGGCGATCGACAGCCCGAGTCCAAGGCCTCCGGAGGCCGGGTCTTCCTGATGGAATGCCACAAAGATCTGCTCCAGCCGCTCGGGTTGAATGCCTACGCCGGTGTCGAGCACCTGGATTGATACATGGTCCCTGACACGCCTGCAGCCGACCAGAACGAGGCCACGCGGCGTGTACTTGATGGCATTGCCTATGAAGTTGTCCAGGATCGTGGTCAGCATCGCGACGTCACTTGTTACGTAGGCCGAACTGCCGCATACCCGTAGCTCCACCCCCTTGTTCGCAGCGTGTTCCTGCCACGTCGGCTTTATAAGTTGCAGGACATCTGCCACCGGAAATATCGTTCGCTGCGGCAAGTCCGGGTCGATGTCCAATCGCGATGCCAGAGCCAGCCTGTCCAGTCCGTCGGCGATCCGCTTTATCGACTCATGTGCAAGCTGCATACGCGGCTTCGCACCGGGATCTGCGATCTGCGCGGTCAGCAACTCCAGAAGCATGCTGATCACCTGCAGCGGTTGTTTCAAGTCGTGCCCGGCAAGGGCCATGAGGCGGGACCGATAGATATTCTCGTGCACGGCCTTCGTCAGCGCTCTTGTCACCTGGTCGAAAAGGCTGTTCTCAGGTACGCGGTCGCCCGGCTGCCCGACGGTGGACCGCGAGGCACGCGGAACGTCGGACGTGGTTGTCTGATTCTGTTCGAGAGTCATGATTGATCCGCACGCATGGTCATCTTCTACATACGCGTCGGGACGAAATGCGGGTGTCTCGCATCGCGCTGAATTACCCGCGATTTGTAAAATCTGCAGATGGCGACCTTACGCACCGTCCACGCATGAGTCTGTGCGTTGCCGCACCCATCGGCAGTCTGCAACCGGCGTCGAGCATGTGCACGCGACCTCGCCGGTCACCAAGGTGCCGAACTGCCGTCGCCGGCCTCGGCACGGTCTGGGAGACATGGCGCTAGTGCGGAGCGATCGCGGGCGGTGCTTCGCATGCTGCATGTCCGCAGGCACACCCGGCAGCACTTGCATTCTTTGCTGCGGCTGCCTTGCAGTAGTTGCTGCAATATTCGCTAGCTTCACCGGCTTTGCATTCGCACCCCGGCTGCGCGCATTTCTTCTGTTCGCCCATGACATGCTCCCAAGTCCATTGCGTTACTCCGAATGTCGAAAAAAAAGCGCCGACCCGGAGAGGGAGTCGGCGCTCTGCTACTGCCCTGGCCATCATGGCCGTGGTGCCGTCCTGCCGAGTGCCGCTCGCGTGCGACAGCTTGCGTCGGAGTGCGAATTTGGAATCCGCGGGGAACTCAATACCATTAACGCATATTGTCATCCGTGCGGTAACGAACATTGCACCGGCATCGGCCTGGACCGCCGGTGCGTCGTCGCCTTGCGGCAGGTTGCCTGCTCCGGAAATCAGCTTGCAGCGACGGGTTTTGCAGATCGCTTTCGAGAAGCCGCCGCTTGCTCGACCTCTGCGGCGAACGATACTTGGCCATTGTCCCATGGCAGCAGGCGCACGAATTCTTTTCTGACGACTTGGTAGCATTCGCACGCCAACCTTTCCAAGTGCGTCCTGTCGAGAACGCGAATCCGGCCACGGCGATACTCGATCACCCCGGCACGTTGCAATTTTCCGGCTGCTTCGGTGACGCCTTCGCGCCGTACGCCCAGCATATTGGCGATCAGTTCCTGGGTGATCGTAACCTCGTTGGAGGGTAATCGATCCAGGCTCATCAGCAACCAGCGGCACAGTTGCTGATCCAGGTTGTGGTGCCTGTTGCATACCGCCGTCTGTCCCATCTGCGTAACCAGCGCCTGCGTGTAGCGTAGAAAAAGCTCATGTACGGGCCCGGCGCGGTCAAACTCATCGCGAATGAATTGGCCTTTCATGCGGAACCCATGTCCGGCGCTCTGGACGACGGCGCGACTGGGCGTCGTGCCGCCGCCCATGAAGAGCGCGATACCCACGAGCCCTTCGTTGCCGACGATCGCTATTTCCGCCGAGTCGCCATTTGCCATCACATAAAGCAGCGACACGATCGAGTCCGTGGGGAAATAGACGTAGGGTTGATCGCTGCCTGACTCATAGAGTACGTCACCGAGGCCCAGAGTCACCGGGGTGAGATTAGGGGCAAAGCGACTCCATTCCGACTCTGGAATGGCGCCAAGCAAGTGGTTTTGTTTCGGGCTGGTGGGCATGGGTGCCATGACACGGCTGATGAGGGAGCACAACGAAGATGCAACTTCGGCGTTCAAAAAGGATACAGGGCGCTACTCAGGTGGTATGTACGCAGCCGTACATATGGGATCGACTTGGCCGAGTCTGGCGGCAGTCCGGAAAGTGCCCATTCAGGCTGACTCTTGTACGCCGGGCGGCGAGCTTTGACCGCGCCTGCATCGCGGCGTTGGGCCGAGCGTTCCGCTCGGACCCTGCAATGCACCGATTGGATCTTCCACGGGGTTCGCCGGGCATAGCCACTCTGAACTCGGATCATCGCGTGGCGGCCCGCGTCGATGCGATATCGGGATGCGCGGTCGGATACGCGCTCATGCGACAATTGTGCGACTGACATGGGAGGTGTCATGAGTGCATCGCGCCGCGAGTTGTATCCGCAGATTGAGCCCTATGCCAGCGGCATGCTGCAGGTGTCGCCATTGCACTGTGTGTATTTCGAGCAATGCGGAAATCCTGACGGCAAGCCGGTGGTCTTCCTGCATGGCGGACCAGGCGCAGCCTGCAATCCGAAGTGCCGGCGTTTTTTCGATCCGGCACGCTACAGGATCGTGCTGTTCGACCAGCGCGGTTGCGGCCGTTCCACGCCGCATGCGGAATTGACCGACAACACGACCTGGGACCTTGTCGCCGATATCGAACAGTTGCGCGCACACCTGGGTATCCAGCACTGGCAAGTCTTTGGCGGCTCGTGGGGATCGACCCTGGCGCTTGCCTATGCGCAGACGCACCCGCAGCGTGTCAGCGAGCTGGTTCTGCGTGGAATCTTCATGCTGCGCCGCTGGGAACTGGAATGGTTTTACCAGCACGGCTGCGATGCGATCTTTCCCGATGCCTGGGAGTCTTTCCTCGCCTCGATTCCGCTGGTTGAACGCGGCGACTTGATCAGCGCCTACTACCGCCGCCTGACCAGTCCCGACATTGCGCTACGTCTGGCAGCGGCAAAAGCCTGGTCGATCTGGGAAGGCAGCACGATTTTCCTGCTCCAGGACCCGGCGCACATCGCTTCCAGCGGTGCCGACGAGTTCGCCCTGGCGTTTTCACGCATCGAATGCCACTACTTCGTGCACGGCGGCTTTTTCGACGCAGACGATCAACTTTTGCGCAATGTGGAAAAGTTGCGGAAAATTCCGGCGGTGATCGTGCAGGGGCGCTACGACGTTGTCTGCCCGGTACGCAGCGCCTGGGACCTGCATCGTGCATGGCCCGAGGCGGATCTGCGCATTGTTGGCGACGCCGGGCATTCGGCCTTCGAGCCGGGGATCATCCACGAGTTGATCGAGGCGACGGATCGGTTTGCCTGATCCGCTACTTCCAGTCCATGCTGGCAAAAGGAAAAGCCGGGCGTCGCCACCCGGCTTTCCGCCATTCCGGAGAATCGATCAGTGTGCCGGCGGCGCGGGCGTCACCGCGCCATCGCCCTTCAGACACGTGCTCATGTAGGTCTTGCGCGCATCGCCGGCCAGATGCTGATTGCCAGCATTGACGTTGCAATTCTTCATCTTCTGCTGTTGCGTGATCGGTGCGGCGGCGGGTGCTGCTGGCGCTGCCGTCACGTCGCCGCCTTTCAGACATTGACTCATGAACGCCTTGCGTTCGTCGCCGGTCTTGCCGGTTGCCTGCGCATTGCAATCCTTCATTTTCTGCTGCTGCGGGGTAAGCGTCTTGGCAGGCGCGGGGTCGGCGGCAAACGCCGAAGTGGCGCCGATAACGGCGGAGAGAATCAAGGTGATCAGCGAGGATGTTGCGAGGTTCATGGAAATCTCCTGTTCGTGAGTAAGGGTTTGTCGCCGTCCAGTTTAGGCCAGCATCGACGCGCTCCATAGTCGCACTGCACCAATCAGCGCCATGCCTGCGGTCGTGCCGCCATTTTCGCGGAAAGCACGGCTGAGACAAGGACGGATGAACGCGTGCGGCGTAGGAAAATACCGATTCATTGCGCCAGCCGATCGCCAAAGCAGCTTGCGTTCGTGTGCAAGCGATGGTGCTGCATTGGTACTCCAGCGTACATACGGCCGCTGGAAACAGGTAGATGCTGGTTACCTCGGCGGCGCGATTGCCATCTCGGCGCCACCGGTTTTTTTGTGCTTATCGATATTCGCCTGGAAAGCCCCATGAAGTCTGCCCGACCCATCACGGCGAAAGTGCCTACCAAGGCACCGACCGGCATCGCTGGATTCGACGACATCACCGGCGGCGGCCTGCCGCATGGACGCACGACGCTGCTGGAGGGTGGACCGGGCTCGGGCAAGACCATATTCGCATTGCAATTCCTTGTGTGTGGCGCGCAGGAATGCAATGAGCCGGGCGTCTTTGTTGCTTTTGAAGAAGCGCCGCAGCGCATTCTGGCCAACGCGGCAGGCTTTGGATGGAAGCTGGCAGAGTTGCAGAAGAAAAAACTTTTCTTTCTGGACGCCCAGCCAAAGCCGGACCTTATCCAGTCGGGAAATTTCGATCTTGGCGGTATGCTTGCCATGCTCGGAGCGCTGATTGAGGAGTTGGGCGCGAGACGCATCGTCTTCGATGCCCTGGACATCATTTTGGCGCTGTTGCCCAACCATGCGGCAAAGCGGCGTGAAATCTATAGGTTGCATTCGTGGCTGCTGGCGCGCGATCTGACCGCCATTATCACTTCGAAGGCAGGCGGCGACGCGACGACTTCCGTCAGCCAGCAGGCGGTCGGGTTCATGCAGTTCATGGTGGATTGTGCCGTGATTCTCAATCACGGTGTCGTGCAGGGTGTGTCGCAGCGCAACCTGCGCGTGCAGAAATATCGTGGTTCCAGCTTCGATGAAAACGAATCGCCGTTCCTGATTGGCGTGAGCGGGCTCGAAGTCGATGCTACGCGCACTCAAGGCCGCTTGAACGCCAAAGTGAGCAACGAACGCGTCTCCAGCGGTGTCGCGCGACTGGATACCATGTTGGGCGGCGGCTATTACCGCGGCGCGAGCGTGCTGATCACCGGATTCCCCGGCACGGCCAAGACAACTTTGGGCGGGGCGTTCGCACAGGCGGCGTGCCGTCGCGGCGAGCGTACCTTGTTCGTCAGTTTCGATTCGGATTCAAACGAAGTGGTCCGCGACCTTGCTTCGGTTGGAATCCGCCTGGGCCGCTATTTGAAAAGTGGGCACTTGCGCATGGTATCTGCCCGCACCATCACCGGCAGTGCCGAGACCTATCTGGTGCGCATCAAGACTCTGGCGACCGAGCACGATGCGCGTTGCCTGGTGATCGATCCGATGTCCACGTGGTCGAAATCCGGCAATGAGTCGAGCGCGCACGGGGTGGCGGAAAGGCTGACCGACTGGTCGAAGGCCAATGGCATCACGCTTGTCTGCACCAGCTTGCTGGACGAGATTTCCCGCCCGGCAGATGGCGGCTCGTCGCTGCAGATATCGACGCTCGCAGACACCTGGATCCAGCTCAGTTATCTGATGCAGGCCGGAGAACGCAACCGCGGCTTGTCCATCATCAAATCGCGCGGCACGGCACATTCGAATCAAGTGCGCGAACTGGTCCTGAGCGATGAAGGGGTGACTCTGACCGACACGTATACCGCGGCTGGCGAAGTGCTGATGGGCACGCTGCGCTGGGAGAAGGAAAGCGCCGAGCGCGTCGCAAGTGAAGTCAAGGAAGTTGCCGCGAGGCTCAAACGCGTCCAACTCGACGCTGAAGAGGCCGAGCTCGAAGTGCGGGTGAAGTCGCTGCAAGTGGAACTCCAGGCCAAGCAGGTTGAAAAAGCGCTATTGGTACGCACCACACAGAGTCGCAAGAGGGAGTTGACACGAGGCCGCACCCACATGAAGGAATTGCGCGGCGCCGATATGCCGACGGCGCGGAAGTGAACTCGCTATGAAACGGGCAGCCGCGTTCAAGTTCCGATTGTATATCGCCGACGATACGCAGAATTCCGCGCGCGCACTTGCGAACCTCAGCGCGCTTTGCCGCGCATACCTTCCAGATCGGTACGAGATCGAAGTCGTCGACGTGTTCCAGGAACCCAGGCGTGCGCTGGCCGATGGCATCCTGATGACGCCCACACTGGTCAAGCTCGTGCCGGCTCCCGTGCGCAAGATCGTGGGGACCCTCAACCAGATGCAGCTGGTGTTGCAGGCTCTGGATCTGCAAGTCGAAGTTGCATGAAGCGCGAGGATTGCCGCCGCTGCTTGGGCTATCGACCAGGGAAACCGGAGCGCATCGCGACGTGACGCCCGAAGAATCCACAAGCCCGAAAGACGCGAACGAGGAAATTTCCTCGTTGATCGAGGCGCTGCACAATACCGAGAAGCGCCTCGAGGAGCTGACGGCAGGGGAGATCGATACGGTCGCGGACAGTGATGGCCGAACACTGTTGCTGCGCCGCGCCCAGGAAGAGTTGCGCCACAGCGAGGCCGAGAAGCAGGCTGCCATTCTCAATGCTCTGCCCGCGCATGTCGCTTTGCTAGACAGTCAGGGATTCATCGTTTCGGTGAACCGCTCGTGGCGGCAATTCGCCGACGCAAATGCGCTTGCGGAGACGGGCTCGGGCATTGGTCTTAGCTACCTCGAGACGTGCGATGTTGCGGGAGGCGCCCGGTCTGCCGAGGCGCGGCCGGTCGCCGACGGAATTCGTTCGGTATTGCATGGCACGGCAAAGAGTTTTTCGCTTGAATATCCCTGTCATTCGCCAACGCAAAAGCGCTGGTTCCTGCTGCTCGTGGTTCCTCTGGCCCGGGACCCATTGATCGGTGCCGTCGTTATGCATGTCGACGTCACGGCAGAAAGGCAGGCCGAAGAAGGCCTGCGCGCCAGCGAGTTGCGTTTCCGCCAGATAGCGGAAAACATCCACGACGTTTTCTTTCTGCAGAATCTCGACGGCTCGCAGATTTACTATGTCAGTCCCGCCTATGAAAAAATCTGGGGACGGACCTGCGACAGCCTGTATG
>JARLJU010000204.1 GCA_031291055.1 Rudaea sp. | reverse complement strand
TCGGAATCCATTCCGCAGTCTGCTGGACTGCGGCTCACCGGGATTCACGATGGCTGTCTACATTTCAGGTCGCAAGCCGGTTGCAACGGTACGCGTGTGGAACACTCTTGCAGAACTGCGCGAAGTGGCAATGGCACGCGGTTGCACTCCCGCTCAATTCGCCTACTCGCTCGAAGTGATGGGCACCGATCCGCACCATGTTGCAAACTACCTGCAGCGACACGAGTTCATGCGATCCCTGCCCGTGCACAAGTTGCAAGTCGCATGACTTCGCAACAGGTCGGCGATAAAACGTGCGCGGCAACGGAAAGACGATACCCGCAAAGAATTCCTGCTTCACAATGACTTGAAGCACTAAGTCGTGCCGCGAGGATGCGTCCTCGTGCAATTTCTGCTCCGATGCAGCTCCCAAGGCGCGATGTCGGCACGCCCGAATGTGCGGTGTCCGGGAATGTATTTCCCACATCCTCGCGTGCGCTCTGTGCGGTGCCGTACGGACGAAAACGATTGATTGGCGCATGTTGGCGATGCGCGGAAGGAAAACATCAGCGACACCTGCGGGCCGCGCGCTGATGTCGACTTTGCCGGTCGGCGCGCGCCAAGGTTTTCCGCTCTTGGTCCGACCGGATTCTCTTCCGGCACGAGGCAAACGTTTTTTGCTGGCTGGTTTACCTCAGCGCCAGGAGCGTCCGGTCCGCCTTCCGATGCGAATGATGTGGCAAGCAATCATGTGTTCCTACAGGTACCGTGCTATGACCGCTGACGCTGCTTTCCCGACTCGATCGCCGTACTTGGTGGCGCGGCTCATCAAAGCGAAATTCCGACCCGGCCAAAATATCTCCGGCCTGCTTGCGGGCTTGGGATTCGCGGTATTTGCGTGCTTGCTGCCTGACGGCGCGGTGTTGGCGGCGACCGCGCCAAACCTGGGATCAACGAGCACGTACGGCGTGGTTTCCGATACCTTTACCAATGCCAACACATCGCCTCAAACCACGATCGACGGCGACGTGTGCTTCACCACCGGACCCACCACACCACCTCTGAACATCACCGGCACCACGAGCACGCCTTGTCCGCCTCAAACCGGGGTGGATGAAGGCCTGGCCCTGGCGAGCCTGAACGGTCAGGTCTGCACCTCCCTTGGCGCGGGTGCGGTTGCGCTGGACTCGATAGTTGTCGGCACCAATCCTCCTGGAACCATCCCCCCCGGCTGTTACTCCAGTGGTGGCGCAATGAGCGTAACGGTATCCACCACCGTGACCCTCAATGGTGCCGGCGTTTATATCTTCCGGCCGGGCGGAGCACTGACGACGGGGGCGGATTCCACCGTTGTCCTGGCAAACGGAGCCTGTTCTGCCGACGTCTATTGGGCGCCCGTCGGCGCCGCGACGCTCGGAGCGAATTCTGCATCGTCGTCCACGCCGACGTTCGTCGGAAATATCCTTGATGACGCCGGTATCACGATAGGACATTTTGCAAACATGACAGGAAGTGCCCTCGCATTTGGGGGGACGGTCACGACCGATGCCAATACAATTACCGTCGCCAGCTGCGCTCCCCTGTCTGGCGGCACCGCCGCAGCCATCCCGACACTCTCGGAATGGCTATCGATCGTGCTCTGCATGCTGCTGGCCATCGCGGGTATTGCTGCGACTGGCAGACGCGCCATGCGATCCAATGCATCCTGATGCGTGAGCGCCATGGTCAGAACGGACCATTTGAACGACAGTGTCGCCGCTCAGTTCATATGGCTGGCCTATACCAGGTTTCGGACGCGAGTAGGTCTGCAGGACTCGCCGGAATCGGCGTTGCTGTTTGCCGATCATTGGACCGATGCCGGCGTCTCGGCTTTTCTGGGCCGCACTCGGGATGAAATCGTCAAGATGCTGGATGCAAAGAGCGTGTTTGCTCCAGCGCAGCGGAAATCCGGGAACCACATTCCGGTTCGGATCAGCTCCGCCGCCAGCAGCGCAGCCAACTCGGAACCCCTCACGTCCAGCGACTTGGCTGCGGATCGTATCCGTCCATCACCTTGCGAAACTGAAAACGCGTGCACCGCTTCGAGCGAGGAAACCGCGGTCCGGCGCCGCTGATCCTGGATCGCTTCGGACGTCATCCCGCGGATTGCATTCGGCGCCGTAGCCAGTTCGACGAGTGCGCTGCTGTTTCGATCGATCTCAGATCCTGCCCATCAGGACCAGGACCAGGACGATGATCAGGACCAGGCCCAATCCGCCACTCGGACCGTAACCCCAGGATCGGCTGTGGCCCCAGCGGGGAATTGCGCCGATCAGCATGAGTACGAGCACGATCAGCAGGATGGTTCCAAGCGACATTTGCCTTCTCCTTTTCAATATCCGACGAGTACTCCAGCGCTGCCGTCGCCGCGCTCAGTGCAGGTGCAGGCCGCCGACGCCGCCGAACAAACCGAGCAGCCCGATGACAATGAGATAGATCGCAACGATGTAGTTCAACAACCGTGGCTGCACCAGGATGAGAATTCCTGCGAGCAGGGCAATAATCGGGGCGAGACTGAGTTGCATATTCATGGTGCTTTTGCCTGCATGGATGGTCGATGCCTGCAGTCATAGATACGCGATAGGGCGGCTGACTTCGGTACGCTGGCGCACACAGCGCCGCCTGCAGGGGCCCATTCCGATTTGCGGCTGAAGGTTCCCCGGGCACTACCGACGAGACGACAAATCGAGTTTTTGTGCGGATTTCGCGTAACCGTCGAGCCGAGCGAGCGGGTGCATCGGAGTGGACCTTGGTGGCCCGGCATCTCCATGCACACCGCCCTTGTTCATTGATTGCAAGCAGCAAATAACCTTGCATGCGATCGACCTATCCCTTTTGCCCACAATCTGCGTCGGAGATGGCCGTGGTTACGTCCAGGGTATGGTTCGGCCCGATCATTGCCCTGGTTGCGCGTTCGCAATTGAAGGTGAAAAAACCATGACCGCGAGAAAAAACAAGATGGTCTTCGGCTGGCGCGTCTACGGCCTGGGCGTGATGGCGATGGCCATGGTCTGCCTGGCGTGGGGAGACTTCGACCCCGGACAGCCGGTGCCCAAGGACTTTCCGGACCGCACCGCCCTCGCCTATGCCGCCGCTGCGTTCATGCTTGTCGCTGGCGCAGCGGTCCAGTGGCGTCGGACCGCAGCCTGGGGCGCCGCGGCTCTCACCGCCTATTATGCACTCATAGTCGTCATCATGATGAACGGCCGCGTGGTGCTCGCCCATTACGCCGAGTTCGGCACCTACAGCGGCATCGCCGAGCAGCTCGCGATCGCAGCGGGGGGCCTGATCGTCTATGCCGCCAGCACCAGGATCGATGCGGCCTCGGCCGAACGCCTCACGCGCCTGGGCCAACTGGTGTTCGGAGTTTGTGCGCTGTTATTCGGCGGAGCGCATTTTTTCTATATGAATCTCACCGCCCCGCTGGTGCCCAAATGGCTGCCGCCGACGCAGGAGTTCTGGGCTTATGCGACCGGGCTTGGGCACATCGCGGCGGGCGTTGCGATCCTGACGGGGGTGTGCACCCGCCTTGCCGCGATCCTGCTGACCGCCATGTACGTGTCATTCACGCTGCTGGTGCATGCGCCAATGCTCCTGGCCGACCCATCCAACCATTGGATCTGGAGTGAGAACGTCCTGAATCTGGCCCTCATCGGTGTCGCCTGGGTCGTCACGGACTCGCTGGTCCGGCCGCGCTAGTGGAACCACTCCAAAGTCCGGTTCCCGCGACTGACAGTGGCGAGGACGCGTCAGTCTGGCGAAGCTATTTCCATACTTCGGTCGAATCCTCCGGGGCTCTCCTTAAGCGGGCAGCCCCTTCTGCACGTTAAAGATCGCTTGATTCACTGCGCCTACCCGAAGCGGCCCGGCAGGGACGAGAATCTGCTACTTCGCCGTCGGAACAAGTCGATCAAGGATTACATTGCGGACAAAGATTGCCTCGAGCGTTCGATGTCATCGGCGGCCCGCGCCGGCCCGGCAATCGCGGCAAGTCAGCACGATCACAATAACAGGCATAACAGGCAGTGAATGCAGGACGCATCTGGGCTGTACGGCAAACCATGCGAACTGGCGTGCCTCAACAACGCACGGCTAAGCGTCGAAACAAAGTTTACCCGCCGCGTGCAGCAGAATTTGGCCGTTCGCGCGAACCCCCGCAACCTTCCATGGCCAAATCAGACCCCATCGAACGATCCGCCGGCTTGGGCTGCCTGACAATGCCACAATGCCTAAACTCGTTGGCCTCCACGGACGAGCGTCGAAGCGATTGACGCTACCGGAGCGGCGGCATGGGAAGGAACGACGGATGAGAGAATTTGTAGCCATACTGTCAGCGCGAGCAGACTCGGAGGTTCAGACGATGCATTTCGACGCAAGCGATTCCGCTGGGCACCCGTCCAGGGTTTCTGCGCCTGGATTGCCCACCGGCGCACCAACCACGTCTGCAGAAATGATCGCCCATTTCCGTATCTCAACACCCGGGGACAAGCATGACTGATCGCAGAGGTTTCCTGACTGCGGCTTTGCGCGGGGTGCCGGCCCTGGCCCTGGGGGCGTCTGCAGCCGCGGCGACTGCGCGTGGCGCCAAAGCGATCGCGCCGCGCGTGGTGTCGACCTGGGACTTCGGCGTTGCAGCAAACCGCGCTGCATGGGCGCTGCTTGGTGTTGACGGGCGCGCGCTCGATGCGGTCGAAGCCGGCGCACGGGTGCCGGAAGCGGATTTGAAAAATCACAGCGTTGGTCGCGCCGGCTATCCTGATCGCGACGGACACGTATCGCTCGACGCTAGCATCATGGACGGCGATGGCAGTTGCGGAGCGGTCGCCGCGCTTGAACATATCGCGCATCCGATTTCGGTGGCGCGCGCGGTGATGGAAAAAACCCCGCATGTGCTGCTGGCCGGCGACGGTGCGCTGCAGTTCGCGCTCGAACAGGGTTTCACACGCGAAGAATTGCTGACGACCGAATCCGAGCAAGCGTGGCAAGAATGGTTGAAGAAGGCGCAGTACGCGCCGGCAGTCAACGGCGAAGTCAAGAACTATGGCGCAAGACCCGGTGACATGCCGGGAGGCAAAAACAATCACGACACGCTCGGCATGCTCGCGCTGGACGCTCACGGCAACATGGCGGGCGCGTGCACGACGAGCGGCATGGCATGGAAGCTCCGCGGCCGCGTCGGCGATAGTCCGATCATCGGCGCTGGCTTGTATGTCGACAACGAGGTCGGCGCGGCGACCTCGACCGGCGTCGGTGAGGAAGTGATCCGCATTGCCGGAAGTTTTCTCGTCGTTGAACTGATGCGCCAGGGTCGCTCGCCGCGCGAGGCCTGTCGCGAAGCGGTAATGCGTATCGTCAGGCGCAAGCCGAAAAGCGCCAGGGAAATCCAGGTCGGATTTCTCGCTCTCGATCGCCACGGCGACGTCGGCGCGTTCGCGCTGCAGAAGGGCTTCAACTACGCGATTTGTGACGCGAGCAAACAGGACGCGCTGCGCCCGGCAGAAAGCGTCTATTGAACATGGCTGATACTTGCCTGCTCGAAATCGCAGCCAATTCCGTCGCATCTGCGCTCGCTGCCCAGGATGGCGGAGCCGACCGCATCGAGCTTTGCAGCGCACTCGAACTCGGCGGCCTGACGCCATCGCGCGCGCAGATCGTGATGGCGCGCGATCGTTTGCGGATTCCGGTTTACGTGCTGATCCGTCCGCGTGCCGGAGACTTTCTCTACACCGATCTCGAATGCGAGACGATGTTGCGCGACATCGAAACCTCGAAAGCGATTGGCTGCGACGGCGTCGTGATCGGCGTGCTTGATGCGGACGGCTGCATCGATCAAGTGCGCTGCCGGGTATTGATCGCCGCGGCCGGCAAGTTGGGCATCACCTTTCATCGCGCGTTCGATCTCACCAGAGACCCGCGCCAGGCGCTCGAAGATGCGGTGGCGCTAGGCTGCGAACGCATCCTGACATCGGGCGCGCAAACGAACGCAGTCGCCGGTGCCGACCAGATCTCGGCGCTTATCACGCAAGCCGCCGGCCGCATCGCGGTGATGCCCGGTGCCGGCATCGACGAGCACAATATTGCGGCGCTGCGCAGGGCAACCCGCGCGTGCGAGTTCCATGCGTCGGCGAAACGCATTCTGCACTCGACCATGCGCCATGCGGCATTTGCCGGCTCGGGCATGGATGCGGGTGAACTGCGCAGCGATGTCGAGCATGTACGGGCACTCGTCGCTGCGCTCGGGGCTATCGGTTAGGGCCGCAGATCCCCTGCTATCAAATCGCACCGCCTATGTTCGTCCGTCGAGGGAACCGTCGGCAAAGTGGTCGGGTTTTCCTTCAATGCGCATGGGGAAAGTTGGCTAAGAAATCGTGGGCCCGGCAGGACTCGAACCTGCAACCAAGAGATTATGAGTCTCCTGCACTAACCGTTGTGCTACAGGCCCATCGTGGTTGAAGTGTAGCCGCTGGCGGCTCTGACGAAAACGCCCGCAGGCGCGGGCGTCTTTTTTTCGGCGTCGCCTGACTTATTCCAGATCGAGGAACGAGCGCAGCTGCTCCGAGCGGCTCGGATGACGCAGCTTGCGCAGGGCCTTGGCTTCGATCTGGCGGATGCGCTCGCGGGTGACATCGAACTGCTTGCCGACTTCTTCCAGGGTATGGTCGGTGTTCATGTCGATGCCGAAGCGCATGCGCAGCACTTTCGCTTCGCGCGGCGTGAGGCCGCCGAGCACGTCGCGCACGGTTTCGGTGAGGCCGGTGCCGGTGGCGGCTTCGACCGGCGACTCGACATTGGTGTCTTCGATGAAATCGCCCAGATGCGAATCCTCGTCGTCGCCGATCGGGGTCTCCATCGAGATCGGTTCCTTGGCGATCTTGAGTACCTTGCGGATCTTGTCCTCGGGCATTTCCATCTTCACCGCCAGTTCTTCCGGCGTCGGCTCGCGGCCCATCTCCTGCAGCATCTGGCGCGAGATGCGATTGAGCTTGTTGATCGTCTCGATCATGTGCACCGGGATGCGGATGGTCCTGGCCTGATCAGCGATGCTGCGCGTGATTGCCTGGCGGATCCACCATGTCGCGTAGGTACTGAACTTGTAGCCGCGGCGGTATTCGAACTTGTCCACGGCCTTCATCAGTCCGATGTTGCCTTCCTGGATCAGATCGAGGAACTGCAGGCCGCGATTGGTATACTTTTTCGCAATCGAGATGACCAGGCGCAGGTTGGCCTCGACCATTTCCTTTTTCGCGCGGCGGGCCTTGGCCTCGCCGATCGACATGGCGCGGTTGATTTCCTTGATGTCGGCCAGCGACAGGAACAGGGTCTTTTCCAGCGCGATGAGCTTTTCCTGCTCGGCCAGGATCTCGTCCTTGTGCGCGCGGATCGACGACGACCACTTCTGCTTCTTGCGGATCACCTCGTCGGCGAAACCCAGATGGATTTCGTGTGCGGGGAAGGCCTTGAGGAAATCCTTGCGCGGCATCTTCGCCTGCTTGATGCAGATGTCCATGATCACGCGCTCATGCGCGCGGATGTTGTTGACGACGTCGCGCAACTTGCGCACGAAGCTGTCGATCATGATCGACGGCAGCTTGAGCTTGAGGAACGCCTCGGCCATCTGGTCGCGCAACTTCTGCGCCTTCTTGTCGCCGAGGCCATGCTTCTCGCCGGCGCGCTGGAACTTGCCGTACAGCGTGCGCAATTCCTCCATGCGGCGCGTGACCTCAATCGGGTCGGGGCCGGTTTCGCCGGGGCCGGCTTCCTCCGCACCCTCGGCCGTTTCCTCATCGTCCGCCTTGACGGCGGCGGGATCGACTTCTGCCGCTTCCAGCATCTGCTCGGTGATGACTTCCAGTCCCGGCACCTCGATATCGAGGAAGCCGGTCAACACTTCGGACAGACGCTTCTTGCCCTCGGTGTGCTGGTCGTATTCCTCGATCAGCAGCTGGATCGACCACGGAAAATTGGCGAGCGAGTTCTGGACCTGGTTCAGGCCTTCCTCGATGCGTTTGGCGATCGCGATTTCGCCTTCGCGCGTGAGCAGCTCCACCGTGCCCATCTCGCGCATGTACATGCGCACGGGATCGGTCGTGCGGCCCACTTCGGCATCGACCGCCGACAGCACGGCGACAGCTTCCTCGGTCGCAGTCTCGTCGTCGGTGGCAACCGGCGTCTCGGGCAGCAGGGTCTCGGTATCGGGCGCAACTTCGTGCACCTCGATGCCCATGTCGTTGATCATGCCGATGATGTCTTCGATCTGTTCCGGATCGACAATGTCGTCGGGCAGGTGATCGTTGACTTCGGCATAGGTCAGGTAGCCCTGTTCCTTGCCCTTGATGATGAGGGTCTTGATTTCGGATTGCTGTTGCTGGATTGCCGGTTCGATAGCCATGGGAACTTTTAATCGGACAAAGACTGTAGATTATAGGCAGGGTGTCAAGAACGGCGTTCTTGTGCGGTTCGCCGGGATTTTCGGGGGCTTGCTACGCCTCGAGCCAGAAGGTCACCGGCCCATCGTTGATCAGCGCCACTTCCATATGGGTGCCGAAGCGGCCGATTTCCACGGGCGCGTGGCGAATTCGCGCCAATTCGACCAGGCGCTCGAACCAGCGCCGGCCGGCTTCCGGTGTCGCGGCCGTGGTGAAGCTGGGCCGCATCCCGCTGCGCGTGTCCGCGGCCAGGGTGAATTGCGGAACCAGCAACAGGCCGCCGTGGGTATCGGCCAGCGAACGGTTCATGCGGCCCTGCGTGTCGGCAAACACGCGATAACCGAGCAGGCGTTCGAGCAGACGCTGCGTCTGTGCTTCGCCATCGGCGGGCTGCACGGCAACCAAGGCAAGCAGACCCGCGCCGATGCGGCCGACGGTCTCGCCATCGACATCCACACGCGCCTCGCGCACTCGCTGGATCAGGGCAATCATTCGGGACCGGAATCATCGGTGTCGGCATCCGATACTGCGCAGCGCGGCACTCAAGGTCAATCGCCAGCGACTACAATCCACGCTTTTGACCCAATCACCTGAATCCGTCCCGTGCGCTGGTACATCGCCATCCTCCATCAAGTGCTGCGAATCACCGGCCACCTGCCGCTGCGCTGGCTGCACGACATCGGTGCGGCCTTCGGCTGGCTCGTCTGGTGCCTGCACGGAACGCCGCGCCGACGCGCACAAGTGACCCTGTCACTGGCATTAACGCAGATCAGCGACGAAACACGACAGACCCTGTTGCGCCGCTCGCTGATCGAATCGGGCAAGGCCTTGCTCGAAGTCGCGCGGATCTGGCGCGGCGACCCGGCGGCCACGCTGGCACTGGTGCGCGAAGTGCGCGGCCTCGAGTTGTTCGACAAGGCCCTGACGACGGAGCGCGGAGTGATCATCGCCGCGCCGCATCTTGGCTGCTGGGAGCTGCTGAATTTCTGGCTATGCAGCCGCACTCCGATCGCCATCGTCTACCGGCCGCCACGCCAGACCGCACTTGAACCCCTGCTGCTGAAGGCCCGCGGCACACTGGCGGCAGAACAGGTGCGCGCGGACGGCGCCGGCGTACGCAAGCTCTACAAGCGCCTCAACGCAGGCGGTGTGGTCGGCATCCTGCCGGACCAGCAGCCGCGCCGGGGCGAAGGCGAATTCGCGCCGTTCTTCGACACGCCGGCACTGACCATGGTCCTGCTGCCGCGTCTGGCCCAGCGCACGGGTGCGCAGGTATTGTTCGCCTTCGCCGAACGCCTGCCGCGCGGCAGCGGCTACCGAATCCATATCCTGCCCGCGCCGGAAGAAATTGCAGCGGCGGATCTGCCGACGGCAGTTGCGGCGCTCAACCGCGGCGTGGAAAACTGCGTGCGCATTGCGCCCGATCAATACCAGTGGTCATACAAGCGTTATTCGATCCGGCCACAGGGCGAACCGCCCAGGCGGATTTATTGATCGCGTCAATCAGGCATCGCCGCCGGCGCGTTTCAGCAAGCGCCGCAGGAATACGCCCATTTCCTTTTCCGCCTGCTTGTCGCCGCGTCTGACAGCTGCGGCGATGCCGTTGCGATAGGCCGCGACCGCCGCTTCCGCATCGCCGTTTTCGTTGAGCGCGTTGCCGAGCATCTTCCACGCGGCCGAGTAGCCGGGGTCGAACTCCACGGCGCGGCGCAGTTCGATCGCCGCCGCGGTCGCATCGCCCTGGGCCAGCAGCGCGTTGGCCAGCGAGACGCGGAGCAGGGCGCCGTCGCGCGCGCCGCCGCACAGGCTGCGCAGACGTGCGATCGGATCCTGTGCCGTCATTTTTTCAGCCGATGCACGTCGTGGGTGACGACACCCACACCGCGCGATGGCAGCGCGAAATACTCCGGATGCGACAGGGTGCGCTGCATGTCGTTCAAGCCCGCGCTCCAGTGTTCCGCCATCGTAAGCGGCCCGAATGCGTAGTCCTTGTACTCTTCCTCATACGACTTGGCCTGGTAGATCAGGTGCACGACGTCGAGCACCTTCGTGCAGGTCAGGGCTTCGAAGGCCCGCGCGAGTGCCGGCGGCAGACGCCGGCCGGGCAATAGTTCGATCAGCTTGCCCAGCGCCAGGCGCTGGCGCTGGTGCTCGGCGACGTCGTCGGTGCCGGCGCGCGTGCGGCTGGAATACTGGATGTCCTTTTGCCGTTCGAACACATCGCCCAGGGTGCGCGGCAGCGCGCCGCGCGCGCTCCACAGGTCCACCTGCATCGCCAGTGTGTCGCGGCGCGGCACTTCGCCGATGACGTATTCGAGCGGGGTGTTGGAAACCACGCCGCCATCCCAGTAGAAATCGCCATCGATCTCGACCGACGCGAACGCCGGCGGCAGCGCCGCCGAGGCGAGAACATGCTCGACCCGAATCTTCGTCTTGCGGTTGTCGAAGTATGCAAAGTTGCCGCTGCGCACGTTGACGGCGCCGACGGAAAATCGCAACGACCCCTGATTGATGCGATCGAAGTCGACGAATTCTTCAAGCGTCTGCCGGAGCGGTGCGGCGCTATAGAAGCTCGTGGCCGCCGCGGTGCCGGCCGTTGCCGCAAATGGCGGCGGCAAGCGCGGCACGAAGAAACCGGATTGACCGTGCAACAGCGCCGTCCACGCATCGACCGCGCTGGCCCAGGAACTCAGCACACCGGATTTCGGCAGCGAATCGAGCCATTGCCGGTGCCAGTCGAAGGCAAATTTCGGCGCCGGAAGCGCCGGGGTCGAGATGCGCGTCCAGAATTCGCGCAGTCGGGCCACGCGCCGATCGGGCGCGTTGCCGGCCAGGATCGCTGCGTTGATCGCGCCGATCGAGATGCCGGCAAACCAGTCCGGCTGGATGCCCGCGTCATGCAAGCCTTCGTAGACGCCGCATTGGTAGGCACCGAGCGCGCCACCGCCTTGCAGCACCAGCACCACCGTTTCAAAATCGCGCGCTGCCGTGGCCGGCAGTTTTAGCGACTTGCCCGGGGATGCGCTTGCCGAGGATTTTCCGTTGCCGGCACGCGCCGCGGGTGGCCGCAGCTTGCTCTCGCCGCGGCGCCGCCGGATCGTCACTGCATGAACCAGCCGTGGCTGACGACGATCGACTGCCCGGTCAGCGCATTGCTGCCGAAACCGGCGAAGAACAGCGCACAGGCGGCGACGTCATCCACCGTCGTGAATTCGCCGTCCACCGTATCCTTGAGCATGATGTTCTTGATCACATCGGCTTCGGAAATGCCGAGTTCCTTCGCCTGCTCGGGAATCTGCTTTTCCACCAGCGGCGTGCGCACGAAACCGGGGCAGATGACATTGGCGCGCACCTTGTGCGCCGCACCTTCCTTGGCCACGACCTTGGCCAGGCCGATCAGCGCGTGCTTGGCCGCGACGTACGGCGCCTTGAGCTTCGACGCCTCTTTCGAATGCACCGAACCCATGTAGATGACCGAGCCGCCGTTGCCCGCCGCATACATGCGCCGCAGGCACGCGCGCGTGGTCAGGAATGCGCCATCGACATGGATCGCCATCAGCTTCTTCCAGTCCGAATAGGCGAAGTTCTCGATCGGATTGACGATCTGGATGCCGGCGTTGGAGACCAGGATATCCACACTGCCCAGATCCTTGACCGTCTTGTCGACACCGGCTTCGACCGCTGCTTCGTCGGTGACATCCATGACTACGGCGGTCCCCTTGACTCCGCGCGCCTTGATCTCGTCCGCGGCGGCTTGCGCCGCGGCCTGGTTGATATCGGCGATGGCGATATGTGCGCCGTTGTCGGCCAGTACTTCGGCGATGCGCTTGCCAATGCCGCTGGCGGCGCCGGTGATCAGTGCGACCTTGTTCTTTACGCTCATCTCGGATCCTTTCCACTTGTGGAATTTGTCTTATGCCGGCTACTGCGTTGCCGCCGGCGGCCGCTCGATGCGCCTTGTGACTCGCGCAGCAGCATGAAGTTCAGCCCTGCCTATTCTTCGCGTGCCACCGTTTTGACGTCGACGCCCAGGTCGCGCAGCTTGCGATACAAATGTGTCCGCTCCATGCCAACCGCCTTCGCCAGCCGGCCGACGCTGCCGCCGGCCTGCTGCAACTGGCGCAACAGATACGTGCGCTCGAACTGCTCGCGCGCCTCGCGCAATGGCAGGTCGAAATCGATATCCGTCGCGTCGATGGGCGGTGCCGCGGCGCTCGTACCGCCAAACGCGGCTTCGACTTCGCTCGGGTCGACTTCGGCGGCGTTGCCCATTACCAGCAGGCGCTGCACCAGATTGCGCAGCTCGCGCACGTTGCCGGGCCAGATGTAGTTGCGCAGCCGGTTCTGCACCGCGATCGGGAAATGCCGGTATGGCAGCTTGTCGCGATTGGCGAAGAAGTCGCCGTACAAGCGCAGCAACTCGGGAATGTCCTCGCTGCGCTCGCGCAATGGGGGCACCGTCAGCGGCACCACGTTGAGCAGATAGTAGAGCTCCTCGCGGAAACGTCCGGCGCGGATCAACGCTTCCAGATTCTGTGCCGTGGCCGCAATCACGCGCAGATCCAGTGCCGCCGGGCCGCGTCCGCCACTGCGCACCAGCGCACGCCGCTGCAGCACGCTGGCCAGGCGTTGCTGCAACTCGGCATCAAGCTCGGCGACCTCGTCGAGGAACAGGGTGCCGCCATTGGCCTGCTCAAGCAGGCCGTGCTGGATGCCGTCGGCATTCTCGACGCCGAACAGCGCCGCGACCAGATGCTCGCGCGGAATGCTGCCCGGCGCGACCGCGATGAAGGGGCGATCGCGGCGTGGACCATGCTCGTGCAGCCAGCGCGCATAGGATTCCTTGCCGGTGCCGGGCTCGCCCTGAATCAGGATCCAGGTATCGTGCTGCGCCAGCTTTTCCATTTGTGTACGCAGCGCCGTCATGGCCTTGCTGCTGCCGACCGGCTCCAATGGCAACGCCAGATGCTGGCGCAGGCCTTCGTTCTCGCGCTTGAGCCGACCGGCCTCGCGGGCGCGTTCGATCGTCAACAGCAGCTTGGCCAGGGAAATGGGTTTCTCCACAAAATCCCAGGCGCCCAGGCGCGTGGCCTCGACCGCGGTCTCGACCGTGCCGTGACCGGACATCATGATCACCGGGCACGACAGCGCGCCGGCGCTGGCCCATTCGCGCAGCAGGCTGATGCCGTCCAGATCCGGCATCCAGATATCGAGCAGGACCACGTCCGGACGCACGCGCTGGCGTGCCTCGCGCGCCGCCGCCGCCGATGCGGCCAGCATTACTTCGTAGCCTTCATCCTCAAGGATTTCCTTGACCGTCGAGCGAATATCCGGCTCGTCGTCGACCACCAGGATAGTTCCGCTTGCCATGCCGCACCTGTGGCGAAAATGAGACGACAAGCATAACCCAAAGCCTTTGGCGGATGTGGGTGTGAAACTGTCGGGAATTGCCGCGTTTCAACCAGGCGGAGTCGTCGGGCCTTATCAACCCTGCGCCAGCAGACTTTGCGCGCGGCCCAGGATCTTCTCGGCAAATTCCACGCTTTTCGCCTTGCCCACGATACGCTGGAATTCGGGGAACAGGCCGCGCAATTCGTCCGCGCTGTAGCAATGCTCCAGTTTCAGGGTGAAGCGGAAAGCAGTGAGCCCGCCGAGCACGCCCAGCGAAGCGACGACAGTTTCGTTCAGCAACTGCTTGACCTGCTGCACGGGCGGAGCCGCGTCCGCGGCGGGGACCTCAATACGTGCCCGCACAAGGCCGCCACCGCCGCCAAATGCGGTAACCAGGCCGAGGGCTGCCAGCTCGTCGAGAATCGCGCCGACGTCGCCCAGGGAACGCATGCTGCGCGTCAATTCGGTGACGGTTTCCGCGCCGTGGATCATGATCAGCAACGACCGCGCGCGCGGCGTCAATTTGCGCTGCTTGAGGCCGATTTCCTGCTGCCCTGCCGCAGTTTTTACCGGAATATCGTTGTCGCGCATGAAAAGATCCGGGAGGCATTGCCCCGCGACCGAATATCAGCGATCGGCCACCGCCGCGCCGATGTTAGCAAACCCCGGCACCATGTGCCCCCGGGTATCGATTTTTGCCACGCCATCGACCGACGTGCCTGCGCTCGGCTAATCTGCGCCGGCCATGTCCAGTCCAACACGCGCACTGATTTCAGCCTGCATCATCACCTTGAACGAGGCCGACCGCATCGAGGCCTGCCTGGCGTCGCTCGCGTTCTGCGACGAGCTCGTGGTGGTGGATTCGGGCTCGAGCGATGCCACACGGGAGCTGGCCAGCGCCAAGGGCGCGCGCGTGTTGGTCCGCGACTTCGGTGGCTATCGCACGCAGAAGCAATTCGCCGTCGATTCCGCGCAGCATGACTGGGTGCTGTGCCTGGATGCCGACGAGCGCGTGACGCCGGCCTTGCGCGCTGCGATCGAAGCCGCGCGCGACAGCGGATTCGCCGTGGCCGCGGGCTATCGCTTCGCGCGGGCGACCGAATACTTCGGCGCCTTCCTGCGCCATGGCAATGCGTATCCGGATCGCGTGATGCGGCTGTTCGATCGCCGTCGCGGCGGCTGGCGCGGCGAACGCGAGATCCACGAGCACGCCAGCGTCGATGGCGTGGTGGCAACCTTGGCCGCCGACCTTGAGCATCACGCCTATCGCTCGCTGTCCGACCAGATCGGGCGCCTGGATCGCTATGCCGGATTGATGGCGGAGCACCAGCATGCACGCGGTCGCCGTGCGCATTTGTGGAATATCGTGCTTAATCCCTTTTGGCGTTTCGTGCGCGGTTATCTGCTGCGCCTGGGCTTTCTCGACGGCTGGCGCGGCCTGATTTATGCCTATGTCGAAGCGAACTACGTGCGCCAGAAGTTCATCCGGCTGTGGCTGCTGAACCGCGGCCAGAAACCCTAGCCCAGCGCCGCGACGGCGGCATTGATGCGCTGGCGGAAATCTCGATCGTTGGAATGGAACCACGCGCACGCGGCCGCACCGATGCGCTCGAGCTCCGCGTCGTCCATCGCGATAGCACGCTCGATGGCCGCCACCATGGCTGCCTCGTCGAAAAAATTCGTGATCGCAAGATTCTGTGTGCCGGTGCGTGCCACGGGGACGCCCACGCCGCGCCCGGACGTCACCATCTCGTTCATCGGCGCCGCGTCCACCGTGATCGTGATGGCCCCGATGCTCATGGCCTCGACCAGATAGTGGCCGAAGCCCTCGGTTTCGGACGGGCACAGATGGAAGCGGTGCGCGTTCTGCAATCGCTTGAGTTCCGCATCGTCAAGATAATCGACCAGGTGGCGGATGTTGGCTGCCAGCGGCCCTGGCTTGGCGACGCGGGGGTTCTGTACCACGGTCAGCAGCGGCCACTGCGGATGCCTGCGCCACAGCGCGAGCAACGGCTCGGTACCCTTGTTCGCACTGCGGCCGGCGAGATGGAAAAAGGCACGTTCGCGCGGCACGCCGGGGTCGAAGCGGTCCTCGCTGGTGAAGCCAACAAAGTCGACCGGTGCGCCCAGACGCTGGAAAATCGGCACCGCATGATGGGTAAGCGCAAACACGCGGTCGATGCCGGCGAACGCGGCGCGATCGCGTTCGATGAACCACTCCGGATGCGGCATCAACACGTTGTGGCGCGCGAGCGGAAAAAATTCCGGGCGCACGTGTTCGAGCATCAGGTTTACATCGTACTCGCGCGGATCCGCACCGCGCGCGCGATGCCAGAAAACCCGCAGGCGCGCCTTCAGCGGCCCGAGGATCTTGTGCAGCTTGCCGCGACGGATCGCGCTCACGCTGACTTCGTGTCCGCCCGCCGTGAGCGCTTCGCCGAGCAGGCGCAGATTGCGGGTCAGACCGAAGCCATTGTCCCAGGCGATGAGATTGATGCGGCTCATGGCGTCAGCTAATGATGTCCAGATATGTACGTTGCTTCACTGCGTCGTGCGACATGGAGCTTTCCTTGTTCTCGCCGGCGTCCGCCGCAATACCGCGGCACGGTAACTCAGCACGCACGCGAACCGGGTGGCCGAAACCCTCGCCGGCGTCGCGTGCAGCCCGGTTGACGCTGGCCATGACTCGTGGTTTGCTGCGCGCCCCGCGTGATGCTCGCTTGCGGTGCCGGCCGCGCAGCGTACACCAAGTTGCGCCAGATCAACGGACCAAGCCAACGGAGTGGGAATGTCGGTATTTTCCATCGCCGCAGCGTGCAACTTGGGCAAGCCGCCACGGCTCGCGTATGCGCGGTCCGCGATGGACGCGGTGGTGCGATGAACGCGGCGCCGCTGATCGTACGCTGCGGAGCCTTTGGCGACATGGTCCTGCTGACGCCGCTGATTCGTCTGCTTGCCGCGCGCCATGGCCGACCGGTGGATCTGCTGAGCGCGGGAGCATGGACCGTACCGCTGCTGGGCGCCATGCCGGAGCTGGGCCGGATCCAGCTGCTGACCAGCCGCAATACGCCGTTTGCGCTGTGTCCCAGCCAGTGGGCCGCCGTGCGCTGGTTGCGGCAACGCGGCCGCGGGCCGGTATATCTGTGCGACGTCGGTGACAAAATCCGCGAACTGCTCTCGCGCGCCGGCGTGGACGCCGACGACGTCATCGATTGCCTTGCGCGTCCGCCGGAAAAAGCCGCAACGCTCGGAACCTGGCCCGACCTGTGGATCGAAGTCGGAATGCGTGATCCGCCGCGGCATGGGGCAACACATCCCGTCGCCGATCCGACCCAATACCGTTTTCCGCGTCTGCCCGTGGATGCGGGGCAGCGTGCCGAGCTTGAGCGCTGGATGCGGCAACAGCGGATCGATGGGCCGCTGATCCTGTTTCAGCCCGGCAACAAGCGCACGCACAAGCGTGGCAAGCTGGGCACGCTGCAGCAGAACAAATTCTGGCCGCCCGAACGTTGGGCGCAAGTCGCACAGGCGGTGCTGGACGCACACCCGGACGGGCGTGTCGCGCTTTGCGGGTCGCGGCTGGAGTACTCCGTGCTCGAGGCTATCCGGCATGGCTGCGCGGATCACCGAGTACTGAATCTGTCGCGCGAATTGCCCGTGCCGCGCCTGATCGCGATGCTCGAGCGCGCCCACAGCATGATATCGGTCGATACCGGGCCGGCGCATGCTGCCGCGGCGCTGGGCTGTCCGCTGGTCGTGTTGTTCGGCGCCGCGCCGATCGAGCTGTGGCGACCGCTCGGGCCCGGTGCGGTACGCATCGTTGGCGGCGGCAGCCCATCCTGTCGGGTCGACGATATCGGCGCCGCTGCCGTGATCGATCATTGGCGCGCCGTGAACCTAGCGCTCGGTAGCAGCCGCGACGGGGCATTGCCAACCGTCCCGGAACGGTAACAACAGCCACTCGCGCCGGTTGCCCACGCCTAGGTCGATGGCATCCGCTCGCGGTGGGCAACCTGACAGTGCCTGCGCCTGCACGAACAGCCAGCGGTGCGTTGATTCGGACTGCCAACGCAAGGCATCGTGCAACTGCGCGGCGAGACTGGCGCTGAAACCGAAGGTCTGCACCGCGCGATCGGCCTGCAATAGCTGCTGCTCGCGCCATCCCACCAGACCCAGTTCGGCGTCCGCACCGATGCGCTCGCCGACGCTGCGCATCATGCCGCGGGCCGAACTGGAATCGTTGAGCGCAGGCATGATGCCGATGCCGACGCATACCCAGAACGCGGCCAGACTGAGCGTGCCGGCGAGCAGTGGCCGGCGCGGACCGGCCATCGCGCAGGCGACTGCGGCGCACGCTCCGATCGCGGTCAGCCATACCCAGACGACACTTGCCGTGCGATCGATATCGTGGCTGTCGAGTTGGCGCATGCCCCAGTCCGGCACGATGGTCCAGGCGCTCACGCCGATGAGCAGGGCGACCAGCGCGAATGCCGCGCACAGGGCCCAGAGCGTTCTCGGCATCCAGCGCCGGCGCGCCAGCAGGGCCGGCACCAGTGGCGCGGCAGCCAGGGCCAGGATCGGCAAGGCCGGCAGGATGTAGACCTCGCGCTTGCCGGCCGAGAGGCTAAAGAACAACAGGATCAGCACGACCAGGCCCAGCAACAGCGTGTAGCGCTGATCGCCGCGCCGCAGGCGACGCCACCACGCGGGAATCAGCCAGGGCAGAAACAGGCTCAGTGGCAGCCATTGCAGTGCAATGACTTCAAGGTAGTACCACGGCGGTTGCTCGTGATGCCAGGCCGCCACGTACCTTTCGGCGGTCTGCTTGAACAGCAGGTCGTGTGCGTAGGCGGCATACGCCGGGTCATGATGCGCGCGCACGGCGAGCAGCATCGGCAGCAGCCATGTCGCAATCGCCAGCAGGCAGAGAAGCGGCGCCAGCAGCCAGCGCCAACCGCCGCCATGAACGGCAGTCGCATCAGCCGCCGCGATGGCAACGCTTTTTCCGCGCATGCGCCATCGCCGCCACATCCACGGCAACAGCACCAGAAACGCCAGGATTCCCACCCCTTTGGCGACAACGCCGAGCCCTGCCGCAAGGCCTCCGATCGCCCACCAGCGCCAATCCGGCCCGCGCAGCAGATGGCGCAGGAAACCATACACGGCCAGGACGATGAAAAATGTTGCCGTAGGATCGATCTGCGCCCGCCTGGCCTGGAACGTGAAGCCGATTGCGAACAGCACCAGCCATGCGGCCAATCTTCCCGTACGCCGGTTCCACAAGCGCCGGCCAAGATCGTATACAAGTACCAAAGTTCCCAATGCCGCCAGCAGCGACGGCAGCAGGAAGGCGATGCGCCAGTGGCCTGTCAACTCGAACGCTAGCGCCTGCAGCGCCATGAACAGCGGCGGCTTGTCGGCATACAGCTCGCCGCCGCGATGCGGGATCAGCCAGTCGCCGCTTTCCACCATTTGCCTGGCGACCAGGGCGAAACGAGGCTCGTCGGCCGGCCACGGATCGCGCAGGCCGATCCCCGCGCCGAGCACCAAAAGCGCCAGCAGCAGCAACAGCCAGAACTCCCCGCGCTCCCGCGCTGCGCGCCTCCCCGCGTCGAAATTCATGCGCTGTCCCGCGGCAGCCTCAGGGTAAACACCGCGCCGCCGCTCGGGCGGTTCTCGGCGCGAATGCTGCCGCCGTGTTCCTCGGCTATCTTCTTGGCAACCGCCAGCCCCAGACCGGTGCCGCGCGCCTTGCTCGTGGTGTAGGGCTCGAACCAGCGCTCGTCGAAGCCTTCGGGCAGGCCGGGACCGTTGTCGGCAACCGTCAACTCGATCCACGTGCGACCGTTGTCCTGGACTTCCCGTGTGCTTACCTCGACATGCGGCTTGCGCGAATCACCGATCGCTTCCAGCGAATTCTTCAGCAGGTTGTGCAGCAACTGGCGCAGGCGGCCGGCATCGGCGCGCAGGGCCGGATCGGCCGGCGCGAAGTTGCGCGTGAGCTGGATGCGCTGATCGTTCTCGTAAAGATCCAGTACCTCGCCGACCAGCGCATGCAGCAGCAGCGGACGCGCCATGATCTGCGGTGGCCGCGCGTAGTCGCCGAACGCATTGACCAGGGCCTTGAGCGCCTCGACCTGGCTGACGATCGTGCGCGTGGCGCGATCGAGCAGTTCGGTTTCTTCCGGCGGCAGGCGGCCGATGAAGCGGCGGCGCAGGCGTTCGGCCGCCAGCTGGATCGGGGTCAGCGGATTCTTCACCTCGTGCGCAAGCCGGCGTGCGACTTCTGCCCAGGCGGCATCGCGCTGGGCGCGATTGAGCAGGGTCAGATCGTCGAATACAGCGACCACGCCAGCGTCGTCACCCAGGGCCGGCGCAAGCTCGGCACCGCGCAACATGAGGACGCGCCGCTCACCGGCGGCATGTTCGATGACCACTTCCTGGCGCCACTCGCGCAAGCCCGCGCGCACGTGCGCCAGGATCGGCTCGACCAGCGGTGCGAGCGCCGGATGATCGCGGTGCACCGCGCTCAGGTGCTGGCCGAGGTAGCGGGTCAACGGTGCTTCCAGGATGCTCTCGGCCGCCTGATTCGCGGTGCGCAGCACGCCATCGCGATCCAGACCGAGCACGCCTGCGGACAGCCGTTCCAGTACCGCGTTCAGATAGGTGCGCTGGCTTTCGGTTTCCAGCGCACTGCGATTCAGGCGCGCACTGGTCAGTTCCAGTTCGCGCTGCATCTGATTGAACGAGTTCAGCAGAAAACCGAGTTCATCGTCGCGTGCGACCGGCAACGGCGTGTCGTAGCGTCCGGCACCTACGGCGCGCGTTGCCGTGGCCAGCCGCCCGATCGGCGCGGTCAGCCGGCGCGCCACGCCGAACGCCGCCAGCAGGGCAAACAGGACGGATAGCAGAAGTACAAAAGTGAGCACCAGGGTAAAGGTCAGCTTGAGCGAACCGCGAAGATACTTCAGACGCTGGAAATCGAAACTGGCCTGTTCCACGCCGGTGGTCAGCGGCTGCACGCGCGGCGGGACCGGATACAGTACCTGCAGCAGCCGTTCCGAGCCTGGTGCGGCGTTCGGCAACGGCACGACGATTCTCAGCGCGAGCTGATCGCCAAAGGGTTCGGCGGCAGCGTAGTGCCCGCTGTCCTTGACCTGAAGCAGGGTCGCCGAATCGGGAAATGCCGGGGAGAGGAAACGCGGATCCGAACTGGCCGTCGCCAGCACCGTATGGTTGTCGCCGAAAACCGTCAGCTGGGTTGCATTCTGCGCGTCGAATGCGGTATCCAGGCGCGACTGCAAATCCGCATCTGCAGCGTCAGCCAATTCGCGCGCCAGCAGCGTGCTTGCCTGCTGCGCGGCGCCGAGGCGCTCATTCAAATATAGACGACCGATTTCCAGCGCATCGTCCAGCGCATGCTCCATGCCCACATTGAACCAGGTGTCGATGGTCGCATTGAGGAAATTCAGCGAAAACCCGTAAACCACGACGACGGGAGGCACCGCGAGCAGGATCAGCATCAGAAGCACACGCCTGGTCAGGCGCGCTCCCGGTATGCGCTGGCGCAATTCGCCGCGCAGGCGCAACAGACGCTGCAGGATGAAGACGATCAGCACCACCAGGGCGAGCGCAGACGCGCCAAGAATCCACGGGTACCAGGCACCAAAGCGATTGCTGCCACCGGCGGCGTCATTGGCCAGTACCACGGCTGCAGCAAGCAGCACGACCACCGCCAACGGCGGCAGGATGCGGCGGGCGAGCCGCGTCATCCGGCCGGCGCTGGCCACGCGTAGTCTCCGCTGGAAAGACGCCAGGCAGGACGCAACAACGCCGGCAGGCGCAAAGCGCCGGGCAGCGCATTGCGATCAAGCGCGATATCGAGCACGAAACGCTGCGCACCGGACGCACCCACCCCGGGTATCGGCAATCGCAGATCCTCCAATGCCGCAATCAGCAGTGCGCGCGCGGCAAAACTGCGCGTTTCGCCACGATCCAGGTCGCGCCATTGGTATTGGCGGCTCAGGGGGTAGTAGCGCAGTTCAAGATGGCGTTGCCACGACGCCAGGGTGCGGTGCCAGCCGAACAGCCCGGCGCCCTGCGCACGCAAGGTCACGGTGAAATCCAGTGCGATGCCGTTGTCCAGCGCGGAAATCACGCTCGGTTCCGGCTGCCATTCCAGATGCGCACTGAGCACATCCGCAGCGATGCCGGCATCGCGCACGACGAGCATGGGCGCCCGCGCGCCGCAAGCCGCCAGGGCGATGCAGCAAAATAAACTAAGCGCGCTTTTCCACAATCGCATAGAAGAATCCATCCATGCCGCCCTCGCCCGGCAGATTCTGCACACCTGCACCCGCAGCGCGCCAGCCGATCGTGACCGGTGTTGCCGCAGCGTCTGCGTGACGGGCGAGAAAGGCGCCGATGCAGGCGGAATTTTCCGCCGCGAGCACCGCGCATGTCGCATAGACTAGGCGCCCGCCGGGCGCGAGCAAAGGCCATAGCGATTCCAGCAGCCGGTCCTGCGTGCCGGCAAGCGTGGCGATATCGCTGGCGCGCCGGTGCAGTTTGACATCGGGCTGGCGCCGGATGATGCCTGTTGCCGAGCACGGCGCGTCGAGCAGGATGCGCTCGAACCTGCGACCGTCCCACCACGCCGATGGATCGCTTGCGTCTCCCACCCGGGCCTCGGCACGCAGACCCAGACGTGCGAAATTCTCGTGCATCCGCGGCAGACGCTGCCGGTCACGGTCCAGGGCAAGCAGATCAACGTCGGCGGTTTCCAGGATATGCGCGGCCTTGCCGCCGGGCGCGGCGCAGGCATCCAGCACCCGCATCCCCGCGCGTGCATCGATCAGGCCCGCGGCAAATTGCGCAGCGCCATCCTGCACCGAGAACAGGCCTTCGGCATAGCCGGGCAACCGGGTCACGTCCAGGCTTTGCTCCAATACGAGCGCCTGCGGCAACGCGGCCGGCGCCTGCGCGGCGATGTTCTCGGCGGCAAAACGCGCTGCAAGCTCCGCACGCGTGACCCGGCGCCGGTTCACGCGCAGCCACAATGGTGCCTGTTCGTTGTCGGCAGCGAGAATGGCGTCGGCGTCGGACGGCCAATCGGCGCTGATCGATGCGATCAGCCAGCGCGGATGCGCCGTGCGTGTTGCGATGTCGGTGTCGAGTGCGGCATTGCGTGCGTCGCGTTCGCGCAACCAGCGTCGCAGCAGGGCGTTGACCAGCCCGGCGAATGCCGGACGACGCAAATCGCGCGCCGCATCGACGGTCGCCGCAACCGCCGCGTATTCAGGCAAGTGCAGAATCTCCAACTGCACCAGGCCCAGCACCAGCAACGCGTGTACTTGCGCCTCGCGCTCGTGCAGCGGCCGTTCGAGCAGGCCTTCCAGCGCCACGGCGAAGCGCAGCCACCAACGCGCGCCCGCGTGCAGCAACGCTGACAACAGCGCGCGATCGCGCGCATCGCTCAACTTTGTGGAAAAACTTGCAAATGCGGCACGCAAGGAAACTCCGTCGTGAACGATGCCGCTCAGCGCCTGTGCGGCGAGCACGCGTGGATGGGAGACGCTCACGGCGACGCGTTGCCCGGAGCGGCACGCGCATTCAGGTAATCGCGCACCGCCACGGGCCTGCCACCGGCGCGCTGCACTTGCGTGATGCGCAGGATGCCCTGGCCGCAAGACACGTCGATGCCGTCCCGTTGCGCGGCAAGCACGCTGCCCGGCGCAGAATCCGCCCGCGACGGCAGCGCCTGGGCGGCCCAGATGCGCAAACGCTCGCCGCGGATCTGCGCTTCGGCCACCGGCCATGGATTGAATGCGCGCACCTTGCGTTCCAGCACGATCGCCGGCTCACGCCAGTCGAGTGCCGCCTCGGCCTTGTCGAGCTTGTGTGCGTAAGTGACGCCTTCCGGCGCCTGCGGTTGCGGCGTCAGCGTTTGACCATCGAGCACACGCCGCAATCCTTCGGCGAGGACGCCGGCGCCGAGCGGCGCGAGCCGATCGTGCAGGCTGCCGCCGGTGTCATCGTCTGTGATCGGCAGGGCCTGACGCAGAAGCACCGGCCCGGTATCCAGGCCAACTTCCATCTGCATCAGGCAGACACCGGTCTGGCGATCACCGGCCAGCAGTGCACGCTGGATCGGCGCCGCGCCGCGCCAGCGCGGCAGCAGCGAGGCATGCACGTTCCAGCAACCCAGCCGCGGCAGTGCAAGCACCTTGCGCGGCAGGATCAGGCCATAGGCGACGACGACCAGCAGATCCAGGTCCAGGTCACGCAAGCGTTGCTGCACCTGCGGCTCCTTGAGGGTCTGCGGCTGCTCGAGGGTCAAATCCAGTTCCAGCGCGGCGCACTTGACCGGGCTCGGCGCAAGCTGACGGCCGCGTCCGGCAGGACGGTCGGGCTGGGTATACACCGCGACAATTTCCACATCCGGATGCCGGCACGCGGCCAGATGCGGCACGGCGAATTCCGGCGTGCCCGCAAACGCCAGACGCAGACGCGAAGTCATCGGCGGGATCAGGCGACGGATGCGGCGCGGCGTTGCTTCTCGAGCTTCCTGCGCACCAGATCGCGCTTGAGCGGCGAGAGATAGTCGACGAACAACTTGCCGAGCAGATGATCCATTTCGTGCTGGACACATACCGCGAGCAGTCCATCGGCGCCCATCCGCAGCGGCTGGCCGTGCCGATCCAGCGCCTCGACTTCGATCCGGTCGGCTCGCTCCACATCAGCATAGATGCCCGGCACCGACAGGCAACCTTCCTGATAGACCTGATGGCCTTCCTGCAGCGTGATCTTCGGGTTGATCAGCACCAGGGGCTGGTTCTTTTCCTCGGAAACATCCGCCACCAGCAATTGCTTGTGTACGTTGACCTGGGTGGCCGCCAGACCGATGCCGGGCGCGGCGTACATGGTCGCAAACATGGCATCGATCAGGCTCTGCAAGGCCGGATCGAAGACGCTGACCGGCTGCGCCTTGGTACGCAAACGCGGGTCGGGGAATTCAAGGATGCTGAGCATGGGCGTGATTATTGTGCCGGGATGGCCGCATCGCAAGCTGCGCAACCGGGTCGGCGGCAAACGGGTGGGCGGGCGAAAATTCTACGCCGATTCGATACTTGACGCGACTTTGGTCCGCTCGGGACGGTCTGCCCAGCGGCTTTATTGCCAACCAATCCGCAATTTCGTGTCGACGGTCGTTTTCTCCGGTTAATATTTCATATACACTCAGGAAGCCCTTGGGGAATCAGGTAATTGGCAGCCATGCTTAAAAAACTACCTGCGGTTTGTGCTGGATTGTTGCTCACCCTCTCGGTTTTTGCCGCGACGGTCGAGCTGAACGAGCATCACCCCGACACCTATACGGTGCAGAAGGGGGATACGCTCTGGAGCATCTCTGCGCGTTTCCTGCAACGTCCCTGGCAATGGCCGGAGGTGTGGCAAGCCAACCCGCAAGTGCGCAATCCCCACCTGATCTACCCAGGTGACGTGATCAATCTGGCCTACGTCAACGGCCGGCCGCGCCTGGGTGTTGCCGGTCAGCAGGATGGCTTTGGCGGACCACGTGTGCGCACCGAGGCCGTCGATGACGCGATCAAGCCGGTGCCGCTCTCGGCGATCGAGGATTTCCTGAAAAAGCCGCGCATCGTCAGTGACGAAGATTTCAAGCATGCGCCGCACGTGGTCGGCATCGAAGACCACCACATCAATGGAACCACTGGCCAGCTGATCTACGTGCGTGGGCTCGACGCCGCGGCGGGACAGCAGTTCGCGCTGGTGCGGCCGCTCGGCCGTTACTATGAAATCACGTCAAAGGACGGTCAGCCGACCGCGACCTTCCGCCAGTCGCTGGAAGACAGCGATAACCGGCCGCAAATGCTGTGGCACGACGGTCCGTGGAATTTCACCCTGCATGGCGATGTGCATTTCATCGGCTACGAGGTGATTCAATACGGAACGGTCCAGGTCACCCACGCCGGCAACCCCGCATCCACGCTGGTGCTGAGCAGCGATATCGAAGTGCGCACGGGCGATTACGTGCTGCCGCTGGACACCGTCGCCTACGATTTCGAGTATGTCCCGCATCCGCCGCGGCAGGTACCCGCGAACATGCGCGTGATCGCCTTCACCGACGCGTTGAACGCGGTCGGCCGCCTGCAGGTCGTGGCCCTTTCCAACGGCGCCAACGCCGGTGTGGAAAACGGTCAGGTCTACTCGATCTTCAGCCCCGGCGATGTGGTCAGCGACGACACGGATTATCCGGAATCGAGCACGAAGGCATTCCTGCATCCCCATGATTCACAGGTGCAGCTGCCTGAAGAATATGTGGGCCATGTCATGGTCTTCCGCACCTTCGAACACGTCAGCTACGGCCTGATCATGGATGGCATCCGGCCAGTGCATCTCAACGACCGGCTGTACGAGCCGGATCACAAATAAGCCGATACGACCAAGTCAGCGCGCATAAATCTGGCAAATTGAATCCCGGGGTCGGGAGACAAGCAAACGGCGCGGAATTCCGCGCCGTTTGCGTTTATGCATGCGCGCCATGGAGTTAAAGTAAGCCGATGCCCATCGATCTACCCGACGAGCAGGCTAGCGCCTGGCTGCTTCTGTTGCGCGCACCCGGAGTTGGCAGCATGGGTCTGCGGGAACTGCTCGGCCGGCACGGTAGCGCCTCGGCGATCGTCCGCGATGCGCGCGGCGAATCGCGCATTCCCGAGGCGGCCCGCATGTGGCTTGCTGCTCCCGACCGGGCCCTGATCGAGCGCGACCTGGCCTGGCTCCAGCACCGCGACCATCATCTGCTGGTTTGGGATGGCGCCGACTACCCGCCACTTTTGCGCAATGTGCACAATGCACCCGCGGCGCTGTTTGTCAGCGGTGATCCGACCCATTTATGGGCGGCGCAGATCGCCATTGTCGGAGCGCGCAGCGCCAGCGCCGCAGGGCTGGCCAATGCGCGCAGTTTCGCCAAGGCTTTCGTGCAGTCCGGCAACGTCATCACCAGCGGTCTGGCCGAGGGCATCGACGGTGCGGCGCACGCGGCGGCGCTGGATGCAGGCGGCGTCACGATCGCTGTGCTCGGCACCGGCCCGGACCTGATATATCCACGCCAGCACGAGGATTTGGCCGCACGCATTGTCGCCAACGGCGCGCTGGTCACCGAATTTCCCCCCGGCACCGCGGGCAAACCCGAACATTTCCCGCGTCGCAACCGCATCATCGCGGGCATGAGCCTGGGCACGCTGGTGATCGAGGCAAGTTTGAATTCCGGTTCGCTGATCACGGCACGCTTCGCCGCCGAACAAGGCCATGAAGTGTTTGCCCTGCCCGGCTCTATCCATAGTCCGCTCGCGCGCGGCTGCCACAAACTGATCCGCGACGGAGCGAAACTGATCGAAACCGCCGACGAAGTGCTGAACGAATTGCACGGCATGGGCACGGCTCTGGCCGACAGTCTGCGCCAGCGCTTGACTCTTCCCGAGGCGCCCATGCGCGCTGCGACTTCAAGCTACGCGCATGACCCGGACTATTCGCGCCTGCTTGCCGCAATGACTGCCGCGCCTGCAACGATGGATGAGTTGGTCGAACGCACGGGACTGCCGGCGTCGGCCTTGTCGTCGATGTTGCTGGTGCTGGAGCTCGACGGCATCGTCAGCGAAAATGGTCGTTGTGCACAACGCTGAGGCCTGTGCCAAGGACCGGTCGGCTTGACAGCACGCCCGGCTCTGTGGCCACACTGAAATAAGGGCGCCGCGGCAATCGCGCCCATCTTGCGACTCAATTCGTGCTCGACGCGACGACGCTGATGGCCTGGGCGGTGGCGCGGCAATGGAATCTTTCATGGCGAAAAACCTGCTTATCGTCGAATCGCCTGCCAAGGCCAAGACGATCAACAAATACCTCGGCAAGGACTTTCAGGTACTGGCGTCCTACGGGCACGTGCGCGACCTGCGACCGAAGGAAGGCGCCGTCGATACCGACCACGACTTCGCCATGGCTTACGAGGTCATTGAGCGCAATGAGAAGCATGTCGATGCAATTGCCAAGGCAGCGGCCAAGGCCGACGCCCTGTATCTGGCCACCGACTTGGATCGCGAGGGCGAAGCCATTTCCTGGCACATCGCCGAGATCCTGCGCGAGCGCAATCTGCTCAAGGGCAAGACCGTGCACCGGGTCGTGTTTTCCGAGATCACGCCGCACGCCATCCAGGAAGCCGTGGCCAATCCGCGCGAACTGTCGCTGGACCTGGTGAACGCCCAGCAGGCGCGGCGTGCGCTTGACTATCTTGTCGGTTTCAATCTTTCGCCGGTGCTGTGGCGCAAGGTGCAGCGCGGACTGTCCGCGGGACGCGTGCAGTCACCGGCGCTGCGCATGATCGTCGAGCGCGAAGAGGAAATCGAAGCGTTCAAGGCGCGCGAATACTGGACGATCGAAGCCGACTGCGCGCATCCGGACCAGCGCTTTTCCGCGCGCCTGCTGAAGCTGCGCGGCAAGAAATTCGAACAGTTCGACCTGACCAACGACGCCGACGCGCACGCGGCGCGCAACGCCCTGCTCAAATCCGCGCAAGGCAGGCTGGTGGTTTCCGAAGTACAGTCCAAGGAGCGCAAACGGCGCCCCTCGCCACCGTTTACCACGTCAACCCTGCAGCAGGAGGCCGCGCGCAAACTCGGCTTCACGACCAGCCGCACGATGCGTCTGGCGCAAGGCCTGTACGAAGGCGTCGCGATCGGCACCGAAGGCACGGTGGGCCTGATTACCTACATGCGTACCGATTCGCTGAATATCGGCAACGATGCGATAGCCGAACTGCGCAAGGTCATCGCACGCGATTTTGGCGCCAAGGCGCTGCCGGAAACCCCGAATTTCTACCGTTCCAAATCCAAGAATGCGCAGGAAGCGCACGAGGCGATCCGGCCGACATCTGCGCTGCATACGCCGGCCAGCGTTGCCGCATTCCTCAACGACGACCAGCGCAAGCTTTATGACCTGATCTGGAAACGCGCGGTCGCCAGCCAGATGCAGTACGCAACCTTGAATACCGTGTCGGTGGATCTGGATGCCGGCGACAATTCCGCGTTCCGCGCCAGCGGCACGACCGTGGTCGACCCGGGTTTTCTTGCCGTCTACGAGGAAGGCCGAGACCAGAAGAACACCGACGACGAGGACGAGGCGCGCAAGCTGCCCGCGATGAAGATCGGCGAAGCGGTGCCACTGGCCGACATCCTTGCCGACCAGCATTTCACCGAGCCACCGCCGCGGTATTCGGAAGCCAGCCTGGTCAAGACGCTCGAGGAGTACGGCATCGGTCGCCCATCGACCTACGCCAGCATCATCCAGACCCTGCTGGCACGCGAATATGTGACCCTGGACAGCCGCCGTTTCCGACCGACCGATGTCGGCCGCGCGGTGGCGAAGTTCCTGTCCGGCCACTTCGCCCAATATGTCGACTACGACTTCACGGCCAAGCTCGAAGACGAGCTCGATGCAGTGAGCCGCGGCGAAGAGGAATGGGTGCCGCTGATGCGGCGCTTCTGGACCCCGTTCAAGACCCTGGTTGCGGAGAAGAGCGAATCAGTCGATCGCGCCGAAGCCACGGGCGCTCGCGAGCTGGGCATCGAGCCGGCGTCCGGCAAGCCGATCTCAGTGCGCCTCGGCCGCTACGGCCCGATGGCGCAGATCGGTACCAAGGACGACGAGGACAAGCCGCGTTTCGCCAGCCTGCGTCCCGGCCAGAGCATCCATACGATTTCGCTGGAAGATGCGCTGCAATTGTTCAAACTGCCACGCGATCTTGGCAAGGCCGACGACGGTGAAACGATTAGCGTCGGCATCGGCCGCTTCGGCCCGTTCGTGAAACATGGCAGCGTATACGCGTCACTGAAACCGGAAGATGACCCCTACACGATCGAGCTGGCACGGGCTGTTGCCTTGCTGCACGAGAAAGCGGAGATCGCGCGCAATCGCCTGATCGCGAGCTTCCGCGACGGAGCGATCCAGGTGCTGAACGGACGCTACGGTCCGTACATCACCGACGGCGAGAAGAACGCGCGCATTCCGAAAGACCGCGAACCGGCATCACTCACCGAAGCCGAATGCGCCGAGTTGCTGGCGGCTGCGCCGATCAAGCCCAAGCGCGGCGGTGGACGCTTCGGCAAGGCCGCCAAAACCGCCGCGAAGGCGGCGCCGGCAAAGACAGTTGCCGTCAAGAAGACCGCGGCAAAGAAGGCACCGGCGAAAAAACGGCCAGCAAGGAAAACCGCCAAGAAGACCGGCACACGCAAAGCGCCCGGCACCACCTGAACATGGACGCCGCGATCGCCGGAGCGGTCGCCGCACTACGTGCCGGCGACGTCATAGCCTATCCGACCGAGGCTGTGTATGGCCTCGGCTGCGACCCATTGAATCAAGGCGCCGTCGCGCGGTTGTTTGCGCTGAAGCAGCGGCCGGCCGACCAGGGCGTGCTCCTGATCGCGGCAGATTTTTCCCAAGTGGAAAAGTTCATCGGTACCGTGCCAGCGGATGCTCTCGCGCGCGCGCGCGCGACCTGGCCAGGTCCGCATACCTGGGTGTTCCCGCGCTCGGCGGCCACGCCGGACTGGCTCGCCGGCGATCATGCCGGGATCGCTCTGCGCGTTACCGCACATACGCTTGCAGGCCGGTTGTGCCACGCTTTTGGCGGCGCCTTGGTCTCGACCAGCGCCAATCGCCATGGCGCCGCGCCGGCACGTTCGGCAGCACAGGTGCGCTGCGCATTCGGCGCGGAGATCGCGTGTATCCTCGACGGACCAACCGGGGGGCTTGAGCTGCCGACGCCAATACGCGACGCTATCAGTGGGGCGATATTGCGAAACTGAACCGCAGGCATGATGGGGGCAAGGTGTCGGCAATAATCAAAGCGGGAAAAGCGTCCGCGCCATCGGCTCCGCTGCTGGCCGATGCGGACCTCGCGCGAGCGATCGCGTCGCGCGAAGGCAGAGCCGTCGCGGCGCATGATTTCATCGCCGAGGTCCTGGCGCTGGCTGCCGAGTTGCCCGACGGTGAATTCGTGGTCAATCTTTGCGAGGATCGTTACCGGTTTCTGGTCGCCTTCTGCGCAGTGGCTGTGGCCGGACAGACAAACCTGCTGCCGCCTTCCCGCACGCCGCAAGCGATCGCCGAAGTGATGCAGGCCTATCCATACAGCCGCGTGCTTTGCGAACGGGCGCTTGACCCCCCGCCGCCGCGCTTCTTCCGGATTCCTCCACTTTGCAACAATGTGGAATCGTTGCCGCCGAACATGCCGGAGATTGCGCTTGATCAGATCGCCGCCATCGGGTTCACCTCGGGCTCGACCGGCGCGCCGAAGGCGAATCCGAAGACGTGGCGTGCGCTGCTTGCCAGCAGTGCGCTGAACACGCGACTGCTTTGCCGGGATGAAATTGCGCCGAATATCGTTGCCACGGTTCCGCCGCAACACATGTACGGACTAGAGCTGTCGATCCTGCTGCCCTTGTGCAGTCGCGCCGCGATCCATACAGGACATCCCTTCTTCCCGGGCGACGTCGCCCACGCATTGGCGGACGTGCCGGCGCCACGCATGCTCGTCACCACACCGTTCCATTTGCGCGCATTGATGCAGGAAAATATTTCGCTGCCGCCGCTGGCTGCGATCATCTCGGCAACGGCGCCGCTTGAAAGCGGCCTGGCCGAACTTGCCGAGCAGCGCCACGCCACGCACGTAATCGAACTTTTCGGCTCAACCGAAACCTGTGTGATTGCGCACCGACGCACGGCGCATGAACAGGCATGGCACCTTTATCCCGGCGTCGAGCTGCAGCCGCAACCGGATGGCACCTTGGTCAGCGCTCCGTATTTCTCCGCACCCACGCTGTTGCACGACATTGTGGAACTGTTGCCGTCGCGATGCTTCATGCTGCGCGGCCGCAATGGCGATCTGCTCGAGATAGCGGGCAAGCGCGCATCCCTGGGCGACCTGACGCGCCGCCTGCTGGCAATCCCGGGCGTGGTCGATGGCGTGGTTTTCCAGCTCGATGCCGACGCGAACGGTGTCGGCAGGCTGGCTGCGCTGGCGGTCGCCGACGGTGTTGTCGAAACCCATATCCTGACCGCGCTGCGCGCCGCCGTGGATCCCGTGTTTCTGCCGCGACCGCTGCGTCTGGTGAGCCAACTGCCGCGCAACCGCGCGGGAAAATTACCGCGCAGCGCGTTGCTCGCGGCGCTGGGCCGCGAGCCGTGAACAGCCTCTATTTCCATTCAAACAACTTGTAGTACACCGGCTGCACCACGCCGGACGGGCCGGAAAGCTGTTGCATGCTCGGCGGTACATCCGACGGGTTGTCGACGTAGTAGCGAGCCGGTCCGTGATCGGACAGCACGCGAACGAAAACCAGCTGGCCATGTTTGCGGTACTCCTCGACCGTCTCGTTGCCCTGCTGGCGCACGGTGACCACGGGCAGCTCGGCAGCGTTGGCGGCGGCCTGCACATCGGGCGGCAGTCCCGGACTATCCGCCGGCTTCGGCGTCGGGTTGGTCCGGGTGTCTTCGACGGCGGCCTTTGCCTGCGCCTCGGGCGTCGGCAATGCGACGGCCGGGCCGCCTGGCTTCAGACCCGGATCATCCAGCCCCGGCGGCGCCTGAACCGGCGGTACTGCCGTTGTTGCGGAGCCAGCCTGGGCGCCGCGATCCTGCGCGGCGACGGCTCCCGTCATGGCCAGGACGAACGACATCGACAGCATGATTTTCGACATCGGGACGTTCGACAGCGGAACTGGTTTCATGAGTCACCTCCATGGTTGCAACGAGCATAGCAGAGCGCTCCGCCAATCCTCACCCCGTCATCCTGACTTGACGCTAAAGACGGCCGATTCGTTGCAAAACGCGCGGCGCTGGCCCAAGCTCGCCGTCCCACGCCAATGCCCGCCCCATGACTCGGCCCACACTTACCCTGATCGATGGCTCCGGCTACCTGTATCGAGCCTTTCATGCCTTGCCGCCGCTGAGCAACCGGGTTGGGGAACCCACGGGCGCCTTGTTCGGCGTCGTCAACATGTTGCGTGCCACACTGAAAGCGAAACCGGATTTTGTCGCCTTCGTCGTGGACGCTAGCGGCCCGACATTCCGCGATGAGCTGTTCGCCGACTACAAGGCGCACCGCCCGCCGATGCCGGATGATTTGCGCGCGCAGATCGAACCGATGTTGTCCCTCGTTGCCGCCCTCGGCTTTCCGATCCTGCGCGTCGACGGCGTGGAAGCCGACGACGTGATCGGCACCCTGGCAACGCAGGCGGTCGCCGCGGGCAGCAACGTGATCGTGTCCACGGGCGACAAGGATCTTGCGCAGCTGGTCGGGGCGCATGTGACCCTGGTCAATACGATGACCAATTCCACGCTGGATGAAGCCGGAGTGGTTGCGAAATTCGGCGTACGCACGGATCAGATCGCCGATTATCTGGCCCTGATGGGCGACAGCGCCGACAATATTCCGGGTGTGCCCAAATGCGGGCCGAAGACTGCCGCCAAGTGGCTGCAGGAATATGGCAGCCTGGATGCCGTCATCGCCAATGCGGACAAGATCGGCGGCAAGATCGGCGAAAGCCTCCGCGCCTCACTGGGGCAACTGCCGCTGTCGCGGCAGCTGGCGACGATCAAGACCGATGTCGCGCTGGACATCACGCCGTCCGAACTGAAGTTGCGCGAGCCCGACACCGCAGCCTTGCACGACCTGTATACACGCTATGAATTCAACGCCGCCTTGCGCGATCTGGATGCAGTTGCCGGCAACGACACGCCGGCAATATCCACTGTGCGAGTGCCGGCGCCACCGCGTGCGATCAACGTCGCCGCAAATCCTGCCGTCGAGATCACCTCCGCCGAACTTGCCGTAAAAGGTGACTACGAACTGGTGTTGACGCAGGCGCAATTCGAAATCTGGCTGGCCAGGTTGCAGAACGCCGCGCTGATCGCTTTCGACAGCGAGACCACCGGGCTCGATCCGATGCGCGCCGAGATCGTCGGTGTGTCGTTCGCAGTCGCGCCCGGATGCGCCGCCTATGTGCCGCTGGCGCACGATTATGCCGGCGCACCCGCGCAACTTGACCGTGCGGCCGTGCTGGAAACGCTGCGTCCGCTTCTGGAGGATGAAACAAAAGCCAAACTGGGCCAGCACCTGAAGTACGACATGAATGTGTTGTCTAACTACGGCATTGGAGTGCGCGGCGTGCGCTATGACTCGATGCTGGAATCCTACGTGTGGAATTCCAGCAGCAATCGCCATGACATGGATACGCTGGCGAAGAAATACCTCGGCGTCGACACCATCCACTTCGAAGATGTATGCGGCAAGGGCGCCAAGCAGATTCCGTTTGCCCAGGTCGACGTGCAACGCGCCGCCGACTACGCCGCCGAAGATGCCGATATCACCCTGCGTCTGCATCTGGCCTTGTGGCCGAAACTGGAATCGATACCCCGACTGCGCAGCGTGTTCACCGACATCGAAATGCCCCTTGTGCCGGTGCTGGCACGGATGGAACAATGCGGGGTCCTGATCGACGCAGAAAAGTTGAGGGCGCAAAGCGGCGAACTCGGTCGACGCATGCTCGAGCTGCAGCAGCGCGCCTACGCCGTGGCCGGACGGCACTTCAGTCTGGATTCGCCAAAACAACTGCAGGCTTTACTGTATGACGAACTGAAACTGCCGGTCACGCAGAAGACGCCGACGGGCCAGCCTTCGACGAACGAGGAAGCGCTGGAGGGCCTGGCCAATCAGCATGAACTGCCGCGTCTGATCCTGGACTACCGCACGCTGGCGAAATTGCGCTCCACCTACACCGACAAACTCCCGGAACAGGTCAATCCACGCAGCGGGCGCGTGCATACCAGCTACCATCAGGCCGTCGCGCAGACCGGGCGCCTGTCTTCGAGCGATCCGAACCTGCAGAACATCCCGATCCGCACCGAGGAAGGCCGGCGCATCCGCCAGGCCTTCGTTGCTCCCGCCGGGCACAGGATTCTTGCCGCCGACTATTCGCAGATCGAGCTGCGCATCATGGCGCATCTTTCCGGAGATCCGGGCTTGCTTGCAGCGTTCCACGGCAATCAGGACGTGCATCGTGCCACCGCGGCCGAAGTGTTTGGCGTGCCGCCGGAACAGGTGGACTCGAATCAGCGCCGCGCGGCGAAAGCGATCAATTTCGGCCTGATGTATGGCATGAGCGCCTTCGGCCTGGCACGCCAGCTCGGTATCTCGCGCGGCGAAGCGCAGACTTACATACAGCGATATTTCGAACGCTATCCCGGCGTGCAGGCCTTCATGCAGACGACGCGCGAAGCGGCGCATCGCGACGGTTACGTCGAAACCCTGTCTGGCCGCCGCCTTTATCTGAACGAAATCCATTCGCGCAATCAGGGTCTGCGCGCAGGCGCGGAGCGCGCGGCGATCAACGCACCGATGCAGGGCACGGCAGCCGACATCATCAAGCGCGCCATGATTGCAGTCGACGCATGGCTGCAGACGCGGCCGGCAGACGCACGCATGGTCATGCAAGTACACGATGAACTTGTTTTTGAAGTGCACGAGGATTGCATCGAGTCAATCCAGACCGGAGTGCGCGAGCACATGGTGGCAGCGGCGGATCTCGCGGTACCTCTGGTTGTGGATATCGGCGTGGGCATGAATTGGGACGAGGCCCACTGAAGCCTCTTGGCTGCTCGTCGGCGATGCCAAAAGCGGGCCGCGCGGCGCAGGAGCGAGCGGCAGCTTGCTTGAAAGAAGTTTTACTTGTCCCGGCTTTTCCAAAGCGCAAACATGCGGCGACAAAACTTTACATGCCGGAAGTAATGCCCGATGCGCATGATCCGCACGCAAACGCTTGATTGAAAAGCGCATGAATCCCGTCTGAATCGACCCCTGTAAATCGATGTAAAGCCTTGAACTTCACGGAGCCCGCTCCATCTAACTTGTCAGGTGCACGCAACGGCGCCTGGTTCACTCACCTCCCTGAGTGAACCTACGGGGCCCGGTCCCTCCCCAGATCGGTCTCCGCCCGCCCCGGAAGCTTCCCCCTAAGCTTCCGGGGCATTTTTTTGTGGCTACATCCTTTTCCACAATGTGGCATTGCGCTCACGCCAGGTATCCGCCATCCACGGCAAAACTCGCTCCAGTGATGTAGCTTGCCGCCGGCGTGCATAGGAACGCGATCATCGGCGCGATCTCGGCCGGTTGCGCGATCCGCCCCAGCGGTATTGCACGCAACAAATGCTTGAGCAGTTCCGGATTTTGCGTCAGCGCGCCGGCGAACTTCGTATCGGTGAGTCCGGGCAGAACGGCATTGACACGGATCTTGTATTGCGCCAGTTCCTTGGCGAAGCCTTCTGTCATCGACAGGATGGCCGCCTTGCTCAGCGAATAAACTCCCTGCCCCGGCGCCGCGCGGCGGCCGTTCACGGAAGCCACGTTGACGATCGCGCCGCCGCGCTCGCGCATCGTCCGCGCCGCCTTCACCGATACATAGAAATAGCCGCGGATGTTCACTTCGACGGTCTTGTCGAACGCAGCCAGATCCATGTCGAGCATCGGTCCGAAATGCGGGTTTGTCGCCGCGTTGTTGACCAGGACATCCGGCAGCAGGTCCTCGCCGTCCAGTCGCGCGAACAATGCATCGATGGAGCCCACATCGCCGATGTGGGCGGCGCAGGCGCTGGCCTTGCCGCCGGCCGAGCGGATCGCGGCAACCACCTGCTCGCAACTCTCCAGTTTGCGGCTGGATACGACCACGTGTGCGCCGTAGCTGGCCAGCAAGTGTGCCGTGGCCGCACCGATACCGCGGCTGGCGCCGGTCACCAGCGCGGTCTTGCCGCGCAGATCGAACAAGGATTCGTTGTCCATCGTGACTCCGGGTGCTGGCATACTATCCGAGCATAACAAACCCCAGGAGGTTGGCGCCGTGGATCACAAGCGCGTGCTCATCACCGGCGCAGGCAGCGGCCTCGGCCGGGCGCTGTCGTTCTGCTTCGCCGAAAACGGCTGGCGGGTCGCCTGCGCCGACGTGCGCCTGGATCGGGCGCAGGACACCGTGCGCCTGATCACCGAATTCGGCGTCGGTGCGATGGCGCTCAAGGTTGACGTGGGCGATGACGCGTCGGTCGATACCATGCGCGATGAAATCCTCGCCGCCTGGGACGGTGTCGACGTCGTAGTCAACAACGCCGGCGTGGCTTCGGCCGGAACGCTGGCGCAGACCTCGCTCGACGACTGGCGCTGGACCCTCAACATCAACCTGATGGGAGTCGTGCGTGGCTGCCGCGCCTTCCTGCCGGTGCTGCTCGAACAGGGCAAAGGCCACATTGTGAACATTGCCTCATTTGCCGGTATTGCCAATGCACCGCGCATGGCGGCCTATTCGGCCAGCAAGGCCGGGGTCATTGCCCTGTCCGAATGCCTGCGCGGCGAGCTTGCCCTGGCCAACAGCGCGGTACGCGTTTCCGTGGTCTGTCCGGCATTCTTCCAGACCAATCTGATGGAAACCTCGCGCGCGCCGGAAGCGGACAAGGCGGCCGCATCAAAACTCATGAAGAATGCGAAGGAAGGCGCCGACGAGGTCGCCGCGCGAATCTATCGCGGCATGCAACGCGGCGATTTCCTGATCCTGCCGACCTCGGGTGAAATCGGGCGTTGGCGCATCAAGCGCTTCCTGCCGGAGCTGTTTTTCCGCAAGTTGGTCGACGTCATGCGCAAGGGAGGCAACGCCCGATGAGCCGATTGATGATCTACGGGGCGAACGGATATACCGGACGCCTGATTGCACGTGAGGCGGCCAAACGCGGCCTCAAGCCGATGCTGGCCGGGCGCAATCGCGACCAGGTCGATGCGCTCGCGCAGGAACTGGGCCTGTCGCGGCGCGTGTTCGAGCTGTCCAATCCGAACGAGGTGGCACGCAATCTCGGCGGGGTCGCCGTCGTCCTGCACTGCGCCGGCCCGTTCTCGCGCACCGCTGCGCCCATGCTCAACGCCTGCCTTGACCTGAACGTGCACTATCTGGACATTACCGGCGAGATCGACGTGTTCGAGTTGTGTCACCACGCACATGTGCGGGCCAAGCATCAGGGCGTCATCGTGCTGCCAGGGTCCGGTTTCGATGTCGTGCCGACCGACTGTACCGCGGCCATGCTCAAGCGGCGATTGCCGGATGCCACTTCTCTGGTCCTGGCCTTCGAGGCCGGCGGCGGCCCGAGTCCCGGCACCGCAAAGACCAGCGTCGAAGGCTTGCGCAAGGGTGGGAGAGCACGCATCGACGGTGAACTGAAAACCGTGCCGCTGGCGTGGAAATCACGCGAATTCGCGCGCGATGGGAAGGCGCGCACGGCCATGACGATCCCCTGGGGTGACGTCTTTACCGCCTACATTTCGACCGGCATTCCGAACATCGAGACCTACATGGTCGTACCGCCGAAAACCATCCAGCGCATGCGGTGGATGCGCCGGTTGCAGCCTGTGCTGAAACTGGGCTATGTGCAGAATCTGATGAAGAAGAAGATCGACAAGACCACGCCGGGTCCCAGCGAAAAACGCCGCAGCGACAGCGGCAGCTACGTCTGGGGCGAAGTGCGCAACCGCGCCGGCAAGGAAGTCAAACTTGCCCTGAGCGCACCGAACGGCTACGACCTTACCGTGACTGCGTCGCTGGGCATCGCCGAGCACGTGTTGCAACTTACGCACCCGACTGGCGGCTACTTCACGCCGTCGCAACTGATGGGTGCCGACTATGTGGTCAACTTGCCCGGAGTCAAGCTGCTCGAGGGCAGCTGATCGACGCCCGGTTGATTGCGGCTCAACTTGATTTTAGCGCGGTATGAAACAACAGGAGAGGGACTATGCGTGGAGCAATGATCGTGATCGGTGTGATCCTCATCATCGGCGGGGTTGCCGCGTTTCTGGGCAAACTCGAATATCCGCACGACAAGGAAGTTGCCCGGATCGGCAGCATCTCGGCAACCGTGAGCCAGGACAAAACCGTGCCGCAATGGGCCGGCGGCATCGCCGCACTGGTCGGACTCGGGCTGGTTGCCGCGGGTGCGATGCGCAAGTCCTAGGGTGACTGCGCGGCTGGCGCAGGCACGGTCACACCGAGTGACGCGACCGCACCTGCAGAATACCGCAGCAGTGGCCGTCCACTTCGTGCATGAAGTCGCACGACCGCATCGAGCGGCGTGATCGCGGCGGGTTGCATGGCCGCAATCGCAACGCGGCCAGTACAATGCCGCGATGGACGTTTCCCATCTTTTGGATGACCTGAACCCGGCTCAGCGCCAAGCCGTCAGCGCGCCGCCGGGACATTATCTCGTGCTTGCCGGCGCCGGTTCCGGCAAGACCCGCGTGCTTACCCATCGGATCGCGTGGCTGCTCGAAGTCGAACGCGCCTCGCCGTGGTCGATACTCGCCGTCACCTTCACCAACAAGGCCGCCGCTGAAATGCGCGCGCGCTGCGATACGCTGATTGCCCAAGGCACGCGCGGACTGAGCGTCGGCACCTTCCACGGCATCGCCCATCGCCTGCTGCGCCAGCACTGGCGCGAAGCGAAATTGCCGCAGACGTTCCAGATTCTGGACAGCGACGATCAGCAGCGCCTGATCAAGCGCACGATCCTGGGCTTGGGACTGGATGAGGCGCGTTTTCCGCCGCGCCAGGCGGCATGGTTCATCAATACGGCCAAGGACGAGGGCAAGCGGCCGGACGCATTCGAGCACGGCGGCAATCCGCTGACCCGCACCCTGCTGGATATCTACCGCTCCTACGAGGCGACGTGTCAGCGCTCCGGCCTGGTGGATTTCGCCGAACTGCTGCTGCGCTCACACGAATTGTGGCTCAACGACGACGCGCTGCTGGCGCACTATCGCGAACGTTACCGGCATCTGCTGATCGACGAGTTCCAGGACACCAACACGATCCAGTATGCGTGGCTGCGCATGCTGGCCGGCACCGACGGACAGATGTTCGTGGTCGGCGACGACGACCAGGCGATCTACGGCTGGCGCGGCGCGCGCGTGGAAAACGTGCAGCATTTCCTGCGCGACTTTCCAGGCGCGACAACCATCCGGCTGGAGCAGAACTACCGTTCCACCGGCACGATCCTGAAAGCCGCGAACGCGATCATCGCCAACAATCCGCAGCGCCTCGGCAAGAAGCTGTGGACCGCGGGCGAGGCGGGGTCGCCCGTCGCGCTGTATGCCGCCTACAACGAACAGGACGAGGCGCGCTTCGTCGTCGAGCGCATCCGCGAGCATCTGCAACAAGGTGGAAAAGCGAGCGAATGCGCGATTTTATACCGATCCAACGCGCAGTCGCGCAACTTCGAGGAACAACTGATCCAGCACGACGTCCGCTATCGCGTTTACGGCGGCCTGCGTTTTTTTGACCGCGCCGAGATCAAGGATGCGCTCGCCTACCTGCGCCTGGCCGCCAACTGCCACGACGATGCCGCGTTCGAGCGCAGCGTGAACACGCCGCCGCGCGGCATCGGCGAACGTACCCTGGATACCCTGCGCCAGCGTGCGCGGCAGAACGCCAGCTCGCTGTGGGACGCGGTGCTGGTCGAACTCACCGACGCCGGGCTGGCCGGGCGTGCAAAAAATGCGCTGAAGGCGTTTCTTGCCCTGATCGGGGAACTGGCCCGGGCCTGTGCGTCGGACGGCGACACGGCATTGCCGCTGGCCGAACAGATGGATCACGCGATCCAGCGCAGCGGCCTGCGTGATTTCTACGAGGCCGATTCGCGCGGCAGCGCGGAATCGCGGGTGGAAAATCTCGACGAACTGGTCAATGTCGCCAGCCGCTTCGAGCGCACGGCCGAGGACATCGAAGCCGAATTTTCCGAACTCACCGCCTTCCTCGCCCACGCTGCGCTTGAAGCAGGCGACAGTCAGGGCGAAGCCTGGGAAGACTGCGTGCAGTTGATGACTTTGCACTCGGCCAAGGGCCTGGAATTTCCGCTGGTGTTTCTGGTCGGCCTGGAAGACGGCCTTTTCCCCAGCCAGAAATCGCTCGACGAACCCGGACGCCTGGAAGAAGAGCGCCGCCTCGCCTACGTCGGCATCACGCGTGCCCGCGAAACCCTCGTATTGTCCTATGCTGAATCGCGCCGCCTGCACGGATCGGAGACCTACAATCGCCCCTCGCGTTTCCTGCACGAGTTGCCGCGCGAGCTGGTACAGGAGGTACGTCCGCGCGTGCAGGTGTCGCGCCCGCTTTACGGCGGCCATTTCATCGACGACGGCGGCGACGCGCCGACGCTCAAACTGGGCCAGCACGTGCGTCATGCCAGCTTCGGCGAGGGCGTCGTGATCGATGCCGAAGGTTCGGGTGCGCATGCGCGGGTGCAGGTCAATTTTGAAAACGCCGGCGCCAAGTGGCTGGTGCTCGCGTATGCCAACTTGTCCGTAGTCTGAGCCTTCTTGGCGTTTGTCCCGGCCGCGAAATCCATTGTGCCGGTCGCGCAGCCGCTGCACCGGATTGCAACCATGACTTTCGACCTCTTGCAGTTTTGGCGCTGATCTACTACAAATGTAGTACTACAAGCGTAGAAAAAGATCATGGCCCAGATAGAACCCAACGTCGCCCTCAGCGATCTGCAGATTGCCGTGATGCGCACGCTGTGGCATCAGGGCGAAACCAGCGTGACCGACGTAGCCACTGCACTGGCGCGGGAACGCGGCCTGAAATACACCACGGTCGCCACGCTGCTGACGCGTCTGGAAAAGCGCGGCGTCGTTACCCAGCGGCGCGACGGCCGGCAATTGATTTACCGCGCCTTGGTCAGCGAGCCGCAGGTGCGCCGTTCCATGGTTGCGGATCTGGTTGGCTCCTTGTTCGGCGGCGATGCACGCGAGCTGGTCGCGCACCTGGTCAGTGAAGCGGAAGTCGCGCCGGGCGATCTCGAACGTGTGCGCAAGCGGCTGGCAAAAAATGTCCGGAAGGGAGACTGAAGGCCATGGATCTCGTCGCTGCCTGGTTGCTGACGATCGCCCTGCACGGCACCGTGCTCCTGTTCGCTGCGTGGGCGATCGATCGGACTTTTCCTGCGCTGCGCTGCGCCTGTCGGCAGCTGCTGTGGCGCACGGCGCTGTTCGGTTGCGTGCTCACGGCAACGTTGCAAGTGGCCTCGCAACAGTCGCCCCGGCAACAATGGCAGATAGGCGGACGCTGGCATCTTGGCGCAGTGTCCGATAGTCCCGTGCTGCCACGCGCTCAGTCGGCGAACCAATTCATCGCCGCCAGCGCCGAGTCGCCATCGACATCTCGGCATCAGCGCGCAATGCCCGATCGATTGCCTGCTGAGGAACGATCTTCGACTGCGCTCGCGGGTTCGCTGTCGGCTGGTCCACGCTCATCTCCGGGCTCATCGCGGGATTGGCCGGCATGGATCGTGGGTATCTGGCTGGGTGCTGCCTTGTTCGCGATCGCCCGGATGACGGCGAGTTTCGCTCGGCTGCAGCGTACCCTTGCTGACGCCGTGACGCTCGCGAACCCCGCATTGAAGGAAGATCTGAGCACACTGGCCACGCGAGCGGGAATTGCCGAACCGCGGTTGCTCAGCCTCGACACCATCCCGAGCCCGATCGCCGCGCCTTTCGCGCGCATCGTCCTGCCGGTCTGGGCGATCGATACGCTCGATCGCGCCCAGTTGCGGGCGATGCTGGCGCATGAACTGGCGCATATCGCGCGCGGCGACCCCGGCTGGAAATTGCTGACGGCATTCTGGCGTGCGCTGTTCTGGTTCATGCCCGCGGCCGGCATCGCGCAACGCCGGCTTGACGAGATCGCGGAACTTTTCTGCGACGCGTTCGCCGCACAGCAAGCCGGTGGTGGCCGCCGTCTTGCCGAATGTCTTGCCGTCTGTGCCGAGCGCCATGTGGCTCGGAAGGTATTCAACCTTGCGCCGGCGATGGCCGCGCGACCGTCGTCTTTGTTGCATCGAATCGAGCGGCTGCTCGAAGGAGTTGTCATGGAAACCGCGTCTTCAGGAGCGCTTGCGCGCGCCTTCGCCCTGATTGTTCTCGTCGCCAGCGCGGCATGCCTGCCGGCGATTGGCTTCGACTCAGGCCTTGCCTATGCAGCGCCGTCGGCGCCACAACAAGCGCCGAGCCCGGCCCCGCAGGATACGAGTCATACCAGCGTAAGCATCCATGACGACGTCAATGTCGAAGGCAGCCTGAACGGTCATCAGATCATGTCTGTCAGTTTCAGCGATGCCGCACACAAGTTCAGCGCAAACGTCGACGGCAAGATCGACTTCAACACTGACGAGACCGATGTCGCGAGCCTTAGCGCAGATGGCACCGCGCGGTTCGAGGAAACGCGCGATGGCGCGACCCGGCGCATCGAGTTGGCCGCTCGCGGGAACAAGCTTGAGCGACGCTATTTCGTCAACGGCACGGAGCAGGCTTACGACGACAAGGCGCGTGCCTTGATGGCGACCGCCGTGAAGGAGCTGATGCGTACGGGAATCGGCGCGGAGGCGCGGGTAAAACGCCTGTACGCCGAAGGCGGCGCACCGCGTGTCCTCGACGAAATCGGCCAGATCCATTCCGATTACGCGCGCTCGATCTATCTGAAGCTGCTTGCAGGCACGGGCAAGCTGAAGCCCGCCGAACTGGATCGCGCGCTGCAGCTTTCCGGCGCCATGCACTCCGACTACGAACGTCGCCAGGCTTTGAGCGGCCTGTTCGACCAACAGGCGCTCGATGCGGCGCGGCAGATTACCTTCCTGCATCAAGTCGACCATTTCAGTTCCGACTACGAGCGCGCGGAATTGCTCGTTGGTGTCGTAGCGCGACTGGCGAACGCGGACGATGTTCGCCAGGCCTGGCTCGACGCAGCCCTGGGCGTGCATTCGGACTACGAGCGTCGGCGCACGCTGGAATCCATGCTGAACCATGGTGGCCTGGACGATGCCCAACTTGGCAGCGTGATCACGGCCAGCGCTTCCATGCGTTCGGACTACGAACATCGCCAGCTTCTTGTCGCCGTCGCGCAGCGGGCCCACGATATCAATTCTGTGGCCGCGGCCTACACGCATTCGGCGCAAAGTCTCGGCTCGGATTACGAACATCGCGAGGCCTTGCTCGCCCTGATCAACGCGGGAAAGCTCGGCCCCAAGGCGCTCGGCGACGTACTCGACTCGGCCACGCAGATCAAGTCGAGCTACGAGTGCCGCGAAGTCCTGGTCGCACTCGCGCGCGTCATGCCGGATGACGCGCGCCTGATGGATCGCTATCGCGACGTCGCCAAACACCTGTCCGATTCCGACCGCGGCGAGGCTGATCGCGCTTTGAGCCACTGAGTGGGGCCGGTGCAGTCGCCGGGTGCGGTTAAACTTGGTCCGGATAAAATCGTCCCGCGTTTCGCTGCGTCTATTTTTTCTTGCGCTATACTCGGACTGAAGCCTGCTTGGAAATTACCGATCCTGTTAATCAGCGACTTTCAGTTTAGTCGGGCAGTGGAAGGGATGTTCGAGGCGCAGTACGCAATAACCAGAGACGGAATCTTGCTGTGTGCAGACTCGGCGGCATGTACCTTGCTCGAAGCCGGCACTGCCGAGCAACTTGCCGATCGAGTACTGGACTGGTTTGACCCGGAAGCGCTCGCGCGGGCGACGTCCGAAGGCAGCTTCGAGCTGAAACGCGAATATTCCGGCGTCGACCCACGCAAGGCCCGGCTGAGCGTGCGCTTGCGTCCATTCGTCGCGGCGGCTTCGACCGCCACGCGATTCATCGCACAGATCGAGCCTGCCGGGCGTGCGAATACCGATTTCCCGGAGCGGCGGCGCGAGATCGATCATGCCTATGCGCGCCTGCGCAGTGCCGAGGCGAAATTGCTGCAATCGGACAAGATGGCTTCCATCGGCCAGCTGGCTGCGGGCGTGGCGCACGAAATCAACAATCCGATCGGCTATATCTATTCGAATCTGGGTACGCTCGGCGAATACATCAACAACCTGTTCCGCGTGATCGGTGTCTACGACAAGGGACTGCGCGGCGTGGATGCCGAGAGCAACGAGCGGCGCAACGAAGTCGCGGAAGTCAAACAACAGATCGATTTTGACTTTCTGGTGAAAGATTTGCCGATGCTGTTGTCCGAATCGCGCGAGGGTATCGAGCGGGTAAGGAAGATCGTTGAAAACCTGCGCGACTTTTCCCGCGCCGGATATGCCGAGGAATGGACCATGGCCGACTTGCATCGCGGCCTGGACAGCACGCTTAATATTGTCTGGAACGACCTGAAGTACAAATGCGATGTACAACGCAATTACGGCGACATTCCCCAGATTGAATGCCTGCCGTCGCAGCTCAATCAGGTATTCCTCAATATTCTCGTCAACGCCGGGCACGCCATAGAAAACCGCGGCACGATCGGCATTGCCACCGGGAAAGAAGGCGAAAATGTATTTGTCGAGATCTCCGACACGGGCAAAGGCATTCCTCAGGAAAGCCTGGAACGCATATTCGACCCATTCTTCACCACCAAGCCGGTTGGCCAGGGCACCGGATTGGGTTTATCGTTGTCGTACAGTATTGTACGCAAGCACGGCGGCCGCATCGAAGTGCAGAGCAAGGTCGGCGAGGGCACGAAATTCCGCGTCGTTCTGCCCATGCATCATCAGCACGAGACCGCGGCTGCCATCAATCAATCCGATCACGCGCCGGATCAGCACGATCGACCGGTTCGCGGCACGACCTAGAGACGCCACATGTATCGCATTATGCTGGTTGACGACGAGCCCAACATCCTGTCTGCACTCAAGCGCGTGCTGGCGACGATACCGGTCGACACCCTGGATGGCGAAAAGCCCGAGATCGAAACCTTTACCTCGACCGACGAGGCCCTGATTCGCGCAAGCTCGATCCCCGTGGACCTGGTCATCTCCGACTACCGCATGCCGGGAATGAACGGCATCGAATTTCTCTCCCGCGTCATCGCATATCAGCCCAACATCGCGCGCCTGATTCTCAGCGGCAATGCAGATCTGGATGCCGTTGTCGAAGCGATCAACAAGCTGCAGATTTTTCGTTTCATCACCAAACCATGGCACGACTTCGAATTGAAATCCTCGATTTCGCAGGCGCTCGCCGCACGTGCATTGGCGGTGGAGAACCAGCAGCTCGCCGATGTGGTGCGCGTGCAGAACGACCGGCTCAAGCGGCACGAGGCGGAGCTGCAAAGGCTCGAGACCGAGTCGCCCGGCATCACCAAGCTCAAGCGTTCGGCGGATGGCGGCATCCTGATCGAAGACGACGATTACTGACCTGCGCGAAAAAGAACGCGCTACAACGCACCGACCCGGGGTTTGCGCACGCGGAAAGCTTCGCGGATCTGCGTGCGTAGCTCATTGTCGTTCCAGGGCTTGGTCAGGAACTTGTAGATGGCGCCGCGGTTGATCGCGTCGGTCACCGCTGCCAGATCGGTGTAGCCACTGAGCACGATCCGCACCGTTTCCGGATACATTTCCTTCACCTGACTCAGGAACTCGGTTCCGCTGACGTCCGGCATGCGCTGGTCGGAGATGATCACCTGCACGTCGTTGGTGGCGAGCAGATCGAATGCTTCGCGCGCGCCAGTTGCGGTGAGAATGCGGTAGCCGTCGCGTCGCAACGCGCGCGACAACGCGCGCAGGATGTTTTCCTCGTCGTCCACCAGCAACAGGGTGTTGGCTTCCTGCGGCTGCGGAATGGCGTCCTGGGCTATGTAGCGATGGCCCAGCATGGTCAGCGCCTGGCTGGCGATGACCGGCTTGCTGAAATAGTAACCCTGAAAGGAATCGCATTCGTTGCGCAGCAAGTAGCTGACCTGGGCCGCGTCTTCGACGCCCTCCGCCAGCACGCTCATGCCGAGTTGATGTCCGAGTGAAATGATCGCGCGGCAGATACCTGCAGAACTGGCATCCGTGGTGATATCCCTGACGAAGCTTTGATCTATCTTTAGTTTGTCGGTAGGAAAATGGCGCAGGTAATTCAGACTGGAATAACCGGTGCCGAAGTCGTCCAGCGCAATCCTGACCCCGAGCGCTTTCAACGCACGCATCGTGCTTACGGCGTGACCGACACTCTGCGTCATCGCGCTTTCCGTCAATTCCAGTTCGATGTAGCGCGCGGGCAGATCCTGCGCGGCGAGAGCGTTGCGCACAATCTCGACGAAATTGGGGCGCTGCAGCTGCAACGAGGCGACGTTGATTGAAACGATGAAATCGCTGACGCCCGCGTCGAGCCAGGCGCGAATCTGCCGGCATACCGACGCAAGGACGAAATTGCCGACGTCGACGATGAGGCCCAGCTCCTCCGCCACCGGGATGAATCGCGTGGGTGCCAGCAGGCCAAGTTCGGGATGTTGCCAGCGGACCAGCGCCTCGAATCCGATGATCTGCCAATCCTGGCCGCTGATCTGCGGCTGATAGTGCAGGATGAGCTGGCCATCGCGAATCGCATCCCGCAGCTGCATGCCAAGTGCGCGTCTTTCTTCCAGCGCCTGCTTCTGTTCGTTGGAAAAGGCACTGACCGTATTGCGGCCTTCGCTCTTGGCGCGGAGCATCGCGGCCTCGGCTTCCCACAGCAGCTCCTGCGGGCTCACGCCGTTATCCGGATAACAGCTCACCCCGACGCTGCAGGTGATGTAGATCAGCTGCTCCTCGAGCGTGATCGGTTCTTCGACAGCCAGGCGCACCGCCTCGGCGAAATCCAGCTGATCCTGCGTGTCGGCGGTATCCACCAGTACGGCAGCAAATTCATCGCCGGCGACGTGCGCCACCCACCCGCGGTAACCGAGCATCGCGTTGAGGCGATGGGCAACGGTACGCAATACATGGTCGCCGACAACCCGGCCACGCGTTTCATTGATCACGTGAAAGTGATCGATATCCGCATACAGCACGATGATCCGGCCTGCACGCGCCGCCGCGCCGACGATGGCCGAGCGCAAGTGCTCCTCGATCAGCACAAAACGCGGCAACCCCGTGGTCTGATCATGCGTCATGCGATGCGCCAGCTCATCCTGCGCGCGCCTGCGTTCGGCGACTTCGATCTCCAGCTCCGCGGCGTGATGCTGGATCTCCTGATACATAGTCAGATTGCCGTAGGCCAGCGACAATTGCGCCGCGAGCGTCGCGCCGAACTGTTCGTCCTCGCCATCGAACGCTCCATCGTCCAGCTTGTCGGCAAAGTAGATCCAGCCGGACAACGGCATGGCCGAGCGCATGGGTACCGGCACCACGAGCAGGGAATTGATCGGCGGATGAAATTCCGGCAGGCCCAGGGTCGTTGGTTTTCCGTCCTGGTCGCGCAGGCGGAGGGGTTTGGCTGTAGCGATCGCGTCGCCAAGCACGCCCGCCCGAGGGTCGATGGAACCGAATTGAAGGCGCACTTCGTCGCCGAGGCCGGCGTTGGCCCAGCGTTGCAGCCGCCGACCCTCCTGGTCGAGAACGCCCACACCCACATACCTGCAATGCAGGATCTCCCGCGCCAGGCGGCAGAACAGATCCAGCATCGCTCCCGAATCGCGCTCCGACGACAACTCGATGTTCAACTCGAGCAGTTTGGTCAAACGCAGGCTCAACAAATGGAACGCGTAGGTGATCTCGTCGGATTCTTCCGGGGTGGCGCTCGGCGCATCGCCATGCTCGATGACGCGGTCGAACACACGCCGCAAGCGCGTCTGCAACTGCACCAGATCGCGCATGTAGGCGGGCAACTTCGCAGCCAGAAAACTCGGATACGTCGCCGCCGCTTCCGGCACCAGCGACGGTGCCGGACCAGTGCCGAGCGCGCCGGCGACGGCATCCAGAATCGCCTGCGGTTCCGCCGGCTTGATCAGCACGGTGGATACCCGGCACGAATCGGCCAGAATGCGTGCCTCCGGATCACGATAGGTCGCGGTGTAGAAAATTATCGGTGTTTCGGCAATGTCCGGATCATCGTGCACCCGGTCGGCGAATTCGACGCCTCCCATTACCGGCATCAGAACGTCGGTTATGACCAGATCCGGATGCCGCTCGCGCACCAGTGCCAGCGCATCGGCGCCGTCGGCAGCCTGCAACACCTCATGCCCGGCATAGTGAAGCAGGGTCTCCAGGAAATCCCGGTTGACGGCGTGATCGTCAACGACAAGAATCGTTGCCACGACGGGCCTCCCGGTGACGAGCCAGGCAGGCAACGACTTCGTCGATCAGCATCTGCGGTTCGATCGGGCGCAAGAGAAACCGGCTTACTCCGAGTTGCAATGCCGTCTCGCGCTCTTGCTCGCCCCAGACCGACGAGCTGATGAACAAAAATGGCAACGCCGCCAGGCGTGGATCGGCCTTGACCTGCCGGATCAGGGTGAACCCGTCCTCGCCGGGCATATGCAGGTCCGACAGGATCAAGTCCGGCTCGATCCTGGCAGCCAGTTCCAGCGCCGCTCTTACCGAATGCGCCGGACAGACGCGGTAACCGAACGGCGTGAGCGTCTGATAAATGAGTTCGCGATTGGTCGGTGAGTCATCGACGACGAGAACTGTCGCTTGCGTTGAGCGGCAGCGTTCGACTTGCGGCACTGTCTCGGCCAGCCCCGCACGCGGTGTTGTGCCGCGTTGCTCGATCGAAAGGAAGACTTCGATCTGGCTGACAAATTTCTCCGGGTCGATCGGCTTGGCGATATAACCGTCGAATCCTTTCGCAAGCCCCTTCTCGCGATCACCCACCATCGCCAGCGCCGTCACGGCGATGACCGGTATGTGGCTGAGCCGCGCATCGCTCTTGAGTTGACGCACAACTCCGTAGCCATCGGTGCCGGGCAGATGCACATCGCATACGACAAGGTCGGGGTGCTCGCTCCGTGCCAGCTGCAGACCGCGGTCGCCATCGTCGGCTGTCCTGGTCGAATGACCAAATGCTTTCAGCAGATAAGTCATCAGCTCCAGGTTTTCCGCATTGTCCTCGATGACCAGTATGCGCGCCACGTTGCCTCGTTCTCCGAAAAAATCCGCTGCCTCGCCCAGCCATCCGGCGAATTCATCGGCACATGTCCTCCCTCGACGCTGCCGAACGCCGTGCGCACGACCCTGCTGCAGGGCGTGTGCGGCATTTTACCTCGCATGCGCGGCGTTGCCGCAGCGTACATGTGGAGTGTCATTAGCGAAAGTGGCGCCGTAAGACAACTGTCAATTTTCCCAGTAGGCCGTATTTCAACTTCGGGGCACTATTTTTAGCCGAAAGTGGCAAATAAGGCCGGATATTCCGCTGCTCATCGCCGCATACAATTGTGCACTCGCGATTGCCGAAGCTGCGGCCGCATTTGTAATCCTTGAATTCAGCGTGTCGTCGCGCGAAAAAAAGACGCGCCCGATTGTAGATCTTGCAATCCTTTACTCCACCTCCGCCCCAAGCAAATGGAGCACTGGCAGGCTCATCATGCTGCCGATGCTTGTCGGCATGGGGCTGGCTGGTTTCGCCGTTCGCCTGTCCGCCCAGACGGTCGATACGCAGACGACTTCTGCCGATGCACTCAAACAGATGAGCCTGGATGAGCTCATGAATATCGACGTCACCTCGGTCTCGCGGCATCCGGAAAAGCTTTCCAGGGCAGCGTCGGCAATCCAGGTGATCACCGCCGACGACATCCGCCGGTCCGGTGCCACCAGTATTCCGGAAGCCCTGCGGCTCGCGGACAATCTGGATGTAGCGCAGAAGAATTCCCATGACTGGGCGATTACCGCGCGCGGCTTCAACACCGCACTGGCCAACAAACTTCTGGTTCTTGTCGACGGCCGAACCGTCTACACGCCGCTTTTCTCCGGCGTGTTCTGGGATGCGCAGAATTATCTGCTCGCGGATATCGACCGGATCGAAGTGATCAGCGGCCCCGGTGGCACGCTCTGGGGTGCGAATGCGGTCAATGGCGTGATCAATATCATCACCAAGAGCGCAAGCGACACGCAGGGCACGTATCTCGAGGCCGGGGCCGGCACGCAATTGCAGGATTTTACCGGCGCGCGTTATGGCGCCGCGCTCGCGCCCGACATCCATTTCAGAATCTATGCAGACTACTTCAATCGCGGCAGCGAAACGCTGGCGAACGGAAACGACGCCAACGATGCCTGGAATCAGGGCCAGGGTGGCTTTCGTCTCGATGCACAATTGTCGCCGCACAACGCGCTGACTGTGCAGGGCGATTTCTACGGCGGCGACGAGGGCGAGGTGGCGGGAGGTACGGCAAGGATAAGCGGCGGGAATATTCTTGGGCGCTGGTCGCACGCGATTTCCGATAGTTCCGACATGAGCCTGCAGGTTTACTACGATCGCACGCATCTGTCGGATCCGGTAGCGGCGCTTGTGCTCAACTCAACCGTATTCGCCCCGGCCGGCATTCTTACCGATGACCTGGATACCTACGACGTGGACTTTCAGCACCGCTTTGTGCTGAATGAACGCAACCACGTCGAGTGGGGTCTGGGTTACCGCTACACCCACGACACCGTCGAAGACGCACCGGCGCTGGCCTTTTCACCTCCCGTTCTCGATCAGCGACTTTTCAGCGGTTTCGTGCAGGACGAAATTACGCTCAGGGAAAATCTGCTGCTTACCGTCGGCACCAAGCTCGAACACAACGACTACACCGGCTTTGAACTGGAGCCCAGTGCGCGCATACGCTGGGATTTTTCCGCCAACCAGATGCTCTGGGCTGCGATCTCGCGCGCGGTACGCACGCCCTCACGCATCGATCACGACTTGTCCGAGCCCGCACCGCCCGCACCCATCGAGATACTGGAAGGATCGACCGACTTCGTGTCCGAAACGGTGATTGCGCGCGAGCTCGGTTATCGCGCCCAACTCGGCGCCAACATCGCAATGTCCGTGTCGGCCTTCTACAACGACTACGATCACGTGCGCAGCACCGGCATCACGCCGGTGACGCTCCTGCCTTTCGTCTTCCAGAACAATCTGGAAGGTGAAACGCACGGCGTGGAGCTGAGCATCGACTACCAGGCGGCAGATTGGTGGCGGCTGCACGGCGGATACGATCCGCTCCGGGAAAACCTCCGCGTAAAACCAGGTACGTTCGACCTCAATGCCGCACAAAACGAGACTGCGGATCCACAGCAGCGTTTCGCGCTGCGCTCGTCGATGGATTTGCCACGAAGCATGGAACTGGATGTCGCGTTGCGCTGGACCGACGTTCGCTACATCAACGATGGACCGACAATTGAACCCGTGCCGCCCTACTGGGAAATGGATGTCCGCCTGGGCTGGCACCCGATCGAAAAAGTCGAATTTTCAATTGGCGGACAGAATCTGTTGCATGACCATCATGTGGAGTATGGCTTCCCCGGCCCGGCGCAGGTTACGATCGGGCGCAGCGTATATGGAAAGGTGGTCTGGCGCTTTTAGCGAACCCGCGGTACGCATTCGCCGGCTGCCTGTTCCACCGCCACACGGCCCATTGCCATACGTCCCGTTTCATTTGCACGCAATCCTGCCAGGGGTTCCATCGATGAAATTTTTCTGCGTGTTGTGCTGACCACACTTTGCCGTGCCTGGATCGGCTGCGTGCAATGGCGCAGACGTGGGCCGGCGGCATTGGCGTCGATGCTGCTCCTTGCCGGATCGCAAGCGGTCGTATACGCCGCCGCCCTGCAGGAATATCAGGTCAAGGCTGTCTTCCTGTTTAACTTCACCCAGTTCGTCGATTGGCCATCCGACTCCGCAGCGGACGCGGTCAACCCCATAACGATCTGCGTGCTGGGCCAGGATCCGTTCGGCACCTACCTGGATGAAGCCGTGCGCGGCGAGAAAGTGGACAAGCGGCCGTTGCTCGTGCGTCGTTTTCAACACACAGAGGATGTCGAGGCATGCCAGATCCTGTTCATCAGTCAATCCGAATCCGGCCGGCTGGACGAGATCATCCGCGACCTGAAGCACCGCAGCATGCTGACCGTCAGTGACGCCAGTGGTTTCGGCGAACATGGCGGCATGGTCGGCTTCGTCACCGAGAACAACCGCATCAGGCTGCGCATCAATGTCCAGGCGGCCAGGGCAGCCCAGCTGACGATCAGCTCCAAACTTCTGCGCGTCGCCGAGATCATCGGCGACGGGAACAATCAATAATGTCGCTCAAGGATGCCCCGATCAGGCAGAAGCTCATGGCGGGCATCCTGCTTGTCAGCGTCGTGGTGATGCTGCTGATGCAGGTGGCATTTTTCACCTACAATTATCTCGCCATGCGGCAAACCACCGAGTGGCGGGTTGCCACCATGGCGCAGATAGCGGCAAGCAATGCCACTGCTGCACTGGCGTTTGAAAATCGCCCCGACGCGGAGGAAATCCTCGCTTCGCTTAAGGCCGAGCAACGTATCATTGCAGCAGCCATCTACGATCAGCACAACGAGCTTTTTGCGCGTTATCCCGCGGATTTTCCGATTGCGCGCCTGCCCGCCGCCCCGGGCGAGGACGGCCGCCGGTTCATCGATTCGCACCTGATCGTTTTTCATCCGATGGTCGAGCACGATCGGCGCCTCGGCACGCTTTATCTGGATTTTGACACCGGCGTCATCATGCGCGAACGGCTGAAAAGCAATTTGCGCGTTGCCCTGGCAGTGATGGCCCTGGTCTTTTTCGTCGCTTATTTGCTGTCGCGCGCGATGCAAAGGCAGATTTCGGGGCCGATCCTCGCGCTGGCCGACACGGTCAGGGACATTTCCGTGCGCCAGGATTTTTCCCTGCGCGCGAGGAAACATGGCGGCGACGAAATCGGTCAGCTGACCGATGGATTCAACGAAATGCTTGCGGATATCCAGGCGCGCGAAAAGGCCCTGCAGGCCGGCGAAGCCCGCTATCGGGGAACGCTGGATCGCATGCTCGAGGGATGCCAGATCATCTCGCGCGACTGGCGCATCGTCTACATCAACGACACTGCCGCGTCGCATGGTCGCCGGGTAAAGGAGGAGCTGCTCGGCCGGACGATGATGGAGAGCTATCCCGGCATCGATGGCACCGCCATGTTCGATGTGCTTCGCCGTTGCATGCAGGATCGATCCGACGCGCACATCGAGAACGAATTCACCTATCCCGATGGGTCGACGTCGTGGTTCGAGTTGAGCATCCAGCCGGCGCTCGAAGGCATCTTCATCCTCTCCCTGGACATCACGGCGCGCAAGCACATCGAGAAAACCCTGCTCGATGCCAATGACGACCTGGAGCACAAGGTTGCCGAGCGAACCGCCGAATTGCGCGTCGCCAAGGAACAGGCCGAGTCGAGCGATCGCCTGAAGTCCGAGTTCCTCGCCACCATGTCGCACGAGTTGCGCACCCCGCTGAACGCCATCATCGGCTTCACCGGAACGCTGCTGATGAAGTTGCCCGGCTCGCTGAATGCCGAACAGGAAAAGCAATTGTCGACCGTGCAGCACAGCGCGCGGCATCTGCTGTCCCTGATCAACGATCTGCTCGACGTCGCGAAGATAGAGTCCGGCAAGCTCGAATTGAACGTCGAATCGATCACGTGTCAGCAAGTCATGGAAGAGGTCGCCGGCGCATTGCGCCCCGCCGCGGTGGCCAAGGGCCTGCAATTCAACGTCAGCATGCCTGCGCCGGAGGTCGCCGTCCGTGCGGACCGCCGCGCCCTGAGCCAGATTCTCATCAACCTGACCAACAACGCGATCAAGTTCACCGAGCACGGTTCGATCATGCTCGAGCTGCGCGAAGCGGATGCGCGGACCGGCATGGTTCGGATCAGCGTCGCCGATACAGGCATCGGCATCGATGCCGTGGATCAGATGAAATTATTCCAGTCGTTTGCACAGCTCGACGGCGGCTCAAAGCGTCGCGTCGAAGGCACTGGTCTTGGCTTGTACCTCAGCCGCAAGCTTGCCGAGCTGCTCGGCGGCGAAATCAGCGTGCGCAGCGAACGCGGCAAAGGCAGCCGCTTCTTATTGACGCTGCCGGCGACAGCGGGGGAGTAGCGCGTCGCCGGGAAGTCCCTGCGGGATCAGCGCACACTCACGGTTTGCCGCTTCCACGCCGGGTCCTGCCAGCGATAGAACAAGCTCAACGAAGCCGGGTTGTCGGCGTGTTTTTCGACGTCGAGGGTGCGCATGTTGAGGATGTCGAAGCTGCGCGCCATGCGTCCGTTGACCCGGGCTTCGCGCGCGACGAGCAATTTTGCCGCACCCGGCACCCAACCGGCGAATTCCACATAACCCAGATCAGGCGTGCCGTCTGCCGGCGGCACGATGTCGATGTGCCAACCATCGCTCGCCTGGTGGAACAGCCACAACTCACGCCAGCCTTCGAGCGGTTGCACCGCCAGCGCCAGGGCCGTGCCCTGTGCGTTCCTCGCGACCGAGCTCGTCCAAACGATGGCGAACGTGCAGCGCTGCGCCAACGGTGTGGATTGATCGTGCTTGCCGTCGATCAGCTTGACGCAGGTCTCGCCAGGCTGGCCGGGGCCGGCAACGATACTCAGTCCCGTCGCCGCGGCGCGCGCGGGCTCGGCGGCCCAGCGCGATGCGCCGACCCGCGTGGCCGCTTCGCCGTATGCGGCTGCATCGTCTTCCGCCAGATCGATCTTGCTCACGCTCGCCAGTTCCTCGATCGCCAGAGTCGCAGCTTCCTGCGCCGGTTCGCCGCGACGCGCACGCTCGAACGCGATGCTCGACCAGATTTCGGCGCTGCGCAGGCGCAACCGGTTCTTGATGTGTTCCGGCAGATTCATGCGCGGCGCCCGCTCGAGCACATCGGCGCGCCATTGATCGAGGCTGGCGCGATTGATCGGCGTCAGATCCGGGTCGATACACTCCTGCCGCGTCAGCGCCAGCGCCGCACGCGCTTTTTCCACATCCGACGATTTCATTGCCAGCACGCGCCGGAAGGCTTCGCCGTCGTAGCACAGCTGCATGCGTCCGTCGCGTTCGAAGCTCCTGATCACCACGCCGTAGTTAGCGGCAACTTCAAGATGTGCCGAAATCACGGCATCGTCGGTCTTCGCGTGTCGCAACGAGGCACGGCGCGCGAGCCGCTCGGCCATCATGCCGAGTGCATCGAACGGCTCGGCGCCGATCGCCGCTGCAGGTGCTGCTTTCAGATACGCCGCCGCGTAACCGATGCCAAGCGCTTCGGCCCCGGGCGTGTCGCGCAGAAAACGCACGACCGCGAGCAAATCTGCCGCGCTACCGGCGTCCAGCGGCAGGCCGCGGACCTGCGATACGCGTATGTACCCGGCGCGTTCGCGGCGATGGTCGTACACCTGCAGGAAGTCCAGGCGCCGACCACGCACTTCCAGCACGTCGCCTTGCCAGAGCACCGCCTGCTGCTGGGCAGAATCACGCGCAGCGGCGCGCAGCGCTACCTGATCCTGGATCACGATCACGGTCGCTGCAGTATCCGCGACCGCAACTTGTGCAACGGCGAAGCAGAAGAATGCGATGAACATGCTGATGGCTTTCATTGCGCGCCCTCGTCCGACGGGCCGGCGCCGGCATTGGCCGCGCCAGCGCGCTGTCCACCACCGAGCAGGGCCGATCCGATGAAACCACCGCTGGCAGGCGGAGGCGCGATGATCACCGATATCTTGTCCGACAGTTTGTCCGCGAGCGTTTTCTGGATCAGCAATGGATGCTTGCTGATCAATTCGCCGTCGCGCTCCATCTGCGTGCTGTTGACCTTGCCGACCAGCTCGAGCCGATAGGCTTCCGCGTCGGCCAGTTTGTGGCGCGAGTCGGCTTCGCCGGCGGCCTCGATGCGTCGCGCTTCCGCGGTACCTTCGGCGATCTTCATGCGCGAAGCCTTGTCGGCTTCGGCCTCGAGCTTGCGTTGTTCGATCTGTTTCTGCTTGAACGGCAACACGTGCTTCATCGCCTCTTCCTGCGCCTTGGCGGCAATGATCTGTTCGTTGGCCGACGCTTCTGCGGCTTTCTCGCGCGTCACCTTCTGCGCGTCGGCCTGCAGCTCGGCCTCCTTGACTTCCTTTTCCTTCAACTGCAGCGTGTACTGCATCTTCTCGGTCTCCAGCTCCACCGCGAGAAGCTTGTCCATGCCGGCGCGGTAGTCGGCGGGCAGATCGACATTGCCCATCATCACGCTGCGCAGCACGAGTCCGTCCGCGTTGAACAGCGGCTTCAACTCGGCTTCGATGACGTCCTGCAACTCCTGGCGCTTGGTCGAGAAGATCTCGCGCACCGTATAGCGTGTAAACACCTTGTAGATCACACCTTGCACGACGGGCGCGACCAGTTCTCCGCCGATGTCGTCCGGCAGGTTTTTCGAGATCGCGACGAGCTTGGCCTGATCCAGCGCGTAGCGGATGTTCAGATCGACGCCGATCGACAGGCCTTCGGCCGACTGGAACGGCGCTTCGCCGTCCGCCTTGCTGCTGCGCTCGGGGTGGTACGTCTGATCCTGCAACGAGTAACGGTGCAGCTCGTGCACGCCGGGAAGCACCAGGACGGCGCCTTCGCCGCTCTGCGTCGCGCTGCCGGTGAACCGGTTCATGCGAATGCCGACTTCACCGCGGCCGACATTCTCGATCGGCGGATGTGTCGCCAGCGCGTAACCGCCGCCGACCAGGATGGCCAACGCAATCGTGGTTTTACGGAACAGGACGCGCGCGCTGCGCGCGAAGAACAACTTTGTACGGTCAGACATGACGAGCCCCCAAGGCAGAGTGGATTAACCGATCGCGCGACAACCTTTCGCGCGATATCAGTAAAACACCGGCTTGGGCCAGCATGCGGCCGCAGATGCGGCGAGTTGGCGCTCAGTTGTGACCGATTGCGGGCAGTTGACCGCGCAGCAGCGCCTGGCAGATGTATATTTTTATAACCGTACGCGGAACGGTTCCTGACGACTGCGGAATTTCACGCAGCCTTGACACCAATGCCGGCCGATTCCCGGATCAGGCAAGCACATGCATTCGAGAGGAAAACGCGGCGTCCGCTCGCCTGTTCCAATCAAGCGGACGCCGCTTCCCCGTCAAGGCCCTTCGAATCCATCGGCGAAGATGCGGTCGCAAGCGCCGGCGCGAATGATGTTAGCCACGCTTGCGATGCCATTCGTGATGACTGTTTCCCGGTACGGACCCTGCGCAAGCGGACAGGCCGTGGGTACCGTCGCCGATGTTGCGGTCCAGCTCGTCGACGGCAGGTCGATGATGGCGTCGTTGTCGACCCGCTGCAGCTGGACTACCGGGTAATTAGTCGCCGAGTTGTTGAGGGCGCCGCCGGAAGCTTCGCTGTCGCCACTGAACTGGCTGCCGATCACGACCCAAGGAACCAAGGGCGTCAGTGCAGCAGTTGGCGGCGTGACCAGCGGCCGTCGTGCCGACACGATCCCGAAGCCCAGATCGAAACGCTCGGTGCTGGCAAAGGCGTCACCGGCGGCATCCGCGCCGCCAACTATGATCACGGTTCCGTCGCCGAGCAAGGTCGCCGTGTGGAGCAGGCGTGCCGCCGCCAGCGCAGGCGATGTTGTCCAGGCATTGGTCAGCGGGTCGTAGCGCTCAACACTTGCGGTGGCGGTATCCGCGCTCAAGCCTCCACTGATCAGAACAGTTCGATCGCCCAGAAGAGTTGCCGCATGGTAGGTGCGATTCAGCGCCAGCGTGCCGGCATCCACCCATGCATCGGTTGCCGGAAGGTATCGCTCGGCGGTGGCATCCATCGGGTCGCCGCGCCCACCGGCCAACAGCACGCTGCCATCGGCGAGCAACGTGGCCGTATGCCGCGCTCGTGCGCGCGAAGGACTTGCCGCCGCGCTCCAGAGATTTGTCTTCGGATCGTATCTCTCGGCGCTGTCGAGTGCCGTTCCATTGGACTCGCCGCCGGCGGCCAGGACCGAGCCATCGAGCAGCAACGTCGCGGTATGTTTTGCGCGCACACTTGTCATCGTTCCGGCCGCTGTCCAGACGCCAGTGGCGGAAAGGTAGCGCTCGGCTGTATTCAGCGAGTTGCTTTCGGCATCGAACCCGCCCGATGCCAGCACGCTACCGTCGGCGAGCAAGGTCATCGCAGTGTTGTAGCGCGCCGTTGCCATCGTGCCCGTCGGGGACCAGGTGCCTGTGCCTGGGTTGAAGCGCTCGGCCGTCGCGACCACGTTGCCAGCACCATCGACACCACCGGCAACCAGTACGCTGCCATCCGGCAACAAGGTGGGCTTGAACAATTGACGCGCGGTATTCAGCGAACCCGTCGCCGTCCAGTGGCCGCCGTTGGCGTCCGAACGTTCACAGCTTGCCAGCGAATTTCCGCTGCTGTCCGAGCCGCCACAGACCAGCACGCTGCCGTCCAGCAGCAGCGTTGTCGCATCCGCATAGCGTGCGCTGCCCAGCGGATCGCCGATCGACCAGGTGGACACCGACGGAACGGCAGCCGTGGGATCGTAACGCTCGACACTCGCGATCGGCTTGGCGCTGCTGTCGACGCCACCGACGATGAGCACCTTGCCATCCGGCAACAACGTGGCCGTATTCGAGGCGCGCGACACCGCCAGCGTTCCGGCCGGTACCCAGGCATCGCTGGCGGGCACATAGCGTTGGGCCGCATTCAGCGCAGAACCGTTGTAGCCACCGGTCACCAGCACCGATCCGTCTTCAAGCAGGGTTGCCGATTGGCCGTTGCCCGCGACGGCGAGCGACCCGGTGGTAGCGGTGGAGATTCCCGTCGCCGGATCGAAACGCTCTGAACTGGTGTCTCCACCGTTGCCGCCGGCAATCAGCACCGTGCCATTGGTGAGCAGGGTAGCTGTGTGCGCAAAGCGCGCCTCCAGCAGTCCGCCATTCGAGGTCCACGTCGGCGGACTTCCCGGATTGAAATATTCGACGCTGGCCACGCCGTCGAAATCATTGTCTTGGCCGCCGGCAATCATCACGGTGCCGTTGGCCAGCAAAGTCGCCGTGTGATTCAAGCGCTCCACTGTAAACGACGTGGTAGCCGTAAAACTGTTCGTCGCCGGATCGTAGATTTCGGCACTGTTGAGTACGGCGAAACCCGGACCGAATCCGCCGGTTATCAGCACGGTGCCATCATTGAGCAAGGTTGCGGTGTGGTTGTAGCGGGCCGTCGTCATGCTGTTGGCCGTCGGCGTCCACACGTCAGTTACTGGGTCGTAGCGCTCGGCACTGCTGAGGTCGTTGCCGTTGTAGCCGCCGGCCACGAGGACCGTACCGTCTCTGAGCAGGGTTGCCGTGAACTGGTAGCGCCCGGTTCCCAGCGCGCCGGCACCGCGCCACGCGTTCGTCGCCGGATCGTAACGCTCGACGCTGGCCAGCGGATTGAGCGAATCGTAGCCGCCGATGGCCAGTACCGAGCCATCGGTCAGCAAGACGGTCGCCTGCTCTTCGCGCGCTGTCGTCAGCGGGGCCGCGTTTGAAAGCTGCTTCGCCCGCACCGAAGCCGGCCCAAGCAGCACCAGGCACGGGAAAACCCAGAGCAGAAATCGCAAATTGCCCGCAGATTTGAACCGCATTGCCGAAAACCTCGATGGCCAGGTATGGCGCCACCGCCGAACCGGCCGGGCGCCGCCTGTACGAGTCAAGCGGCAAGCGGGGCGAAAACCTATCATCTGCGGCACCGGCTCGCAGCCGATGTGTGCGGTTTCGTCATCCCCTTAAACTAGTGCTGAAATCAATTCGCCGGGCATGTAGAGAATTCGCCGTGGGTTCCGACTTGACTGGGAAAGCGCCACTGTGACGTTAGGGACGAGAATCAAAACCATGAAATACATGCTGATGATGCAGTTCCCGCTCCACGACTGGAAAACCAAGCGCATCGAGCTGTGGCCGCCGCAGGACGTGAAGGCGCATATGGATTTCCTGCGCCGTTTCAACAAGGAACTGGTCGATGCCGGGGAGTTCGTGCGCACCGAGGGCCTGAGCGGACCGGAAGACACGAAAGTGGTGCACGCCAGCAAGGACGGCACGCCCACTGTCACCGACGGGCCTTTTCCCGAATCCAAAGAGTTCCTGGCCGGCTACTGGCTGGTCGATGTGGACAGCCCGCAGCGTGCCTACGAGATCGCCGCGCGCGCGTCGGCGGCACCGGGCCCGGGAAGCGTGCCGCTGTTCATGCCGATCCAGGTGCAGCGGGTGATGATGCACTCGACCGACGGCGACGTGTGATGGAGGTGACAGCGCAGAGTGGCCTCCCCTTCAACTGATTCTGCAAACGCCCGCTGGGGGCGTCACAACCGACGAGGCAAAAACCATGAAGTACATCCTGATGATGAATACCCCGCGAGGGGGCGAGTACCAGATCATGAGTTGGCCGAAGCAGGACATCGAGGCGCACATCGCCTTCATGATCGGCTTCTCGAAAAAACTGGGCGACGCGGGCGAACTGGTGGGCGCGGAAGGCTTGGCGATGCCCTCGCAGGCCAAGCTCGTGCGCGCGGGCAAGGACGGCAAGCCCATCACCGATGGCGTCTTCCCGGAGTCGAAGGAATTCCTCGCTGGCTACTGGATCGTGAACGTCGCCAGCGCCGAACGTGCCTATCAGATCGCCGCCGAGGCGTCAGCCGCGCCGGGTGTCGGCGGCGCGCCGCTCAACATGAGCATTGAAGTCCGTGAGGTAATGAGCGGTCCGCCCGACGCCTGATGGCGCCGATGATTGCGGACGCTCATGCCCAGCGCCTGCTGCGCGAGCTTGCGCCGCAGGTGCTCGGTGCCGTAGCCAGGCGATTTGGCGACTTCGCCGCGTCCGAGGATGCCGTCCAGGAAGCGCTGATCGCCGCTGCCGAACAATGGCCGCGCGACGGCGTGCCCGCCAATCCGCGCGGCTGGCTTGTCCACGTGGCATTGCGGCGCATGACCGATCACGTGCGCAGCGAAATCTCGCGGCGCAAGCGCGAAGCGATCGCCGCCGCCGATGCGCCGCTCGTCGTCGCACCCGCAATCTACAGCGAAGCGGCGTTCGATCCCGACGACACGCTCATCCTGTTGTTCATGTGCTGCCATCCCGCGCTCACGCCGGCATCGGCCATCGCCCTGACCCTGCGCGCGATCGGCGGGCTCACTACGGCTGCAATCGCCAACGCGTTTCTGGTACCCGAAGCAACCATGGCGCAGCGGATCAGCCGGGCCAAGCAGCGCATCGCCGGAGGCGCCATTGCGTTCGACCTGCCGAGCGCGGACGAACGCGCGGAAAGACTGGGCTCCGTGCTGCACGTGCTTTATCTGATCTTCAACGAGGGTTACGCCAGCAGCATCGGCCCCGACCTGCAACGCAGCGATCTTGCCAACGAGGCGATCCGGCTCACGCGTGCCGTGCACGCCTTGCTGCCGCAGGACGGCGAAGTCGCGGGTCTGCTGGCGCTGATGCTGTTGACCGACGCGCGGCGCCCGGCGCGCACCGGGCCCCATGGCGAATTGATCGTACTGGCGCAACAGGACAGAACGCTCTGGGGCCGCGATGCCATCGCCGAGGGCGTGGCGCTGATCAGCGCCACGCTGCCACGCGGCCCGATCGGCGAATATCAACTGCAGGCCGCCATCGCCGCCGTGCACGACGAAGCGGCGCGCCACGAAGATACCGACTGGGCACAGATCCTGGCGCTGTACGATTTGCTCAAGCGCATGTCCGACAACCCGGTCGTGACACTCAACCACGCCGTCGCGGCCGCGATGGTGCATGGCCCGGAGGCCGGATTGGAACTGCTGGCGCCGCTGGATGCCGACGCACGCATCGCCGGCCACTACCGGCTCGACGCCGTGCGCGCGCACCTGCAGGAAATGGCCGGAAATCACGCCGCCGCAATCGCGCACTACCTCGCCGCCGCAACCCGGACTGCGAGCATTCCGGAACGCAATTACCTCGGCGAGCAGGCAGCGCGACTCGGCGCAGGCAGGAGCTAGTCGCCGTTTCCGCTGTCGATCGCCACGATGCCCGGATCGGCCGGATCGAAGCGCACGGCGATGACTTGTCCCGGCCGCGGCTGTGCCGCCGCGATCCGCGAAATGACGTAGCGCTTGATCGTGGCCTGAAACGCGGCGCCATCGGGTGGTTGCACTTGTACGTGCATGCCGACAACTGGTTCGTCGTTCACGCTCCAGCCCGTATCCCAGATATCGACAATGGTCGCCGTTGCGGCGACGCCGTGTTCGCGCAAATTCGCCGGCATGCTCGTGCCGAAGAAGCTGCCGAGGCAACCAGCGAGGGCGAGCCACGTCATTACCAGGAGCACGAAGGCCGCAATGGAAGGACGATCGGAACCGTTCATGCCGGATATAAACGCTCCGCCGCGGGCGAAGCGAACATGATTGTTGCCAGGACGACGCCGGGGAAGCAGACGCCTGCATCCTCCGGCATACTTCCGCAGCGAATCGACTACGGGAGTTCCGATGCGCCCAATCTCCAAGCGCGAATTTCTGCTGTCCGCAACCGCGGCGCTTTCGCTCGCCACGTTCGAGCGCCTGTTCGCGGGCACGTCGGCCATCGCGCCCGCCGCGCTGGCGCAAGACCAGGACTTCTGGGAATCGATCCGCAGCAAATACACCGTCACGCCCGATTTCATCCAGCTCGAAAACGGCTACTACTCGCTCGCCGCCGATCCGGTGCTGGACAGCTACATCAGTCACGTGCGCCAGGTGAATGCGACTTCATCGTTCTACATGCGCACCAGGCAGGCGGATGACAAGCTTGCCGTGCGCAGGGAACTCTCGCGCCTGCTTGGCTGCGCCGATGCGGAACTGATCATCACGCGCAACACCACCGAATCGCTCGATACCGTGATCGCCGGCTTCGACTGGAAACCGGGCGACGAAGCGGTCATGGCCGAGCAGGACTACGGTTCAATGCTCGACATGTTCAAGCTGCAGGCGCGCCGGCATGGCATGGCGAACCGCGTCTTGTCCGTGCCGATGCACCCGAAGTCCGATGACGAAATTGTGGATTTGTATGCAAGCGCACTGATGCCGAAGACGCGCCTGCTGATGGTTTGCCACATGATCAATATCACCGGGCAAATCCTGCCCGTGCGCAAGATCGCGGACATGGCACACCGGCGCGGCGTGCAGGTGATGGTCGACGGCGCGCACACGTTCGGTCAGCTCGACTTCCAGATCGGCGATCTGGACTGCGACTACTACGGCAGCAGCCTGCACAAATGGCTGGGGGCGCCGCTCGGCGCGGGCATCCTCTACGTCCGTCGCGATCGCATCCGGCCTTTGTGGCAAATCTACGGTGATGCCACCTGGCCCGACGACGACATCCGTAAGCTCAACCATACCGGCACGCATCCGGCCGCGACCGATCTCGCGATCGTCGATGCGATCCGTTTCCACGAAGCCATCGGCATCCAGCGCAAGAGCGCGCGCCTGCATTATCTGCAACGCTACTGGACTGACAAGCTTCGCGGCACCCGGCGTGTTGTGCTCAACACTCCCGCGCAACCCGAGCGCTCCTGCGCCATCGCCAACGTCGGCATCGAAGGCATGCCGCCTGCCGAGCTGGCGAAAACCCTGCTCGACACATACCGCATTTTCACAGTCGCCATCGATGGCGCCGGCGTGCACGGCGTGCGGGTTACGCCGCAGGTGTTCACTACACTGAGGGAGCTGGATGCGCTGGTTGATGCGGTGAAGGAAATCGCCGCATAGAGATTTCGTCCAGGCGTCCCGCTCGTGCCTGCGCGCCCGCCCGCGTACGCGCGCAAAACCGACGTATCCCACCGCTTCAGGTAGCGAAGCGGAACACGCGGTTGCGGCCCAGGTCCTTGGCACGGTAAAGCGCGCCGTCGGCAGCGCGGAACATGTCGTCGACATTGTCGAAGTCGCGGTCGCGCGTGCTGGCGACGCCGATGCTGATCGTGATCGGCGCATCCGCTGAAACATTGCTTTCCACGGCATTGCGCAGTTTCTCGGCCACGATCGCAGCTTCGGCACCGCTCGTACCGGGAAGAATCAAGGCAAACTCCTCACCGCCGTAACGGCACACGCTGTCGCCACGGCGTACTCCGTCACAAAGATGAGTGGCGACCAGCTTGAGTACCTCATCGCCGCGCGCATGGCCGTGCAGATCGTTGAATTGCTTGAAGTGATCGATGTCGATCACGAGCAGCGACAGCTCACCTTGATTGCGCTTGGCGCGTTCGAATTCGGTCGCCGCAACTTCGTCGAAGAAACGTCGGTTTGGCACCTTGGTCAGCGTGTCGGTTCGGCTTTGCCGGCGCAGTTCGCGCAGGCGACTGGCCAGGGCAATCGACAGCAGCACCATTTCCATCAACGAGCCGACCTGGAAACCGTTCTGGGTGAGCATGTTGTGCGGCAACAGGCCGAATACCTTCAGCATGTAGGTCATGACGCCGATCAGCAGCATGCCCCATGCGGTCATGAAGTAGCGGGCCGGTTGATAGCCCATGACGACGCCGAGCGTACCCATGGTCATGATCAGGATGGTGACGACCACGGTCAGCATCGCCAGTGGCTGGATCAGCAGCGAATACGGGGCAAAGAACGAGGCGACGAGGCCGACCAGCGCAAGCGCCTGCAGCGCGACGGCGCTCCTGTCGAGCCTGCGCGCAAAGCCTGCGGTATTGAGAAACGTGCGGGTGAACTGCAAGCCGAAAATCAACGTCATTGCCAGCAGCACCAGCAATGACTGGTTGCCCCAGGCCGGGCTGTCCGGCCACAGGAACTCGAACGCCAGCCCGTTGTGGATGGCGAAGTACATCCCATAGCTGGTTGCATAAAGCAGATAGAGGAAAAACGCGCGGTCGCGCACGATGAGAAAGATGAAAAAGTTATACAGCACGAGCACGATGAACCCGCCGAAGTACGCCCCGTAGGCGAGCTGCTCTTCGCTCAGGGTACCGACAAGAGCGTGCGTTTCATACACCGTGAGGCTCAGGTCCACGGGTCCGGCCGAAGCGCCGCGCACGAAAAACGTGCGTTCGGATTTCGCCGGCACATGAAGGTCGAAAATGAAATCGCGATGGACAAACTCGCGGGTCGAAAACACCGTCTCATCGCCGGTTGCGGTGTGCTGCCAGGTGCCGTTGTCGCCCGGCTTCCACAGATCCAGGTAGTCGATCAGCGGATAGTCCTCGCGCAGCATCAAGTGCCGATCGGTTTCGTCCGCGTTGGCCAGCGTGAACCGTATCCACCAGGCCGAGCGTGTGAACCCGAAATTCGTGCCCACGCCCGGTGCGGGCCTGAATCCGGTGGACGCGCGCACGGCATCGAAATCCATCTGGCCGCCAGGATCTTCGAGCACCTCGACGTTGGGGCCGAGTACGACGCGCGAGAAAGCCGCATCGATTTGCGTGACCGCAGCCCGCACTTGCGACGAAGCGGCAAGCGCGAGGGTCAGAACGACGAGGACAATTCGCAGCCGAAACTTTTGCATTGCGCTAGATCTGGCGGCGTGTCGCCGGTCGTTGGTTGCGGATCGCGCTTAGAATAGCAGGCCTCGGCGTTCAGGGGAGTTTGAACCCATGCGGAATCTGCATCTGCTGGCATTGGCTTCGGCGGCGTTCCTCGCGGCATGCGGGCCGCCGGGCAAGCCCATCGCTGACGGCACGGCCGTGGCGGGCGGCGAAGGCGCGATCAATCTCGAGCAAGGTTGGAGCAGCCAGGTCCAGGATCGCGCCTGGTTCACTTCGTTCGGTTCGCGCTTGGTTCCCAGCGCATGGCTGAAAGTGCTGGAGCTGGCCGACAACGGCCACGGTGACGGCCAGGGCAGCAAAAGCCGGACGCGCTTCATGGCCGACGCCAACATGGATGCGCTCGGTTTCCTGCCGCAATCGGCCACCGTCAACAATCCGAATGGATTTCCGGTGGGCTTCACCCACGAAGCCGATGCACAGGGCCGCGACTGGACCGGTCTTGGCTGTGCCGCCTGTCATACCGGCGAAGTGCGCTACCAGGGCCACCGCATCCGTATCGATGGCGGCCAGGGCACGCTGGATTTCGACGCCTTCGAAGCCGCACTCATCGACAGCCTGAACGCGACGGTCGCCGATGGCGGCAAGTTCGAACGTTTCGCAAACGCGCTCGGCGCAACCGGCGAACAGCGTCAAGGTCTCAGGAAAGAGGTGGGCGCCGTGGCCGCGAAGATTGCGGCGCGACATCGCATGAATCAGGTCGACGTGCCTTACGGCCACGGGCGCCTGGATGCTTTCGGACAGATCTTCAACGCCGTCGCCGTGGAGTTTCTCGGCATTCCCGGCAATCGCCGGGCGCCGGATGCGCCGGTAAGTTTTCCGGTGCTCTGGGATGCGCCGCATCTGGACGTTGTGCAGTGGAACGGATCGGCACCGAATTCGGGTCCGGGTCCGTTGCTGCAGAACCTGACCACGGCACTTGCCGTCTACGGTTCGCTGGATATTTCCCAGCGCGACGGTTTGGACGGCTATCCATCCTCGGTCGACTTCAGTCACCTGGCACAGATCGAGGACGATCTTTACGCCTTGCAGGCGCCGCAATGGCCAACGTCGATCCTCGGCGCGCTTGATTCCGGACGGGTGACGCACGGCGCGCAGGTTTACGCGCAGCAGTGCATTTCCTGCCATCAATTGTCCGATCGCAACGATGCGAAGCGGGAATTGAAAGCCGTGCTCACGCCACTGGCGGACGTCGGCACGGACCCGCGCATGGTGCGCAATTTTCTCGACTCGACGTCAAGCAGCGGTGCATTCGAGGGACGCAAGGAGGGCGTCGTGCTTGGCGCGCCACTTGGCGCGCGCGCGCAGACCTCGGACCTGGTCGTGCACGCAGCAGTCGGCGCCGCGCTGCGCCACCCGCTGGCCGCCGTGCGCGATGCGGTCGGCAGCTACCACGGCGTGATCAAGGCGGCGATCGACAGCCATCCGGACTACTACAAGGCGCGACCGTTGAGCGGCATCTGGTCGTCGGCGCCGTATCTGCACAATGGCTCGGTGCCGACGCTGGCCGAATTGCTGAAACCTGCGGCCGACCGCGTCAGCCGCTTTTATGTCGGCAGTCGCGAATTTGATCCGCTTGCTGTGGGGCTTGCGGCAAGCGCTGGCGAACACGCGAGCGTGTTCGATACCACGTTGCCGGGCAATTCCAACGCCGGGCACGCGTACGGTACCGCACTCGGCGAAACGGACAAGCGCGATCTGCTCGAATACCTGAAGAGCCTGTAAGTTGCCGCTGCGTGGCGCGGATCACGCGCCCGCGCCGGTTTCCTGCAAACGCTCGAACCATTCTCCCACCGTGGTCGGTGGTGCCGTCACCAGCAAGCCGGCGACGATCTGCTGGCCGAGTGCCCGATATGCCTCGAACTGCGGTTCGGCAAAGAACTGTTCGCTGGTTGGCTCATCGGGAAATGCAGGATGTGCGCGCCAATAAGCGTAGATGTCCGCCGTCAGCCCTGCGCACAACACCGGCCGGATATACAGGACCCTCCCTTCGCTGCCGTCGGCGTAGCGGATGCCGCCCAGCACGTAGGGCCGTTGCGCCAGCACCTGGTCGCGCTGGTGAAAGAGCCGATCGGCGGCAAGGTCGATCTGCGCACCGAAATCCACACGCACTCGTTCGATGGCCCGGCCGAGATCGCTGAGTGTCGTTTGCGGATCGGCGCCGGCATCGGTCACGATGAGATAGCGCACGCGCCGGCGCACAAGCTCGTAGATACCCAGATTCTCGAAGCCGCCGCCGTCGGACAGATGCACGTGCCGTCGCGTTTCGTCCAGGCCGATGCCGAGCATTTCGCGGGTGATGAAGACCCACCACCACGGCCGCAGCGGATCGCGCTCGTCGGCGCAGCGCGGATTGTGTGCCCAGCACCCAAGCCGTATGTTGAACAGGGCCATCAGGAACGACATTGGCCGCCCGCTGGTGACGAACATGTCCGGATCGATCGCAGCGCCGGAAATCGTCAGCGCGTTGGACAGGGCCACGGCGCCGCTGGCGTAGCTGTCGATTCGCCTGAAACCGGTCGCCGACGAGCCGGCATACTCGGGCGAGAAAAAGAAGCTCGCGCCTTCGCGGCTGTGCAGGCTTTCATTGCGCGAACTGGTGGTGTTGAGCGTCGTGTTGATCAGTTGCAGCGGCCCACCGTCGTCGGGGTCGAGTTCATTCAGCGCGAATTCGCCCGGATCCACTGCCATCGTATGCTGTACGTTTGGCAGGAACGCGTCGCTGAGGCGCGCGCGATAGTAGGCGTGGATCGACACGCGGTTGATGTCGCAGACGAAGGCCAGAAGCACCGAAAGCGCCACGAAGCCGAGAAACGGGACCGAGCGCGGCAGGTCGGCGTCCGCGACCACGTGGTAGCACAGGATCAGCAATCCGTATACAAGTAAACTAAGTCCGACGGTTGCCAGGCGCCCGCGACCCTGCGCTTTCGTGTACTTGTCGAGCAGCATCGACGCGATGCCCGACAGCAACGGCACCAGGTACGAGGCATGCTTGCCGATGGCGTGCGCGTGGCGCGTCGTGAGCATGTGCTCTGCCATCTCGCCCAGCGAAGCGGCGATCGGAATGAGACCGAGCGCGATCAGTGCCGGGCCAAAGGCAATCAGCCGGCCCATCGCCACGCGCCAGGCATCGACGCGGCGGACGTCGGCAAGATGCGGAATCCCGGCGACAAAGGCGAACACGATGGCGGCGAACGGGAGGACCGCCAGGCACAGCCCGCCCAGCGCCAGCAGCAACCAGTAACCGTGGTGCCCCTGCGGCACGCACGTACCGGGCAATACCAGCCATTGCGGCCAAGTGACCGGCAGCCAGTCCAGCGTCAGCGCATACACCGCGGCCAGCAACAGCGGGCCGAGTACGAGCACATTGATGAACATGGCGGCGAGGATGGACGCGACCAGCGTCCACAGGGAAAAGCCGCGGTGACTGACCAGATACTTGCCGTGCCCGCGCAGCCAGTCGAGCACGCGGCCGGCGCTCCCGGCAAGTTCGGCAGCGAAAACACCGGCTCCAGGTGGCTGCGTTTTCAGCTGCGTCTTGAGCCAGGTGTAGCAGGAAGCGATATAGCCGCCGCCTGAAACCGACGAAAGATAGTCCACGTGGTGTATCACCCCGCCGGCTTCCAGCGCCTGCAGCACGCCCAGATTGAAGACTGCCGAGCGGATGCCTCCGCCGGAAAAGGCGACGCCGACCAGATCGTCATCCGGCGGCGGCAGATTCGCGGCCCGGCGTCTGCGCGCAAGCCAGTCGCTTTCGGCCACGCGTACCGTTTCGAAATCGTCGGTGTAGCTGTTCGAACCCGCCGCCGCACCCTCGATCGCGCTGGTCATCGGCATTTCTCTCCCCGGCAATTCGGTCAGCGCTTTGCTGACATGTGGACTATGCGGCAATGTATATCACGGCGCACAATTGGGCGGCACGAAATCTGCCGGCGTTGCCGGCAGGTCACGGTGCACCTTGAGGTATTCGAGCAACGCCCAGCGATCCTCGTCGGCGAGCAACGGCCCGATCACTCCCGGGGGCAAGGGATGCGCCTTTGGATCGGCACGCCAGGCGCTCAATTGCTCGGGCGTGGCGACAAAGGCATGACCGGTGTTGTGGTTGCCCGTCGTGCCGGTGTCGAACCAGAAGCCGTCGGCCTCGTTGGGGTCGGCAGGCACGCTGGCGTAACCCATGTACTTGGAATCATAGTCGCGCCGGCCGACGAAGAAACGCGTGCTGCGCTGCCCCGGGGGCACCAGCATCTGGTACAGGTTCGGCACCGAACCGTTGTGCAGAAACGGCGGCGTGGCCCAGACGCCCTCCAGGGGCCGCGGCTTGTAACCGGCAATCTGCTGCGGCAAATCCAGGATGCCAAAACCTCCCAGGCACTGCTGGCGTTCGTAGGAAACATTGTTGTCGGCAAAATATTTGGCCTTGATCAGCAAGCCCAGCACATTCAGCCCTTCGCCCTCGGTCAGGCGCGAGACATCGATCCCGTTCAACTGCTGATCGAGCAGGGTTTCTCCGCGCGTCACGTCGCTCAGCAAGGCCTGGGTCTGGCAGTCAGGATCGCAGAACTCGCCAGGCGGCGGCGCCGATGCATCGAGTGCAGCCACGCCGCCCAGATCCTTTGCGATCGCGGCAAAACTCGCAGACGCAATCGCCGGCGTGGCGTCCGCATCCGGATCCGGATAAGCAGCAAGCAATTCCGGCAAGCGGCCGGGATCCGCGTCCTTCGCGCGTCGCGCGGCAATGACCTCTTCCAGGCGGAGACGCACATCGCGCGCAAGGTTGCGCACCAGCAACGGCCGCAACAACCGGCTCAATTCCTCGCGCGTGAGGCCGGCGCGCGTCAGGTCGTAGTGCCGCCGCATGAACCCATCCGCCTCGCTCGGATCGGTGCCGATGTGCCCGACAGGTATCACCTCGATCATCCATTCGGTGTCCGCGGACGGCTTGCCCGGCGCGCTCGCCACTTGCTTTGCGCGATCGGCGACGTGTGGACCGTGGCAACCCCGACAATGCGATTCGAACAGGACCTTGCCGCGTGCGGCAAGGTTTTGATCGATCGGGCCGAGCAGGTCTTCTGGCCAGCGGGGCGGTGTCAGTTTCTGCAGGGTGTGTTCGATGCGATCCAGGTTCGGCAGATTGACCGAGGTCACATAGCGCTCGCCGGCCGGCACCGGGTTGCCGTAGGTATCCGTAAGCCGGATGACGGCGCCGACGCCGAGCGCTTCACCGATGTTGCGCGCGAGCGGTTCCTTGACCGAACCGTTGTACTGCACCCAGTCGAACTTCCAGATATTCCACAGGTAGGGGTAACTCACCGGTGCGGTGGCGTCCTGATAGTTGTCCGCCGCCAGATGATCGCCGAACACGGTGTTGGCAATGCGGCCTAGTGCGTCGGTCCGGCCGAAACCCTCCTGTACTGGATACAGGTGACGCAGTGGACTGTTCTGGCCCTGCGTGGCAAAGGCCTTGATCGTGTTCCACAGCTCTTCGTGCAGGGCGGACTTGCCCTCGGGGTAACGCTGGCCGATCACCTTGCGGGCGAACCGATCGAATTTCCAGGGGCTGGACCAGGTGGCCAGCATCGACGCCACCAGGGTCGGCCCGAAAGCTCCGCGCTGCATGCTCGTGAACGCGTGCATCGCCTGGCCGCCGTCGATGCGGATCGCATAGGTCTTGCCGTTCTTGTGCGCATGGATTTCGCCGGTATGACACGCCGCACAAGTGATATCGAGCACGTACTGGCCCAGCGCGGTATCGAAGTGGCGGGTGAAACCTACCGGCAGCCGGTCGGGATTGCGCGGTGTCGGCTGCGGATCGACGATGAAGCGGTAGCGTTGCAGGTGTTCGGGGTCCGCGAAACGCTGCTCGTCCAGCGGCATCTCCAGGTTCACGAACCAGTCGTAGCGCACCGGCGCGGTCAGCTCTCCTTGTGGCATCGAAGTGCCCTGCGGCGTGTAATAGTAGGTTTGTCGATCCTGGGTGTCGGCAGTACTGCCCCAGCCCTGGTCGAGGTAGACGTAGTCGTCAACCCGCTCGTAGTTTGGAATCGATCGCGCTGGATAAAGCACGAACAGCGCGAACACGACTACGCTGAGAAATGCGGCCACCGCCACCGCGATACTCATCCACACAAGCATACGGCCAAGGGTAATCCCGAGGACCCTGCGCAGAAAACGCCGCGGAACCCCTCCGCGCGATGCTGACTTGCCCAGACTATCGGCCATGCAATCCCCCTCCCCGAGTTTGCCTTGTTCGCGCGTGAGCCGCGTGGACGCGAATAAAGCATAACCTGTCCATGCGGACACGTTGTGGGTTTGCAGCCACAAAAGATCTTGCACGCAGGATCTGGCGCGCCCGGAGGGATTCGAACCCCCGACCAATGGCTTCGGAAGCCACTACTCTATCCAGCTGAGCTACGGGCGCGTTGTAGCGGATTTCCGTGCGGGAGTGCGGGTCACGGCAATCCCGCGGACGGCGGCGCAAGTATAACGCAGAGCCTGAGATTGCGTGTCTTGAACGCGCCAGCGCGGTTCGGCCCCGCACGCGGCCCGGCCAAACGGATCGCGCTACACTGGAAAGGCGTTGTTGAACTCCCACCTTCGCGGAGAACGAAATGCTTTTCTTTCCCCTTGTCGTTTTGATCGTGCTCGCCATCAGCGGGCTGCGCGTGTTGCAGCAATTCCAGCGCGGGCTGGTTTTCCGCCTCGGCCGTTACCACGGCACGCGCGGGCCGGGCTTGACCTGGATCGTACCGGTCGTCGATCGCCTGCAGGTGGTCGATATCCGCGTGGTGACGCAGGACATCGAGCCACAGGAAACCATGACCAACGACAACGTTCCGGTGAAGGTGCGCGCCGTGGTCTGGTACAAGGTGATCAATCCGGAGAATGCGATCATCCAGGTCGCCCGGTTCGAGGACGCTGTGCGGCAGACGGCGTTGACCGTGCTGCGCAGCGTGATCGGCCAGCATTCTCTCGATGAGCTTTTGAAAGAGCAGGAAAAGCTATCCAGCATGCTCGGCGAAGTGATCGACAAGGTCACCGAGCCCTGGGGCGTGGCGGTGGAGCGCGTGCAGATCAAGGACGTGGAAATACCGCAGTCCATGCAACGCGCGATGGCGCAGGAAGCCGAGGCGCACCGCGAAAAGCGCGCGCGCATCATCAAGGCCGAGGCCGAATACGAAGCGGCGATGAAGCTCACCGAAGCCGCGACGAAAATGGCGCAGACGCCGATGGCGATCGAACTGCGCCGGATGCAGATGCTGACCGAAGTCGGCGCCGAGCAGAACACGATGACCATCGTGATGATGCCATCGGAATTCGTCAGCGCCGCGACGGCGGTCGTGAAACTCGCCGACCATGCGACTTCCGGCGGCGCCAAACCTTAGCGCTGGTGCGCAGCTAGCGCGTCTTGGTGTGGTGTTGTTCGAGCACCGTGCGCGGTGGCGCGAAGCTGTCGGCGCGGGCCGCATCCCAGAACACCTTGAACACGACATGGTCCGGCAGGCCGCCGATCAGCTCGCCGGGCTTGACGAAGTGATACAGCGCCGAAAGCGAGCGCACCTCGACCGACGAAACACGGCGGATGATGTGTTCCGGGCCAAGCTTGTTCGGATGATCAAGACCCGACGCGGCGATCAGTTCCTTGAGCGCCTTGAGCGTGTTGTCGTGAAACATCTTCACGCGCTCCGACTTGTCCGGCACGTCGAGTTTTTTCCACCGCGACGGATCCTGCGTGGCGACGCCGGTCGGGCAGCGATCGGTGTGGCAATTGAGGGACTGGATGCAGCCAAGCGCGAACATGTAGCCGCGCGCGGCATTGCACCAGTCGGCGCCGAGCGCAAACGTGCGCGCCACATCGAAAGCGGTGATGATCTTGCCGCTGGCACCGATGCGGATCTTGTCGCGCAGGTTCAGGCCGACCAGGGTGTTGTGCACCAGCAGCAGCGCCTCGCGCAGCGGCGCGCCGACGTGATCGGTGAATTCCAGCGGCGCGGCACCGGTGCCGCCTTCGCCACCGTCGACGACGATGAAATCCGGCAGAATTCCACTTTGCAGCATCGCCTTGGCGATGCCGAACCATTCCCAGGGATGACCCAGCGCCAGCTTGAACCCGGTTGGTTTGCCACCGGATTCCTTGCGCAGGCGCGCGACGAATTCGAGCAGGCCCAGCGGCGTGGAGAAGGCGCTGTGCTGCGCCGGCGAGACGCAGTCCACCCCCATCGGCACGCCGCGCGCGTCGGAGATTTCCTTGCTGACTTTTGCTGCGGGAAGCACGCCGCCGTGGCCGGGCTTGGCGCCCTGCGACAACTTGATCTCGATCATCTTCACCTGCGGCGACTGTGCATTGACCGCAAAACATTTCTCGTCGAAGCTGCCGTCGGCGTTGCGGCAACCGAAATAACCCGAACCGATTTCCCAGCACAGATCGCCGCCGTTCTCGCGGTGATAGGCCGAGATCGAGCCTTCACCGGTGTCGTGATAGAAGCCGCCACGGCGGGCACCTTCATTGAGTGCCCGGATCGCGTTCGCCGACAGCGAACCGAAACTCATCGCGGAAATATTGAACACGCTGGCCGAATACGGTTGCGAACACTGATCGCCGCCGATGTTCACGCGGAAATCGTGGCTGGCGATTTTCGCCGGCGCCATTGAATGGTTGATCCATTCATAGTTGTCGGCGTAGACGTTGAGCTCCGTACCGAACGGGCGCTTGTCCTCGACGTTTTTCGATCGCTGGTAGACGATCGCGCGCTGGACGTGCGAGAACGGCACTTCCTCGACGTCGTCCTCGACCACGTACTGGCGCAACATCGGGCGAAAATATTCGAAGAAGGTGCGGATGTGCGCGGTGATCGGAAAGTTGCGCCGCAGCGTGCTTTTCTGTTGTGCCATGTCGAGCACGCCGACCACGCAGAGAAAGCCGCCGAGCGCCGCGAGCCAGCGCCAGATGACGCCGTCCCACAGCATCGCCAGCGACAGGCCGAAGGCAAGCAGGCACAAAACAAACGGCAAATAACGTCTCGGCAGCAGCTTGTCCATCGCGGTCCCCTCGTGGTCGAGGCGCGAGCATAACGCCGGCGCGCGTTCGCCGCGAGATGCGGCGCAGACGGATGCCCGGCGGCACGGCTACACTTGCGCCATGACCGACAAACCCGCGCCGCCACCGTCACGCCCGAGCAAGTCGCCGCCTGCGCCGGTTTCCGCCGTGCCGCGCACGGCCAAGACCAAAGCCGCGGGCGCGCCGAAGCCGCCATCCAGTCCACGTCCGGTCCGGCAAACCGGTCCACGGAAGAATCAGCGAACGAATCCGGCCGTGCGCCGCGCACCGGTGGCAGCCATCGCGCCGAAATCGGCGCTGGCGCGGCTGCTGGCACGCGTCGACTGGATGCATGTCCGCGACCGCCTGACCCAATACGCCTACCTCGCGCGCATGCATCGTCCGATCGGTGCCGCATTGCTGCTGTGGCCGACCTGGTGGGCGCTGTGGCTGGCGGCCGGGGACTTCCCGCCCTGGGGGACATTGTGCATTTTTACCCTCGGCGTGTTCCTGATGCGCTCGGCCGGCTGCGCGATCAACGATTACGCCGACCGCAAGCTCGATGTCGAAGTGCAGCGCACGCGCGAGCGCCCCATCGCGACGGGCAAGGTAACGCCGCGCGAAGCGATCGCAGTATTCATCGCGCTCACCACGCTGGCGTTCGTGCTCGTGCTGTTCACCAACAAGCTCACGATCGAACTGTCATTCGTCGGCGCATTCCTCGCGGCGACCTATCCCTTCGTCAAGCGCTATACCTATCTTCCACAAGTATACCTTGGCTGCGCGTTCGGCTGGTCTATCCCGATGGCATTCGCCGCGATCAAGGGCGGCGATCATGCCGCGTTCGTGGCGGCACTGCCCCTGTGCGGCCTGCTGTTCCTCGGCAATGTGCTGTTCTCGACCATCTACGACACCGAGTACGCGATGATCGACCGCGACGATGACCTGCGCGTCGGCGCGAAATCCACCGCCATACTTTTCGGCGACGCGGACCTGGCCATCCTCGGCGTGCTGATGGTCACCTTCCTGCTGGCGATGCTGATGGTGGCGCAGCGCGGACATCTGCCCTGGATCTATTTCTCCGGTGTCGGCATTGCCGCGCTGTTGTTCGTCTGGCAGCAGTGGATCATGCGCGGGCGCGATCGCGATGCCTGCTTCGCCGCGTTCCGCAACAACGCCTGGGTCGGACTGGCGCTGTGGGTGGGGATTGCGATGGGGTATGCGCTGAAGTAGGTTCTGACTTTCCTCGGCCGCCTTCCGCTCACTATTTGAACGGTATCGAGCAAAGGCTTTCGCTCGCCCTTCGGTCGAGCGGGCTACTTTCTCTTGTCTCGCCAAGAACAAAGATAACGAAAGAGAAAGCGACCCCGATGGTGCGCTCTCCGGGCATCCGGCAACTACTTCCCGCGTTGCCCTCCGGCATCCGTGCCGTCGCCTGCTTCCGACTTCGCGAGACTGCTCCGGGGTTCGTTGAACGCACATCCGTGTACGTGCGACGAATTGGGGCGCTGGCGAAGCAGTGCCTGGGCGACGCGGAAGAAACCGGGTGTGTTGAAGCGCATCTCGCGCCCCAGAGCGCTCGGTGCCGAGCTTATTGCTTCCTTTTCCGGCACCGCGCCGCAGGAGCGGCGCGAACCGCGGCGCGGCCGCGGGGCGGCGGAGGGCAGGATGCCCGAGGTCATGCCAACAGTGGGTCGCTCGACCGAAGGGCGACTGAAAGCTGTGCCGGAAGAAATCGACCAGAGCCCCAGATTCCGCACCCCTTGTCAGCGCAAGCGCGGCGCCCGCGCCAGTGCCCACACATCCACGCGCTCCACGCCTGCCCGCAACAATACGCGTGCGCATTCGCGCAACGTCGCACCGGTCGTCATTACATCATCGACCAACGCCACATGTGCGGGCAATGCAACATTTTCCACAACCGCAAATGCGCCTTGCAAGTTGCGCCGGCGTACCTTTGCGTCAAGGTTCACCTGTGCCGGCGTTGCGCGCGTGCGCTGCAGCGCGGCGTGCAACACGGGAATCTCCAGCGCCCGCGCCAGTGGCCGAGCCAGCTCCAATGCCTGGTTGTAGCCGCGTTCGCGCAATCGCGATGCGTGCAGTGGCACCGGGAGCAGCGCCGATGGCTTGGCCGGCATCGACTCGCGCAGCGCGCCAAGCCACATCTCGGACAGGACTCGCCCGGCGGCGAGGCTTTGGCCGAATTTGAGCCGCGCCATCAGCAGATCCAGCGGATGTCCGTAGACGAACGGGGCCGACGCGGCAAAGAACGGTGGCATGTTCTTCAGACATTCGCCGCACCGCAGCGCCGGCGTTTGCAATGGCAGTGCGCAACGTGGGCAGCACAGGCGGTTGTGGGCCAGGTCGGCGGCACAGGCCGCGCATAAATCGCGGGCCCCATCGCCCCGCCCGCCACACAACAGGCAACGTGGCGGCAGCACGGCGAACTGCAGCGCGCCCCAGAGCCCGTCAACCCGCAACCGCTCGTTCAAGTTGACAGCCACGTTTGCCGTATCCAAACTCGCATCGTCTGCACCCAGCGAGTTTGCCATGTCCGTCGCCTCTTCATCCGCACCAGCCTTGCGCCATGATTTTTCCCGTGGCGAGGTCCTGGAATTGCTCGGCTTGCCGTTCGCCGACCTGCTCGCGCGTGCGCATGCGAAGCATCGAGCCCATCACGACGCCAATGCGGTGCAAATTTCCACGCTGCTGTCGATCAAGACCGGCGGCTGTCCCGAGGACTGCGCCTATTGCCCGCAGGCCGCGCGCTACTCGACGGGGGTGAAGGCCGAGAAGCTGATGAGTCTGGATGCGGTGCTCGACAAGGCGCGGGCGGCCAAGGCGGCGGGGGCGACGCGTTTTTGCATGGGCGCGGCCTGGCGTTCGCCCAAGGACAAGGACGTGGCCAAGGTCGCCGAGTTGGTGAACGCAGTGCGGGTGGTGGGATTGGAAACCTGCGCCACGGTGGGCATGCTGAGCGCGCCGCAGGCGCAGCGACTCGGCGCGGCAGGCCTGGATTACTACAACCAGAATCTGGACACCGCGCCGGAGTACTACGGACAGATCATCCACACGCGCGATTTCCAGGATCGCCTCGACACGCTGGAACACGTACGCGAGGCCGGCATGAAAACCTGCTGCGGCGGCATCGTCGGCATGGGCGAGACGCGCGAACAGCGCGCCGGCCTGCTGCAGACGCTGGCAAACCTGCCGGAGCATCCGCAATCCGTGCCGATCAATCGCCTGGTGCAGGTCGAAGGCACGCCGCTCGCCGGCACCGCGCTGCTCGATCCGTTCGAATTCGTGCGCACGATCGCGGTGGCGCGCATCCTCATGCCGGCATCGATGGTGCGCCTTTCGGCCGGGCGTGCCGAGATGAGCGACGAGTTGCAGGCGCTGTGTTTCTTCGCTGGCGCCAATTCGATTTTCTACGGGGAAAAACTGCTGACCACGGGCAACCCTGACGTCGCACACGATCAGGCGCTCTTTGCGCGGCTGGGCATCGAACCGATGCAGGTCGAACTGGAATCGCGCACCGTGCATGCGGATATTGCCGCGGGCGCAGCGGCCTGAAGCTGCCGTACCGCCGCAATGCAACGTCCCGGATTGCTCGAGCGTCTGGCGCGGGCGCAAGCCGAACGCGCGCAGCTATCGTTGTTGCGGCGACTGCGCACGGTCGATTCGGTCGACGGATCGCGCATCGTCATCGGCAGCAGACCCCTGCTGAATTTTGCCAGCAATGACTATCTCGGCCTGGCCCAGCATCCGGCATTGCGCGAAGCGTTGACCCGCTCCGCGGCACGCTGGGGCGTCGGGGCAACCGCTTCGCACCTGCTCGGCGGCCATCGCGACGAACACGCTGCACTGGAAGAGAAACTCGCGCAGTGGACAGGCCGCGAGCGTGCCTTGCTGTTTTCCACCGGTTACATGGCCAACCTTGGCGCCCTCGGCGCCCTGCTCCGCGACGGCGACGTCTGCGTGCAGGACAAACTCAACCATGCCTGCCTGCTCGACGGCGCGCGCCTGTCCGGCGCCGAGCTCAAGCGCTACGCGCACGCCGATGCCGGCGCCGCGGCGCGGCAGCTGCACAACATGCCGGACGCGGCAGCCCTGCTCGCCACCGATGCCGTGTTCAGCATGGATGGCGATATCGCGCCACTGCGTGAACTTTCTGCATTGTGTAAAAAGTCATATGCCACGTTCATGGTCGATGATGCGCACGGCCTCGGCGTGCTGGGACCGCAGGGCGCCGGCAGTCTTGCCGAAGCCGGGCTTGGCCAGGACGACGCGCCCGTGCTGATGGCGACGCTGGGCAAGGCCCTCGGCGTGGCCGGCGCATTCATCGCCGGCAGCAAGGGTCTGATCGATGGCCTTGTCCAGTTTGCGCGCACGCATACCTACACCACGGCGATGCCGCCGGCGCTGGCGGCGGCGGCGAGTACGGCGGTCGATCTGGCCCGCAGCGAATCCTGGCGGCACGACAGATTGCGGCGACTGATTGCGCAATGGCGCGGCGGCGCCGCGCAGCGCGGCCTGCCCCTGCTCGAATCGCGCACGCCAATCCAGCCGCTGCTGGTCGGCGCCAGCGAAGACGCATTGCGCATTTCGCTGCAAATGGAAAATGCCGGCTTCTATATTCCGGCGATCCGGCCACCGACCGTTCCCGCCGGCAAGGCGCGGCTGCGTATCGCGCTATCCGCCGCACACGAGGAAGCGGACATAGAAGCCTTGCTCGACGAACTCGCCCGCGTGCCGGCGATGGGCGGAGCCGCCTGACGTGCACATTCAGACCACCGGCGCAGGCCCGGACCTCGTCCTCATCCACGGTTGGGCGATGCACGCGGACATCTTCGCGCCGCTGACCCGGCTCCTGGCTCCGCACTTTCGCCTGCATCTGGTCGATCTTCCGGGCCACGGCAGCAGTGCCGGCGACAATGCCGATTGCGCTCCGGCCGCATGCGCCGAAGCACTGGCCGCGATCCTGCCGCGCGCGATCTGGGCGGGCTGGTCGCTGGGCGGCATCATTTCCCTGCGTGCCGCGCTGGATCACGCGTCGCAGGTCCGGGGCGTTGTGGAAATTGCCGCATCGCCGCGCTTCGTGCTCGGACCGGATTGGCCGCACGGCGTATCGACAGATGTGTTTACCCAATTTGCCGCCGGTCTGCACCGCGATTACCGCGGCACGATCGAGCGATTTCTCGCGCTCGAAGCTCTCGGCTCGGATCACGCCCAGGCCGAGTTGCGCGAGCTGAAGGCGCACGTATTCGATCACGGCGAGCCGTCGCTGGATGCGCTGCAGCAGGGTCTGATCTCGCTGGACACGACCGACCTGCGCGCGCGCCTGGCGGAACTGACCATGCCGAGCCTTTGGATTGCCGGGCGCCGCGACCGCCTGGTGCCGGCGGCGGCGTTGCGCTGGGCCGCGGAACATAGTCCACAAGGCTGCTTTGTGGAATTTTCCTCGGGGCACGCACCGTTCATCGGCCATGCCGCGGAAGTCGCCGAGGCGATCATGGTCTTTGCGCGGGCATTGGCGCCATGACGCCACCGCTGGATCCGCGCCAGGTCCGCCGCGCCTTTGGTCGCGCGGCCACGACGTATGCCCAGCACGCCGCCCTGCAGCGCGAGGTCGAGGACCGCCTGCTGGAGCGGCTCGAATACGTCGAACGGCCCCCGCAGCGCGTGCTCGATGTCGGCTGCGGACCGGGACGCGCGAGCAGCCTGCTGCGCAAGCGCTGGAAGAAGGCACAAGTGATCGCGCTCGATGTCGCGGTGCCGATGCTGCGCCGTGTGCGCACAGGTTGGCGCCATCCGCTGGCCCGCGTATGCGCCGACGCGCGCGCACTGCCTTTGCCCGATGCCAGTGTCGATGTTCTGTACTCGAACCTGTGCATCCAGTGGATCGATGATGTGCCGGCGCTGCTTGATGAATTCCGGCGCGTGCTGCGCCCGGCTGGCTATGTCGCCATTTCCACATTTGGACCGGATACGCTGCACGAACTTCGCTCGGCCTGGACGGCTGCCGACCGCGGACCGCACGTCAGCGGATTCGTCGATATCGCCCGCGTCGGCGACGCGCTGGTGGCCGCGGGGTTCCGCGATCCCGTGCTCGATGCCGAGCACTTCACCCTCACCTATGCGGATGCGGCGACCCTGATGCGCGAGCTCAAGTCGATCGGCGCCACCAATGCCGATGCACGCCGCGCGCGCGGTCTGACCGGCAAGACCCATCTGCGCCGGGCGCTCGATGCCTACGAACGTTTCCGCCGCGAGGGCGCATTGCCGGCGACCTACGAAGTGATCTACGCCCATGCCTGGGGTCCGGAACCGGGCCAGCCACGGCGCAACCGCGGCGGCGGCGAGATTGCGAGCTTCCCGATCGAGCGCCTGCGCGGGTTGCGGCGGTGATGCGCCCGCCTCCACGCCGCAGCTGTCCGCGTGTCGCGGCAGGGTGTGCGGTACACTTTTGGCCGACGCGGCGGCGACCGCCTGATTCCCCGCTTCCCGCGAGAACACATGGCCGAGAACGCTTTGAGTTGCGACCTGCTGGTCGTTGGCGGCGGCATCAACGGCGCGGCCATTGCCCGCGATGCCAGCGGGCGCGGGCTGTCGGTGCTGCTATGCGAACGCGACGACATCGCCGCACACACCTCCAGCGCCAGCACCAAGCTCATCCACGGTGGGCTGCGTTACCTGGAGCAATTCGAATTCGCGCTGGTCGGCAAATCCCTGGCTGAGCGCAAGCTGCTGCTGCGCGCGGCTCCGCACATCATCTGGCCACTGCGGTTCGTGTTGCCGCACCAACCGCACCTGCGGCCGGCATGGATGATCAGGCTCGGACTGTTTCTCTACGACCGCCTCGGCGGCAGACGCGGCCGTGGCTTGCGAGGTTCGCGCTCGATCAACCTGCGCAAGCACGTCGCCGGGCGCCCCCTGCAGGACAGTTTCAGCCGCGGCTTCGTCTATTCCGACGCCTGGGTGCAGGACGCGCGCCTGTCCGTGCTCAATGCGATGGACGCCGCCGAGCATGGCGCGACCGTGCTCACGCGCACCGCCTGCGTGGCGGCCAGGCGCGAAGGTGCGTACTGGGTCGCCGACCTGCGCAGCGAGGATGGCGCCCTGCGACAAGTGCAAGCGCGCGCGCTGGTCAACGCCACCGGCCCGTGGGTCACGCGTTTCCTCGACACTGTCGCGCACCTGCCGCATCGGCACAGCCTGCGCTTGGTCAAAGGCAGTCACATCGTCGTTCCCAGGCTGTTCAAGCACCACTATGCCTACATCTTCCAGCAACCGGACCGCCGGATCGTGTTCGCCATCCCCTTCGAACACGACTTCACCTTGATCGGGACGACGGACATTGAATACTCCTGCGATCCGGCAGCCGTGGGTATCGGCGACGACGAGATCGCCTATCTATGCAAGGCCGCCTCGCGCTATTTCAAGCATCCGATCCAGGCTAAGGACGTAGTCTGGACCTACAGCGGCGTGCGCCCGCTGCTCGACGATGACAGCGACAGCGCGGCGGAGATCACGCGTGACTATCTGCTGGCCTTCGACCATGACGGGGCGCCGCTGCTCAGCGTATTCGGTGGCAAGATCACGACTGCGCGCAAGCTCGCCGAGGAAGCGGTTGACGCGATCGCGCTGCAACTGGGGGCGCCGCAAACCGCATGGACCGGCGAAGCGGCACTGCCCGGCGGCGATCTGCCGGAAGGCGATTTCGAATCGTTCCACGAGGATTTCAGCCTTGGCCGGCCGTGGCTGCCAGACGCACTCGCGCTGCGGCTTTGCCGCAACTACGGCACGCGGGCGGCTCGGATCGTGGAGGGTGCTTGCACACTGGATGGACTGGGCGCGCATTTCGGCGCAGGCCTGTACGCCGCCGAAGTCGACTATCTCATCGCTGCCGAATGGGCACGCGGCGCAGACGATGTCCTGTGGCGCCGTACCAAGCTCGGCCTGCGCATCGACCATGCCGGGCGCGAGCGGCTGCAGGACCATATCGGGCAACGCACTGCCGCAGGTACATGCGACGCCGGCCAGTCCTGATCATTGCCAATTTACACCTGCCGGTGCCGAAAACACCCGACAAAATGATCGTTCACCATCCCCGTCGCCTGCATATGCGCGTAGATGATCGTCGAACCGACGAAGTTAAAGCCGCGCTTCTGCAGGTCCTTGCTCAAACGATCGGACAGTTCGGTACGCGCAGGCACTTCGCCGCGGCCCTGCCAGCGGTTGCGGACCGGTTTGCCGCCGACGAAAGACCAGAAATACTTGTCGAGGCTGCCGAATTCTTCGATCACTCGAAGCGCCGCCTGCGCATTGCGTCGCGCGGAGTATATTTTCAGTCGATTGCGGATCAGCGCTGGATTTTGCAGCAATTTATCCAATGCAACATCGCTCATGCGCGCTACGCTGGCGATGTCGAAACCGCGGAAGGCCTTTCGATAGGCATCGCGCTTGTTGAGCACGGTGCGCCATGATAAACCGGCCTGCGCGCCTTCGAGCACGAGGAACTCGAACAGGCGAGTGTCGTCGTGCAGGGGCACGCCCCACTCGGTGTCGTGGTAGTCGCGCATGGCGCCGTCGTCGCCGGTCCAGTCGCAACGCACAAGGGAACGGGGCATCGATTTTCTCACGCTCAGGCCCAGTGGCTTAGCGCGTATCATACGCAGGCCGCCGTCCTGTTGCCCTGTCGATGACCGATTCTGCCTCGCGCCGCAGCGCGCTGATCGCGTTGGCCATACTCAGCCTGATCTGGAGTTTCAACTGGATCGTGATGAAGTCGGTGCTGGCCTACATCGGCCCGCTGACTTTTTCCGCGCTGCGCTACGTGTTCGGCACGCTCGTATTGTTCCTGGTCCTGCGCCTGCGCGGCGAAGCGCTGGCACCAACGCCGTGGCGCGACACGATCCTGATCGGCATCGCCCAGACCACTGGATTCCAGGTGCTGGTGCAACTTGCCCTGGTCGCCGGCGGCGCCGGCAGGACCGCGCTGCTGGCCTACACGATGCCGTTCTGGGTGATTCCGCTGGCATGGCTGCTGCTCGGCGACCGGCCGGGCTGGCGTCAATGGCTGTGGATGGCTCTGGCGGCGGTCGGCCTGCTGCTGGTACTGGAACCGTGGAGCGGACTCGGGGGCGCCCTGAGCGCCCTGCTCGCACTGGCTGGCGGCTTGTGCTGGGCGGTCGGCACGGTGCTGGCCAAGCGCCTTTTCCACACTGCTGCAATTTCCCCTTTGCGCCTGACTGCCTGGCAGATGCTGGTCGGCACCGTCGGCCTGGTCGCATTGGCGCTGATCGTGCGCGAACGCGCGATCGAATGGTCACCACTGATGTATGGCGCACTGATTTACAACGGCGTGCTGTCTTCGGGCCTGGCCTGGGCGCTGTGGCTGTTCGTGGTCCAGCGCCTGCCGGCGAATGTGGCAGGCCTCGCCAGCCTGGTCACGCCCCTGCTGGGCGTCGGCTTCGCATGGGTCCTGCTTGGCGAGCGTCCGGATGCGGCGGAAAGTGTCGGCATCGCCTTGATCGGCATCGCCCTGTTCGGGATTTTGCGCCCGCGCGCGACTAGCTGAAGTCAGACGGCGCGCACGACCTGGGCGGTGCGCTCGTGCAGGTTGTAGTAGTGGCTGACGCGCGCGATCTTGCCCTGATGGATCGCGAAGAAGCCGCCGCCCGGCAAGGTATAGCGTTGTCCACGCGCTGGCGGCAACCCGGCCTCGGTGGCCTGGTACACGCCATGCACGGAGAACTCGGCCGCCGCGCGCGTGCCGTCATCGATGCTCATCACCACGATGTCGCGCAATTCCTCGCGATAACTGCGCTGGACACGGGTCAGATAGTCGCGGTACGCGGTCTTGCCGGTTTCGCGCGCGCCCTGGTTGATGTCGTGCACGACATCCTCGGCCACGCAATCGAGCATGCCGTCGATATCGCCACGATTGAGCGCGGCGTAGTAACGCAGGATCAATGCACTGGTGCGATCCGCTGCGCGGGCGCCGTCGATGATCATATCCGTCCCCTTTCGTCCGGCGGAGTTTACTCCGCCATCCCCACTGCGAACTACCGGCAAACACTGCAATCCGGGGTCAGGCATTGTAGCGCCCCACCCGGCACGCACCCGCCGGGACTCACCCAGACCAGGGCAGATGATCCAGATCGACATTGCCGCCGGTTAGGATAACGCCAACCCGGCGACCGGCGAAGTGCTCGCGATGGCGCACGATTGCCGCCAGTGCCACGGCCGAAGATGGCTCGACCACGATCTTCAGGCGTTCCCAGAGCAGGCGCATCGCAGCGACGGTTTCGGCATCGCTGGCCAGCAGCGCCTGCACGGCATGCTCGCGCAACAGATCAAAGTTGATCGCCCCGATCGCCGCACGCAGGCCGTCGCACAGTGTGTCCGGCACGAGGTCGGTGACGCGCTCGCCGCGACGTAACGATTCGCTGGCATCGGCCGCGCCTTCCGGTTCGGCAGCGAAGATGCGAATCCGCGGCACCAGCGCTTTCGCTGCGATCGCACTGCCGCCGATCAGGCCACCGCCGCCCACCGGGGCGATCAGACTGTCGATCGCGCCGGCTTTCCGGATCAGCTCCAGCGCCGCTGTACCTTGACCGGCAATCACGGCCATATTCGTGAATGGGTGCACCATGGTCGCACCGGTGGCGCGCTCGATTCCGCTCGCCATGGCATCGCGCGCGGCCAGGGTCGGCGCGCAGGTGTGCACGGTTGCGCCGTAGGCGCGAATCGCCGCGACCTTGGTCGCGACCGCGCCCTCGGGCACGACGACATGCGCGGGAATCCCGCGCGTCTTCGCCGCCAGCGCCAGCGCGGCGCCGTGATTGCCGGAAGAATGCGTGACCACGCCGCGCACGGCAACCGCGTCGCTCAACGACCACACCGCATTGCAGGCGCCCCGGAACTTGAACGCACCCGCGCGCTGGAAATTCTCGCACTTGAACAGCAGCCGGCAACCGGCGATCGCGTCCAGCGACGCGGAGCGCAGCAGCGGTGTGCCATGTGCATGCGGCGCAATGCGCGCGGCGGCGGCCTCGATGTCGGCAAAGGTAACAGTGGCGTTGGACATCGGTTTCAGGCAATCCGGCGGACGGAATGGCGATTGTCGCAGCCAACCACGATTGACGAAAGCCGGATTTACGCCGTTGTAACCATCCACGGCGCTAAAATCGGCACGCAAGTTTTCGCCTGCGGTTGCGGTCATGGATATTATGATGCAGACGTTTTCGACAATCATGACGTCGATGCTGGCCGGTCTGGCGGCGCTGGCGGCAGCAACTACGGAGCAGGCTGTCGCCGCAGACGAAAATTATGTCGCCGTGACCCTCATCAGTGAGCAGACCGGGCTCGTTCCGGGCAAGACCGCGTGGTTGGGAATTCGTCTGCAACACGCGCCGCAATGGCATACCTACTGGGTCAATCCTGGGGATTCGGGTTTGCCGACGAAGCTGAGCTGGTCGGTGCCCTACGGATTCATCCCCGGTCAGATTGAATGGCCGGCGCCGCAGCGTTTCGATGTTGGCGGACTGTTCAATTTCGGCTACGCCGGTGATGTCCTGCTGCCGGTACCGATCGGCGTATCCGTCGATGCGCAGCCAGGCAAGAAGGCGCACATCGCGGTCACGGCAACATGGCTGGTGTGCCACGAAGAATGCGTGCCTGGCAAGGCGACCTTGACCCTGGACCTGCCGGTCGCGGCCAGCGCCGCGCCAGAACCGCGCTGGGTCAAGGCGTTTGCCGACGCGCGCGCCGCGCAACCACAACCGGCGGCGTGGAGCGGCGAAGCGCGCCTTGTAGGCGACAGCATCGAGGTTCTGCTGCGCGGTGCGGGATTGCCTTCGGCCGCAAAGCTTGACGCGTTCACGCCGCAGATGCGCGTGCTGGCCAATGCGCCGCCGCAGCCGGTCACGGCCGGCGACGCGTTGAAACTGACGTTTGCAAAGAACGAATACTTCGCCGCGCCGCCGGCAACGCTGGATTTGATCCTGACATCGACGCTGCCACCGGCACACGCCTGGTGCGTGGCCCTGCCGTTCGCCACGGCGCCGGATACCTCGGCAAAACCTTGAAGGAGAATGCCATGCTTGTACGTCTCGTTGCTTTCACCGCCGCCATGCTGCTCGGCTGCGTCTCGGCTTGCGCTTTCGCAACGGCGACGATCGGCGCCGCGGCGCCGGATTTCAGCCTGACCGACAGCAATGGCAGGCAACATGCACTGTCGGACTACAAGGGCAAGATCGTCGTGCTGGAGTGGAACAATCCGGGTTGCCCCTTTGTGCACAAGCACTATGAGAGCGGCAATATTCCGAAGCAGCAGGCCGACGCCGTGGCGGCCGGCGTGGTCTGGCTGACGATCAATTCCGGTGCACCCGGCAAGCAGGGCCATATGGATGGTGCGGGCGCGAATGCCTTTATCGCGCAATATCATGCGGCACCGAGCGCGTATCTGCTCGATGCGGATGGCAAGGTCGGCCGTCTGTACGGCGCCAAGACGACGCCGCACATGTTCGTGATCGACAAGGCCGGCACGCTGCGCTACATGGGCGGCATCGATTCCATCGCCAGCACCGACATCGGCGACATCGCCAAGGCGACCCAGTATGTGCCGCAGGCCCTGAGCGAACTTGCCGCCGGCAAGCCGGTGAGCGTGACGACGGCGCAACCGTACGGATGCGGGATCAAGTACGGCTCCTGATGCGCGGCTGACGGGTCAGGCGCGCGATTCGCTCTCGTCGATCGGCGGCTGCAGCTCGGCGGCGCCCGCCACGATTTCCGAGCCCACGATCGACTCGGCCGCCGGCACGGCAACGCTGGTCTTGGGCAGTTTCGCCGTGGCGAACCAGGCCAGCACGAGAGCCGCGCCGACCATCACCGCCGCCAGCGCGAAAGTAACCCCGACCCAGGCGTTGTGCATATGCGCCTGGCTCACCGCAGCAAACGTACGCGTGAACAGGGTCGGCGCAATGATGCCGGCGATGCTCGAAAGACTCGCGACCGCGCCTTGCAGACGGCCTTGTTCGCGCGGATCGACCTGGTGCGTCATCATCGCCTGCGCCGCCGGCCCGGCCACGCCCCACAATGCCGCGACCGGCATCGCCGCCCAGAACCAGTAGCCGGTCGGGGCGACCGCGTACAGCATGAAGCCGACCGTGCCGCAAGCCAGGCCGAACAGCAGCGCACGCCGTTCGCCCAGCACACCGACGATCTTCTTGATCAGGCCGCCCTGCACGATTGCCGAAAGGATGCCGACCAGGGCCAGCGTGTAGCCGACCATCTGCGGTCCCCAGCCGAAGCGGTAGTCCGCGTACAACACGAACGTGGTCGGATAGACCATGTGCGCCAGGGCCATCAGGAACAATACGCCGACCAGGCCGAGCACCTGTGGGTAACGGCGCAGCAGCCTCAGCGATCCCAGCGGATTGGCATGCGCCCACTCGAAACGCGGCGTACGCTTTTCCCGCGGCAGCGATTCCGGCAGCACGAACAATCCATAGACGAAATTCGTCAGGCACATCACGACCGCCGCCCAGAATGGCAGGCGCAGATTGATCTCGCCGAGAAAGCCGCCAATCGCCGGCGCGATGATGAAGCCTATGCCGAAGGCCATGCCCAGCATGCCGAAACTCGCGGCGCGCTTTTCCGGCGGGGTGACATCGGCCACGTAGGCGTTGGCGGTACTGAAGCTTGCGGCCGTGATGCCGGAAACGATGCGGCCGATGAACAGCAGCGGCAGGGTATTGACCAGGGCCATCATGAGAAAATCCAGGCCGAGGCCAAGATTGGACAGCAGGATCACCGGCCGCCGGCCGAACCGATCCGACAGCGCACCCTGCACCGGGGTGAAGAAAAACTGCATGGCCATGAAGGCGGTCGAGAACCAGCCATACCAGACCGCCGCCTGGGATACATTGCCGGCGAGAAAATTCTCGATCAGATGGGGCAATACCGGGATGATCAGGCCGAACGCCAGAATGTCGATCAGCACGGTGACGAAGATGAATGCGAGCGCGGCACGGCGCGGCGGCAGGGAGGAAGTTGCATTGTCCACAAATAAATCCTGATTGACGGCAGGCCGGATCAGCGCCCGGCGTGGATGTCGATGAAACGCAGGAATTCAGCGCGCGTGCGTGCGTCTTCGCGAAACGTGCCGAGCATCTGGCTGGTGATCATCGACACGCGCGTCTTGTGCACGCCGCGCGTGGTCATGCACTCGTGACGGGCGTCGATAACGACACCAACACCACGCGGCTTGAGCACCATGCCGATGCAATGCGCAATCTGCGCCGTGAGCTTTTCCTGCACCTGAAAGCGTCGTGCGTAGGCTTCAACCACGCGCGCCAGCTTGGAGATGCCGACGACCTTGTCGGTCGGCAGATAGCCGACGTGGGCGCGACCGATGATCGGCGCCATGTGATGTTCGCAGTGCGACTCGAACTCGATATCGCGCAATACGATCATCTCGTCGTAGCCGGCGACTTCCTCGAACGTGCGCCGCAGATAGTCGGCCGGGTCGATCGCGTATCCGGAAAACCAGTCGCGATATGCCTCGACCACGCGCCGCGGCGTGTCGATCAGGCCTTCGCGCTTGGGGTCTTCGCCGGCCCAGGCCAGCAGAGTGCGCACGGCCGCTTCGGCCTGATCCTGACTGACCGCGATGTTCTTCGGTTTCTTCATGCTCGCCTCACCCGATGCGCCGGCCGGCAACCAGGAGGCAGTCTAGCGTGAACGGCGTCGCGTTGCGCTCTTGTCCGCCACCGCGCGGCGCGCCGGCTTGGCATCGATGGGCGCCAGGATCCACTGCAGGGCGACGAGCTTGCTCGCGGGTTTCGGCCGCGAGCGCAGGAACAGTTCGACAAGCTTCAGGAGCAGCTGATTGATTTCGGCCAGTTCAGTCGCATCGACCCAGCCCCGCAACCGCACCGCCCACAACTCGCGCTGCGGCCCTTCGACCACCGTTCCGGCGTGGCTGAGGGCGCGCGCAAAATCACGCTGCGCCAGGCGCGAAATGCTCGCAGCGACGCGGCCCACCGCCTTGGCGTTGGCCGTCGCTCCCGGTTTGTAGCGCAGCCGCAGCCCGCGCGCAGATGGCACGCGATAGCACCGACCGTGACCGGAACCGGGCTGCTCTTCGATCAGACCGGCGCGAAGCAGCGCGCGCAGATGATAGTAGAGCCCGTCCGCCGGGCGTCCCAGTTGTCCGGCGAGCGCGGCAACGGTTGCGGTCCCGCCCATCGCTTCAAGCGTGCTGACAATTTCGATGCGCACCGGTGCGGCGAGCACGGCGATTTTCTTCGCATCCTCGACGCGGTCGCTGGCAGTTCCGGTGACGGCCTTGTGTGCCATTCGTTGGCTTGCCTGTCTTGAAATTTTCATGGATTATTCAATCTGTACTGCCCATGCGCAAGTGGCGCCTGCGTCCGCGGAGACCCATCATGCTGTCCCGATCATTCATGCAGGCGGTGTTGGCATTCATCGTCTTGGCGCTTACCGGCACGGCGATGGCCGACGATGCCGGCGCCGTGCTGGCGCGCTTCAAGTCCGTCAGTGGCGGCGAGCAATGGGATGCCGCGCATAGCTGGCAGGGCAAGGGCAGACTGAGCACGGGCGGCCTCAGTGGCGACTTTCACGTCACGGTGGATCTGCTCACCGGGCGTTCCAGCGACAGCTACCGCCTTGGTCCGGTCGATGGCGCCGATGGCTATGACGGCAAACAAGGCTGGGAGCGCGATCCGGGCGGCGAGATTGCCGCGCTGGACGCTCCCGAAGCGGTGCGGCGGGCGCGCAGCCAGGCGTGGCTGGACGCGCATGCGTACTGGTATCCGCAGCGCATCGCCGCGGTGTATGCAAAAGTGGAAACGCGTGTTCTGGACGGCAGGTCATATCAGGTCGTCGAGGCAATGCCAGCAGGCGGCGATCCGATCACGCTATGGCTGGCGACCGACACCGGCTTGCTCATGCGCACCACGCAGCGGCAGGGCCCGGATACCGCAACCACAGCATTCGACGACTATCGCGAGGTCGATGGTCTACGCCTGCCTTTTCGCAATACGATCGACTTGACCGACGCCGCCGGTCGCACCGATCCGCGCCGGCGTACCGAAGTGCAGCTTGAAAGCGTCGTCCTGAATGGCACCATCGCCGATGCCGACTTTGCCATGCCGGCAATGGCAGCGACGGCTCGCATTGACGATGCCAGTGGCATCACCCGCGTTCCATTCGATCTGGTCAACAACCACATCTATGTAGACGGCAGCGTCGATGGCAAACATGCGCGTTTCCTGGTGGACACCGGCGGCGTCAATCTGCTGACTCCTGCAGCGGCAAAGAAATTCGGTATCGTCGGCGAAGGCAAGCTTGCGGCCGGTGGCGTCGGTGACCAGCGTGCGGATCTCGCTTTCGCGCATGCGGGCGAAGTCCGCGTTGGCGCCGCTACGTTGGCCAAGCCGGTGTTCTACATCGTCGATCTGGGCGTGCTTGCCGACGTCGAAGGCGTCGCTTTCGACGGCCTGGTTGGCTACGAGATGTTCCGCCGTTTCGGCGTGCAGATCGACTACGCACGCGGTCAATTGACGCTGAGTGAGGCGCGGGCATTTTCGCCGCCGGCGGGTGCCGATTCCATTCCGTTCGAGTTCAAGGATCGCATCCCCATCATCAGTGGGTCGCTCGGCGGACTGCCAATGCGCATGAGCATCGATACCGGTTCGCGCTCGTCGCTGACCCTGAATGCACCGTTCGTGCGCGAACACGATCTGGTCAGGACGTACCACGCCGCACCCTTGAGCGTCTGCGGCTGGGGAGTCGGCGGTCCCTCGTTCGAAAATCCCGCGCGCCTGCCGCCGCTGCAGATCGGCAACCAGCGCATCGAAGGAATCGCCGGAGATCTGTACACCGGTGACAAGGGTTCGGCAGCAGATCCGGATCTCACCGGCAACCTCGGCGGCGGAGTGCTGCGCCGGTTCACGGTCGCTTTCGACTACGCCAACAAGAAAATGTACCTCGCTCCGAATGCCGAATTCGGCAAGCCCGATGATTTCGATCGCAGCGGACTATGGCTGCTCGGCGACGGCGACGCGTTGAAAGTCGCCGATGTCGCGCGGGACAGCGCTGGCGAACGCGCCGGCATGCGTGTCGACGACCGCATCACCGCGATCGGGGGTGCGGCAATTTCCACAAAGTCGCTCGCGCAATGGCGCGCACAATTGCGCGAAATTCCGGTCGGCAGCAAACTGCCCGTCGAATTTCGGCGCCACGGCGAGGACGGCCATGCGACGCTGATCCTGGCCGATCGCATTGCGGCAGTGAAGCGCTAGCCGCGGTGCCTGAAAACCGGATCACGCCCAAAACGGGCGCGAAGGCCTACGGCGTGCTCTCGAAGCCGTTGGCGAAGATCGGGGCCAGCACCACATTGCGCACATTGCTCCACGCTGAAGTCATCAATCGGAGCCGCGTGGACATCGGCAAAGGCAAGCAGGGCGAGCAAGGCAGCAATCGGACGCACGATGAAGTTCGGATGACGGACACGCAGTGCTACAACGCATGCCGTCTGGAACCGTTGACCTGACCATGCGTCGACCGCGGCCAACGCTGCGACGACGCGATCGCGCCCGTCATGTTCGCGGCGTACAACATGTGACCGGCGCACCGCAGCGGAGCCTCGACATCGTTTTCGCCATGCGCATCGACCGCCGCGACACCGACGGAAACGCGTACGCAAAGAAACATGATCGCGCTGAGCACCAGCGACGCAGTGCCAGTGGTGAGCATCAAGCTGCGGCCATCGAGCGCAATGTCCCTCAAGCGCAGGGCGAGACTACTCCACCCGGCAAAGCGCGGCCTTCAGATAGCGCGACTCCGGTACCTGCGCCTGCCAGGGATGATCCGGTCCGGCGCCGGAGACTTTCAGGACCTGCAGCGTCCGGTTCGCGTAGAACGCGGCGCGGCGAAGCATGTCCAGGAACTGTTCCTCGCTGACCAGGCCGGTGCAGGAACAGGTGAGGAAAATCCCGCCGGGCCGCACCGCGCCCATCGCCAGCTTGTTCATGTCCAGGTACTTCTTCAGCGCCGGGATCACCTGTTCTCGATCGCGCGTCATCTTGGCCGGATCGAGCACGACCACGTCGAACTTCTTCGCGGGATTGGCGGCGACATCGCGCAGCCAGGCAAAAATATCCGCCTGGATGAAGCGCACCTTCGCCTTGTTCAAGCGCGCATTCTGTTCGGCGACTTGCAGGATTTCCTCGTCCAGATCGATGCCGACGACTTCGCTGGCGGCGCCCACGACCTTGGCATAAATGCCGAAGCCGCCTGAGTTGCAGCACAGGTCGAGCACGCGCGCGCCGGCGCAGAATTCGGCCAGCATCCTGCGGTTGTCGCGCTGGTCGGCGAAGAAACCGGTCTTGTGCTTGCTGCCGGGGGCAGCATGGAATTGCACGCCGTGTTCACGGATCACGGTGGGCTTCGGCGCCGGCGGGTGGACCAGGTCGAAGCTCTCCTGTTTCTGCACATGGTCTTCGGCAAACGCGTAAATCTGCGCGCCGGGAAAATGTTCGACCAGGCAGCGCTTGATCACGTCGCGTTGCTTGAACATGCCGGCGGAAAAATATTCGATGACCAGAGTGTCGGCAAAGCGATCGACGACCAGGCCGGAAAGGCCATCGCCTTCGGAATGGATCACGCGATAGGCGTCGGTGACCGCATCGAGCTTGAGGACGCCGCGGCGCAGCTGGACCGCGGCGGCAATCTTGCGCGCGAAGAAGGCTTCATCGATGGCCTCGTCCGGATCGGCCGTCAACACGCGCAACGCAATGCGCGAGTGGCCGTTGTAGAAACCGCGCCCGGCAAAGGCGCCGTCGCGGTCGACAATGTCCACAATGGTACCGGGCCTGGGTTTCTCCACCGGTTTGTCCACCATCTTCTGGAAAATCCAGGGGTGGTTGGAACGGCGTTCGATCTTCAGATGAACGGTGGGATTGGCGGCTTGATTCATCGCCGCATGATAACGGACTTGGACACGCGACGGCCGCTGGCAGGCCTCGGCACTTCATCCGCAGGTCGCAAGACCATGCCGCTTGAGGGAGGAAACATGCGGAAATTCCGCGGGATTCAACCGGCAAAATTGCCCTCGACGAGGACGGGTCGCGTGCCTAGATCCGCCGGGCCGACCACGCGGTTGCGGCCGGCGCGCTTGGCCGCGTACATGGCCTGATCGGCACGGCGCAGCAGTGAGGCAAAATCGTCGCCGTCATCGATCACTGCCACGCCGACCGAGACGCGCAGGGGAATGGGGCGGTGCTGGGCGCTGAATTCCGCACTTTCGACCGCATGGCGCAGGCGCTCGGCTCCGGCGCGGGCAGCGGCTTCGTCGGCATCCGGCAGCACGATGACAAACTCCTCGCCGCCGAGGCGACCCAGCAGGTCCTCCTCGCGCAACGCAAATTGCAGCGTTGCGGCGATCATCTGCAGCGCCTCGTCCCCGACTTCGTGACCAGAGACATCGTTGATGCGCTTGAAGTGATCGGCGTCCAGCAGCAACAGGCCGAGACTGCGCTTGTGACGGTGCGCCGCCGCGATAGCGCGCGTCGCCAGTTCGTCCAGCGTGCGCCGGTTGCTGATGCCGGTGAGCGAATCAACCGTGGCCTGGCGTTCGAGTTCCTGATACAGCCGATCGCTGCACATGAGCACGAAACCCAGCGTGGCAACGGTCGGGAAAAATGCCGCCAGTGCGAACACGGCAGCCTGCATCGGCGTTGGCGCAAACGCCGACGTTAAGGTTCCGTCGCGCAAGCCTTCGTAGACGATGCGCACGATCAGCACGCCAGCCAGGGCGAGAAACGCCGACGCGGTCAACAGGTGGCTGCGCCGTCGCGGCTGGCTCCAGTCGAGCAGCGCGACCACGGCACACAGCATCTGCGCGCAAAACACTGCCGACACCGACACCGTGCGCCAGCGCATGCTCTGCGCGCCGTAGGTAAACAGGATTTCGAGCGTTGCCGTTACCGCCACCGGCATATAGGTCAGCAGCGGATTGACCGGACGGCCGACAAAGATGCGCACGGCCTGTATCTGCTTGGCGAAGGAAAAACTCAGCAACGAATTGGCGACGATCATCGACAATACATCGGGAATTTCACCGCGCATTCCGTACATGACCCACGCGGTCGGCTGCAGTACCGTTCCCAGTATCCACAGGCGCATGCTGGGCCACAGCGACGCAGGGTAATCGCGCAGGGCGTAACGCAGGCTCACGCCGACCATCAGCGCTAGCGCCGCTGCGATCATGATCGTGGTGCGAATATCGAGAATCACGGTTCCCACCTTCGCCGCGGCGCGCAGTCTGCGCCTTCAAAGACGTCCCCGCAAGCAACGGCGCAGCATGCGCCCGGTTGACCCGGATTGCGCCGCGGGCCCCTGGGATACGCCGGCGTATGGCACACGCTTGCAGCCTTGTTGGCGATCCGGGGCGCCCCCACCATTGAGCAATGGACATCGCCGCACCGACCCCGGAACCCAGCGCCGCCATCGTGCGCCGCGACCGCTCGCGCGTCGGTTACGCGCTGCTGGGCGCGTTCGGCCTGGTCGCGGGTATCTGGCTGGCCTGGTTCGGCGCCTGGACACTGGGCTGGAGCATGGACGACCTGGGTATCCGGCCGCATGAGCCGGGCGGCCTGGTCGGGGTGCTGACGGCGCCGTTTGCCCATGCTTCGTTCGAGCACCTGATGTCCAATACCCTGCCGCTGGGCCTCCTCGCGGCCCTGACGCTGTATGCCTATCCGCGCGCGACGCGCTATGCGTTGCCCCTGATCTGGCTCGCCTCGGGCCTGGGCGTGTGGTTGTGGGCACGGCCTTCGGTACACGTCGGCATCAGCGGCATTGTGGTCGGCCTGATGCTGTTTCTGTTCCTGATGGGACTCTTGCGGCGCGATCGCCTCGGCGTCGCCATCGCATTGCTCGTGTTCTTTCTCTACGGCGGCATGCTGATGTCGACCCTGCCACGCGACCCGCATGTCTCGTTCGAATATCACCTGTTCGGCGCGCTGGCCGGCATCGCGGCGGCCATCGGCCTTTGCCGCGTCGACCCGCTGCCGCCGCGCAAGCACTACAGTTGGGAAGAGGAGGACGACGAAGCCGATCCGATGTCCTCCGTGGATGACGAACTTGAACCACCGTCGCCCGCCGAGGTGCCGGCATTGTGGGACGGCCCGAACCGCCGGCACGAAATGCCGTCCGCCGCGGGCGGCGACAATATCGTCGCGTTTCCGCTACTCCGCCCGGACGGAACCACGCTGCACTGAGCGCCGCGCTGAAGATTGGCCGGCAAGGCGATGCTAGAATCAGGCACCGCTGCACGGAATTCCGGATGACCGCTCAACCCCGCCGCGTCGAACACCAGCAGACCGACAAGGGCAGCGTCCCGGTCTACACCACGGCCGTGGTCGAGCAGCCCTGGGCGACGTACACCAGCCAGGACCACGCCACCTGGGCGACCCTGTTCGAGCGCCAGCGCGATATCCTCGTCCACCGCGCCTGCCGCGAGTTCATCGACAATCAGCACAAGTTCGGCATGTCCCCGCATGCGATTCCGAAATTCGACGACCTGAATCGGGTATTGAAGAAAACCACGGGCTGGGTATTGATCGGCGTCGAAGGCCTGTTGCCGGAACTCACGTTTTTCGATCACCTTGCCAACCGGCGCTTCCCGGTGACCTGGTGGATACGCAAGCCAGAACAGATCGATTACATCGCCGAGCCGGACCTGTTCCACGATTTGTACGGCCATGTGCCGCTGTTGCTCAATCCCGTATTTGCTGACTACATCGAAGCCTATGGCAAGGGCGGCGTAAAGGCACACGGTATCGGCGCCGAAGCGCTGGTCAACCTCACGCGCCTGTACTGGTACACGGTGGAATTCGGTTTGATCAAGCAAGACGACGGCTTGCGCATCTATGGCTCCGGCATCGTGTCGTCGAAAGGGGAATCGATCCATTGCCTGGAATCGCCCAGCCCCAACCGCATCGGCTTCGACATGCAGCGCATCATGCGCACCCGCTACCGCATCGACACCTACCAGAAGACCTATTTCGTCATCGACAGCTTCGAGCAGCTGATGGACGCCACGCGCCCGGACTTCACCCCGATCTATGCGCAACTGGCGAAGCAGGATTCGGTCCCCGCCGGCAATGTGCTGCAAAGTGATTTTGTATACAATCGCGGCACGGGCGAAGGTTGGGCGCGGGACGGCGACGTGTAACGCCGCCGTTTCCCTTCCCCGGCAGGCATTCGCCAAGCACGTCCAGACGCGTCATCCTGCACGCCTTCTTCATCGATCGCGGTTAGGTCTTGGGCGTGGTTACCGGCTTTGCTCCACTTTCCGTATTTTTTTCCTTGGCGATGAATTCGCGAATATGCTCCTCCAGCACCGGCAGCGGCACCGAGCCGATGTCGAGCACGGCATCGTGGAATTTGCGGATGTCGAATTTTTCGCCGAGGTCCTTTTCCGCCAGCGCACGCAGTTCCAGGATCTTGATTTCGCCGAGTTTGTAGCTCAGCGCCTGGCCGGGCCAGGAGATGTAGCGATCCACTTCGGTTTCCACTTCATGCTCTGACAGCGCCGTGTGATCGGCCAGATACTTGATCGACTGCGCCCGCGTCCAGCCCTTGTGGTGGATGCCGGTATCGATGACCAGGCGGGCGGCGCGCCACATTTCATAGCTCAGGCGGCCGAAGTCGTCGTATGGCGTCTGATAGATGCCCATTTCCTTGCCGAGCTTTTCGCAGTAGAGCGCCCAGCCTTCGCCATAGGCGGAAATGTAGTCGTGACGGAAATCCGGAACGCTTTTCTGTTCCTCGACCAGCGAGCCCTGGAACGAATGTCCCGGCGCGGATTCGTGCAGGGTCAGCGCGGTGAGATTGTACAGGGAGCGCGACGGCAGGTCGTACGTGTTGACCCAGTACGTGTGCGGGCCGCCACGACCGGCGGTCCAGAATGGCGCGATCGCCGCCGGCACCGGCTCGATGCCGAAGCGGCCGCGCGGCAGCAGACCGAAGAACTGCGAAAGTTTTCCATCGACGCGCTTGGCAATCCACGACGCGCGCATCAGCAGTTCATCCGGCGTTTTGGCGTAGAACTGCGGATCGCTGCGCAGGAATTTCTGGAATGCCGGAAAATCGCCAGCGAAGCCTGTGGCTTTCATGGTCGTCTGCATTTCCGCATCGATGCGCGCAACTTCTTTCAGACCAATCTGGTGGATCGCTTCCGGATCCAGATCCAGGGTCGTGTATTCCATTATCTGCTGGCGATAGAACGCCTTGCCGTCCGGCAACGCCTCGGCGGCCAGCGTCTTGCGCGCGTGCGGCATGTAGTCGTCGCGGAAGAACCTGAGCAGTTTCGCGTACGCGGGAATCACGCGTTCGCTGATCGCGCTGGCGCAGTCGGCGCGCAGCTTTTCCTGTTCGTCGGCGGGAATGTTCGACGGCAGTTTCCTGAACGGCTTGTAGAAATCGCTGTCCTGCGGCGCCTTTACATTGATAAATGTGGAAATCGATACGTCGCGACCGTCGAGCACTTCGCGCGGCACGGAAAATCCGCGCTTCAGGCCGGCACGCATGTTGACCACGTTTTCGTCGAAATAGCGCGGCACGTCGTTCAGGCGCGCGATGTAGGCCTGGGCGTGCTTCAGATCCTTGATTGGCCGGTTCGCCATGAAACCCAGATCCGACCAGAACTGCGAATCGCTGTTGAATGGCATCTCGTATTCGCGGAAGCGCGTGCTCGCGGCAAGATTCTCGATCTGTGGTTTGTACACCGCGAGATTCACGCGGTTCTCGGCAGACAGTTCATCCGGCGGAATCGCCGCGACTTTTTTCAGTACATCCTGCCAGTATTTCAGGCGCCTCTGCTGGGTGGCGGCATCGACTGCAGGCAGACGGTCATCGCGTGCGCTCGCTTCCCGGTCTTCGTCGTCGAGGCCGGGGAACTGCTGCTGCCGCCACTTCCATTCCTCGGTGTAAACCGCCTTGAAGCGCGCGTCCGCCGAATCGTTCTTTGTCGTATCCGCGTGCACCATGGTTGCCATCGCCACTCCCGCCCACAGCAAGCCGCCAATCCACAGTTTCATCGTGATCTTTCCTCGCTCGTCATGCAGCAATGATCTCACTGAACCGCCTTTCGGCCAGTGCCGATGGATGGGCCGGCGTCACGGCGCCGCGCAGACCGCGTTGCCGCTGACGGCGTCGTCGACGCTGGAATAGTCCAGCGCCGATTCCGGCAATTGCGCCAGGTTCGCGCGCAGCAGGGCATCGCGGCTGGCGTCCTTGAGCCGCGCCACACGCAATTCGACCTGGCGCGCGGCTAGCCACAACGAAAGCTCGTTGAGCGCTTCCAGCGCGGTACTGTCCAGGTCGGCGGATTCCTCCAGGCTAAGGACGACCAGTTTCGCGTCCGCATGCTGCAATACCTGCTGCCGCACCTGCGCCAGCAGCGGCTCGGCATTGGCGAAAAACAGCGGTTCCTCCGGTCGCAGGATCAGCAGGCCCGGCACCGACTGCGCCTGCGGATAGCGCGCGAGGCTGACGAAATCGTGGCCACCGACGCGCCCGAGCGTGCTCAGGCGCGGGCTGGCCAGAGTGCGCAACAACATCGCCAGACTGAACGCAATCGCCGCCAGGAGGCCATCGAGTACGCCGAAGGACAGCACCGCCAATACGGCCATCAATGCGACCAGACGATCGCGCCGCCAGCGGAAGTACGCGCCGAACAGGCTCACGCGCAGCGATTTGCTGACTGCATGAATCACGATGGCGGCCAGCACGGGTTCCGGGATGCGTTCGATCCACGGCAGGAACAGCAGCACGAGCAGCAGCACGATGGCGGCCGCGCTCAAACCGGCGAGACGCGACTGTGCGCCCGCGGCATCGTTTGCCGACGTGCCCGAATACCCGGCGCCAACCGGCGTGCCGTGGAACAGGCCCGAGACGAGATTGGCCAGGCCCAGCGCGAGCAGATCGCGGTTCGGTTGCACGCTGTCGTCGTGCTTGAGCGCATACGTACGGATCGAGCTGTAGGACTCGGCGTAGAGAATGAACATCAGCGCCAGTGCGAACTCGATCAGCGGCAGCCATTGCTCCTGGGGCGGCAGGACCAGCGACGGCGGCGTCAGAGTGAGCGGGATCGGTCCGGTCAGGACGACGCCATGTGCCGCCAGCCACGGCGACGCGACGATGCCGCCGACGATGACGACCAGTGCCCCGGGCACGTGCCGGATGCGTTCCAGTGCGAACAGGCCGACAAGCGCTGCCGCGCCCATGCCGAAACTTGCCATCTGCCAGCCGTCGATGCCGCGGATCATTTCGACCAGCAGCGGCAGGAAACCGGTCTGCTGCGCGTGCATGCCGACCAGGTGCGGCCATTGCTTGACCGCAATCACGAGAGCCAGCCCGAATGCGTAGCCGCGCAGTACCGGCCGCGCGATCAGGTTCGACATCGCGCCCAGGCCCGCGCAACCCGCCAGCGTGAAACAGATGCCCGTGAGCATCACCAGCATCGAGGCCAGGACGATACGTTGTCCCGGATCGCCGTCGAGCGCCAGAGTGGCAGCGGCGAGCACGGCCGCGGATGACGAGGTTGCCGTGACGATCGCGTAGCGGCTGCGCCCAATCACGCCGTAGCAGACCAGGCCGGCGAACAGCGCGATCACGCCTGCTTGCGGCGGCAGATTGGCCAGGCCGGAATAGGCGACGGCTTCGGGCAGCAGCAGCCCGGCAATCGACAGGCCGGCGAGCAAATCCGCGATCCGCGATGCAGCCATTGTCGTCATTGCCGCCAGCCCCGCTCGCGCCGGATGACGCGATCACGCCGCCAAGATTACGTCAATTCGCCGAACTCGCGCTCAGCTACGTGCGGCGACCAGATGCAATTCCGCCTCGAAACCGCCCTCGGCGCGATTGCGCAGATGCAATGCGCCGCCATGCCAGGCCGCAATGCGGGCGACCGTGGCCAGGCCCAGTCCGCTGCCGGTGCAGGCGCTAGAATTGTCGGCGCGATGGAACGGCCGGCCCAATCCGGACAAGGCCTCGGCGGCGACGCCGGGGCCGCCGTCGCGCACGCTCAGTACCGCGTCCGTCGCGGTTGTATACAATTTCACCTCGAAGGGTGCGGCGCCGTGGCGTACGCCGTTCTCGAGCAGATTGTCGATCGCACGACGCAGCGCCAGGGGTTTGGCGTACAGGCGCACGCTCGCTTCGCCGGACCGTTGCCATTGCCTGCCGGCGCGCTGTTGCGCCGTCAGCGCATCATCGAGCAGCGCGCCAAGATCAATCGTCTGTCCGGGTTCGTCGCGACCGTCGCGCACGAAAGCGATGAACTGGTCGAGGATGGCGTCGAGCTCGGCCAGGTCGATCGCCATGCCGGCACGTACCGCCGCATCGCCATCGACCAGTTCCAGAGCCAACACCAGGCGCGCCAGCGGCGTGCGCAGATCGTGCGACAAGCCGGCCAGCATCAGCTGCCGTTCCCGCGCGACCGTGCGTGTGTCGGCGGCGGCGCGGTCGAGCGCGGTCGCGAGTTCCACGATTTCGGTTGCCGCGTGCCGAGGCAGGCTCGGTGCCGGCTCGCCCGCGGCCAGGCCCGGTGCGGCTGCCGCAAGAGTGCGCAAGGGTCGCAGCAGCGAACGCGCGTACCACGCCGCGGCACCGAACGTGAGCAACAGCGACGCGACCAGGCCAAGCGTCGTGCTCCAGCGCAGCGGCCCACGCAGGGACAATAGCGATATACCGATCCAGCCGTCCGCAGCTCGCTCCGCACTGATCCACTGCATCGGCTGCGGCGCTTCGACCAGCCGCAACGAACGCCCGGGCAAGTGCAGTTGCAGCTCGCGTTCGATCTGGCGATGGAAGGGAGGAAGTCTCGGCGCTGCAGCCGGTGGCTGCAGGCGATGCTCGATGCCAAGCGCCTGCAGGCGCGCGTCCGCAGCGCCCCGATCGGCCTGCCCGAGCAACGCATCGGCAGCGGCGATTTTCGTTTCAAAACTTCGCACGGCGTACTGCAAGGCCGCATCGCGCGTCGTCGCCAGCACCAGCAACAGCCCGATCAGCGAATTCAGCGCCAGCACAGCACCGAGCAGCAGCACCAGGCGCGGAAACAGCCGCCGCGGCATCATTCGGCTTCGCCATCGGGCACGAAGACATAGCCGGTACCCCACACGGTTTGCAGGTAGCGCGGGGCGCGCGGTTCGTCTTCGATAAGCTTGCGCAGGCGTGAAATCATCACGTCCATGCTGCGATCGAAGGCTTCGTGCCCGCGGCCGCGCGCCAGGCTCATCAATTGATCGCGCGTCAACGGCTGACGCGGGCGGGCGACCAGCGCGGCAAGCACCGCAAATTCGCCGGTGGTCAGGTGCTGCGCCGAACCGTCACGGCGCAATTCGCGTGTCTGCAGATCGAGTATACAAGTACCGAAATATATTGTTCCACTTGTGCGCGGCGCGCCGGCAGGCGCCCGACCGCGGCGCAGCACTGCGCGCATGCGCGCGACCAGTTCGCGCGGACTGCCGGGCTTGGGCAGGTAGTCGTCGGCGCCGATTTCCAGGCCGACGATGCGATCGACTTCGTCGCCCTTGGCGGTAAGCATCACGATCGGCGTCTCCACGCCCTGCCCGCGCAGACGCCGGCAGATCGTCAGGCCATCTTCGCCGGGAAGCATCAGGTCGAGCACGATCAGGTCGACATGGTGGCGCTTCAGCTGCTGGTCCAGCTCGCGGCCACTGCCGGCAACCAGCGTCGAAAATCCCTGCTGGCCGAGATAGCGCACGAGCAAGTCGCGCAGGCGTATGTCGTCATCGACGATCAGGACGCAAGGGATAGACATATCGCTCATCTGGCCAATTGTCCGCTCTTGTGGGTTGCGCGCAATCGCCACGCAGGGCCCGGATTTGTAAGCGGATGTTTCCGCTGCCGCCGGCGGACATATCGATTCGCAATCCGGCGTGCGCCGGAAACGCCTGCCGCGCGTTGTTTGTCCATGCTGTAGTTGCAATCCCATATCATCCGGAGATAGCCATGAAACTATCGCGTTCGTTGATCGCCGCCGGCCTGCTGGTAACCGCCACGACGTTCACAGCCTATGCCGCGGTCGAGCAGGTCCATCGGTTTGAACCCCCAACCGCAGAACAGCTGGGTTTGAGCGGCACTTACATGTCGCAATGGAACGAACTGCGCAGCCAGACCCTGAACCTGCGCCGGTCGGCAAGCGCTCAGGCAACGCAGCGGATAAAGCGCCTGCGCGAACTATTGACTGCTCCGGCGCCCGATCTGGGCGCCTTCAATCGCGAATCCGAACAGGCCACCGACAAGCTTCTGGCACAAGCGCGAGCCTTGAAGGCAAGGAAAATCGCGCTTTACGACAGTCTGCCGCCCGCGCAACAGGCGCGGCTGCGCGCACTGCTTGTCGATCACCTCGACCGCCTGCAGCAGCTTCCCTGGTTCAAGGCGATGGCGGACCGGGCGACCACCGACGGCTCCGCACTCTGATGTACGCCGATCGCGCAATTTGACTCATGCAAGGGAGAACGAAATGAAATCGATGGCGACGCTGGCTGTATCCGCACTCATGTGCCTGATCTTGACCGTTCCGCCGGCCGATGCAGAAGGTCGCGTGAACGCGAGCGGCGCGACGACGGATGCTGACGGCGCAGTCGCTGCGGGCAGCGACGCCATCGCTGCGGCACCCAGCCCGCCGATACAACCCAGCCACGGCCCCGGCGGCGCGGACTACGCGCACGCCGAAGTGATCGCACGCGAGGTACATCCGGGCGCGCAGGGCTGGTGGCTGTTCACGCCGGCCGCGCCGGTGCCGACGGCTGGCACTCCGGTTGTCGTCTTCTGCCATGGCTGGGGCGCGTTGGATCCAAAAGGTTATCGGGCCTGGATCGATCACATCGTGCGTCGCGGCAACATCGTCATCTTTCCAAACTATCAGGACAGCCTCTTCACTCCCGGCACGCAATTCCTGCCGAATGCGATCGCCGGCGTACGCGGCGCGCTGGCCGATCTGGCCAGCGGCACTGATGGCGTCAGCGCCGACACGAACCGCATGGCCGTCGTCGGTCATTCCGCCGGCGGCGTGCTGAGCGCGGAAATCGCCACGGTGGCGCAAGCCGAAGGCCTGCCGGCATTCCGCGCGGCAATGCCGGTCGAACCGGGCGACGGCAGCCGCGATGGAAGGCGACGCGCCAGCGTGCCGATGGTCGATCTGCAATCGATGCCGCCGGCAACCTTGCTGCTGATCGTGGTCGGCGCCGATGATCATCTGGCCTATGAAAAGCTCGGTTTGCACATCTACGACGCAGCCGCGCGCATTCCGGCCGCAAACAAGAACGTGATCGAACTGGAAAGCGACAGGCACGGCGCGCCAGCGCTGATCGCCAACCATTCCGCACCCGCGGGTACGCTGGATTCGCATCCCGCCAATGCGCGGCGCGCGCTGTTCCCGGATTTCGAGCATGCCGGCGTGGTCGATGCGCTCGACTGGTACGGCACCTGGAAACTGTTCGATGCCCTGAGCGATGCCGCATTCTACGGTCGCGAGCGCGAGATGGCGCTCGGCGGCTCGGCGGCGCAGCTGTCGATGGGCGCATGGAGCGACGGCGTGCCGGTCAAGCCGATGCGGGTGCTGCGCTGAAGAGACTGCGCCTGGCGACGAAATATACTTGTGCAACCCTGTCTACGAATCCATCGCATCCGGCCCGGCACCCACCGCGCGCAGATAGGCAGCGAGGCCGCGCTCGGGCGTTTCGGCAAATCGCTCGCCGGTGGGCTCGAAGCTGGCGATGCGGTCGGGACGGAAGTTGCGGAAGTCGCGACGCATCCGGCACCAGGCACCAAGCGTCCATGCGCCGCCCCAGAACGCCAGGCACAGCGGCTCAACTTCGCGCGTGCTGGCGCTGCCGGTCTTGTCACTGTACGCCAGTTCGAGCACGTACCCCGCGATCACGGCTTCATGCAGGCGGTCGATGATGCCGGTCGCCTCGATGCGATCTTCCCGCGGCGGTGCAAAGATGCGCGAACGCTGCGTGCGCGCGCGCAATTCCGGCGGCAGCACCGCTTCGATCTTGAGCAGCGCGGCGGCCGCGTTCCGAGTCAGGCGCTGACCGCCGAACGCACGCACGAAACGCGTGCCGACGACCAATGCTTCGAGTTCATCGGCGTTGAACATCAGCGGCGGAATATCCGCACCCTTGCGCAGCACATAGCCGATGCCGGCCTCGCCTTCGATCGGCACACCGGACAATTGCAGGTCGGCGACATCGCGGTACACGGTGCGCAGTGACACGCCCAGCGTCTCGGCCAGACGCCGCGCCGGCAGGGCCGTGCGGCGTCCGCGCAGGGCATGGATGATCAGGAACAGGCGGTCGGCGCGGCGCATTCACGGCTTTTACCACAGGCCATGCCGATCGCGCAGCGCAATCATGGCGCCCATCGATGCCATCGCGGACATCATCGGGTCTGTTCCTTGCCTGGATGACCGATACGTGTCATCCGCATGCGCCAGTTGGTCTCCCAGGTCCCGCCGCCGTCCGCTGACAAGGCCTGCTCCCAGCGTGCGCCGGTGGTGGTGATATGTGACCAGAGAAATCGCGCGAGCACCGGTTTGCCCTTGTGCTCATCCGCGCCTTCGAAGCGGCCGATGCCATCGGCGAATGCGCCGACGACCGGTGGTTCCAGAACGCCGCTGCGATTGCTGGCCCAGTACAGGCTCCACTTCCTGGACTGCAGGTCAAACAGGCGCAGGGTCATGCCGCGAAAGTCGCCGTTCCAGTCGCTTTCGAAGCTGTCGATGTTACCGGTGCCGCCCAGGATAGGCGCACATTCGCCGATCGCATCGAACTGCTCCCAGTCGGTGCAGCCGACCAGGCGCTCCCTGAGCCTTTCGTTGCGGATGTGCCACTGGCCGAAAAGAAAATCAAAATCGCGCGAACCATCGCGTTCACTCCCCTTCATTGCTGCACCCCCGGAATGGACAAGTTGATTTCTATACACTGCGGTCGCCGCCGCCGCGACTGCTTGGCCGCGCACGAACCAGGCCAGCACCGCAGCACCCGTTCCCGCACGCAGGAAGCGCCGGCGCTGCCGTTTCGATTCGACGACGGCAATTTCAGCGCCAGTCATTTCGGCGACCACAGGCCGACACGGTTGCCTTCGCAGTCGCGAAACTGGGCGAAGAACCCCATGCCAGCGGGCAGCGCCGTGCGCGGCACCAGGGTGTCGCCGCCGTTCGTCTGCGCCCGCTGCAGGACCGTATCCAGATCGGCAACGCTCAAGTACACGATGCTGCCCTGAACCGAGGGGCGGCAATCGTCCATCGCAACCAAGGCACCGCTGGAATTGGGCTTGTCGCCACCACGAAGTACGGCGATATCGGTGCCTTCGAAGCGCTCGCGCAGGAGCGGCTGGGCCAGGATTGTTTCGTAGAAACGCTGGGCGCGGTCCAGGTCGTCGGTGGGGATTTCGAACCAGGCCGGGACATTGGGATTCAACATGGCAATTCTCCTGCGTTGCTGCGTGCGCTATTGCACGTGGCGGAGCATGCATGGGTGCTGCTGACAGCCTGGTGGCAGCAGTGCTGGTGGAGTCGTTCGCAAGCCGCGACAATATGCGGTGTCGCCCGCCCGTGATTCCGTCATGACCAACGCAAGCCAGCCACGCCGTGCCCGCTCGATTTCCAATGCGCGGAACGCTCTGGGCCACGTCAAGGTACGTTTGCTCCGGCTGATCGAAGCCCTCGTGCGCCGTGCGCGGCGCTATAGCTTCACGCCGCGGCATGGGATTGATCGGCATGGATGACTTCATCGAGGTTTACGAACACGCGCTCGATCCGGCAATCTGCGCCGCGCTGATCCGGCGCTTCGATGCCAGCGGCGAAGCTGTTCGCGGTGCCACCGGCGGCGGCGTGGACGTGAAGCTCAAGGACAGCTGGGACATCCACATCAGCGGTCGGCCACCATGGGCGGACGCCGAGCGCGCCTTGAATGCGGCGATGATGACCGGCCTCATGCGCTATCTGCGCAAGTATCCCTACACCCTGCTTGCGCCGTTGTCGCTGAGCATGCCGGATGCGGATACGGGCGGCGTGGTGCGCCTGGATGCGCAGCGCCTGGCGGCGCTGCCGGACGCGCTGCTGCAGGCACTGATCCGCAAGACGTTGCGGCCCGGCACGATCAACCTGCAAAAATATCTGGCCGATCAGGGTGGCTATCCGTACTGGCACTGCGAGCTGTATCCGAAACCCGGCGACGCACCGGCGGAAACCCTGCACCGCACCTTGCTATGGACGATCTATCTCAACGACGGCTTCAGCGAAGGCGAAACCGAATTCTTCCATCAACGGCGCAAGATCGCCCCGCAGACCGGCGCCTTGCTGATCGCACCGGCCGCGTTCACTCACACGCACCGCGGCAATATGCCGAAAAGTGGAAACAAGTACATTGCGACATCGTGGCTGCTGTTTCAGCGCGCGGAAGTCGTATACGCGACAAAATGAACGGTCGCATCAAAACAGGTCGCCCTGCGGGGATGCCGGCCGCGGCGTCCGGAATTGCGCGGTATCCAAGGTCAGCGATCGCGTGACGCCGAATCCATGCCGCCGCGCCGCAATCGCGAAGCGCTGCCGGATCAGGTCGGCGAATTCACCCTCGCCGCGCATGCGTGAGCCGAAACGCGGGTCGTTGTCGCGGCCGCCGCGCATCTGTCGCACCAGGCTGAGCACATGTTCGGCGCGTTCGGGGAAATGCAGTTCCAGCCATTCCTTCACCAGCTGTTTCAATTCCCACGGCAGACGCAGGATGGTGTAGCCGGCCATGCGCGCGCCGGCTTCGTGCGCGCGTTCGAGAATCCGCTCCATCCAGCGGTCGGTCAGCATCGGAATGATCGGCGCGACCAGCACGCCACACGGTACGCCGGCGGCATTCAACGCTCGGATCGCCTCGATGCGCCGGTGCGGCGCACTCGCCCGCGGTTCCAGTTTCGCAGCGAGACGGTTGTCCAGCGACGTCACCGAAATGAACACGCGCACGAGATTGGCTTTTGCCATCGGCGCGAGCAGATCCAGGTCGCGCTCGACCAATGCATTCTTGCTGACGATCGTGAACGGATGTCTGCATTCGGCCAGCACCTCGATCACCCGGCGCGTGATCCGATAGCGCCGCTCGATCGGCTGGTAGGGATCGGTGTTGGCGCCGAGATTGATCGGGCTGACGCGATAGCCGGGTCTGGCCAGTTCGGTGCGCAGCAGTTCCGCGGCATTGGTTTTGGCGAACAGCTTCGTTTCGAAGTCCAGTCCAGGCGACAGATTCAGATAGGCGTGTGACGGCCGCGCGAAGCAGTAGATGCAGCCATGCTCGCAACCGCGATACGGGTTGATGCTCTGCTCGAAGGGCACATCCGGCGAATCGTTTCGGCTAATGATGGAACGCGCGCGTTCGTCGGTGACCTGCGTGGCCGGATTCGGTGCGGCTTCCTCGTCGCGTAGCCAGCCGTCATCGAATGTCTCGAGCGCCGACGTTTCGAAGCGGCCTTCCGGGTTGGAGGCAGCGCCACGGCCCCTGATGCGGATCGGCGGCCGGGGATGTCGGGAATGTTCGGAATCGGTCTTCATGGCAGCGCCTGCTGCCGCCAGTATGCGCGCCCGCGTCTCGGCAGATGCGACATCCAGCCCGCATCTGCCGCGATTCGATCAATGCGCGGCGTACACCTTCATGACATCGCTGCGCAGCGCGGCCTGGCTGCTGCCGCGACTGTAGAACATGTGTCCGCCGGGATATTCCTTTACCTGCACGCGATTCGGATCGCCCATGAGCGGCATCTGATCGACGATCAGCTTCGAGGCCATGAACGGGCACGATAGATCGTCCCAGCCGTGCGCGATGAGCACCTGCATCTTGGAGTCGATCGCGACCGACTGGCGCAACTGCGTCACCGAGCCCTTGTTGGTCTCTTCGTTGCCGCTCCACAGGTGGTTCACTTCGTAGCTCAGCGCGTTGTAACGTCCATCGTATTTCCAGCCGACCGTGCGCGTGATGAAATCGACCATTGCCGTGGTCGTCGGCGCGATGATCGAATCCAGCAGCGGATCGTTGGTGCGCTGTTCCGGCGCGAACGGAAACGGGTCCCACTGGGTCACGTTGGAATCGTAGCGGCTGCCCAGCTTGCCTTCGGAGCGGTACACCTCGCGCAGGTATGCCTGCGTTTCCAGGCGGCCGCCGGAGCGGCGGACGAAGGTGGGATCCAGCCCGGACAGCTCGGTCACGCGCTTGACGATGCGGTCCAGCGCCTGCGGGTCGGAACGGCCCTTGAGCAGGTCGGTGACGTAGTCGCCGCGGGTATACTCGATGATCTGGGCCATGGCCGCTTCGTTCAGCTTGCCCTGGCGTTCAAGATTCGCCGCGGAAATGCTCGGCAAGGTCATCATCCATGGCAGCGGCGACAGATCGCCGTTGCTTTCGGACGTCGGTTCCAGATAGGGCGAAACCAGCACCATGCCGTTCATGGCAACGCCCAGGCGCGTCTGCAGGTAGTGGGTGATGCGCGGCCCGCGGAAGCCGCCGTAACTTTCTCCGACCAGGTATTTCTTCGACGCAAGGCGGCCGTTCTTGACCAGCCAATCGTAGACGATGCGCGACAGGTATTCGATGTCGGGGCCGGTCGCGTAGAATTTCTTCTTCGCCTCGTCCTCGGCCACGCGCGCACGGGAGAAACCCGTGCCGACCGGATCGATGAAGACGAGGTCGGTGAAGTCCAGCCAGGTGCCCGGGTTGTCGATCGGCGTTGCCGGATCGGACGGACTGTCGCCTTCGGCACCAAACTGCACGCGCTTCGGCCCGATCGCACCGAGGTTCAGGTACACCGAAGCAGCGCCGGGGCCGCCGTTCAAGGCAAATGTCACCGGCCGATTCGCGCCCGGCACGACATAGGCGATGAACATCACCTCGGCAATCGTCTTGCCCTTGTCGTCGAGCACCGGCAGCGAACCCACGGTCGCGTCGTAGTTCAGTGTCTTGCCGCCGATCTGCGTCGTCTGGTGCGCGGTCTTATCGGCCGGAAACGCGGGCAGCTTGCTGAAGTCGTCAGCCTTGCCGGCTTCCGCACCGTCCTTGGCCGCGGGTTTTGCCACTTCGTCGGCAGCGAGAACCGTGGCCGGCGCGAGCGCAGCCAGCGCAAGGCTGCCGGCAAGAAAGGTCGTGAACAGACGCGAAAGCATGGCGGCACCTGCCTGAGTGGGGAGAGTCCGGCCGCAGAATAGCTTGCCGGGTATGGCCGGCTATGTGCCAGAAGGCGGATACGCTGCCAGGGTGTCGAAAAGTATCGCCTGATTGAAGCGCTCAGGCGTCGGAGGATGCGGCCAGGATTGGCGCCAGAGCGCCATTCATCGGCAGACTTTGCCGTTATGGCGGCCTGGACTCGCGTGGATCAGCCGGCTGTGGCAGCATGCACGTCGGCTGGAATCGGAGAACACCGATGCGCTGGATTCTTTTGCTGGTTACCCTGTTTTCCTTCGCCATCGTATTTACGGCGAAGTCGGCGGCGTTGCTCGGGTTCTTCCTGGTGCTGGGACTGGGCGCCCTGTTCGGCTCCATGTTCAGTTTCGCGGCGGAACGCGTCGCGGCGGTCGCGCGGCCGGACGCGGTCCTGCTGACCGACAAGGACATCAACGTCCTGCGTGCCAGCATACGCAAACCCGCGGCGAACGCGACGGCAAGCGTGTCCTCGGCAAACATCGGATCTGCGAACGCACCGTCTGCAAACCGTGGCTAGTCCAGGCGGTTGCGCGCTGCATGGCATCGGCAGACACGGGCGCTGCATGTTCCGCCAGCGCCACCGTCGCAGAATCGGCGTCAGACTGATCCCGCGGGCGTGACCACGGCTCTGCGCACGCGGCTTGCGAAGCGTTCCCGGCGATAAGCAGGAAGGGCTGGAAGCGTTCGCCTCCGGCCCTTTTATGTTCTGCGTAAAAATCCCTCTGCGATTTTGTGCCTAGGCGGAAATATCCACATCCTTGGTTTCACGCAGGAACAGGCTGCCGATGATCAAGGTCATCACCGCGATGATCACCGTGTACCAGAGGCCATAGTAGATATCGCCACTGAACGCCACCAGTGCAAACGATACCGTCGGCAGGAAGCCGCCGAACCAGCCGTTGCCGATGTGATAAGGCAGGCTCATCGAGGTGTAGCGGATGCGCGTCGGGAACAATTCAACGAGCCATGCCGCGATCGGTCCATAGACCATGGTCACGTAGATCACCAGGATGGTCAGCAACACCAGCAGCATGGGCCAGTTCACCTGCGCCGGATCTGCCTTGGCGGGATAACCGGCCGATTTCAGCGCGTCGCCGAGTTTTGTGGCGAATGCCGCTGCCTGGGTCTTGAAGGCGTCACCATCCAGGCTGGCGCCCTCGAATGAGTCGATCACGGCGCTGCCCACCTTGACCGAGGCCACTGTTCCCGGCGCGGCTTCCTGGTTCACATACGGCACGCCGCTTTTCGTCAGTACGCTCTTGACGATGTCGCAGGAGTCCTTGAACACCTTCTTGCCGATCGGATCGAACTGGAAGCTGCAAGTGGCGGGGTCGGCCACGACCACGACCGGATTCGTCACGCTGGCGGTTTCGATCGCCGGATTGCCGTAGTGCGTGAGCGCCTTGAAGATCGGGAAATAGGTCAGCGCCGCGAGCAGACAGCCGAGCATGATGATCGGCTTGCGACCGATGCGATCGGACAGCGCACCGAAGATGACGAAGAACGGCGTGGCGATCAGCAGCGCTCCGGCAATGAGCAGATTGGTGGTGATCGGATCCACCTTCAGCGTCTGGCCGAGGAAGAACAGCGCGTAGAACTGGCCACCGTACCAGACGACGGCTTCGCCGGCGGTGGCGCCGAACAGGGCGAGCAGCACGATCTTCAGGTTGTCCCAGCGCAGGAATGATTCGGTAAGCGGCGCACTCGAGCCCCTGCCTTCGGCCTTCATCTTCTGGAACAGCGGCGATTCCTGCAATTGCAGGCGGATGTAGACCGAGATGAGCAGGAGGAAGAACGATACCCAGAACGGGATACGCCAGCCCCAGGTGTCGAAGTCCGCGCCGGTGAAGTTGCGGCACAGCAGGATGACGATCAGGGAAAGAAACAGGCCGAATGTCGCCGTGATCTGGATGAAACTGGTGTAGTAGCCACGCTTGCCCGGCGGCGCGTGTTCGGCAACGTAGGTGGCGGCGCCGCCATACTCGCCACCGAGCGCCAGACCCTGCAGCAGGCGCAGCGCGATGAGGATGATCGGCGCGGCAATGCCAATCGTCGCATAGCTGGGGATCAGACCGACCAGGAAGGTCGACGAACCCATGATGACGATGGTGATGAGAAAGGTATACTTGCGCCCGATCAGGTCGCCGAGGCGGCCAAAGATCAACGCGCCGAACGGACGCACGAAGAAGCCGGCGGCGAACGCCAGCAGGGCGACGATGTAGCCACTGGTCGGATTGAGCGCGGAGAAAAACTGCTTGGCAATGATCGCGGCGAGCGAGCCATACAGGTAAAAGTCGTACCACTCGAACATCGTGCCGATGCTCGACGCGGCGATGATGCGGACATGGCCGCCGGTAAGTCCGCTGCGGTCGTTGGCTGACATCGTAGTTGCCATGAATCACTCCCCGGAATTGTTGTGCCGATAAAAACCCCGTGCAGGTCACCCTTCTTGGTTTTCCGGATTGCTCCGGCACATTTCAGCATCGCTGCTGCACGCAACGGACTGACGTGGCTGAAGGTGTACCTTCACTTTGTGACGAGTACACGACAGACTGCCCCTCCCTTTTCGCCCGAACCATACGCCTTTGGTCGAACGACTTGCGCGAATGCGACGAAAGTCGTATTGGTCAGACAACGGCGCCGGCTACTGTGGCTTCATCCACTCGGGCGCGATCTTCAAGATCCGGAGAATCGAACATGTCCCACCTTCACCCCGTCCCCGATGCATTCGCCGCTGCGGCCCGCCTGCGCGCTCCCGACTATGCCGCCCTGTATGCCGAGTCGGTACGCGACCCTGAAGGTTTCTGGGGGCGCATCGGCAAACGCCTGGACTGGACCCGTGGGTACACGCAGGTCAAGGACGTGTCGTTCGCTGCCGACAATCTGCATGTTCGCTGGTACGCTGACGGCGAACTGAATCTGTCGGCCAACTGCCTCGACCGGCATCTGGCCGCACGCGGTGACAAGACCGCGATCCTGTGGGAAGGCGACGATCCGGCCGAATCGAAGGCGATCAGCTACCGCGAGTTGCACGCGCAAGTGTGTAAATGTGCAAATTTGCTCAAGCATCTCGGCGTGAACAAGGGCGACCGGGTCGCGATCTACCTGCCGATGATTCCGGAAGCGGCAGTGGCGATGCTGGCCTGTGCGCGCATCGGCGCCGTGCACACCGTCGTGTTTGGCGGTTTCTCGCCGGATTCGCTGGCCGGGCGCATCGCCGATTCCACCTCCAAGCTCGTGATCACTGCCGACGAAGGCTTGCGTGGCGGCAAGAAAGTGCCGCTGAAGGTCAACGTGGACGAAGCCTTGAAGCGTCCGGGCACCACGAGCGTGGAGACCGTGCTCGTGGTCAAGCGCACCGGCACCCCGGTCGCCATGCAGGCGCCACGCGATCGCTGGTGGGGCGACCTGATGGCGGCGCAGAGCACCGATTGCGAGCCGACGCCGGTGAATGCCGAACATCCTCTGTTCATTTTGTATACCTCGGGCTCGACCGGCCAGCCCAAGGGTGTCCTGCATAGCACCGGCGGTTATGGAGTATTCGCTAGCTACACGCACGAATGCGTATTCGACCTGCGCGAAGAGGACATCTACTGGTGCACCGCCGACGTCGGCTGGGTCACCGGGCACAGTTACATCGTCTATGGCCCGCTCGCCAACGGCGCGACGTCGCTGATGTTCGAAGGAGTGCCGAACTATCCGGATTCCGGACGCTTCTGGCAGGTCGTCGACAAGCACAAGGTGACGCTGTTCTACACCGCGCCGACCGCGATCCGCGCACTGATGCGCGATGGCGAGGAACCGGTGAAAAAGTGGAGAAGGTCGAGTTTGCGCCTGCTCGGCAGCGTCGGCGAGCCGATCAATCCCGAGGCCTGGGAATGGTACTGGCGCGTCGTCGGCGATGGCCGCTGTCCGATCGTCGACACCTGGTGGCAAACCGAGACCGGCGGCATCCTGATCACGCCGCTGCCCGGGGCGATCGCGCAAAAACCGGGCTCGGCGACCAAACCGTTCTTCGGCATCCGGCCGGCGATCGTGAATGCGGACGGCAAGGTCCTCGACGGCGAGTGCGAGGGCAACCTCGTACTGCTGGATTCCTGGCCGGGCCAGATGCGCACGGTCTACGGCGACCACCAGCGTTTCGTCGATACCTACTTCAAGACCTATCCAGGCACTTATTTCACTGGTGACGGCGCGCGCCGCGACGCCGACGGTTACTACTGGATCACCGGCCGCGTCGACGATGTCATCAACGTCTCCGGTCATCGCCTTGGCACGGCGGAAGTCGAGAGCGCGCTGGTCGCGCATGCGAAGGTTGCCGAGGCTGCGGTCGTGGGCTACCCGCACGATATCAAGGGCCAGGGTATTTACGCCTATGTGACGCTGAAAAGCGGCGTTGCGTCCGACGACGCGCTGCGCAAGGAATTGATCGCCCACGTGCGCAAGGAAATCGGCCCCATCGCGACGCCCGACCAGTTGCAGTGGGCGCCGGGCCTGCCGAAGACTCGCTCTGGCAAGATCATGCGCCGGATCCTGCGCAAGATCGCCGAGAACCAGCCCGATCAACTTGGTGATATTTCCACGCTTGCCGACCCCACCGTGGTCCAGAACCTGGTCAACGAACGGCTGGTGAGGTGAGAAACGAGATTTGAACGCTACGGGTCAAGGCGCCGCGCCAGCGCGGTTGCTCATCAGCCCTGGCCTTGCTCACCCAACCATGCGCGAAATCCTGATTGCCGACGATCACCCCTTGTTCCGCGACGCCTTGATGCGCGCGGTGACACAGGCTGTGCCGGATTCCGTCCTGTTCGACGCGGACAGTGTGTCAGGGCTGCAGACCCTGGTCGAAACCCATCCCGACGCCGAGCTGCTGCTGCTGGATCTGCACATGCCAGGCGCGCATGGCTTCTCCGCGCTGGCCCACGTGCGCGGGCAGCAACCGGGATTGCCCGTCGTGGTCGTATCCGCGCAGGAAGACGCACGCGTGATCCAGCGCGCGATGGGGCATGGCGCCTCCGGCTATATCCCGAAATCGGCTTCGGTGGATACCATCGTGACCGCAGTGCGCCGCGTGCTCGACGGCGATGTCTGGTTGCCGCTGCATGTGGCCCCGACCATCCGGCCGCTGGAATCGGCGGAGGCGAGCGCGGCGGCCGGCGTCGCCGAACTCACGCCGCAACAATTCCGTGTACTGGGCATGATCGCCGAAGGCTTGTTGAACAAGCAGATTGCATACGAGTTGAACGTGTCGGAAGCCACAATCAAGGCGCATATGACTGCGATCATGCGCAAATTGCATGTCGGCAACCGTACCCAGGTGGCGCTGCTCGCCAGCCACCTGGCTTTCGAACCGGCGCTGGATTCGATCGAATCCATGAAATGATGCTTGCCCCGCCCCTATGCGGCCGGCTGCGCCATGTTTGCGCCGGCACCGCCGAGCTGGGCGATCAGGGCGCGCAATGCGGCGGGTTTGACTGGCTTGCGCAATAGCGCATAGCCGCGCTCGCGCGCATGCGACTTCAGCTCGGAACTGGCGTCGGCCGTGATCAGGGCACCCGGCGCGGGCGGTACGCATGCGCCGCACAGCAGGTCGAGCGCGTCGAGCCCATTGGACACTTCATCCAGATGATAGTCAGCCAGGATGATATTCGGCCGGCGCTGCGCAATTGCATTTCTTGCCTCTTCCACATTGACGCAAATGTCGCAGGTCATCTGCCAGCGCGTCAGCAGCGCAGCCATTCCATCGAGGATTGTGCTGTCGTTATCCAGGCACAGCGCGTGCAGGCCACCGACAATGCCCGGCGTCAGCGGGCGCCGGCGCACGGGCGCCACGACGATTGATCCCGCGGCAGCGCGCGCGACTTCCACCGAGAACACACTGCCGCGCCCAGGTCGCGAACGCAGCGCGAGTCGATGCCCGAGCATGCGCGCGATGCGCTCGCAGATCGCCAGTCCCAGGCCCAGTCCTTTCTCGCCCCAGGGCGAGGGCTGATCCAGGCGCTGGAACTCGTCGAAAATGGCGCTCTGGTAGCGCGGCGCGATGCCGGGGCCGGTGTCCCAGACTTCAATGCTCACGCAGTCGCCGCGGCGGCGCGCGCCAAGCACGATACGGCCACTGCGCGTGTAACGCAGCGCATTGGAAAGGAAGTTCTGCACGATGCGCCGCAACAACTGCGGATCGCTGCGCACGCACAATCGCGTCGGCAGCACGCGCAAGCCCAAGCCGCGCGCATTGGCGAGCACGGAAAACTGCAGGCGCATCGGCTCGAATACTTCGCTCAGGGCGATCGTCGCTATTTCGACACGTTGGCGACCGGCGTCCAGGCGCGACGCCTCGAGCAGGGTATCGAGCAGTTCCTCGGCGGACTTGAATGCGGTGTCGATGCGTTCGGCCAATTGCGCCGATTCTTCATCCAGCTGCGGCTGATGGCGCAGCGCGGAGGTAAACAGGCGCGCCGCATTGAGCGGCTGCAGCAGGTCGTGCGAGGCGGCGGCGAGAAAGCGGGTCTTGCTCGCGTTCGCCGCCTCGGCCTGTCGTTTGGCCTGTTCTTGCGCAGTCAGCGCCTCGCGCAATTCCTGCGTGCGCCGGGCAACGCCAAGCTCCAGCGTTTCGTTGGCTTCGCGCAGTGCCAGCTCGGCGCGCTTGTAATCGGTGATGTCGCTGAACGTGGTCAGGTAGCCACCGCCCGGCAGCGGTTCGCCGCGCGTCTCGATCACGCGCCCGTCGGGGCGTTCGCGCACATAGACATGCTGGGTGCCACGACTCAGATGTTCCAGCCTGCGCTGTACCAGTCGTTCGCAGTCGCCATCGCCGAGCAACCCCAGCTGCGCGTTGTATCGCAGCAGGTCGATGACCGGTCGGCCCACGTAGACGAAGCCTTCCTGGTACGGAAACAGGTCGAGGTAGCGGCGATTCCAGGCCACGATGCGCAACTGCGCATCGACTACGCTGATACCCTGACTCATGTTGTCGAACGTCACCGCGATCAGTTCGCGGCTGAAGCGCAGTTCCTGCGAAGTTTCATCGAGCAGGATCGCCGCTTCGGAAAGATCCAGGCCGGTGCCGCGCAGTGCACTGGTCAGCATGCGCCGCGCGGAAGCCGCGCCGATCGCACCGGCCAGCAGGCGTTCGGTGAACTGCAGCAGGGCACGATCGGCAACCGCACTGGATGATGCGGTTGCGACCGGTACCGACTGCGCATATTCCTCGAACGCACGTGCGGCATGACGTTCGCCGAGAATGCGCCCGGCGAGCACACGCAGGTCGGCGACCGGGACGCGTCCGCGCCAGTCGCCCACTGCGACTGCGCGTTCGGCGTAGGGATCGAGGAAAGTCGCGGCGCGCAGACGCTCCTCAACGCTCGGGCGGAAGCGCAGCGAGAGGAATACCAGGCACGCAATATTGGTCAGCAGCGACCAGAACGCGCCATGAGTGATCGCATCCCAGCCGTGCAAATGGAACAGGGCGCGCGGCTGCAGCCAGCTGACGCCGAACACGCCGTCGTGCACCCAGCCCTGTGGCAACCACCCAGCGTCGGCCAGGCTCGGCAACAGCAGGGTATATGTCCAGATCGCGAACCCGGCGACCAGTCCGGCGCTGACGCCGACACGACTGGCGCCGCGCCAGTACAGCGCGCTTACGATCGCCGGCGCGAACTGGGCCAGGGCAACGAAGGCGAGCAGGCCGATGGAAGCCAGATTGACGTTGCGGGTGATGGCGCGATAGTAGCCGTACGCCAGACCTGCCAGCACCACGATCGCGATGCGCCGCACCTTGAGCACCAGCGACGACAGGTCACCGCGACGCTCGAGCCCCAACCGACGCACGCGCAGAAGCGCCGGCATCACCAGGTCGTTGCTGATCATTGTGGACAATGCAACAGATTCCACAATGACCATTCCGGTGGCGGCGGAGAAACCGCCCAGGTAGGCGAATGTCGCCAGCAAGGTGTGCCCGTTGGCCAGCGGCAACCAGAGCAGATAGATGTCAGGATTGACGCCGCTGGCGCGTGCCTGCGACATGCCCGCGGCAACTATCGGCAATACCATGAAGCTGATCAGCAGCAGGTAGACCGGAAACAGGTGTCGCGCATGGCGCACATCCGCGGGGTTTTCGCACTCGACGACGCCGACCTGGAACTGGCGCGGCAGACAGAACATCGCAACGTACGCCAGCAGGGTCTGGGTCACGAAGCCGGCCGGCAATCCCTGCGTTGCCAGTTCGTGCAGCGGCGGCTCGACCGCAGCGGCAATGCCGCCAAGCGACAGCGCATAGATGCCGATCGCGACAAAAGCAATCAATTTGACCAGGGATTCGGTGGCCACAGCCAGCATCATGCCGTGGTGATGTTCGGTGGCATCGATCTGGCGCGTACCGAACAGGATCGCGAACATCGCCAGCAGCAGGGCGATGTAGAACGCACTGTCGTGCAGCAAGGGCATGTTCGCGCCATCGTGGCCGCTCAGGGTGTCGATGCTCATCGCCACCGCCTTGAATTGCAGCGCCAGATACGGAATCGCCGCAGTGACCGCAATCAGCGTCACCAGCGCGGCGAGGCGGTGCGATTTGCCGAAGCGCGAAGCGATGAAATCCGCGATCGAGGTGATGTTGCGCTGCTTGGCCACGAGGGTGAGGCGGCGGAACAGGCCGCTGCCCAATACGAACAGCAGGATCGGCCCGAGATAGATCGGCAGATAGGACAGGCTGGCACCCGCCGCACTGCCGACAGCGCCGTAGAACGTCCATGACGAGCAGTACACGGCCAGTGCCAGGCTGTACACCACGGGCCGCAGCCAGGCATGGTTGGGGTACAGCGGGCGCCGATCGCCGTAGTAGGCCAGAGCAAACAGCGCGGCCACGTACACCAGCGATACCAACAGCAACACCCAGCCCGCGATCACGGCAGCTCCCCGCCCCTTGGCACTATCCGCGAGGGAGTGTAGTTGGCTGGCGCCGTTTGCGCGCCTTGCACTGCGGCAATGCCCTTGCCGCCGCCCCGGTCTTCGGCCGATGGTGCTTGACCGAAACCGCGCGAACACCAAGCATGCACCCATGCAAGAACTCGTTGCGCGTGATTTTGTGCAAGAACAACCGCCGCCGCTCGCAGACGGGGAAATCCACTTGTGGTTTTTCGCGCAATGGCCAACGCCGGCGCACGACGTGGCGCAATCGCTGCCGCTGCGCGCACTGCTCGCCGGTTACCTGGAAAGCGGCCCCGAGCGGTTGCGAATCGAGCGCAACATGCATGGCAAGCCCGGCCTGCGCGACGCGGCGGGGCTGGAATTCAATCTTTCGCACAGCGGCGGCGCTTTGCTGGTCGGGGTGAGCCGCGGGCAGGCGTTGGGCACGGATCTGGAAACGCCACGACGGCTGCGGCCAGTGCTGGACCTGGCGCGGCGCTATTTCGATCCCGCTGAAGCTGCGTTACTGGCCGGATTGCCTGCGGATCGGCGCGAGGCAGCCTTCATGCGCCTGTGGAGTTGCAAGGAAGCCGTGTTGAAGGCGCTGGGGCATGGCATCGCCTTCGGCCTTCATCGCCTGGTCTTCGAGCTGGATGCCTCCGGCAGAGTCCTTGGCCTGCAAAAGCTCGATGGCGAACCGACGCCGGCGTTGTGGCATGTCGTGCAGCTGCGCCCCGCTCCGGCGTACTCCGGTGCCGTGGCGTGGCGCGGCCCGGCGCGCAGGATTCATGCCTATGCGGCAAGTCCGCCAATGCCCTAGAACACCGCCGCAGAGGCAGTCCGTGCCCAACGGCCATTGCCCCGCGTGCCTAATCCAGCTAAGTTTCGGGTCCGGCGCAAGGTTTATCCGAATGTGGAAACTGCTGCGTAATCTTGCCCTCGCGGGCATTCTGCTTGCGGGTGTGCTGAAGCTACTGGCCTGGTACGAAGTAGGGCAGGACGCACAGCGGATCACGGCTGCGCTGGCGCCATACGCGCAGGTGCATTACGACAGCATCTCGGCCGGACTCGACGGCAGCGTGAACCTGAGCGGCGTCAATGTCGCCGTCAAGCGCGACAAGACCCAGGATGTGTTTCATGCGGACAGTGTCGCCGTGGAGACCCCGGGGGTGTTCTGGCTGCTCAAGCACGCGCTGTTCAGCGAAAGTCTCCTGCCGCCGCGGTTCGGGGTCTCGGTAAGCGGCCTGAAGCTGCCCTCCATGCCATGGCTTGACAGCCAATGGCTCAACCCCTCGACCCTGGTGCCGTTTGAAACACTGGGTTGTGGCGTCAGCGCGTTTGCTCCTGCCGATTACAGCAAGATGGGTGTGAGCGTCGGCGATACGCGACAACGTGTCGACTATCGTTACGACATGGACAGCAAGACGCTGGATCTGACCTTGACCCTGGCGTCGCCCGGATTCGCCAAACTGGCCCTGGAAGCCGAAGTGCACCCGTTCGATCCGAAAGGTCCGATGGCGCTGGACAAGCTGCACGTCGACCAGCTCTCGATGGACTATTCCGACCTGGGTTACCTGGAGCGCCGCAACCGGTTCTGCGGGCAGCGGGCGAGCATCGGGCCGGGACAATTCGCCGAGCAGCATGTCGCCGCAGTGCAGGCGCTGCTGCAGCAGCACGGCATCCAGGCCAGCAACGAGCTGATGAAGCTGTATCGCCATCTGGTTGAATCCGGCGGCCAGGCGAGCATCCTCAGCCTGCCCAACAGCAGTTTCGTGGCTGGCACGGGTTTGACCCTCGCACCGGAAGATCTGTTGCGCCAGCTCAACGTCACCGCCCGTTATCAAGACACGCCACCGGTAATGTTCCGGCTGAGTTTCGCTGCGCCTGCGCAGGCCGAGACGGTCGCGGATACACCACCGTCGACGCCGATCGCGGCGGTGACCGGCAACCTGTCCGGTACCGCGTCGATCCCGGTGCCTGTGCCACCTTCGCCATCCATGCCCCCCGTCACTGCGACAATACCGCCGTCCGGCACAGCAGCCGCCGCCATCGCGCACGTGCCTGCCGAAAGCATCACCGCAGCGGCGAAACCCGTGGCGGCGACTCCGCCCGCGGCGAGTCCGCCGGGTCGTCCGCCGGGGCCGAATATGGGGCTTGACGAGCTGGATCGCGCGGAAGCCAGGTTGCCGCAGCCGCCCAGGCCGGTGTCGCCGCGCAGCACGCCGGATTTTCTGCCAAGTACACCGCCACCGCCCCCGGGCTCGACCATGGCCCTGGTGTGGAAGCCTACGATCGAACGCCTGGGCGCACCCCCGCCCGAGTACCACGACTACGACGTCATCGAATACGCGCGGCTCAAGGACGCGCAGGGTCGCCGGGTGCGGCTGATCACCGAAGGCGGCAAGAAGGTCGAAGGTTACGTGATCGGCGCCGATGACACGGGGGTCGAACTGCGCGTCAATGGCGGTGGTGGCGATGCGCAATTCGTGGTGCCGAAAATGCGCATTCAGCAGGTTCAGCTCCTGCGCCGGTATTTGCCGTCAGGGTGATTGCGACGGCGGACGCCGCGCAAACGTCCTTATTCCAATGCATGCCGTACAAAACCGGGCCTCACAGGATCGCGCTGCGCAAGAGCCGGCTGCCAGCGATCGGGGTGTCGGGTTTGCGCAGAACGTCGAGGCGATGACCTTGGCTCGTGCGCAGCGCGGCGACATGCAGGCGTTCGCGACTCTTTACCAGTGCTTCGGCCGGCCTTGCTTCAATCTGGCTCTGCGCATGCTCGGAGATCGTCAGCAGGCGGAAGATCTGGTGCAGGAGGTTTTCCTCAAAATGATGGATACCGTCGGCAGCTACCGCGGTGACGCGCCGTTCGGAGCGTGGCTGAAGCGACTGGCGGCGAATGCCTGCATCGATCAGCTGCGCCGCCAGCGGCATGGCGTCGAAGACGATCCAGAAGCCCTGTTCGCGCATCTGACCAGCGACGGCCCAGAGGCGGCTAATATGGTCGATGCATGGTCGCTGCTGGGACGCCTGCCGCCACGTGCACGTGCCGTACTGGTGCTGCACGAATTCGAAGGCTACACGCACAGCGAACTGGCCGCGCTGTTCGGTCAGAGCGAAAGTTATTCCAAATCAATCCTGGCGCGTGCAATCGGGCGTCTGAATGCCCTGGTTGCAGCGTCTTCACTAAAACAGGTTTTGACATGTCCACACGAGAATTGAATTTGGACGAAGTCGCGCAGCGGCTGCTGGCTGAGCCGTCCGCCGATCTTTGGCCGCGGATCGCGCAGGCGCATCAGGTGCGCCGACAACGACGCCGGCGCCGGCGGATCGCCGGTGCCGGCTTTGCCGTACTGGCGGGACTGACCGTCGTGCTTTTTGCGGTACGGTTGCAAGGCAGCGGTGCCACCGACTGGCAGGCGCGCGCGCAGGCTCTGGAAATCCAGCTGCATGCCGGAGCAACGTCCGCGAACGGCGGAAGCAATCCGCTTGCGCTCGACGCCGAGGCCGAACTGGTGCGGGTCGATGGCGCCCTGCAGGCCGCCTACGATCACGGTGCCAAGAAAAATGAACTTGTTCCATTGTGGAAACAGCGCAGCGAATTGCTGAGCGCCCTGCTGGCCGCGCGCCGCCAGAGCCTCGCCGTCACGCGCATCTGAGGGGTAAGCCATGTCATCACGAATCATTCCTTTGTTCTGTCTGCTCACGATCACGGCGGCAAGCGTCCGTGCCGCGGATCCGCAGCCTTCAGGCACGGTAGCCAGCGCCGAAACCGAACAACGCCTGCGTCAGGACGTGCAATTGATGTTGTCGCGCCTGGCCGCTTCGGGTGCGCTTGGCCAGCATCCGGATCAACTGGATATGCGTCTGAATGAGCCGGCCCGCAGGGTTGCCAATCTGGGCATCCTGGTCGACTCCACCAGTGCCGAGCGCGCGCGCGACGGCCTGCGTGTACTCGGAGCAACGCCGGGCAGCACCGCCGAACGCCTGGGTCTGCAGCCGGGTGACGTGATCGTCGCGGTCAACAATATTTCGCTGCGCGATCTGGGTGCCGATGCCGATGGTCGCGCACTTGCCGCGGCAACGTTGAAGTCCAGCGTCGACAACCTGGTGGATGCGTCGCCTCTGCGCCTGCAGGTGGTGCGCGGCAGCCAGACACTGGAATTGAGTGCGCCGCTGCAAATCGTGTATCTGCCGGCCCTGCGCATGGAACTGGGCGTGGCTGCGATGGCCGCCACCGATACTGCGAAAACCGCCCCGACGCTCGCGGCGGGCGGCGGTTGCGGCCGGATCAGCACGTTCGACGTCGCTTCGCGCAGCGATCACCAATATCATGCACGCATCCTGTTGCTCGATGGAGTGACTCCCGGCCCAAGCGGCGGCGAAGTCTATCGCGTCGCCGCCGGCGAACATCGGCTGCTCGTTGCGGAAAACATTCCCACCCGGCAGATGGGCTTCAGCGAGATCGCAAGCCTGCGCCGCAATACGAGCAAAGAGCTCATCGTCGACGTCAAAGCCGGTACGACAGCCATGGTGGCGGCACAACTTCACCTGGACAAGGCAGGCGACCTGGCGCATGGCGGTTACTGGGATCCGGTGGTATGGCGCGAGAGTCCGGAGGCCTGTCCCTAGGAACTTTTGCTCGGCCCCCGCGTCAAATCCGGCACACTCCCCACAGGATGTTGCCGCCACACGGATGTGGCGACCCCGGTCCCTCTTGGCGTCCCGGAACTGCGATGCGCTATTCTTCGCCGATGAGGATGGCTTGTTTCGCGGCGTTCAGAACCGCTCTTTGTGTACTTTTTCTCAGCGCGGCAGCGCGTGCGGAGACTGCGCTGCCGCAGGGTTACGCGCAGGCCATCGAACAAGCAGTGCAGGCCGGTGCCTACCCGGCGGTGGGCGTCGGCTGGATCGACGGCGCTGATCGAGACACCTGGTTCTTTGGCAGCGCAAACGCCGACAGCGTGTTTGAAATCGGCGCGGTGACTGAAATCTTCAGCGGGTTGTTGCTGGCGCAGGCCGCCTACGAAGGCAAAGTACGCCTGCAGACGCCATTGCGCGAGTTGCTGGCCGCGGATTTTGCTTTCGCCGATCCGGCCGCCGGTGCGATAACGCTGGAAGCATTGGCGACACACCACGCCGGCCTGCCGCCGGTGCCGCCCAATCTGATGCCGCTGAACGCGGAGGATCCCTACGCGGATTATGCCGAGCCGGCGCTGCGCGCCTTTCTCGCCAACTATCGCGGCATAGCATCGGCGCCCGACTACGCGTACTCGACGCTCGACGCAGGATTGCTCGGCTATCTGCTCGGCCGGGCATATGCGGCAAATTATCCGAAGCTGCTGAACGACAAGGTCCTTGTTCCGCTCGGCATGAAGCACAGCGGTTTTGACGACAGCCCCGCCCTGCTCGGCGGACATGCGCGCGGCGAGACCGCGGCCTTCTGGCACTTTGGCGTGCTTGCCGGCAGCGCCGGGATGCGATCCAGGGTCGATGATCTGCTCGATTTCCTGCAACTCAATCTGCGTCCGGGGGATTCACCGCTGCGCGCGGCGCTACTGCTCGCGCGCCAGCCGCGCGCGCGAACGCGTACGGAGGAATTAGGTTTGGGCTGGAACATCCACGAGGTCGGTACGGGAGAGCAGGCGTGGCCGCTGGTCTGGCGCGCGAGCAGTACAGCCGGATTTTCCACATTTATAGGCTTTCGCACCGATCGCCAGCAGGGATTGGTCCTGCTTGCCAACGCCGATGCGGGCCTGAGCTCGCTCGGCATGGCGCTGCTTCAGGGCGACTCGCCGCCACCACCCCCGCCAGCGCGCGCGCCAGCGCCGACGAGCGCACAACTGGACGCCTATCCCGGCCTGTACCAGGTACGTTCCGGCACCGAAATCATCGTGCGTCGGCGCGACGACAATCTCAGTGCGCAGCTTGGCGGCCAGCCAGCGGCACTCTTGCACGCAGATGGCGATGATGTCTTTGACGCCGGCGCCAGCGGTTTCGGAATTTCCTTCCAGCGCGAAGCCGGCAGGGTGACGAACCTGCTGCTGAATCGCGACGGCATGCATTTCCTCGCCGAACGCCTGAGCGCCCGCGCGCCCCATGTTGAACGAGTGCGGATCGCGGTCGACGCGAATGCGTCGAACGACCTTGTTGGCGACTATCGTCTGGATGCCGATACTCTGGCGCGTATCGGCATCCACAGGGGCGTGCTTTCCTTGCAGGTAACGGGGCGGATGGCGATACCGCTGCAAGCGTTCGCGAAAGATCGATTTGCCTGCGACGACGATTCCTGCGAGCTGTCGTTCAAGCGCGATGCCGAAGACAGGGTCGCGTCGGTGCGCATCGATTTTGCCGGGACCGAACGCGACGCACCGCAGGTTCACTGGATCGCGCCGTGATGCGACCTCTCGCTATACTGCCGCTCCGAAGTGGAACCGCATGCATTTCATGTTGATTCGCTGGCTGTTGCCCATCCTCTCGTCGTTGTCGGTGATGCCCGCCGCCGCGGAGAACGCCGAGTCCATATTCGCCACCGTGAAGGACCGTATCGTCCAGGTGCGTCTGATCGACCAGGGCGGCAACGCCAAGCACGCACTGGGCTCGGGCTTCGTCATCGCCGATGGTGGACGTATCATCAGCAACTACCATGTCGTGTCGGGACTGGTGAATCATCCGGGCCGTTTTCGCGCCGAATACCTCAACCAGAATGGTGGCAGCGGCAAACTGGAGCTGCTCGACATCGATGTCGTACACGATCTGGCCCTGTTGCGTGCGGACGACTTCGCGCCGGCGCATTTTTCCCTGCGCGAGGAAGCGCCAGCGATGGGCACGCGGCTGTACTCGCTGGGCAATCCGCTGGATCTTGGCCTGACCATCGTCGAGGGTACCTACAATGGGCTGCTGAAGAAGTCCCTGTACGAGCGCATCCATTTTACCGGCTCGATCAATCCCGGCATGAGCGGCGGTCCCACGCTCGATGCCGAGGGCAACGTCGTCGGCGTGAACGTGGCGTCGGCGGGCAATCAGGTCAGTTTTCTCGTGCCGGCCAAGTATGTTGCCCAGTTGCTCGCTCATGCCGGCAGCGCGCCGATGAGTGCGGCGACGTTTGACGCGACCGTCGCGCAGCAATTGCTGGCCAATCAGGATCGTTACATCGGCAACCTGCTTGGCAATGCTTTCGCCGATAGCACGCTGGGCGGCTACCACGTTACCGGCCAGCTCGCCGACTATGTCAACTGCTGGGGCCGCACTGAGCGCGAGCCGAGGCGGCTGTACTACAGCGTGTCCTATCATTGCTCCACCGACGAGAACATTTTTCTGTCCGAGGAACTCAACTCCGGCGCGATCCAGTTCAACCACCGCTTGTGGTCGACTGATGATCTGGGCGCGATTCACTTTTTCCATCTGCTGCAGAATGCGGCAAACTTCGATGCCTCCTCGTTTGGTGGCAACGAGGAAACGATGAGCAATTTCCGCTGCGATTCGGGTTTTGTCGAACATGCTGGTTTGACTTCGAAAGTGATTTACTGCCAGCGCCGCTACCGACAGTTCGATGGGCTCTATGATGTCTATCAGCTGAGCCTGAGCCTCCGCGACAATCATGAGCTGCTGCAATCGTCGCTGATGCTCAGCGGCGTGAGCGCCGCAAACGCAGCCGCGTTCGCGCGACGCTTCACCGAGGCAATCGCATGGAAGCCGTAACCATGCCGCGCGGTGTGCTCGAAGTGCTCGACCGCAATGGCAGGGTCGAACAGCGTGTTGCGGTCAATGGCCCGCAATTGCGCATCGGCCGCGCCTGTGACAACGACCTGATTCTGGATGACGTCCATGTCAGCCCGCATCACGCCGCGATTGATGCGTCGTCTGGACATTGGGCGCTGCGCGATTTGCACAGCGTCAACGGCATCCGCGTCGCCGCCGCGCAACAGCGAGTGAGTGAGCTGGCGCTCGACGGCGAACAGTCCTTCACGCTTGGCCTTTCGCAATTGCGCTATCGGCCACTCGACGTCACCGTGCCCGAAGCGCTGCCCCTGCGCGAACGTCGGCACCCGCATCGCGGACTTGCCCTGACGTTGGTCGCACCGTTGGCGTGCCTGGCCGGATTTGGCGTCGATGCGCTGCTCGACAGCTACGAACCCTTCGGTACGCTCAAATTGCTCAATGCCATACTGATTCCACTCGTGGCAATACTGATCTGGGCCGGCATCTGGGCGCTGATCGGACGCCTGCTGGTGCAACGCCTGCACTTTGCCGGGCACCTCGCGGTCATCTCTCTTGGCCTGCTGTTCGCGACGACTTTCGACTCCATGTCGCGTCTGGGCGCCTTCGCTTTCGCACTCGATCGTGCGCTGCCCTGGCTGCAGGCTGGCGGGTTGTGTGCAACCTTCGTGCTTATCCTTTACGGACATCTGCGCCTGGCCAGCCGGGTACGCCAGCGCAACGCGTTCGCGGCCGCGGTCGCATTCGGCATGCTGCTGGCCGGAGCAATGCAAATAAAGCAACTTGTATACTTGCAGCGGTTTTCCCCCCGGCCGCAATTCACACTCACCTTGGCGCCTCCCGGAGCGCGTCTGGTTCGTGCCGACTCGACCGAAGCGTTCTACGCGCGTACGGCCCGATTGACCGATGCACTGGCCAACGACGCGTCGACGACGGCGCACGGGAACACGCCGTGACCGTGCTCAGCGTGAACGTCAACAAGATAGCCGTATTGCGCAACTCGCGCGGCGGCCAAGAGCCGGACGTCTGCACCGCCGCCGTCACCTGCATCGCGGCCGGCGCCGGCGGCATCACCGTGCATCCGCGTCCCGATCAGCGTCACATCCGTTCTGATGACGTGCTCGCTCTCGGCGCGCTGGTTGCCGGGCGCGCAGAGTTCAACATCGAAGGCAATGTTTTCGCGCCGGCTCGTGAAGCGTATCCCGGCCTGCTGGACCTGGTCGCACGCACGCGGCCGGCACAGTGCACGCTCGTACCCGATGGCGACACGCAGATCACGTCCGACCATGGATTCGATTTGCGTGCGGACGGTGCGCGCCTGCGCCCGCTGGTCGCGCAGTTGAAAGCGCACGGCTGCCGCGTCAGTCTGTTCATGGACGCGGACTCGCCCGACATCGAGCGCGCTGCGGAAGTCGGCGCAGATCGTGTGGAAATTTATACCGGTCCCTACGCCGCCGCATATGCGCAAAGCGACTACCAGCGCGAACTGGCCGCGTGCGTGCGCAGCGCCGAGCGTGCCCGCGCGGCCGGTCTGGGCGTCAATGCCGGCCACGACCTGAGTCAGGCGAATCTGGCTGCGCTGAGCGCGGCAGTCCCGTTCCTTGCCGAAGTGTCCATCGGCCATGCGCTGATCGGCGAAGCCTTGTACGCGGGGCTGGCGCCGACCGTCATGGCGTATCTGCGCATACTCGCGGCGTAAGCAGGGTGATTCGGAGCCGTTGCGCGCGCTGATTTGTTTGGCGGAGCCGCCAAAGCAAAACGCCGCATTGCTGCGGCGTCTTTTATCCGGTTGGCGGAATCGGGCTACTGCGCTTGCGAGGCCACGAAACCGATCTTCGTCATGCCGGCGTTCTTCGCATCGGCCATCACCGTTGCCACCCATTGGTACTTGGCGGTCTTGTCGGCGCGGATATCCAGCTCGGGCTGCGGGTCTTTCTGCGCGGTCACACGCAGCTGGGCCTGCAGCGCTTCCTCGGTGATCGGCTCGTCATTCCAGAACAACTGCCCGGTTGCACGTACGGACAGGGCAATCGGATCGGGCGGCGGCGGCGGCGGGACCAACGGCGGCGGTGCGGGTTGCGGCAAGTCGATCTTGATCTTGTGGGAAAGCATCGGCACCGTGATCATGAAGATGATCAGCAGTACCAACATTACGTCCACGAGCGGCGTGACGTTGATATCCGCCATCGGGCCGCTGCCACCACCTGTGCTGAATGCCATTTCCTACCTCGTCAAAACGTCGTCGTTGCGCGGCGGCGACGCTTATTGCTGTTGCGCACTTTGCGCCTGGGTTATGAAGCCGAGCTTGACCATGCCGGCGGCTTTCGCGTCGCCCATCACCGTCGCGACCACCTGATATTCGGTGTCCTTGTCGGCGCGGATCTGCAATTCCGGCTGCGGCGTGCGTTGCGCGGCCACGCGCAGCTGTGCCTGCATGGTGGTCTCGGTGATCGGCTCATCGTTCCAATACAGCTCACCGGTGTCCTTGATCGACAAGGTGATCGGCTGGTTGGCGACATCGTCCGGTGGCTTGGCCAGGCTTGCGATCGGCAATTCTATCTTGATCTTGTGCGCGGCCAACGGTGCCGTGATCATGAAAATGATCAACAGCACCAACATCACGTCGACCAGCGGCGTGACGTTGATTTCCGCCATCACTCCGCCGCCGCTGCCGGAACTGAACGCCATGACTTACTTCCTCGGGCCCGCAGCACCCGGCTTGGGCGCCGTCAAAGTCGCCGCGGCACCCGTGTCCACACGCGAACCGGTGGCAAAGAAATCATGAAGATCATGCGCGAATTCGTCGAACTGGGCATTGGTCACGCGGTTGGCGCGCACGAAAATGTTGTACGCGAGCACGGCGGGAATCGCGACGCCCAGACCCATGGCGGTCATGATGAGCGCCTCGCCGACCGGTCCGGCCACGGTCTCGATGCCGGCATTGCCGGAAGCGCCGATGCGGATCAGGGCGTGATAGATGCCCCATACGGTGCCGAGCAGGCCGACGAAGGGCGCGGTCGAACCGGTCGTGGCCAACCAAGTCAGGCCACCTTCCAGACGAGCGCTTTCACGCGCAACGCCTTGGCGCAGGGCGCGGTCGATGAACTCGGAGCGGTTGAGCGCTTCGACCAAACGGCTGCCTTCATGCCGTTGATGATGCGCGGCGGCGGAGGCACATTCCAGCGCGATCTTGGAGAACGGTTCCCATTTGGGCTGGTCTTCCATGATGCGTACGGCTTCCTGGGCCGACGTCGTTTCCCAGAACACATGGCGCACCTTGTCGGCGCGCGAACGGATCTGGATTGCACGCCAGGCGTTGAGCAGGATGAAATACCATGATCCCACGGTCATGATCGACAGGACCCAGAACACGGCCCAGCCGAGCAGATCGAAGTTGTGGATCAGATGGTCAAAGCCCATCTGCGACAGGGCAGCGGCGTCGCCATGACCCGCAGGCGCCATGCCCGCCGGTGCTGCCGTGGCCGCCGCAGCATCTGCCGGCGGGGGTACGCTGCCTGGCGCGGCAGGTTGAGTCGAAGCTGGATCTTGCTGCATAACGCTACCCTTTGTTTGAGGTCACTATAGTGTCACCAGTCGCGGCAGGTAGCTACCTGCCCGACCATCATAGATCAGTGAGATTGAAGTCGATCGGCACCAAGGCATAGCCTTCGTACTTTTGCCCGTTGCGCACACCCGGATTGAAACTCCAGTTCTTCGCAGCCGCAATTGCGGCCTGGTCGAGTTCACGAAAACCGCTGGACTTCTCCACCGTGATGTCTTTCGGCGAACCGTCGACGGCGATCAGCACCTTCAGGATTACCTTGCCGGTATGGTGTTCGCGCACCGCCTGAGGCGGATAGTGCGGCGGCCGCATCTTGCGGAAACTGATGTTTTCGCTTGGTGCGATATCTGCCGGCGGCGCCGGAGGTGCGGGCGGTGCGGGCGGTGTCGGTATCGACATCGGCGTCGGCGGCGCCTCCACCGGTGCGGGTGGCGGCGGCGGCGGGGCAACCGGCGGCGGCTTGATCTTCTCGACGATCTTCGGCGGTGGCTTCTTCGGCGGCTCCGGCGGCGGGGGCGGCGGGGGCGGCGGCGGCGGCGGCGGTTCGATGAATTCCACCGTCACGATATTGTCCTTCGCTTTTTCCTTTGCTTTCGGCGGCGTCACCGGCGCGAGCAACATCATGAAAGCGAACGCGTGCAGCGCGAAGGCACCGGCAAGCGCGAAGGTGCGCTTCCAATTGAACGGCTCGCTCTGAGTTTGGTATGCGTCTGACGCCATCAGCTTGAACCAGTGTCTGACCTAAACGAAAACGGATTCCGCACGCGGTCGCTGACGCCAACCCTGTGCGACCCAAGTCGATCTTCCGACGGAGCCGGGCAAGTTACACCAGCACCGTTCGTTTGTATAGATGTCCGTCTGCAGCAGCGCGATGAATCTTGTTTCATTTTGCACCGCGGACTTTCTTCAGCTGATCGGCGGCTTCGCTTTGGGTTTCCGGATCCTGCTGCGCCTGTTCAAATGCCGCCCGGGCTCCGGCATTGTCCTTGAGTCCGAGGTCGAGCTTGCCCAGAAGCAGATAGGCCTTGCCCTTGTGCGTCACGCCGCGGGATATGGCCTTCTGTACGGCAACCTTGGCACCGGCGAAATCTTGCGCCGCGCCCATGACCTGGGCGCGGCGATAGTCGATATCGCCGTTGGTGGCGAGCGGAGCCGCCTTGTTGTAGGCCTCCAGTGCCTTGTCGTTCTCGCCGGCGATCATGAAGGAGTCGCCAAGCAGCTTGTAGTTATCGGCCGTCGCCTTGACTGCGCCCTTGCTCAGCCCTTCTTGCAGCACGTTGGCGCCCTTGAGCCCGTTGGTGGCGCCGGTATCCGTGTTCTGGGCGATGTTTGCGTAGATCCGCGCGGCATTCAGATAGTCGTTTTCGTCGGTGACCAAGCCCTGGCTGTGTTCGCGGTCAAGCAGCGCCAGTGCCTTGTCCGTTTCGTTCGCCTGGGCATAGACGACCAGGGCGTTCTGGATGAGCTTCTTGTTGTTCGGATCCTTCGCCAGTTCCTGGTCGAGGACACCGGACGCCTGCGAACCCTGCCCGCTTTCGGCGTAACTGGCCATCAGGATGCTGTTCCATGAGTCCTTCGGCTTGTCGGTCATGGACTGCGCCTTCTTGATCGCAGCGATCGCTTCCGGATACTTCTTCATGCGGTAGTCGATGTTGCCTTCGATCGCATACGAGTCGGGTGTTTCGCGTTTGCCCTGGTCGCGCCAGACCTTCAGTTCGTCGGCCGCCGCCTGATACTGCTCGTCACCCATGTACGCATTGACGAGATTGAACATCGAATCGAAATAGGCGTCGTTGGGTACCGAATTCAGATCGAGCAGTTTCTTGTAGGTTTCTATCGAAGCCTTGTAGTCGCCGGCGTTGAACTTCAGGTTCGCCAGGCCTTCGAGTGCGATGCCCTGTGCATATTTGCTCTTGCTCGAATCCAGCGCTTTCTGCAGCAGTTCCTGCGCTTTGGCGTCATCGCCGGCATTCAGGGCATTCAATCCGTCCTGCAAGGCTTTTTGCTCGGAAGGGCTTTTCAAATCGGTTTTCGGTTCCGTACGCGTCGCATTCGGATAATGGCTCTTGTCGTCCTGCTTCGACGCCGCGGCAGCGCCGTTAACCGCCAGCAGCAATGTCACGCCTACGCACAGGAAACTCTGGATCAACCTGCCCTTTTTCACGGTCTTGCCCTCTCAAAGAAGATCATGTTGCCTGCTTGAACGCAGCGCAGTGCCGGTCGAGGTTAACGCCGGCTCGACGGAAGCTCAAGCTGCCAATGCACAATCGTGCCGAACGTACGGTCTGCTCACGCCGAGCGGGTTTCACACATCCAGATTGGCGACCCGCAGCGCGTTTTGCTCGATGAAGTCGCGGCGCGGCTCTACGACGTCTCCCATCAGCGTCGAGAAGATCTGGTCGGCCGCCACGGCATCCTCGATGCTGACCTGCAACAGCCGGCGTGTTTCCGGATTCACCGTGGTTTCCCACAGCTGTTCCGGATTCATTTCGCCCAGGCCCTTGAAACGCTGGATCGTGCGGCCCTTCTTTGCCTGATCCAGCAACCAGGCATCCACCGCGGCGAAATTCGCGACGCTGCCGACGGCATTGTCGCGTCTGATTTCGGCGCCGCTCTGGATCAAGCCATCCAGCTGTTGCGCAATCTCGCGGATAGGCTTGAACTCCGCGCCGCTGAAAAACGGCGCGGGCAGCACCTGTGTCGCGACAAGCCCGTGATGCTCGCGCTCAATGACCAGCGCGGCCGGGTGTTCGGCCGTTGCCGCGCGCAGACGTAACCGGTAGTGCGGCCGCCCCAGACCCTGTGCATTGATCTTGCCGCTGAGCCGCGCGATCCACGCGTCGACCTCCCCGGATTGCTGCCAGAGCTCCGGTGCTGGCGGCGGCGCATCGACCATCGCCTCCAGCAAAGCGGTATCGCAGCGCTGACTCAGGCGCTCGATCTGGGCGGTGGCGGCGTGGTAATCCAGCAGCAGGCGCTCCAGCGCAGCGCCCCGCAATGGCGGCGTATAGGCGGCATAGCGCAGTTCCGCTCCTTCCACCGCATTGGCAATGAGATAGGCATTCAAGGCCGCGTCGTCTTTCAGATACAGCTCCTGCTTGCCCTGCTTGAGCTTGTACAGCGGCGGCATGCCAATATAGATATAGCCGCGTTCGATCAGCACCGGCATCTGCCGGTAGAAGAAAGTCAGCAGCAGCGTGCGGATATGCGACCCATCGACGTCCGCGTCGGTCATGATGATGATGCGATGGTAGCGCAGCTTGTCCGGATTGAATTCTTCCTTGCCTATGCCGCAGCCAAGTGCGGTGATCAGCGTGCCGACTTCGGCAGAAGACAACATTTTATCAAAACGCGCTTTTTCCACATTTAAAATTTTACCCTTGAGCGGCAGCACGGCCTGGAAGCGGCGGTTGCGTCCCTGTTTGGCCGAGCCGCCGGCGGAATCGCCCTCGACGATAAACAGTTCCGACAACGCCGGATCCTTTTCCTGGCAGTCGGCCAACTTGCCCGGCAGGCCGGCGATATCCAGGGCACCCTTGCGCCGGGTCATGTCGCGCGCCTTGCGCGCAGCTTCGCGCGCTCGTGCCGCATCGACGACCTTGGCCGTTATAGCGCGAGCCTCGGCGGGATTTTCAAGAAGGAACTCTTCAAGCTTGGCATTGATGATCGACTCGACCGTGCCCTTGATTTCCGAGGAAACCAGTTTGTCCTTGGTCTGCGAGGAGAATTTCGGATCCGGCATCTTTACCGAGAGCACGGCAATCAGGCCTTCGCGCATGTCGTCGCCAGTCAACGCCACCTTGGCCGACTTGAGCAGATTGCTTGCCTCGATGTAGTTGCCCAGCGTCCGCGTCAGAGCGGCGCGGAAGCCGGCGAGATGCGAACCTCCATCTTTCTGCGGAATATTGTTGGTGAAGCAGAACACCGTTTCCTGATAGGCATCTGTCCATTGCATCGCCAGATCGACGCTGGTGCCTTCCTGGGTTGCACTGAACGTGATGACGCTCGGATGCAACGGGGCCTTGAGCTGGGCCAGGTGCTCGACAAAAGAGCGAATGCCGCCTTCGTACTGGAAAACATCGGTCTTGCCCACGCGTTCGTCGATGAGCTCTATCTTGACGCCGGAGTTCAAAAAAGACAGCTCTCTCAATCGCTTGGCGAGAATGTCATAGTGAAATTCAATATTGGAAAACGTTCCGGAGCTGGGTTTGAATCGCACCGTCGTGCCACGCTGCGTCGACGGACCAACCAGACGTAGCGGATAAAGCGGTTCGCCATGGGCATATTCCTGCTGATGCTCTTGACCGTCGCGATAGATAGTCAGCCACAGATGCTCCGACAACGCATTGACTACCGATACGCCAACGCCATGCAGGCCACCGGAAACCTTGTAGGAGTTGTCGTCGAATTTGCCACCGGCATGCAGCACGGTCATGACCACTTCGGCTGTGGACCGGCCCTCTTCATGCATGTCTACGGGAATTCCGCGACCATTGTCGGCTACGCTGGCAGAGCCGTCAGTGTAAATCGTGACGACAACGTGATCGCAAAATCCGGCAAGTGCCTCGTCAATGGCGTTGTCGACAACCTCGAATACCATGTGATGCAGGCCGGTGCCATCGTCGGTGTCACCGATGTACATTCCCGGTCGTTTGCGCACCGCATCCAGGCCCTTGAGGACCTTGATATTGCTTGCGTCATATTGATCAGTGGGGATTTTTGGATCAGTCATCGGGGCACGCTACTGGCTTTCAGCGCCGGGATGGCGCCAAGGAAGAAGGTTTAAGAACGGCTGCCAATTATAGCAAGGTGCGCACCTTGCCATGTTCCACATGGAACACTCGGGCAGGGACTCCAGCTGCCCGAATGCACGCGGGAATATCGATCGCCGAAATCAGTATCTGTGCACCGCAAGAGGACAGCGTATCGACGACGATGCCTTGGTGTGCGACATCCAGTTCCGAAGACAAGTCGTCCAATGCGATGACGGGCCACTCGCCTCGAGAATCGGCAAAACAGCGCGCCTGCGCAAGCACGCAGGCCAAAGCGCACAACTTTTCCTGGCCGCGCGACAAGTGCTCGCGCTGCGGCGCCAGCGCAAACTGAATACCCCAGTCAGTGCGGTGCGGTCCGCGGCTGGTGAAACCTCGCGCTTGATCGGATCCACGGGTCTCCTTCAATGCTTGCTCCAATGACATGTCCTCTGGCCAACCCTGGCTGTAGCGCGTGCTGGCTTCGCCGAGTTCAGGCAGGTAACACGCCATGGCTTCGATCAGGGCTGGCGAATAGCGGTGAAAATAGTCGGAGCGGCTCGTCGAAAGGGATTCACCTGCCCGCGCCACCTCCTTGTCCCACCAGTCCAATTCGAGGTCGCGGCAGCCCTGTTTCAACAGCGTATTGCGTTGAAGCAAAGCCCGACGGAACGCGCGGACCCTCGCCATGAACTCTGGTTCCACGTGGAACGCGCCCCAGTCAAGAAACCGTCTGCGCTCCTCGCTGCCCCCCGAAATCAGCGCGTGGGTGCCGGGCTCGAAACATACTTGTGCGTATTCACGAAGCATGCGGCCGAGACTTGACGCATCGTCGTTGTTGACCTTGGCCGACCAACTGCCAGCGGCACGCGTAAGCCCAATCTGCACCGGGCCGGCGTGCCGTTCCACACGGGCGAACACGCTGAAATGTTCAGCGCCGCGGCCAATCAGGGCGTTGATCTGCCCGGAGCGAAAGCTTTGCGCGTGCGAGAGCAGATACGCTCCCTCCAGAATGCTTGTTTTGCCTGCACCGTTGGAGCCGATGAACAGATTGATTCTCGGATCGAGCTGCAACTCAAGCGAGGAGATATTGCGCAGGTTTTCCAGCCGCAATTCGATCAGCCGCACGTGAAACCCTTCGTGCAAACGGTGCGAAGACAGCCTGCGCCACTACGAGAGACGTCGATCAAAGGCGCAGTGGCATGATCACGTGCCGCGACTGTTCGCTGTCCGGCGCACGCAGCAGGCAACTGGAATTGCCATCGCGCAAGCACAGAAGCACTTCTTCGCTGCGCAACACATTCAGTGCATCCAGCAGATAATTCACGTTGAAACCCACGCTCAGGTCGCTCGTCCCCGTCTTCGCCTCAAGTTCCTCCACCGCTTCTTCCTGCTCGGGATTGTGCGCGACGATGCGCAGCTTGTTTGGACTGACTTCGAGCTTGACCCCGCGATATTTCTCATTCGACAGAATCGCTGCGCGTTGCAGGGCGCCACGCAGGGCCTCGCGCGAAATACGTACTTCCTTGTCGGCACCAATCGGGATGACTGCTTCGTAGTCCGGAAAACGCCCGTCAATCAGCTTGGACGTGAACACCACATCGTTTCTGCGCACGCGCAAATGATTGCGGCCGAATTCCAACTCCACATTGCCATCGCCGCTCTCAAACAAGCCCTGCAGCTCAAGCACACCCTTGCGCGGGATGATGATCTGTCTTTGCGTGGCGCCGCCGGAAGTCAATTCCGTTTCCGCCAGGGCAAGCCGATGTCCGTCCGTCGCGACGCAGCGCAACGCATGTTCGCGCAAATCCAACAACAGGCCGTTCAAGTAATAGCGCACGTCCTGATGGGCCATCGCAAACGCGGTCCGATCCATCAAGTCCTTCAGCGTGGCTTCCGGCAAGCCGGCACGCTCGATTAACTCGATGTTGTCGATGACTGGAAATTCCGATGCGGCAAGCGTGGACAGCGTGAACCGGCTGCGGCCGGAGCTGACCGTCACGCGTTCGCCGCTCAGCTTGAAGTCGACCTTGCTGCCGTCCTGCAGGGCCCGGCAGATATCGAACAGCTTGCGTGCGGGAATAGTGACTTCGCCTGGCGTGATGTCCTGAGCCTCGGCGCTGGCCGACATTTCCACTTCCAGGTCTGTACCGGTGAAAGTCACTTTTCCGGGCGAAGCGACAACCAGCAGGTTGGACAACACTGGCAGGGTCTGGCGTCTCTCCACAACACCGATAACTTGCTGCAAAGGCTTGAGAAGGACTTCGCGCTGGATACTGAAATGCATGATTGCGGGTTCCGTCGGCAGATGTTTGTTATCTTGTTTGATAAAAGACCAGACAGTAGCTGTTGTTCCCGGTTGATATCCGGATATGCTCTATAAACACTTTGTTTTCAAATATTTACGCTGTCAATCCCGCCGCGCTTTTTGCGGTCGTTCCTGTGCATGGCTTGTGGATGGTTTGACCGTTCCATTTTCTCCACAAGTTACCCACAGCCAATACTACCCCGTCAATTCACGCAAGAGCTTTTCCCAGTCCTGACGTAGCTTGCCATCGACCAGGCACAGGGCTCGTATCGTACGGCATGCGTGCAGCACGGTGGTATGGTCCCTGCCGCCGAAGGCCTTGCCGATCTCGGGCAGGCTATGTTCAGTCAGTTCCTTGGCCAGCGCCATGGCCATTTGCCGCGGGCGAGCCAGCGAGCGGCTGCGATTCATCGACAGCAGGTCGGACAAACGCAACTGGTAATAGTCGCCCACGGTCTTCTGGATGTTTGAAAGCGTAATCGACTGGCTGTGCACCGTGAGCAGATCGCGCAAGGTCTCCTGCGCGAATTCCTCGGTGATCGGCCGGCCGAGAAAATTGGCGCGTGCCGCCAGCGTATTGAGAGCGCCTTCCAGGTCACGGACATTCGAGCGCATGCGCTTGGCCACCAGAAAGGCGACGCTTTCCGGCATCTCCAATCCGCGCGACGCTGCCTTGCTCAACAGGATCGCCGCACGGGTTTCGAAATCCGGTGGATCGATGGCGACGGACAGCCCCCAGCCCAGGCGCGACTTCAGCCGGGGCTCAAGATTGTCCACCTCCTTGGGATAGCGATCGCAGGTCAGGATGATCTGTTGCTTGCCTTCAAACAAGGCGTTGAACGTGTGAAAGAATTCTTCCTGCGTGGTGTTCTTGCCGGCGAAAAACTGGATATCGTCAATCAGTAACGCATCGACGTCGCGAAAGCGGCGTTTGAAATCGTCCATCCGCTTCGTGCGCAATGCGTCGATCATCGCACTGACGAACTGTTCCGAGCGCAGGTACATCACCTTCGTCGCCGGATTGTTCGCGCGGATCAGGTTGCCGGCGGCATGCATCAGGTGCGTCTTTCCCAAACCGGTACCGCCATACAGCAGCAGCGGGTTGTAGGCGCGACCGGGGTTGTTCGCCACCTGGATTGCCGCGGCCTTGCCGAGCTGGTTGGATTTGCCTTCGACAAAGGAATCGAAGGTGTAGTAAGGATCCAGATTGTGATCGAACTCCGGCGCGTCCGCGCTCGCCGCCCTGGGGGTGTGCCGTTCGGAACGGCGGTTGTTCAAGGTGCCTACTTCCATGCGCAATCGCAGCGGCTTGCCGTTGAGATGATCGAGCACGGCGCCGATGCGCGGAAGAAATTCGGAGCGAACGAAGTCCAGGGTATAACCGTTGGGAGCGAGCAGGCGCACGCCTTCGGCGTCCTCGATCGCCTGCAAGGGCATCAGATACGTATGCAAGTCCTCGACGCTGAGTTCGCCCTCAAGACGCTCCAGGCAACGTCGCCACAGTTCGCTCATCAGTGCGCCGATCCTTTCGGCTCGAAAGTCTTCGGCTAGAAGTTTTCGATCAGAGTTGTTTTACGCGGAGCCGCAGTCTACCCCCGCGCAACGGGGTACGCCAAGCGCGCGGATATTGACAAAAGTACACTTTCGCCGCTACCCTTGAAAGTCTTTTTACCCCCTGTCGAGACCGTCATGAAACGCACCTTTCAACCCGGCAACCTCAAGCACGCCCGTACCCACGGTTTTCGTGCGCGCATGAAAACCCGCGGCGGCCGCCTGGTCCTGAATGCGCGGCGCGCGAAAGGGCGCAAGCGTCTCATCCCGTAAGTTTTGCCGTGACGGCGGCCCTGAGCCTGCCGCGCACAGCGCGCTTGCTGCGACCCAGTGATTTCACCGCATTGCGCGGTCAATCCAAGCGACTCTCCAGCCGCAGCTTCCTCGCCGAATATCGCCCCACCGATCTGGGCACTGCGCGACTTGGCATGGCGGTATCGCGGCGGGTATCCAAACTTGCAGTCATACGCAATCGCATCCGGCGCGTGATACGCGAGAGTTTTCGTCTGCATCGCGCCGGTCTGGCCAGTATCGACGTGCTGTTGATCGCACGCGGCTTCGCTGTCGGGCAGACCAACGCGGCGTTGCGCCTTGAGCTCGAATCGCTCTGGTCCAGGCTCGCGCCATTGAAGGAAGGCGATACGCCGGGCACAATGCGCGCCGACGTGTGATTCCTCCCGTCATGCGCTCGTCCGCACTCAGGCGAAAGCGCGTTGGCGACTTTCATCGACACTTCAGCCGCGCCTCATTGCGCGGACTGCTTTGAACCGCGCCCAGCGCGACCCAACGGCGACTCAAGCCCATGTCCAGTACCCGCTCGTTTCTGTTCGCCGCATTTGCCCTGGTCGGATTCCTGCTGTGGCAGGCCTGGCAACAGGACTACGGCCCGCAACCGTCAGCGTCCATCGAGGCTGCGGCCAACGTCACTGCGCCTGCTGATCCGAAGCCAGGCGCCGCGGCGTCCGCCCAGCAAGACGTGCCCCAGCCGGTGGGCGCGCCGGTAACCGTTGCGGCTCCGGCCGCTGCCGCGCCGGCCGCGCCTGCTGCCGCATTGATCCAGGTACAAACCGATCTTCTGCGCCTTTCCATCGACACGCGCGGCGGTGCCATCGTCCAGACCGACCTGCTCGCCTATCCACTAGCGCCAGAGGACAAGACGCAGCCGGTGCGCCTGCTCGACGACACGCCGGCGGCATATTTCGTCGCCCAGACAGGTCTGGTCAGTCCGGCATCGCCCGCTCCGGATCACCGTGCCGTCTTCGCCGCCGAAAAGACCTCCTATGCGCTTGCAACGGGCAGTGACGTGCTTGAAGTCCCGCTCATCTGGCAGGATGCATCATCCGGACTGAAAGTGCGCAAAGTATACGTTTTCAAGCGCGGCAGTTACCTGATCGATGCGCGAGAGGAAATCAGCAACGCCGGGACGGCGGCCTGGAGCGGGAACGAATACCGTCAGCTGCAGCGCGTGCCGCCGCTCATCGCCGGTAGCGGTTTCGCCTTCAACAATCCGGAAAAGTACGCCTACGCGGGCGCGGCCTGGTACAACCCGCAGGACAAGTTCCAGAAGCTGCCATTCGACAAATTCGGCACCGAACCGCTCAAGCGCGACGCGAGCGGCGGCTGGGCGGCAATGCTGCAGCACTACTTTTTTGCCGCGTGGATTCCGCCTGCAGCGGAAACCGACAGCTATTCGACCGAGATCGTCACCAACGCCGGCTCGCCGCGTTACCTGATCCGCACGGTTTCGCCCTCGCTGACGGTAGCACCCGGGCAGACGGCATCGATCGAGTCGCATCTGTACATCGGTCCGACGCTGGAAAGCCAGCTCGACGCGATCGAGCAAGCGAACATCGCCCATGGCCTGAGCCTGACGGCGGACTACGGCAAACTGACCTTCCTCGCCGAGCCGCTGCACTGGATCCTGCTCAGGCTCTACGAGCTGGTCGGCAACTGGGGTCTGGCAATCATCCTGCTGGTCGTCCTGATCAAGCTTGCGCTGTTCAAACTGAGCGAAGCGCAGTTCCGTTCAATGGCGAAGATGAAGCGCCTGCAGCCGCGCATGGAGGCATTGAAGGAGCGCTATGGCGACGACAAGCAGAAGCTCAGTGCCGCGACGATGGAGTTGTATAAAAAGGAAAAGATAAATCCACTGGGTGGTTGTCTGCCGACCCTGATCCAGATTCCGGTTTTCTTTGCGCTGTATTACGTGCTGCTGGAAAGCGTGGAGTTGCGCCAGGCGCCGTTCTTCGGCTGGATCCATAACCTGTCGGCGCCGGATCCGTATTTCATCCTGCCCGTGCTCAACGCGGTAATCATGGGTGCGACGACGTGGCTGTCGCCAAGCAGCCCCGGCATGGATCCGACCCAGGCGCGGATGATGAAAGTGATGCCGCTGATCTTCGCCGTACTGTTCCTGTTCTTCCCTGCGGGGCTGGTGCTGTATTACACGGTGAATGGCGGATTATCGCTGTTGCAGCAGTGGGTGATCACCAAACGCATGCAGACCGCGGAGAAGGCGCGCTGATGGGATGAAGGCGGTGATCGATACGATTGCCGCAATCGCCACGCCAGCGGGCGCCGGCGGCGTCGGTGTATTGCGGATATCGGGATCCAAAGCGGGCGATATCCTGCGGACACTGACAGGCAGGTTGCCGCGTCCTCGCCTTTTTCATTTATCCACTTTTTCCGACGCCGACGGCACCCCGCTCGACCATGGTCTCGCCGTATTCTTCATCGCGCCGCGATCGTTCACCGGCGAGGACGTAGTCGAGCTGCATGCTCACGGCAGCCCGATTATTCTGGATCTGCTGCTGCGGCGTGTATGCGAACTCGGCGCGCGGTGGGCACGGCCGGGCGAATTTTCCGAGCGCGCCTTCCTGAACGGCAAGCTCGATCTGGTGCAGGCCGAAGCCGTGGCTGACCTGATCGCCGCGGGCTCCGAAGTGGCGGCACGCGCGGCACTGCGCAGCCTGGACGGCGAGTTTTCCGAAAAAATCCACAATTTGCACAGTGCACTTGTACATCTGCGTGCCTGGCTTGAGGCGGCGCTGGATTTCCCCGAGGAGGAAATCGATTTTCTGAGTGCGCCCCAGCTCGACGCCGGGCTCGACGGCCTGCGCGCGCAATTGAATGATCTGCTTGCCGCCACGCGCCGCGGCGTGGTCCTGCGCGAAGGCCTGCATGTGGTCATCGTCGGCCGCCCGAACGCGGGCAAATCCAGCCTGCTCAATGCACTCGCGCAAAGCCCCCGCGCGATCGTCACGCCAATTCCCGGAACCACGCGCGACGTGCTGCGCGAGACGGTCCAGATCGACGGCATCGCCCTGACCCTGGTTGATACCGCCGGATTGCGCGAATCCAAGGATATTGTCGAGCGCGAAGGCATACGCCGCGCCCGTGACGAGCTGGCCCGCGCCGATGTCGCCGTGCTCGTCACCGACAGCGCTCACGTAGAAGCCGATTGCGCCTTGCTCGGCGATTGCGCGCAGAGTGCAACACGGCTTGTCGTACACAACAAGATCGACCTCAGCGGCGAAGCCATGCGCGTGGAACGCCGCGCAGACGGCCCAATCCACCTGTATCTTTCTGCACAACGCGGCGACGGTCTGCCTGAACTGCGCGCCGAACTCAGGCGCTGTGCAGGGCCTGGCGACGGCGCGCAAGGAACATTCAGCGCGCGCAGCCGTCACGTCGAGGCGCTGAAACGCGTCGCCCGGCATCTGCAGGCGGCGGATATCGCGCTGCGCGAGCGGCGCGCCGGGGAACTGGCTGCCGAAGAACTGCGTCGGGCCCAGCACGCGCTGGGACAAATCACCGGCGAATACACCAGCGACGATCTGCTCGGCGCTATTTTTTCCACATTCTGCATCGGCAAGTAGAACCTGCCAGAGCCCGTGGCTGGACAAGCAAGCCCACTGGAAATCGCATCGCCGGCACGGTTTAATGGCTGCAATCCCCGGAGTGCACCTATATGCGCATCGTGTTTGCCTTGCTCGCGATATGTGCGAACCTGACGGCCATGGCCGATGAACTGAGCATTGCCCGGATTTTCGCCAGCCCCGATCTCAACGGGCCGAGTCCGCGTCTGCTGCAGATCTCGCCCGATGCGGCGCGTGTCACTTTTTTGCGCGGCGCTGCCGACGATCAGCACAGGATGGATCTGTGGGAATACGACGTCGCTGCCAAGAGCGAGCGCCTGCTTGTCGATACCCGCGCTCTGCCGCATGACGCCAACAAGACGTCCGCGGCGTCGCTCGCCCGCCGCGAACGCGAACGCACTGCGGGCAATACCGGCATCGCCCATTACCGTTGGGCGCCGGACAGCCGAAGCCTGCTGTTCACGGTCGATGACGCGATTTATTTGTATACATTTGCGTCCGCACCGGAACACGCGATCGAGCGGCTGAGTCGGCCCGGCACCGACATCTTCGATGCGCGAATTTCTCCGCAAGGCCGCTACGTATCCTTTGTCAGCGATCAGAACCTGTGGCTCATCGACCTGAAACGCCGGCGCCTGCGTCAACTCACGCGGGACGGCGGCGGAACGATCCACAACGGCGAAGCGGAATTTGTCGCCCAGGAGGAAATGGGCCGTGCGCGAGGCTACTGGTGGGCTCCGGATGATTCGGCCATCGCATTCGAGCGCTTTGACGAAACGCAGGTGCCGAAGGTCCAGCGTGCGGAGTTCTTCGCCGGACGTACCGCTGTCGTCGAGCAGCGCTATCCGGCGGCGGGCGAAGCCAACGTTGTCGTGCGCCTGGGCGTTGTTCCATCCGGCGGCGGACCCGCTCGCTGGGTCGATCTGGGTGCCGATACCGATATTTATCTGGCCAACGTCGATTGGCTCCCCGACTCCCGCCATCTGGCCGTGCAGCGCGAAACGCGCGACCAGCGCACTCTCGACCTGCTGCTGGCCGACATAAGCGGCACGCGCATACTGTTGTCCGAGCACGCGGCCAGCTGGATCAATCTCGACGACGATTTGAAATTCCTGCGCACGCATGAGGCCTTTGTCTGGACGTCGGAAAGCAGCGGGCACCGGCACCTGTACCTGTACGCAATGGACGGAAAGCAGCGACATGTTTTGACTGCCGGCGATTGGGATATCGACCGCGTGCTTGCCGTGGACGAAAAAGGCGAAAAAGTATATTTCACCGCGAATCGCGACGATCCGCTGCAGCGGCAGGTCTATGCCGCATCACTGGACGGCAGCAATGCCGAGACACCGATGCGCATTTCGCGCGGCGATGGCTGGCATGATGCGGAGTTCGCCGACAACGCCGCTGTTTACACCGACACATTCTCCGATCCGTCCACGCCCCCGCAGGTAAGCCTGCATCGCGCAGACGGCGAGGAGGTGGCGATGCTTGGCGCAAACGCGCTGGACGAGCGTCATCCCTACTGGCCCTATCATGCCGGGCACATACTGCCGGAATTCGGCACGGTTGCCGCAGCCGATGGACAAAGCCTCTATTGGCGCATGTACAAGCCATCGCAGTTCGATGCGAAGCGGCGCTATCCGGTGTTCCTGCGCTTTTACGGCGGCCCCGGTCGACAGATGATCAACCGCGCCTGGGGTGATCTATTCGATCAGTACATGGCGCGCCAGGGTTATGTCGTCTTCTCTCTCGACAACCGCGGCACGCCGCGTCGCGGCCGGACATTCGAGGATGCAATCTTCCACAAGCTCGGTGACGTCGAAGTGCAGGATCAGCTTGCCGGGATCGCGCACCTGAAATCCCAGCCTTTCGTCGACCCTGCGCGAATCGGCTGTTTTGGCTGGAGCTACGGCGGTTATCTTTCGCTGATGCTGCAGGCCAAGGCCGCGGATCAGCTGGCTGCGGGCGTCGCGGTTGCGCCGGTGACCGACTGGCGGCTGTACGACACGCATTACACCGAGCGCTATCTCGGCTCCGTGTCCACAAATGCACAAGGCTATGAAGCCAGCAGCGTGTTCCCCTGGCTGGCCGGCCTGACCAAACCGCTGCTGCTGGTCCACGGCATGGCCGACGACAATGTGCAGTTCACCAACTCGACCAAGCTGATGGCTGCCTTGCAGGAACGCGGCACGCAATTTAAATTGATGACCTATCCCGGCGGCAAGCATGGCCTGTCGACGCCGGCGATGCGCACGCACGTGTACACGGCCATCGCGAATTTCTTTGATGCGCACGTGAAGGGCGCAGGTGACAAAGCGCAAAAAGACTAATGTACCCAGCGCCCGCCACGGCGCCGCCGGGGATTCGCCGGATCGTCGGCGGCTGCGGCGCGACCGGCCAATTCCTCAGCAGTGGGTGGCTGCTCGCGCCAGTAGTTCGACACGGCAGCAACGGCTGCCGGCAACTGTGCCAGGCAGTCATCGTATTCCTGTTCACTGAGCGGGGCGAAATCGGCGTCGGTGGCGAACACGCCTTCCTCGACTGCGAGCGCCATGATCGGACCGAGCAATTCAGTCAGCTGTGAGTCTGCACCCAGGCGCGCTTCCCACAGGCGTGCGCGCAGATCCACGCCGCGCGAAAATCCTTCGCACCAGCCCAGTGCACTGAGTGCGCTGTCGCCATCGTCGAGTTCGATTTCACCGAGGATGGGTTCGTAACTGTCGGTTTCCAGTTCCAGCTCCACGCTCTCGTTCAAGCGCGCCAGCAGCTCCAGGATGCGTTTGCCTTCGTCCGCGTCGGCGAACGGCGTGTGCAGCACTTCCGGCAACCACTCGTCCGGCGTTGCCCGCTCCGGGCCGATCGCTATCGCGCTCAACATGCCGTGTACGCCGTCCAGCAACAGCGCGTCCTCGCCCGCATGCGCACGCAGGAAGCGGTCGAGTTCTTCCAGGTCCGCGTCGTCGAGCGACGCTGGCCAACCCGGTTCGTGCAGAAAATCAGTCATCGGGTTTTTACTCATTCGCCATCCATTTCCAACAGCACCGGCGTGTGATCGGAAGGCCGTTCCCAGGTGCGCGGCGTGCGATCGATCGTCGCAGCCCGGCAACGGCGACGCAGCGCATCGCTGGCCAGGATCAGATCGATGCGCAGGCCCAGGTTGCGACGAAAGCCGGCCTGGCGATAGTCCCACCAGCTGTAGTGTCCGCCATCAGGCGTGAACAGGCGGAAACTGTCGTGCAGGCCCAGATCGAGCAACGACTTCAATGCCGTGCGCTCCGGTGTCGAACACAGTATCTGTTCGTGCCATGTGGTCGGATCGTATACGTCACGATCGTCGGGCGCGATGTTGAAATCACCCAGGACGATCATTTGTGGAAAACGCTGCATTTCTGCAGCGAGAAAGTCGCGCACCTTGGCGAGCCAGGCGAGCTTGTAAGCGAACTTTTCGCTGCCGACCGCCTGGCCGTTGACCACATACAAATTGACAATGCGCACGCCACCGACGGTAGCGGCCAGAATCCGGCGCTGCGGATCGTCGAGTCCGGGAATATCGGTCAAGGCTTCGCCGGTTTCGTCGCGGGCCAGGATCGCGACGCCGTTGTAGGTTTTCTGCCCGGAGAAAATACAGCGATATCCTGCAGCGGCAATGGCGTCAACCGGAAACTTGCTGTTCTCCAGCTTGGTTTCCTGCAGCGCCACGACGTCGGGCGCGGCGCTGCCGAGCCATTCGATCAAATGCGGCAGACGCACGTTCAGCGAGTTGACGTTCCACGACGCGATCTTCATCGGCGCATTTTAGCAAGTCCGGCCTGTGACGCGCAGACGGCCTGGTGCCGCGATCGTGTTGGCGGCGGTTGCGTCAGGCGGCCAGGCCATAGCTGCGCAGCAAAGCCGCCGGCTGCGGCTCGCGTCCGCGGAATTCGACGAAGGATTCCAGCGCCGGCCGCGAGCCGCCGACCGCGAGAATGCTGCGCCGGAAACCATCGCCTGCGGCGCGGTTGAACGCGCCGGCTTCCTCGAAACGGCCAAACGCGTCGGCGGACAACAATTCCGCCCATAGATAGCTGTAGTAACCAGCGGCGTAACCGCCGGCGAATATATGCGTGAAGCTGTGCGGCATGCGCTGCCATGCGGGTGGCGTGAGCACGGCGACTTCACGCCGCACCTCGGCGAGCAATTCCAGTGCGCGCGCACCAAGGGCCGGGTCGTATTCCAGATGCAGACGGAAATCGAACAGGCCCAGTTCCAGCTGGCGTACCAGAAAAAGTCCTGCATGAAAGTGCCGCGCGGCCTGCATGCGGGCAAACAGTTCATCGGGCAGCGGCGCTCCGGTCTGCCAATGACGCGCGAAGAGGGCTAGTGCCTCGCGCTGCCAGCCGAAGTTTTCCATGAACTGGCTCGGCAGCTCGACCGCGTCCCATTCGACGCCGCTGATGCCGGCGACCCCGGGAAAATCCACTTCGGTGAGCAGATGATGTAGCCCGTGGCCGAATTCGTGGAACAGCGTGAGCACGTCGTCATGGGTGAGCAAGGCCGGCTGACCTTCCAGCGGCGGCGCGAAGTTGCAGGTGAGATAGGCGATAGGCGAATGCGTCCGGGCACCGTCGCTAAAGCGCGAACGGCAAACATCCATCCATGCGCCGCCGCGCTTGCCGGCGCGGGCGTACAAATCCACAAAGGCGCCGGCGCGAACCTGTCCATCGACATCGAGCACGTCGTAGTAGCGCACGTCGGGATGCCACACCTCGACGCCATCGCGCATCTGCAGACGCACGCCAAACACGCGTTCGGTGATGGCGAACAAGCCAACAATGACCGCCGGCAACGGGAAATACGGCTTCAGTTCCTCTTCGCTCAGGTCGAATTTCTTCAGGCGCAGTTTCTCCGCCGCGTAAGCGATATCCCAGGGCTGCAGATCAGGGAGGGACAATTCCGCGGCGGCGAATTCGCGCAGCTCCGCCAGCTCGCGTTCGGCAACGGGCCGGGCGCGTTGCACAAGGTCATGCAGGAAGGCCAGCACGCGTTGCGGCGAGGCGGCCATCTTGGTCGCCAGCGATTCTTCGGCGGCATTGGCAAAACCCAGCAGCCGCGCGCCTTCGTGGCGCAAGGCGAGAATTTGCTCGATCCGCGCCGAATTGTCGAAACGTCCGGCGTCCGGTCCCTGGTCCGATGCACGCGTCTGATACGCCGTATATGCGCATTCACGCAGGCCACGATTGTCGGCATAGGTAAGTATTGCCTGGACGCTTGGCTGCTTGAGCGTGACCAGCCAGCCGTCGCGCCCGGCGTCTTGCGCATACTGCCGCAACAATGCGCGCTCCGCCTCCGGCAGGCCGGCGAGCGCCGTTTCATCGACCGGCTCGGACCACGCCTCGGCGGCATCCAGAACAGCCTCTTCGAATTCTGTTGCCAGTCGCGTCAGCGTGGTGCTGATTTCGCGGAAGCGCGATCGCGCCGGCTCTTCGAGTGCTACGCCGGAAAGTCGGAAATCCCGCAGCGCGTGTTCGACCAGGGCTTGCCCGGCACGGGGCAAATTGGAAAAATCCACATTGTCCGCAACCGCCTTTACCGCCGCGTAAAGCCCGCGATTCTGACCGAGCTCGGCGGCATGGTCGCTCAGGCGCTGCTCAGCCTGCGAGAAGACCGCTCGCAGGGTTTCGGAATCCCTGACCGCGTGCAGGTGCGACACCGGCGACCAGACCTGCTCAAGGCGATTTTCCAGCGTCTCCTGCGGCAGCATCGTGTTCGCGAACGTGCGTGGTGTGGCGTCGGCAAGCAAAGCGTCGATGCGCGCGCGGTAATCGGCGAGAGTCGCATCGACCGCGGGCAGCACATGCGCCGGTTCAATTGCGGAAAAACGCGGCAGAGGGCTGTCGGTAAGCAGGGGATTGGGCGTCGTCATCGCGGGAAGTTACCTGAAAGGAACCGCAAACGTGGTGCACTGCGGCGGGAAAATCAAGCGTAGCGCGTGCAAGCGACCGTTTGCGTTAGCATGCGCATAGCGCGACGGGGAGGTTTGGGTGAGCGAGACATTGACCGGCGACGAACCCTTCGATGTGCGTACTCTGTTGCGCGATCTCGAGCTGTTCCGTCATCTGGACGACGACACGCTGACTGAACTTGCCGGTGAACTGGAATGGTTCGCCATGCCGGGTGGCGCAATCCTGTTCGAGTATGGCGACGTTTCCGACGCCTTGTATGTGCTCAAATCCGGCAGCCTCGGTGCATTCAAGCCGGATCACGACGGCGCCTTTCATCTGGACGGCGTCGTCGCTGCAGGCGAAACGGTGGGCGAACTGGGTTTGATCGTCGATCAGCCGCGATCCGCAAGTGTGCGCGCCTTGCGCGATTCGGAGCTGCTGAAACTGTCGCGGCGCGGATTCGAGAATCTGATTGCGCGCTACCCAGAGGCGATGCTGGTCAGCGCGCGGCTCGCGGTGAAGCGCCTGATCACCCGTCACAGCGGTGGACAGCTTTCCGCACCACGCACGTTTGCGCTGTTGCCGCACGATGCAGGCGTCGACGCGCGCGAATTTGCCAGGCATTTGTCCGAGGCACTCGATCGCTACGGCAAATGCGCGCTGATCGACGCCGAAGCAGGCCGTGGTCAGACCAGCACGTGGTTCAGCGCGCTCGAATCGCGCGCACGCTACGTGCTGTATCTGGGCGACGTCGCCGACGACGAATGGCGCGAACTGTGTGTGCGCCAGGCTGACTGTCTGTTGCTGCTGACCCACGCCTGGGAGCCAGCTAGCCCCTGGCCGGAGGCGGCGTGTCTGAATGCCGAAAGCGCCCTGCACCGGCCGCGGCATCTGCTGTTGCAGCATCGCGACGGCGAGATCGAGCGCGGTGCGGCGCTGCGCTGGCTGGAACAGGTGCCGGGAGTACGCCATCACCACGTGCGCAACGACAACGACATCGAGCGGATCGCCCGTCTGCTGATCGGGCGCAGCATCGGTCTGGTGCTGTCCGGCGGTGGTGCGCGCGGCTTTGCCCACATTGGTGTCGTGCGTGCGTTGCGCGAAGCCGGCATGCGCATCGATTTTGTCGGCGGTACTTCGATCGGCGCGATCATCGGTGCCGGCGTTGCCGCAGACTGGTCTGACGAGGAGATGTTCGAAAACTACCGGCGCTCGTTCGTGTCCGGACGCCCGCTGAGCGATTACACATTTCCATTCGTGTCACTGGTGACCGGCCGGCGTGTTTCCCACCTGCTGCGCGAAGAGTTCGGCACGCGCGACATCACCGATCTGGCACTTCCCTACTTCTGCGTGTCGGCGAACCTGACCGCGGGCCACGCGCATGTTCACCAGCAGGGCCCGTTGTGGCTGTGGTTGCGCGCATCCAGTGCGATTCCCGGCGTGCTGCCGCCGGTTTTTCATCGCCGCGAAGTATTCGTCGACGGCGCAGTGATGAACAATCTGCCGGTGGACGTGATGCGCGAACAGGGTGTGGGCGAAATTGTCGCGGTCGATATCGGCGCCGACGACGTGCTCCACGCCGATGTCGAGGAATATGCGTTGCCGCCCTGGTGGACGCTGGCGTGGCAGCGGTTGCGTCGATCCAGCAAGCGACCGGGAATCCTGAGCATCCTGCTGCGCTCGGGCATGGTCAATGCGGAAGCCGCGAGCATCGAACGGCGCGCGCAGACCAGCCTTCTGCTGACGCCGCCATTGCACGACATCGAACTGCTTGACTGGTATGCCTACGAACGTGCGATCGAGATCGGCTATCGGCACGCACAGGAAATGCTCGGGCGGGCAGCAGCACCGCGGGAGTTGCCGTGAGCAAAGCAGGGTGCGTTGTAGCCGACACGCTCCTGTCGCTGCGCTCGGCCTGTTGCTAAGCGCGGCCATCCTCCGCCAAGCACCCTGGCCCTTCGTTCTCGCTACGGGCATTCGGCCGCGCACGCGGTGCACTTCAACGCACCGCGTGAACGCCCGGCTTCAGCCCTTCGAGTGGGCGGGACGGTAGTCGACCAGTTTTTCCTCTACCCCGTGCAGCATCGGTTCGACGGCTTCGCGTGCTTTCTCGGAAGCATTCAGGCTGGTGAAGTTCACCTGCTCGCTCCAGCCGGAACCGAGCATGCGCTGGTTGCCGACCGAGTAGGTACGCACACCGAGTTCAACGGTATACAACGTGGAGCTTTGCCCGTAGTAGGTCAACTGTTGCGTGCCGACCTGGCGTGCGTGCACGATCACGACGGCGTCGATGTTGCCTTTGTGCGCAAGCGTTTCGAGGATTTCGCCGAACCGCGGGCGTTCTCCGCTGAGCAAATGCGAGACGCGCGGCATCATGTCCTGATCGATCAGGTGATAGCCGTGTCGCGACAGCATCTGTTCAATCTCGCGCTCGGCCGGTTCCGACACGGCTGAATCACCGCCCGCAATGACAGCGATGGTGGGAATATGCGGTTTCGGCGGTGCTGCCACCGGCGGCGGCTCGCTTACCCGGGCCAGACGCTGTGCTGGAACGGCTTCGGCTGCCTGCGCGGCGGCGAGTTCCTTGAGGGGCTCGACCTGAGAGGTGCGTGCGGCCGGGCCGGCGGGAGTATCGGGCAGCTCCTGAAAATGGGCGCTGTTGGCCGCTGGCGCCGCATTGGCGTCGGCTACGGATGGCGTCGCTGCATCGGATGCGGGTGCGGCTGCGGCACTTGTCGCAGCCGCTTGCATTGGCGCGGCAGGATTTGTTGCCGTGGCGGCCGCAGCGGTGGTGTTTGCCGTACCCAGCGTCGAGGCCGGATTCGTCTGAGCGTTGGTGGCGACGGCAGACGCGCCGATAAACTGCTTAAACATCGGAATCTGATCGCGAAACGCATAGGCACCCCCGCCTATGCCGAGTAGCAGGACCGCCGCGATCGCCAACGGTAAGGCCGATGAGCCCGTGCTGGCGGCAGGTTGCCGTTGCAGGACCGGTTCGTGTGCGGACGCCAACGGCAGAGGTTGCGCACGCGCCGGAGTGGCGGCAGCGTTCTGCACAGGCAAGGGCTGCGGTGTGGGTGAGGTGGTCGGCAGTGGGCGCTGGCCGGAAACCGGTGTCTTTTGGCCGACCATGGTCGCGGCGGCAGGCGACATCTTGGTCACTACGGTAATGGGCCCACCCTTGGCAACGAGGGGATGTTTGGCCAGGTCCGCTTCCAGTTCCTGGCAGCTCTGATAACGTTCGGCCGGATCCTTGGCGATCATCTTGCCCAGGATGCGCGACAGTTCCGGATCGACTTCGGCATTGAGCTTGCG